>DATLYX010000076.1:0-99944 GCA_035574295.1 Xanthobacteraceae bacterium
GCCTTGCGCCTGCACCAGGCCGGAATCTCCTGCCGCGTCTATGAAGCGGCGCCCGCGATCAAACCACTTGGGGTGGGCATCAACCTGCTGCCCCATGCCACGAGGGAGCTGGCCGAACTCGGGTTACAGCCCGCGCTCGCCCGCGTCGCCGTGGTAACCAGCGAAGTGGCCTATTACAACCGTTTTGGCCAACTCATCTACCGCGATCCCTGCGGGTTGAATGCCGGCTACCTCTGGCCGCAGTTTTCCATCCACCGCGGCGATTTGCAGATGGTGCTGCTCGAAGCCTGCATCGCCCGCCTTGGCCGCGACCGCATCGTCACGGCCGCGCGCTGCATCGGCGTCGAGCAGAACGAGCACGAAGCGGTCGCCCATTTCGAGCATAGCGTCACGAAAGAGAAGCTGCCCGCGCAGCGCGCCGACGTCATCGTGGCCTGCGACGGCATCCATTCGGTGATCCGCAAGCAGTTCTTCCCCGACGAAGGCCCGCCGCGCTATTCCGGCCTCAACATGTGGCGCGGTGTGACCCGCTGGAAGCCGTTCCTCGACGGCGCCACCTTCGTGCGCGTGGGCTGGCACAAGCCGGCCAAGGTGCTGATCTACCCGATCCGCAACAATATCGACGCCGAGGGTCGGCAGCTCATCAATTGGGTCTGCGACATCGAACAGGAGGCGCCGCTGCCGCAGCGCGACTGGAACCGCAACGGCCGCGTCGAGGACTTCATCGACGCGATCGCGGACTGGCATTTTGATTGGCTGGACGTGCCGGCCATGTGCCGCGCCGCCGACCAGATTCTCGAATATCCGATGGTGGATCAGGATCCGCTGCCACGCTGGTCGCACGGCCGCGTCACCCTGCTCGGCGACGCTGCCCACCCCATGCTGCCGCGCGGCGCCAACGGCGCGGCGCAGGCGATTATCGACGGCGGAGCGCTCGCTCGCTGCCTCAGCCGCCACGCCGATCCCGTGGCTGCGCTGAAGGCCTACGAAGCCGAGCGCCTTGGCCCGACCAGCGAAGTCGTGCTGACCAACCGCACCAATCCACCCGACGCCATCTTGCAGGAGGTCTACAAGCGCACCGGCGACAAACCGTTCCGCCACATTGATGACGTCATCAGCCAGGCAGAACTTGCCGCGCTGCTGAAACGCTACCAGCGCATCGCCGGCTTCGACCGCGAGAAGCTGGAAGCGGCAAGGTAATCGTCCCCTCTCCCGCATGCGGGAGAAGGTGGTGAGCGTTGAGGGTCGGCGAAACGCGAGCCGGGAGAGGGCAGGTGCAGAACCCTTCTCCCTCCACCCTCACTGCGTTCGCCCAGCACCCTCTTCCCCAAGCGAGGAGAGGGGAAATGGGGTATTTTCGTGGACACGGTTCAACGCATGCCCTCCCCGCCCACCATCCTTGTCTTCGACTCCGGCCTTGGCGGCTTGAGCGTGTTTCGCGAGGTCGCCGCCGCCCGGCCGGACGCGCGCTATGTGTACGCCGCCGATGACGCGGTCTTTCCCTATGGGTTGCATAGCGAAGCGAATCTTTCCGCGCGGGTGCTCTCGGTTCTCGGCCGATTGATCCTGCGCGAGCGGCCCGATCTTGTGGTGGTGGCCTGCAACACCGCCTCGACGCTTGTGCTGCCGCGCCTGCGCGAGCGATTTGCCATTCCTTTCGTCGGCACCGTGCCTGCGATCAAGCCGGCCTGCGCCGCCTCGACAAGCAAGCTCGTCTCCGTGCTCGGCACCGAGGCCACCGTGGCGCGCGAATACACCCGCGCTCTGATCCGGCAATTCTCCGAAGGCTGCGAGGTGACGCTGGTCGGCGCCCGCCGCCTTGCGGTGATGGCGGAGGCTGTGCTGAACGGCGAGTCTGTGCCCGACGACGAGATCGCGCGGGAGATCAAGCCGTGCTTTGTCACGGTCGGCGCTGCACGTACGGACATCGTTGTCCTGGCCTGCACGCATTATCCTTTGCTGCTCGACCGCCTGGAGGAGCTGGCGCCCTGGCCGGTGAAGTGGGTTGATCCCTCCCCGGCGATCGCCCGCCGCGTGGTGGAATTGCTTGGGCCGCCCCCAGCCGCGCCTGCGGCGACCCCGTTGCCGACACGGCTTGTTTTCACTTCGGGCCGCGCGCCCTCACCCGCGCTGCGCAGGTCGCTTGCCCGCTTCGGTATCGGCGAAATCGAGCGGACAGGGGTTTGACACCCTCGCCCATTCCCCCTAGAAACCCGGCGTCGCGCGGTCCGAAATCCCAAGGCCTGCGCGGCGTTTCGCGACCCGCGGTGCGGCGCTTGCGCTTTTCGCGCCGCAGCCTGTCGGTTCCGACAAATCCGGAACAAAGGAGGGCGCGATCCTCAACCCGCAACGACCACGATGAGGACGCGATGACCAAGCGCCATCAGGCGAAGTACAAGATCGACCGCCGCATGGGCGAGAACGTCTGGGGCCGCCCCAAGAGCCCTGTGAACAAGCGCGAATATGGCCCCGGCCAGCATGGCCAACGCCGCAAAGGAAAGCTGTCCGACTACGGCGTGCAGTTGCGCGCCAAGCAGAAGCTGCGCGGCTACTACGGCAACATTCCCGAACGTCAGTTCCGCGGCATCTACCAGGAGGCGCGGCGGCAGAAGGGCGACACCGGCGCCCACATGATCGGCCTCCTGGAGCGCCGTCTCGACGCTGTCGTGTATCGCGCCAAGTTCGTCCCAACCATCTTCGCCGCGCGCCAATTCATCAGCCACGGCCATGTGACCGTGAACGGCAAGCGCGCCAACATTCCGAGCATGCGCATCAAGGTCGGCGACGTGGTGCAGGTGAAGGAGAAGTCGCGCCAGCTCGCGCTGGTGCTGGAAGCCGCGCAGATGGCGGAACGCGACGTGCCCGACTACCTCGAAGTCGACCACAAGCAGATGACGGCAAAACTCACCCGCATTCCCACCCTCGGCGAGGTGCCATATCCGGTGATGATGGAGCCCCACCTGGTGGTCGAGTTCTATTCACGCTGATAGGGGCCCCGCATGGGGGCGAAGCGCAGGGGCGGACCGGCCACGGAATCTGCCCGGGCGAGCCCGCCATGGATCTGACCCAGTTTGCTCAAATTTGGCGCAGTGATTTTACCAGCCCGCCGGGGAAGCCCAGGAAAAATGCCGGATTTAGCGTAACTTATTGATTGAAGACCCAATATTTAGTATTTCTTAACCATTGTGAGTGACCTTACCCGCGCGCGTACTGCGTACCGCGAAAAGGGGAGATTCTCTCATGCATGGTTTGACGACGCTCAAGTCCTGGATCGGCGCGCTGACCGAGGTCGGTCTGATGCTGCTCGCACTGGGCATTACCCTGGCGCTGCTCGCCGGCCCGCAAGTGCCGTTCCTCGGCAACGTGGTCGGCAACATTCTGGCGCTGGTTAAAGAGCTTGGGGCGAACGGCATTGTCGGCTTGATCGCTCTCGGCGTAATCATCTGGCTGTTCTCGAATCGCAGCCTGAGCTGAACTGGCGCCACGGTCTGCGGTTTTCTGCTGAGCGTGCACGTACGGCTGTGAACGCGATTGGGTGGGGGGTGGCCCTCCCCACCCGATCATCATCGGGAGCGAACCATGTTGGCGTTGCTGGAAAACACCCGCCGGTTCCTCTGGCTCTTTGTCGAGCTGACGTTCCTTCTCGTTCTTTCCGTTATTTTGATCTACCTGATTTTGGGCGAGAATTCCGGCGTCTTCGTCAAATCGGTCGCCGGAAACGTGATGAAATTCGTTGGCGAGGTGCCCACGGCGAGCCTGCTCGGCATTGCCGTGCTGGTTGCCATCATTTACTTGGTCATGAACCGCCTGAAATAGCAATGACGCGCCGCAAGCGGCGCGTCGGCCTAGTCTCTCTGATTGACGGCCGCTCCAGCGTCTAGGTTTGGGCGCCTTCCTTGACTGCGACGCCCTTCTCCTTGAGCAGGGTCTGCAGTTCGCCCGCCTGGAACATTTCGCGCACGATGTCGCAGCCGCCCACGAACTCGCCCTTCACATAGAGCTGCGGGATCGTCGGCCAGTTGGAATAGGCCTTGATGCCCTGCCGGAGCTCATCGGACTCCAGCACGTTGACGCCTTTGTAGGACACCCCGAGATAGTCGAGAATCTGCACGACCTGGCCGGAGAAACCGCACATCGGGAACTGCGGGGTGCCCTTCATGAACAGCACCACGTCGTTGCCCTTGACCTCGTTGTCGATGAATTGCTCGATTGCCATGATATTTCCCTGCCTGCCGTGCCGCCTTTGCGCAGCATGCATATATGTAGCCTAGATTTCACCGCCAACCCAAGGGGCGCCGAATAGGCGGTTAATCGCGCCCGCCCACGTAGAACGTCCCTTCCACCTCGAAAATGTCGTCCTGGTTAAGCCGGGTCACCTCGACGATCGTGCGGGGCGGATAGGGACCGCCAGCCCACAGCTCCGCCTGCACCTTGTTCACCAGCGGCCTCAAGCGCGCCATGTCCGTCACATAGGCTACGATCCGCACACAGTCGGCAAGCCGCGCCCCCTCCGATTCCGCAACCGCTTTCATGTTGAGAAACCCTCGCCGTACCCGCCCCTCCTCGCCCTCGACCAGTGTATTGGTTGCGGGATCGATGCCGCGCATGCCAGCGACGAACACGAAATCCCCAGCCCGCGCCCCGACACTCCAGGTGCCGGTTGGCGAGATGGCGCCCTCGGGCGAAAGGAATCTGACCGGGTCGGAGGCCGTCATCAGCGTTCCGGCGTGCCGGTTTGCAGGGCGAGCGCGTGTAGCCGCCCGCCCATTTGCCCCTTCAAGGCTTCGTAGACCAGTTGATGTTGCTGAACCCGCGATTTGCCGCGGAAAGACTCGGCGATCACCGTGGCCGCATAATGGTCACCGTCGCCGGCAAGGTCGCGGATGGTCACTTCGGCGTCCGGAATCCGTTCCTTGATCAGCCGCTCGATTTCCCGTGCATCCATCGGCATCTGCCGACCCCATACTAACCCGGCACTGCCATGTACCGCGGCAGCCAGCTTTCGAATCGTTCCTTTAGCGCAGCCACTAAAATGGGGCGCTCGCCCAAGACCGTCAATGTATCCCCGCCGGTGCGACCCAGTCGCAGCAATGCAACACCGACCTTGTGCGCATCGGCGGCAAGGCGCGCCGCTTCTGTCGGATCCAAGGTGACCACATAGCGGCCCTGGTCTTCCCCGAACCAGAAGCCATGCGCCGTGCCCGGCGCGGCGGCAAGCTCGCACCCCATGCCGCCCGCCATGGCCATTTCTGCGATTGCCACCAAAAGCCCGCCGTCGGAGACGTCGTGCACCGCGCTCACCCGCCGCTCCGCAATCAGCGCGCGCACGAAATCGCCGTTGCGGCGCTCCGCAGCGAGGTCCACCGGCGGCGGCGCGCCCGCCTCGCGCCCGCAAATCTCCCGCAGATAGAGCGACTGGCCGAGCCAGCCCGGTGCGCCGCCCACCAGATAGATGTCCTCTCCTGCCGCCTTGAACGCGAGCGTCATGGCCTTGCGAAAATCCTCGAGCAGCCCCACGCCGCCGATGGTCGGCGTCGGCAGGATCGCACGCACGGTGCCGTCCGCAAGCTTGGTCTCGTTGTAGAACGACACGTTGCCCGACACGACAGGGAAATCGAGCGCCCGACATGCCTCGGCAATGCCGCGCACGCAGCCGACAAACTGCCCCATGATCTCCGGCCGCTCCGGATTGCCGAAGTTGAGATTATCGGTGACTGCAAGCGGCCGTGCACCGACCGCGGTAAGATTACGCCACGCTTCGGCCACCGCCTGTTTGCCGCCTTCGAACGGATCGGCTTCGCAGTAGCGCGGCGTCACGTCGGTGGTGAGCGCCAGCGCCTTCGGCCCTTCGTTGATCCGCACCACCGCCGCATCGCCGCCCGGCCTCTGCACCGTGTTGCCGAGGATGATGTGGTCGTACTGCTCCCACACCCAGCGCCGGCTGCACAAATCCGGCGAACCGATCAGCTTGTCCAGCGCATCGGCGATGCCCAGCGGCGGATTGATCTCCTCGGCGCGGATGACCGGCTGTTTCGGCGTCTCGACGAACGGCCGGTTGTAAACCGGCGCCTCGTCGCCGAGCTCCTTGATCGGCAGATCGGCCATCACCTTGCCGCCGTGCTTCACCACGAACCGTTTGGTGGGCGTGGTGTAGCCGACCACGGCAAAATCCAGCCCCCACTTGCGGAAGATCGCTTCGGCCTCTTTCTCCTTCTCGGGTTTCAGCACCATGAGCATGCGCTCCTGGCTCTCCGAGAGCATCATTTCATAGGCGCTCATGCCCGCCTCGCGCGTGGGCACGCGGTCGAGTTCGAGCATCACACCGAGATCGCCCTTGGCGCCCATTTCCACCGCCGAACAGGTGAGCCCCGCCGCCCCCATGTCCTGAATGGCAATCACACAATCCTTGGCCATGATTTCGAGACAGGCTTCGAGTAGGAGCTTTTCGGAGAAGGGATCGCCGACCTGCACCGTCGGCTTTTTCTCCTCGGCATCCTCGCCGAATTCGGCGGAGGCCATGCTGGCGCCGTGGATGCCATCGCGCCCCGTCTTCGAGCCGAGATAGACGATCGGCATGTTAACGCCGCTCGCCTTGGCATAAAAAATCTTGTCCGCGTCCGCGAGCCCGACCGCCATGGCGTTCACGAGACAGTTGCCGTTATACCGCGGGTGGAACCGCACCTCGCCGCCGACCGTCGGCACGCCGAACGAATTGCCGTAGCCGCCGATTCCCGCCACCACCCCGGAAACGAGATGCCGCGTCTTCGGATGCTTGGGGTCGCCGAAGGAGAGCGCATTGAGGCAGGCGATCGGCCGCGCGCCCATGGTGAACACGTCGCGCAAGATTCCGCCAACCCCGGTCGCCGCGCCCTGATAGGGCTCGATGTAGCTCGGGTGATTGTGGCTCTCCATCTTGAACACCACCGCAAGCCCGCCCCCGATGTCGATCACGCCGGCATTCTCGCCCGGCCCCTGGATCACCCAGGGCGCCGTGGTCGGCAGCGTGCGCAGATGGACTTTCGAGGATTTGTACGAGCAATGCTCGTTCCACATCGCCGAGAAAATGCCGAGCTCGGTAAAACTCGGCTCGCGCCCGATGAGCTCTACCGCGCGTGCGTATTCGTCGGGCTTGAGCCCGTGCTCGGCGACGAGTTCTGGGGTGATGCGGGGTTCGTTAGACAACACTGCGAGATCCGCGACGCAAGAATCCCCCTCCCCGCTTGCAGGGAGGATGGCATGCGCCGAATAGCGCGAGACGGGTGAGGGGGCTTGTTGGTCGAGCAGTGTCTCGTCACCCCTCATCCGGCCCGCCTCCACTTCGTTACGGCAGGCCGACCTCTCCCCGCAAGCAGGGAGAGGTCATTACGCCGCCTGTCTGAAATAGTCCGCCAAGCCGGCGAACAACCCCCGCCCATCCGTACAGCCCAAAGCCGTTTCCACGTGGTTCTCGGGATGCGGCATCATGCCGAGCACGTTGCCGCGCTCGTTCACGATTCCGGCAATGGCATTCATCGAGCCGTTGACATTCCAGCGTTCGTCCCGCCTCCCATCCGGCCCTACGTAGCGGTACACGACCCGGCGCTCCGCCTCGAGCCACGCGATCGTCTCAGCATCGGCGACGTAGTTGCCCTCCCCGTGCGCCACCGGCACCCGAATCACCTGCCCGGCGTTGTAGCCGCGCGTGAACGGCGTATCCGACCGCTCCACCCGCAAGTACACGTCTTTGCAGATGAATTTCAGATTCGCATTGCGCATCAGCACGCCGGGCAATAGCCCGGCCTCGCACAGGATCTGGAAGCCGTTGCACACGCCGAGCACGAGCCCGCCTGCCGCCGCGTGCTGCCGCACCGCACCCATGACGGGCGCCCGCGCCGCGATCGCCCCGCATCGCAAATAATCGCCGTAGGAGAACCCGCCGGGGATCACCACGAGATCGGTGCCCGGCGGCAGTTCCGTTTCCGCATGCCACACCATGGCTGGCTCACGCCCGGTGACAAGCTTGAGCGTGCGCGCCATATCGCGCTCGCGATTGATGCCAGGGAAGACGAGGACCGCAGATTTCATGAACGGACTATCGGCTGCTCGGCCCCATCGCCACGTTGATCAGCTTCTGCATGTTCTCCTGCGCCGCCTCCGGGCTGTTGGCCAGCGAATAGAACGTCATCATGCCCTTGCGCGCCAGGATGATCTGCGACGACACATAACTCGTCCGGCCCTCGCATTGGCAGCGATAGACGAGGGTCCAGCCCGGAACCTGCCCGGTCTGCACGGTGAAATCGAGCACCTTGATTTCGTCGCCCTGCGAGCGGCGGAAGGAGGCGGCGAGCTGTTCCGCCCATTCGCGGGTCAGCGCGCCGGACCTGATCCGGCTCGCCATTTCCGGGTTGGCGCGTTCGAGCACATAAACGGCGTGCGCGGGCGGTCCGCAGCTCTCCGCCACACAGTCGACCCATAACCCGGTGGGCGATTTGCCGCTTTTCCAATCGGGGGGCGGGAATGCCTCTTCCAGCGCCCCGGCGGTCGCAACCGCAGCTCCAAGGCTCAGCAGCACAGCGGCCACGACCAGGCCGAAGCCTTCCCGCCGCAAATATGTGCGCCCGCGTGTCGCCATCTCTAGTCCAAAAGCTCCACGTGGTAATTTTCGATCACGGTATTGGCCAAAAGCTTTTCCGCTGCGTCTTTCAGCGCGGCCTGCGCGCGCGCCCTGTCGTTGCCGGCAATTTCGATATCGAACACCTTGCCCTGGCGTACGCTGGCAATCCCGTCGACGCCGAGTGATTTGAGCGCGCCCTCGATCGCCTTGCCCTGCGGATCCAGGATGCCGGCCTTCAGCGTCACCGTCACGCGCGCCTTCATGGCGATCAAATATTGGCGATTCTCTGGCCTCGCAACACCCGGCTCACAAGAAAAACCGCACAAATGCGTGTCCGGCCCGCCCGCAGCCGCGAGAGCGACCCTCCCCTAAGTCTGCGGAGGGTTAAATGCAGTCAGCCCTTGACCAGGATCGGTCCCGAGCCTTGCAGCCGCTCGTTTTCGCTCATCACACCGAGCCGCCGCGCCACCTCGGTATAGGCCTCGAGCAATCCGCCAAGGTCGCGGCGGAACCGGTCCTTGTCCAGCTTTTCGTTCGATTTGATGTCCCACAGCCGGCACGAGTCGGGGGAGATTTCGTCGGCCACCACGATGCGCATCAGATCGTTTTCCCACAGCCGGCCGCATTCCATCTTGAAATCCACGAGCCGGATTCCGACGCCAAGGAACACCCCCGACAAAAAATCGTTGACCCGGATCGCCAGCGCCATGATGTCGTCGATCTCCTGCGGCGTGGCCCAGCCGAAGGCGGTGATGTGCTCCTCCGACACCATGGGGTCGCCGAGCTTGTCGTTCTTGTAATAGAACTCGATGATCGAGCGCGGAAGCTGCGTGCCTTCCTCGATGCCGAGCCGCTGCGCGAGCGAGCCCGCGGCCACGTTGCGCACCACCACCTGCAGCGGGATGATCTCCACCTCGCGGATCAACTGCTCGCGCATGTTGAGCCGCCGGATGAAATGCGTCGGCACCCCGATGTCGTTGAGGTGCTGGAACACGTATTCGCAGATCCGGTTGTTGATGACCCCCTTGCCTTCGATCACCTGGTGTTTCTTGGCATTGAAGGCGGTCGCGTCGTCCTTGAAGTGTTGGATCAGCGTGCCCGGCTCCGGTCCTTCGTAGAGGATCTTCGCCTTGCCTTCGTAGATGCGGCGACGGCGGCTCATCGGAGTGTACCGTGGTTGTTGCGTATCCATTTGCCGTGGTTCCAGTGCGGTTGTGCGGTCCGCGGCGGCGAGACCGGAGGATGCGGCGCGATGGGCCGAGAAGCAGGTCCTCCTTCCGCTGGCGGCAAATTAGCCGATAGCGGCAGCGAGCACAATCGACATAGGCGCGGTTCTTGGGCCGCGCAACCGGACATTTGCCGCAATCGCCTGATTGCCTTGACGGACGCGGTCCGATATGCAAGGCGCAGTCAGCGATACGGCGCGCGTCGAGAGCCGGCAACTTTCATGCACGAGGTCGAGTATGACGACGTTCGATAAGCGCGAGGAAGGTTTTGAGAAGAAGTTCGCCCACGACGAGGAGCTTAAGTTCAAGGCCACGGCCCGGCGCAACAAGCTTTTGGGCCTGTGGGCGGCGGAGAAGCTCGGCCTGACCGGGCCGGCCGCCGAAGCCTACGCCAAGGAAGTGGTCACGGCCGACTTCGACGAGCCTGGCGAGGACGACGTTTTCCGCAAGATTCGCAAGGACTTCGACGCCAAGGGCGTGGCCCAGTCCGATCACCAGATCCGCCGCACCATGGAGCAGTTGATGGAGCAGGCGATCGAACAGATCAGGGCTGCGAAATAATCGCCGCGTGGCGGCTGCTGCATTTGACCCGCTTATTCCCGTTCCCGCACTCGCGCATGTGCCAGGCAAGATTGCGCGAGGCGCAAAAGCGGGTTTCTTTTTGCGGCATGATTACGATTCCGCGTCTCCGCTTTCGCGGCGATGCGCTGATATGGTCGCGCCCAGCGCTGCGTCAATTTGATTCAGGGTGTTCGCAACGTCGCGCTCCGCCTCGCGCGCGCGGACCTCGATGACGCGGTAACCGCGATCCATGAGCCAAGCCTTGCGTTCAGTCCGCGCCTGCCGTGCGATCTCGCCTTCCTGCTCCGGCAGGAGCTCGATCACCGTGCGCAACGGAAATGACACGAAGTCCAAAATGTGCGGTCCGACCGGTGTCTGCCGCTTGAAACCGCGGCCGGTAAAGCGGCGGTCGTTGGTGAGCGAGGCCCATAGCGCGCGCTCCGCATCCGTGGGATTTCGGCGCAACAGGCGCGAGAGTCCGCGCACCGGCCCGCGTTCGCCCGGCACGCGGCCCTGATTGTATTCGTCGAGCAACCGCCGCAGTACCTCCGCTTCCGGCCCCTCCAGCACGCCGCCGCGCGCCGGCCCCTTGCGGCCTTCGGCCAATGCCGTGATCACACCGTTGAGCGTCTGAATGTCCTGCCGTGTCGGCTGCATGCGGTGAAAAATGTTGCGCAGGTTCACCTGCATCACGCCCCGCTTGTCCGGCGGCCGAAAATACTCGACCTTCTCCAATTCGCGTTCGAGCTTGGCGAAAAACGCAAACAACTGCTGCTTGGCGGCCGGCGGCGATTTCTGCGGCATTCCGAACGGCAGCCCGGTCCCCGCAAGCTTGAACCATTCGTAGGCCACGATCGCCACTGCTTGCGCGAGATTGAGCGAGGCAAAGGCCGGATTGACCGGGAACGTGATGATCTGATCGGTGAGCGCGATTTCGTGATTTTCGAGCCCGTAGCGCTCGCGGCCGAACACCACGGCGACCGTCTCGCCCGCCCCGGCCCTCTCCGCCAACAGCCGCGCCGCCTGATCCGCCCCCACCACCGGCTTTGCCTGGTCGTGCGCCCGCGCCGTGGTGGCGAAGACCAACGTGCAGTCGGCAAGCGCCGCCTCGAGCGACGCGAACACCGACGCCTCCGCAAGCAGGCGGTCCGCGCCGGCGGCCATTTTGCGCGCCGCCTCGCTCGGCCAGGCCGGCCGCGGATTCACCAACCGCAGTTTCGCCAGGCCGAAATTCGCCATCACCCGCGCCGCCGCCCCGATGTTTTCCCCGATCTGCGGCTCGACCAATACGATGGCCGGCCCCGGCGGGGCCACCCATTGCTTGGTGCTGTCGGTTCCGGCGCCCGGCATCAGTCGTCCTCCGGCCCGCGGTATAGCCGCGCAACCGTGCAGCGAAAAGCCCGCCGCAACATCGGCTTCCGCCGCCGCGCGGCGGGTGCTATAGGCAGCGCGCCTCTTTTCGTTCCGCGCTTCAAAAAGGTTCCTCAATGGCAAAAATCAAAGTCAAAAACCCGGTCGTCGAAATGGATGGGGACGAGATGACTCGCATCATCTGGCACCTCATCAAGGAGAAGCTGATCCACCCCTACCTCGACATCCAGCTTCTCTATTATGACCTCAGCATTCAGAAGCGCGACGAGACCCGCGACCAAATCACAGTCGACGCAGCCGAGATGACCAAGAAGGTGGGTGTGGCGGTCAAATGCGCCACCATCACGCCGGATGAAGCGCGGGTGAAAGAGTTCAACCTCAAGGAAATGTATCGTTCGCCCAACGGCACCATCCGCAACATCCTCGGCGGCGTCATCTTCCGCGAGCCGATCATCTGCAGGAACGTGCCACGGCTCGTGCCCGGCTGGACCAAGCCCATCATCATCGGCCGCCACGCCTACGGCGACCAGTACCGCGCCACGGACTTCAAGGTGCCCGGCAAGGGCAAGCTGATGTTGAGTTTCTATGGCGAGGACGGCACCAAGATCGAGCGCGAGGTATTCCAGTTCCCCGGCCCCGGCGTCGCCATGTCGATGTACAACCTCGACCAGTCGATCTACGACTTTGCGCGCGCTTGCATGAACTATGCGCTCGCCCGCGGCTACCCGCTCTATCTCTCGACCAAGAACACGATCGTGAAAGTCTATGACGGCCGCTTCAAGGACATCTTCCAGGAGGTCTTCGACAAGGAGTTTAGGGCTGAGTTCGAGAAGAAGAAGCTCACCTACGAGCATCGCCTGATCGACGACATGGTAGCGGCGGCGCTCAAATGGTCCGGCGGCTATGTCTGGGCCTGCAAGAATTACGACGGCGACGTGCAGTCCGACACGGTGGCGCAAGGCTACGGCTCGCTCGGCCTGATGACCTCGGTGCTGATGACGCCCGACGGCAAGGTGGTGGAGTCGGAGGCCGCGCACGGCACCGTCACGCGCCACTACCGGCAGCATCAGCAGGGCAAGGAGACGTCCACCAATTCGGTGGCCTCGATCTTTGCCTGGACCCGCGGGCTTGCGCACCGCGCCAAGCTCGACGGCAACGCCGAGCTTGCCAATTTCGCCGCCACGCTGGAGCGGGTCACGGTGGAAACCGTGGAGTCCGGTTACATGACCAAGGACCTTGCCCTCTTGGTGAGCGCCGACCAGAAGTGGCTCTCGACCACCGGCTTCCTCGACAAGGTCGAAGAAAATCTCAGGAAGGCGATGGGCATGTAGTGCGACAGTGCCGCAGCTTCTCCAGCCGTGACGCGAGATCGCCTACTGCTTTGCTGGCTGCGAGGACTCCTGCGCCCGCCGGGCTTCCGCGAGCTTGTAGTCAACCACCTCGCGCGGCAATCCCACCGCCTCGAGCACACGGCCGGAGAGTTGCAGGCTCGTCTCCTCGGTCTCCGGGATCACGCAGGTTGCGCCCAGTCGCGCCAGCTTCTCCGCGTGCGCGGCATCCCGCGCGCGGGCAAACACCCGCGCGTCGGGCCTGATCTGCATGATCGCCCGTACCATGTGCTCGGCCGCACCCGGCTCATCCACGGTCACCACGAACGCCTGTGCCTTTTCTGCGCCAGCACGGCGCAAAAGCTCGCCGCGGCTCGCGTCGCCGAAGTAAACTGAGCGACCGGCATTGTGCTGCTCGCTGACCAGCGCCGCGTTGCGATCAAGCGCGAGGTACGCCACGTTCTCGCGCTCAAGCAGCCGCCCAACCGTCTGGCCGACCCGACCAAATCCGCCGATGACGACATGATCCTCGAACGCCGCGGCGGCGTCAGGCAACGGCACCGCCGGCTCCTCTCCGCGCATGGCGACCCTTTGCCCAGCTTGGCGCGCCAGCAGGGCGAGCATTGGCGTCATCGCCATGCTTAACACCACCACGGCCACCGCCGCGCTCGCCAGCTCCGACGACAGCAATTGGTTGCCGCGCGCGATCCCGATCACCACGAAGGCGAACTCGCCGCCCTGAGCCAGCAGCAGAGCAAGCTCCACTGCCGTCCCGGAGGCCACGCGCCAAAGGCGCGCCACCGCGAACAGGATCGCCGCCTTGAGGGCAACGAGCGCGATGACCGCGCCGACGATGGCTGGTGCCTGCGTCGCCACAACACGGAGCTCCACGCTGGTACCCACGGTGACGAAAAAGATCCCGAGCAGTAGTCCCTTGAACGGCTCGAGATCGACCTCGATGTGATGGCGGTATTCGCTTTCGCTCAGCAATACCCCGGCGAGAAACGCCCCCAGGGCAACTGAAAGCCCCAACGTGTGAGTGGTTGCGGAAATACCCAGGACGATGAGCAGCGTGATCGCCATGATGAGCTCGCGGCTTCCGGTGCGCGCCGCCGAATGCAAAAGCGGCCGCATGACATAGCGGCCGGCCACCATGATGATGGCCACGGCCACCAGCGCCTGCACAAAAGCCAGCGCAACGCCGGTGCCGCGCACGGTCTCGCCGCCGAGGATGCCGATCACTGACAGAATCGGGACCACCATGAGGTCCTGGAACAGCAGCACGGACAATGCGATGCGCCCGACATGCGTTGCCGCGCGCCGCTGGTCGATCAACAGCTGCATCACGACTGCGGTGGACGACATGGCAAGGCACAGTCCCAGCACAAGGCTGGTGGAGGCCGGCGCGCCCCACCAGCGCACGAGCAGACCCACGGCAATCGCAGTCAGCGCCACCTGCGCGAGGCCGACGCCGAGCACATAGCGCCGCAGTTGCCACAGCCGTCGTGTCGAGACGCTCAGCCCCAGCAAGAACAGGAGGAAGATGATGCCGAGCTCGGCGAGCGGCGCCGCCTGCTGCGGATCGTCGAAGGTGACGTACCACAGCCACGGATAGGACTCGACCAACAGGCCGATGCCGTAAGGCCCGAGCAGCGCACCCACGATGAAGAAGCCGAGCACAGTTCCGATCTGCGCGCGGTGGAACAGCGGCACGATCACGCCCGCTGCCACAAGGAAGATCAGGAAATTCTTGAAACCGTCGACGTTGAGCAAAAAGGCCTCCGCCGACGGTTTAAGGCATGGCCGCCAGGAAGGGAATGAGGTCACCTCCGCCGCAGCACATCATTCCCGCATGTGAAGGAGAATTGACTTGCGTCGCTAGCCCCCGAGTGCCGCCTCGATCGCCTTCAGCGCCGCACTTGCCTTGGATCCGTCCGGTCCGCCGGCCTGCGCCATGTCCGGCCGGCCGCCGCCGCCCTTGCCCCCGAGCGCCTCGGCCCCGCGCCGCACGAGATCGACCGCAGAAAAGCGCGTGGTGAGGTCGTGGGTGACGCCGACCACGATGCCCGCCTTGCCCTCGGCGGTGACGCCCACGATCGCAACCACGCCGGAGCCGAGCTGCTTCTTGCCTTCGTCGGCGAGGCTACGCAGGTCCTTGATGTCGATCCCTTCGACCGCCCGCGCCATCAGTTTCACATCGCCGATGGTGCGCACGCCGTTGTCCGCAGCCTTGCCGCCGCCGCCCATGGCGAGCTTCTTGCGCGCCTCGGCCAGATCGCGCTCGAGCCGCTTGCGCTCCTCCAGCAGCGCGGCGATCCGCCCCGGCAGCTCATCGACCGGGGACCGCAGCTCCGCCGCAGCGGATTTGGCGAGCTGCGTCATGGCGTTCGCCGCCTTGCGTGCGGCTTTGCCGGTGAGCGCCTCGATGCGCCGCACGCCGGCCGCAACCCCGCTGTCGGACACCACGCTGATCAGCCCGATGTCGCCGGTGCGCCGCACGTGCGTTCCACCGCACAACTCCACCGACCAGCCCATGGTGTTGCCGCCGCCCTCGCCCATCGCCACCACCCGCACCTCCTCGCCGTATTTCTCCCCGAACAGGGCGCGCGCGCCCGAGGCGATGGCGTCATCCACCGCCATCAGCCGCGTGGTCACCGGCGAATTCTGCAACACGATGTCGTTGGCGATGTCCTCCACGCGCTCGATTTCCTCCGCCGTCATGGGTTTCGGGTGCGAGAAGTCGAAGCGCAGCCGATCCGGCGCCACGAGCGAGCCCTTCTGCGCCACATGGTCCCCCAGCACCTGCCGCAGCGCCTCGTGCAACAGGTGCGTCGCCGAATGGTTCTGCCGGATCGCCGCGCGCCGCCCGTGATCGACTTCGAGCGCGACCGCCGTGCCGCGTTTGAGCGTACCCTGCTCCACCGTGCCGTAGTGCACCAGCACGTCGCCGGCTTTCCGCTGTGTGTCGGTGACCCGGAAACGCACGCCGTCGGCGGCAATCACGCCCGTGTCGCCCACCTGGCCGCCGGCCTCGCCGTAGAACGGCGTTTGGTTCACCACCACCGCGCCGCTCTCGCCGGATCTAAAACTCTCCACTTCCTTGCCGTCGCGCACGAGCGCCGCAACTACGCCTTCGGCCTGCTCCGTCTCATAGCCGAGAAATTCCGTGGCTCCGACCTTTTCGCGCAGCGCAAACCACACCGCCTCGGTCGCCGCCTCCCCGGAGCCGGTCCAGGAGGCGCGCGCCTTTTCGCGCTGGCGCGCCATGGCGGCATTAAAACCCTCCACATCCACGCCGATGCCGCGCGGCTTCAGCGCGTCCTGCGTGAGATCGAGCGGAAAGCCGTAGGTATCGTAGAGCGTGAACGCCGTCTCGCCCTTGAGCTTGTCGCCGCGCTTGAGCGATTTCGTCTCTTCCTCGAGGATGGCAAGCCCCCGTTCCAACGTGTTACGGAAGCGGGTTTCTTCGAGTTTCAGCGTCTCCGAGACGAGCGCCTCGGCGCGGATCAGTTCCGGATAGGCCTGGCCCATCTCCCGCACCAGGGTCGGCACGAGCTTCCACATCAGCGGCTCGCGCGCGCCGAGCATCTGCGCGTGCCGCATGGCGCGCCGCATGATGCGCCGCAAGACATAGCCCCGGCCCTCGTTCGAGGGCAGCACGCCGTCGGCGATCAGGAACGCGCAGGCGCGCAGATGGTCGGCGATCACGCGATGCGACGCCTTCTGCGGCCCGGCCGGATCGACGCCGGTAAAATCCGCGATCGCCCGGATCAGGGCGGCGAACAGATCGATGGCATAGTTGTCATGTGTGCCCTGGAGCACCGCGGCGATGCGTTCGAGCCCCATGCCGGTGTCGATCGAAGGTTTTGGCAGCGGCACGCGCCGGCCGTCGGCGAGCTGTTCATACTGCATGAACACGAGGTTCCAGATTTCGATGAAACGGTCGCCATCCGCCTCCGCGCTGCCCGGCGGCCCGCCCGGCACGTGCTCTCCGTGGTCGTAAAAAATCTCCGAGCACGGCCCGCAGGGCCCGAGGTCGCCCATCTGCCAGAAATTGTCGGAGCCCGGGATGCGCAGGATTTTCGACTCCGGCAGCCCCGCGATTTTTTTCCAGAGGTTGAAGGCCTCGTCGTCGTCCACATAGACGGTGGCGAGCAGCCGCTCCTTGGGCAGCCCGTAGTCCTTGGTGACGAGGTTCCAGGCCAGCTCGATGGCGAGGTCCTTGAAATAATCGCCGAACGAGAAATTGCCGAGCATCTCGAAGAAGGTGTGATGGCGCGCGGTATAGCCGACGTTGTCGAGGTCGTTGTGCTTGCCCCCCGCCCGCACGCATTTCTGCGCCGTGACTGCCCGCACATAGGGGCGCTTCTCCAGGCCGGTGAAGACGTTCTTGAACTGCACCATGCCGGCGTTGGTGAACATCAGCGTGGGGTCGTTGCGCGGCACGAGCGGGGAGGACGGCACGATCTCGTGGCCGGCCTTGGCGAAATAGTTCAGAAAACCCGATCGGATGTCGTTGACGCCGCTCATCGTCTGCCTGCTGCGGCGCCGCCCGGCTCAAACGCGGCGGCGCAGCAGGATATGTAGCGACGGGGGTAAACGGTGTCCAGGAAACGCAAAACCCTCTCCCCGCAAATGCGGGGAAAGGGCGGCGAGAACCGGAGGTCCGCGCCGGACGAGGGGCATTGCACCGCCTTCGCCCGGCTCGCTCCCGCTCCGTTTCGGCAAACCGGCCTCTGCCCCGTTGCGGGGAGAGGCATAAAAAGGTCAACCTTCTGCGGCCTCCTCGTCGTCGTCCGCGGTTGCCTGGCCGGAAATCTGCTCGGCGATCAATCCTGCGTTCTGCCGGATCGCCGCCTCGATCTTGGCCGCCACGTCGGGATTCTGCTTGAGAAATGCCTTGGCGTTCTCCCGCCCCTGGCCGATGCGCTGGCTGTCGAAGGAGAACCAGGCGCCGGATTTCTCCACCACGCCCGCCTTGACCCCGAGGTCGATGATCTCGCCGGTCTTGGAGATGCCCTCGCCGTACATGATGTCGAACTCGACCTGCTTGAACGGCGGCGCGAGCTTGTTCTTGACCACTTTCACCCGCGTCTGGTTGCCGACCACTTCGTCGCGTTCCTTGATGACGCCGATGCGTCGGATGTCGAGCCGCACCGAGGCATAAAATTTCAGCGCGTTGCCGCCGGTGGTGGTCTCCGGCGAGCCGTACATCACCCCGATCTTCATGCGGATCTGGTTGATGAAGATCACCATAGTGTTGGAGCGGTTGATCGAGGCGGTGAGCTTGCGCAGCGCCTGGCTCATCAGCCGCGCCTGCAGACCGGGCTGACTGTCGCCCATCTCGCCTTCGAGCTCCGCCCGCGGCACGAGCGCCGCCACCGAATCGATGACCAGCACATCGACCGCGCCCGAGCGCACGAGCGTATCGGCGATTTCGAGCGCCTGCTCGCCCGCATCCGGCTGGGAGATCAGAAGGTCGTCGACATTCACGCCGAGCTTGCGCGCATAGACCGGGTCGAGCGCATGTTCGGCATCGATGAAGGCGCAGATGCCGCCCTTCTTCTGCGCCTCCGCCACGCAATGCAGCGCCAGCGTGGTCTTGCCCGATGATTCGGGCCCGTAGATTTCGATCACCCGGCCGCGCGGCAGCCCGCCGATGCCGAGCGCAATATCGAGCGACAGCGAGCCTGAGGAGATGACGTCCACGTCCATGGTCTTGGGGGTCTTGCCAAGACGCATGATCGAACCCTTGCCGAATTGCCGTTCGATCTGGGAGAGCGCCGCATCCAGCGCCTTCGATTTATCCATTGAGGTACCTTCGACCACACGCAGGACAGCCGCCATATTTGCGCTCCTTATGACCGGGATTCGAGGGACCGACAAACGGGGTGCCTCCGCCGCCACCGCCCCGATCCCCGGAGCTTGTGTACATGATTTGTTCTCGGTTCGCAATATGTTCTTTTCGCCCGATTTCGCGGCACGCAAAATGCCGGCCCTGATTTGCAAAGGTCCAGTTGAACAGTGACTCAAGCTAGTTTGGTTAACCCATTGGTAATTGAGGGTCTCCGCCGCTCGCGAAAACCCCACTACTGCGCCGCTTCCCGGAATGTTCCTTGCGCAAGCGCCCCCGCACTGTTTGCGACACCTTGACGGCCCAAGTGCCAAAAAGAACCCGCCGAGCCCATCTCGCCGCCCTTCCTCCCCCAACCCTCGAAGCAACAAATGCACCGCTTTTCCGGCGCACCCGATCCGCGATCATGCTTTGCCTTCCGAGGTGGCACATTTTTGACCCCCACAATGCTGCGCGTGAATTTGGCCGCTGATCTGGCGGCGACGAGAGGCTCGCCATGAAGGGAACGCCACGCGCGCTCAAGCGTTTAACCCCTGCGCAAAACGATTCGCAGGACTCGTATGAACACCATCGATTCTTACCGCAGGAGCGCCGAGCGTTGCCGCCAGCTTGCCGCGCGCGCCCAATCCGAAGGGGAGCGCCGGCTTCTGCTCAAGCTTGCCGAGTCCTGGGATTGGCTGACGCACGACACGGATCGTCCTGCCGGACACCGGGATTCCCCGGCGCGCAACGCGGAAGGCAAAGGTTGATCGGGTCGCTCGTCGCGTAACCCGAAATCGATACGAAATCGACACAGAAGATCATCGATACAGACGATCGCTGCGTCCGCTTCAGCCGCGCGGTTGCGGCAATGCGCCTCTGCGGCCGCCATGCTTGGGCTTTGCGGTGCACTTCGCTACATTCGGCCCGCCCTGACAAGGGGAGGGCGCGATGATTTGCAACTTGGGCACTGCCCGAGGTCTGAGCGCGATGCTCGCCCTCTTGCTCGCGGCCGCGCTCGCGACTGCTCCTGCGCTGCCGCAACCCCGCCTGCTGCGCATCGTCGTCTCGTTTGCCGCCGGCGGCACCGCCGACACGCTCGCCCGCCTGGTCGGCCAGGACATCGCCGCCGCAACCGGCATGGCAGTGGTCATAGAAAACCGCCCGGGCGCTGGCACCGCCATTGCCACCGAGTTCGTCTATCGCGCCGCACCCGACGGAGGGACGTTGCTGCTGACCGCCGATCCGTTCGTCATCAATCCGAGCGTGCGCGCGTCGGTGCCCTATGATCCGTTTGCTTTCGAGCCGCTGTGCCTGCTCGTGACCTCGCCCCAGGTGCTGGTGGTGAATGCCGAGTCCCCCTTCAAATCGGTGGCCTCGCTGGTGATGGCGGCCAAGGCGCGGCCCGGCGAGCTCACCTATGCCGCCGTGGGGCCAGGAACGAGCCAGCATATCGCCGGCGTAATGTTCAAGCGCGCGGCCGAGATCAACATGGTCTATGTGCCGTTCACCGGCGGCGCCGGGGTGGTGACTTCCGTGCTAGGTGGGCACGTGACCGCGGCGTTGGTGAATTACAACGAGGTGCTTGGCCACATCGAAGTCGGCAAGTTGCGGCCGCTCGCCGTCGCATCGCACAGCCGCTTTGCCGAGCTGCCTACCGTGCCGACCCTGAACGAGCTCGGTTACCGGACCATCGACGCTACCGCCTGGTTCGGCGTATTGGCTCCGCCGCGCACGCCGCGGGAAACGCTCCTGCTGTTGATTGCCCAATTCAAATCGGCGGTCACGGCACCCGAGGTGAAATCCAAGCTCGAGTCTCTCGGGCTTCATCCCGTCGGCGCCTGCGGCGATGAGTTCGACGCCTACCTGCGCCGGCAATACGACCATTACGCCCGCATCGTCCGCGAGGCCAACATCCGGGTGGAATGACGCGCGACGGAGACGGCCGTTCGCTGTCGCGGACAGCGACGGCTCGCGTTGTCAGGACGCGAGCTTCATCTGTTGCAGCACCGTGCGGCCGAACAGGCTGAACGGATTGCCGAGCTGCTCCAGCACCTCGAAGTGATTGTAGCCTTCCGTCACGACCAGCGAGACCTTCCGGCCGGCGGTCTGTGCGGCCGCGGCAAAATGCCGGCTCTGCCGCTGCAGCTCCGGCGACTCCGCGGAGCCGTAGATCACCACGAGCGGCGCCACAAGCTTGTCGAGATGCCGTTGCGGGCTCAAGGCCTGCTCCATTTCGTCGGTGAACTTTATTCCGTCCGCGTGCTTGGACAGCCGCAACGGCCTCAGCTCGTAGATGCCGCTCGCGCACACGCCGCCCTTGATGATGTCCGGCGGCACGTCGAGCGTCTTGACCCAATCCGTGGTGAGCAGCACCGCGGCAAGATGCGCGCCGGAAGAATGGCCGGACACGTAGATGCGCTCGGGATCGCCGCCGAAGCTTTCGCCGTTTTTGTAGAGCCAGATGACCGCGCGCCGGAGCTGATCGGCGAGCACGCGCAAGTCTCCCCCCGCCTCCTGCAGGGTGGAGAAATCCGGCACCGCAAAATGCGCCCCCGCCTTCACAAACATCTCCGCCGGAAAGCCGTAGTCGCGTGCAGCGCCGCCCCGCCAGTCGCCGCCGTGAATGAACAGATTGATCGGCGCGGGGGCAGTTGCGGCTGCGTACAGGTCCATGCCTTCCGCCGCAGTCGCGCCGTATGTCAGCCGTTTGGGCTCGCCGATGCGCTCCCGCACCAGTTCGCTGTTGCGCGCGCAGCGCTTGAGGATTTGCCGCATGTTCGGGGCATGCAGCGCCTGGTTATAGGCGTCGTCCAACGCCTGTTGGTCCAAGTCGAGCCAGACCGGCGGGCCTTTGGCGTGCGGCGGCTTTTCCGACTCGGCCCATGCCGCGCCGGCCGTGGCGAATGTCGCAGTCGCCCCCGCAAGCAGCCTGCGGCGGGTGATCCTGCTTCCCGGCATACCCAACAACGACCCGATACGCGCCGCAACTTTGCGGTTCTATAGCATGCTGGATTTTGCTCGCGGGAGTGCGCTGCTGTTAACCTTGAGCAACCGCACCGTTCGCGCGTTGCGCGTTACTCGGTCGCGAGCCCCATCAGCTTCAACCCGGCGCGACCGAGCAGGCCATAGGGGTTGGCGAGCGTTTCCAGAAATTCGAAGTGATTGTAGCCCTCTCCCACGATCAGCTCGACCGGCTTGCCCGCGGCCTGCACCGCTGCGGCAAATTCGCGCGTCTGGCGTTTGAACTCCGGCGTCTCGCAGGTCCCGTGCCCGAGCACGAGCGGGGCGTTGAGCAAATTTAGGTGCCGGATTGCGCTCAGCTCGTGCTCCATTTCATCGGTGAATTTTACGTAGGTGGAGCGTTTCGACAGCCGCACCGGCTTCAAGTCATACATGCCGCTCGCA
Source organism: Xanthobacteraceae bacterium (assembly GCA_035574295.1). Classification (GTDB taxonomy): domain Bacteria; phylum Pseudomonadota; class Alphaproteobacteria; order Rhizobiales; family Xanthobacteraceae; genus PNAI01. The sequence continues at coordinate 22,321 of DATLYX010000076.1, forward strand.
AGCAGCGCGCCCTTGATCAGATCAGCCGGCATTCCCTGCTTGCGCCAGTCGGTGGTCACCATGACGCCGCCGAGATGCGCGCCGGAAGAATGGCCGGAAATGTAGATCCGGTCCGGATCGCCGCCGAATTTTTTGGCATTGCGATAGACCCAGATGATCGCGCGCCGCACCTGCTCCACCATGGGAAACAAGCTGCCACCAGCCTGATCCACATTGATGAAATCGAGGATCACATAGTGCGCGCCTGCGCGCACGAAGGGCTCGGCCAGCACGGAATAGTCGGACGCCATGTTGCGCCGCCAGGCGCCGCCGTGGATGAAAATGTTGATCGGCGCGTTCGGCTTCTTGGTGCGGAAAATGTCGAGCTGCTCGATGTCGGTCGGTCCGTAGGATTCGCGCTGCGGCGCGCCCAGAATTTTTCGCGTGATCGCGCTGTTGGCGATGCGCCGCGCTACCACGACGTCGCGGTTGGGCGCATAGACCAACTGGTCGTAGGCATCGTCCAGCTCCTTTTGGTCCATATCGAGCCAGACGATCGGCCCTTTGCTGCGCGGCGCTGCGGAAGGATGGACGTTCATGGCAATCCCGTACTGATCGATCATCTGAGGTCTGCTCGCGCTCAGCAGTCGGCGCGAGCGGCTTTTGAGTCGTTATTGTAACCCTCCCTGGCGTATGCGATCGAGAAATTTTTCCTCTGGCTGGAGGGTACCGATGTGTAATCCTGGCCAGCGAATTTTCCGAATTTATCTGGCAGGAAATTGCAACCACAATGTCGCCCGGATCAAGCACGATTGCCTGCAGGCGCGGGAGAAACTCGCCTATGTGGCGCAGGAACGCTGGTTGCGCCGATTCGATCTGTCGCTGGAAAGCGAGTTCGACGTGGATCCCTTCACCGTCCTGGTCCGCACCCTCTGCATGCAATGACCGGCCGGATGACGGCGGGCCCGTGCCTTGCTGGTCAGGACGCAGGTGGCGGTTTGGTAAGGTTGTCGTAGAATTGACGCAGCGCGCGTTTGACCACCGTCATGTCTCTGACCCCGACCCCGGCGCTTGCGGTCGCCTCGAGCTCCAGCGCGACCGGAATCAGCCGCTGCACGAGCGCCTCGCCTTTGGACGTGAGCGCCACCACCACCTCGCGGTTCGAATTCTGTGAGCGGCGGCGCGTGACGAGGCCCAAGCGCATCAGTCGCGTGACGATGCGCGAGATGGTCGAGGCGTCGATGCTGGTGCGCGCAGCAAGGTCCACCTGGCGCTGCTCGCCGCCGAAAGAGAGCGCGGCCAAGACCCGCCACATGTCGATGCTCAAGTTGTTGGGCTTGAGCGCGGTTGCGGTAAAGCGCGCCACCAGGGCTGCGCCCACGCGATTGACGAGATAGGGCAGGTAGTTGCCGAGGTCGAGGCGGACGCGGTCGTTCACGGCGCACCCTTGGTGCCCCCGCCGGATGACGCTTGCCCCCGAGCATTGCCGGGAAGATCGGCGTCGGCGGGCGGCGGATGGCTGCTTACCGCCTTTATATTGCGATTGCAACAATTGCAATTGCAATAATTGCAGATGCATGTTATGTCTCCGCCGGTCAGGGTTGCCGGACAACGAGCCGCCCGCAAGAATGAGCCGCAACACTTAAGGGGAGAGACGCCATGGAGTTCGGATACTTCACCCTCAGCGACAACGCCTACGCCAACAATCCGCGCAATGCCAACCAGTTCGTCGCCGACATCACCGACGAAGCGCTCTACGCCGACCAGCTCGGGATGCATTCCGCCTGGATCGGCGAGCATCATTTCAACTCGCTCGGCGTCCTCTCCTCGCCGGAGATCGTGCTTGCGTATATCGCCTCGCGCACCAAACACATCCGCCTTGCCCCGGCGGTGAACGTAACCCCCCTGCACCATCCGATCCGCGTCGCCGAGCAATGGGCGACGCTGGATCTGCTCTCCGGAGGCCGGGTCGATTTTGCCGCCGGCCGCGGCTACGACAGCCGCGAATACGAGCCATTCAAGGTTTCATTTGCCGAGAACCAAAGCATTTTTGAAGAAGGCGTCGAGGTCGTCCAGAAGCTCTGGAATGCCGAGGGCCGCATCTCGCATCACGGCAAGTATTATCAATTCAACGACGTGCGCATCACGCCGAAACCGGTGCAAAAACCGATCCCGGTTTACATCGGCTCGTTCTCCAAACCTTCAATCGAGCTTGCCGCACGTCTCGGCTGCGGCTTGATCGTGGCGCCGTTCGCCGCCGCCATGAGCTACGGCGGCCTGCGCCAGGTCGCCGATCTCTACAACGAGACCTGCGTCAAGCACGGCAAGAAGGCCGGCCGCCTGATGTGCAGCTATTTCACGCACTTCTGCGACAACAAGGCGCAAGAGGATGCCCAGCGCGCCCGGCAGATTCGTTACTACAAGGAATGCGTGATTCCGGCCTTTCCGTCCGATCCGAAAACCGCGCCCCCAAGCTACCGCTATTTCATCGACATGGTGGAGCGCCTGCACAAGGTGAAGCCTGAGGATCTCACTGAGAATTCCGTGCTGCTCGGCAACTCGGCGCGCATCACCGAAATCCTCAAGAAGGTCGAGGCCGCAGGCTTTCAGGAGGTGATCCTCTACTTCAACGTCGGTCTGAAACCGCATACGCAGGTGAAAGAAGAGATGGATCGCTTCATGCGTGAAGTGGCGCCCAATTTCGAAGGCAAACACATCGCCCGCCGCAAAGCGGCATAACCCGCGGGCGCACCGGAACATGCGTGCTTGCCGAGCGGAATAACGCGCGAGCCGCTATTCGCTTGCACCGAGCAGCCGCGCGAACGGCAGGAAGGGAAATAACGGCGCAGCGGCGCCTACGCGCGGCGCGAATTCAGGGCTGGGCGGTGCAGCAGCGGGTGAACGTGCCGTCTGATCGGACACCGCCGGCGCGCCCCTTGCCTTTCCGGTCGTCGCATCGCCGAAATGGCGGTACTGGTTCGGCTCGAAATAGACGAAAAATTTTGCCTGGCGCGGCACCCACCAGCGCGCAAGTTTTGCCTGATACTTGTTGAGTCTGATGCAGCCGAGACTCACCGGCGCGCCGAACGTGCCGCCGGAATCGAGCCCGCCCGCGATCTCGTGAATGCCGTTGCCGGTCGAGCCCATGTAGCCCGGCGCCGGAACGAAATGCATGAAATTCGGCATCGGGATCGGATTGCCGCCGTTGTGGAACGGAATGATGCGGGCATCGCCGCCGCCCAGACGCGCGTCGCGACGGGCATCCGCTGCGCCGTAGCTGCGGTCGCCACTCCAGTTGCGTGTATTGATGAGATTCATCGGCGCATAATAGCGGTTGAGCGGCGGCGGGCTGCGGCTGGACGAGGTGACGAAGCGATAGACGAGCCTCGGCTCGCCGTCCACGATCTCGCACAGGTTCAGCGTCTGGCCGATGCAATAGCCGTTGAACACGCGCGGCTTGTCGATCGGATCGGTACGGAAGCGATCGACCTGCTCGAGATAGTTCTGCAAATCTTCCAGCTCGACCGCGAGCGCAGCGGCTTGCTCCCCTCCCATGCCGGACGCGGCCGCCAGCGCACCGGCGTTCGTGCCCCGCAGGGCGGCGAAGTCGGCCCTGCGAACGGGGGCAACGGCACGCAGCCGTGCGAAATCGCTGAGCGCGTCGATCGGCGCAAAAATTTCCTGCACGCCGCGGCACATTCCGTCCGCGTCGGCCGAATTGAGATCGGCAACGAGGTATCGCTGACGCAGGTGCGAGGCGAGCTTCTCGTTGTCATTGATCGCAGCCGAAAGCGGAAAGAACTCGCCGGTCTTGGGATCCTTGAGCCTCTCGAACGGAATCCGGCAGGCCGCATGGATGTCCGTGGCGCGATCCTCGGCAAGCGCCACCGGCGCAGCCCCGGCTGCGGCAGCCGCGAGAAACATGCCTAAACGACACACCGACAACCTGCGCATCGGCCCGTCCCCGATTGCCCCGGCTTATTTCGGCCTCAAGCAATCTTTGCATGCAACGCTGCGCAGCCCGCAGGCTTTTGCCGGCTCCCACCTCAAATTTCCGTGACGACGCGCCGCAGCCTTCACCGCACGTTCGGACCGCCCGGCGGCATGGGCGGCCATGGCGTCCCCGGCGGGGCCGGCTGCAGCGGCAAGAACAAGAGCGGCACCGGCGGCGGCACGGCGGGCGACGGCCCGGACGGCGCAGCGAAAGGTACGGTGTCGGCAGCCACTTGCGGAGGCGGGCGATAGGCCGCCGGGGGCGGCGGGGGCGCGACGTAGGAACTCGTGGGCTCGGTGTCCTTCACTGTCTTCACCGCCACCAACAGATTCGACTCATTGGGGCGCCAGCGATAGCCGACGCCGAAGTCGAGCGGCGCGGGCTCCGCCCGCTGATAAAACTCGTGCAGCCGCGGCTGAAAATAGGCGGGGAAGATCGGCGTCATGTAGCGCCCGAACGGGACCAACCGCCACCTGGCCGGATCGAAATAATGCAATGGAACGCCGGTATCGTCCTGCACGAGCGTAACTATGTGGTCGAGCAAAAAATTTCTTACCTGCGAGAAGCCCGGCGTATGCAGAAGATACGACGCGCTCTTGACGAAACCGTCGCCGGGCGGAAGCGACTTGCAGAACTGCAGCAACGGGACGGGTCTGCTCCCGGCGTCGGCGAGATTGGCGCTGAAATAGTACAGCGTCTTGCGCGGGCCGCCCGGCTCGGAAAAAACGATTTTGACGCCGCGCGCCGGCCGCCACGGCCGCGTGCCGTCACCCGAGTGCAACACGCCCTGCTCGTCGAGATAAACAAGACTCACGTCGTGAATGTCTTTTCCCGTGCGCGCCAAAAAGACGTAAAGGATCGGGATCGTACCGGGCAGTGGTCCGCTATTGAGATCGCGCGACATGTCCACGGTGATGAAATAGCTGACGGTGAGCACCGAGCGCAGCGAGAATTGGATGTTCCGCAGCGCCTGCATGACCGCCCAGCGCGGCATTTTCATCAGCTCGGGAATTTGTCCGACCGGTTCAAGGCCGCTCAGGACATAAGTCTCCGCCCTCGGGAAAAAGGCGTCGGCATAGAGAAAGTCAGGACCGGCAAAGTGGTAAAACAGCACCGAGCGCGGCGCGGTGAGATTGGCCGCGGACCAGGCGCGGATTTTTGCAAGCCGTATCGCATCGAGATTGCCGAAGGCCGCATCAAAATGCTGGGCGTGCTGCTTGAACGCCGGATCCTGCACAAGCGGCGCAAGCGGCGAATTGGCGGATAGCGGCAGCCCGGCGAGAAAGCGCGCGGTTTCGTTTGCCGTCGCTGCCTGCTCGGCTTGCGAGCGGACGGCCGGCACCAGCGCCAAGAACGCAAGCAGCGCAGCAACTAATCGAAGCACTGTCATCAGGTCAGTCCTTTGCCGGTCGGCCGCCGGCCCCACGGAAGGTTTTGCCACCGAAGCCCTATAAAGCTGCGCATGAACAGTAGTTGAACCGAGACAAAAAAGCAGAAGGACACACGCGAGAAACTGACCGTTTTCGAGGCCCCGCGGCGGCCTGACGCAGCCATGGGCAGCCAGAGGCGGTTTTCGATTTGGCGTGGGCTTCCCGCAAATCGGTAGCCGTTTTCCGGGATCACGCCCTATTGGCGCGACCGGGTGAATGGCACAAAGCGCACCGGAATGACGGAGCGCCGTGTCGTCTGCCCGGGCGCGATCTTTTCCACGACCACGAGCTGCTGCAGGCCGTCGGCGGGGCCGAGCGGCATCACCAGCCGGCCACCCACCTTGAGCTGTTCGATCAGCGGCGGCGGCACATGCCCGAGCGCGGCCGTCACCACCACCGCATCGAACGGCCCGCATTCCGGCCAGCCGTCATAGCCGTCTCCGACCTTCACGCTCACGTTGTCATAGCCGAGCTCGCGCAACACTTTTGCCGCCGTCTCCGCGAGCGCCGGAATGATTTCGACGGTACAGACCTTGCGCACGAGGTGCGCCAGCACCGCGGCCTGATAACCCGAACCCGTGCCGATTTCGAGCGCCGTATGGTCCGGCCCCGCCGCGGCGAGATGCGTCATCAGCGCAACGATGAACGGCTGCGAGATGGTCTGGCCGCGTCCGATCAGGAGCGGCCCGTCGCCATAGGCCACCGCGCAGGAGCGGCCCGGCACGAATCTGTGGCGCTCCACTTCACCCATGATACGGAGCACGCGCTCCGAAATGCCTTGCCCGCCCAACGCCGCGACGTTCATGCGCGCATAGACCTGGATCGTGTTCACCATCTCGGCGCGTTCCCGCACGCAAACGCCGCCCTCCGCAGCCGCCGCATGGGCGACAGCCACCAACACGAGCGCCAGAATATTTCTCTTCATTGCAAAGCCTCGAAATCTGGCTATTCCCGATGTGACCATCCGCAATTCGCGCTCATATGAGTTCGACCGAGCCGCGACCGCGCGCAACATCCCACGCCGACAAGGCGCGGCGCGCTCGCGCCAACGCCGGACCCGGCCGCATCCGACGGTCAACAATCCCGCAGCAATGCTCTATACTTCCAACATGCGCGCCTGAGGTCATTGTAGCAGCTTGAGGGAAGGGAAATGCGGAAGAAATATCTCGTCGCCTGTCTTGCGGCCGCAGCCATGATCGCAACCCCGACCCACACGCGGGCGCAGGACCAAGCCATCAGGATCATCTTTCCGTTTGCCGCCGGCGGCTCGGGCGATGCGCTCGTCCGCCTCTTGGCCGATAGAATGCGCACAAGTCTCAACCGCTCGGTGATCGTCGAGAACCGCACCGGCGGCGCTGGCCGCATTGGCGTGGCGGCGGTGAAGAATGCGCCGCCGGACGGATCGACGCTGCTGTTCACGCCGATAGCGCCGGTCGCGGTCTATCAGCACAGCTACAAATCGCTCGATTACGATCCGATCAAGGATTTCAGCCCAGTGAGCCAGGTCTGCACCTTCGATTTCGGCATTGCGGTGGGATCGAAGGTGGCGGTCACCGCCCTCAAAGATCTCGTCGCCTGGGCCAAGGCCAATCCTGCGCAGGCCAACTACGGCATCCCGGCGCCCGGCACGCTGCCGCATTTTCTCGGCGCCATGTTCGGCCGCGCCGCCGGCATCGATTTGCGCGCCGTGCCCTATCGCGGCTCCGCCGCCGCGGTGACCGACCTGATCGGCGGCCAGGTTCCCATCGTCGTCACCACCACGAGCGACCTTGCCGAGCATCACAAGGCCGGCCGCGTGCGCGTGCTGGCAACGTCCGACCAGCAGCGCACCCCGTTCCTGCAGAATGTGCCGACGTTCCGCGAAGCCGGCTACGACCTCGTCGCCACCGGCTGGTACGGCATCTTTGCCCCCGCAAAAACTCCACCCGATGTCGTGGAGCGCCTGAACAAGGCCATCGTCGCGGCCGTGCAGGCGCCGGAGGTCAAGGAACAAATGATGCGCTTCGGCCTCGTCCCCACCGGCACCTCGGCGGCGGAATTTGCAAAGATCCAGAAGGCCGACTCCGAATTCTGGGCCGCGGCGGTGAAGGCTTCCGGTTTCACCGCAGTGGAATAGGCGCGCGGTGGCGTCGGCCGGCAGCAAACTGATTTTGCTCGGTACCAAGGGCGGCCCGCGCGTGGGCAAGGGCCGCGCCAACCCCGCCAACGTGGTGGTCGTGAACGGCCGACCCTATGTGGTGGACTGCGGCTATGGCGTCACCCGGCAACTGATCGAGGCCGGTATCCCGTCGCAGACCGTGCGCGACATTCTCATCACGCACCACCATTCCGACCACATCCTCGAGCTCGGCCCGCTGATCTACAACATCTGGGTCAGCGGCCTGTGCGAGCCCATCGACGTCTGGGGCCCGCCGCCGCTGCGCGAGATCGTCGGCGGATTTTTCCGTTCTATGGCCTACGACATCGACATCCGAATTGAGGATGAAGGCCGCGCCGATCTGCGCGAGCTCGTGCGCCTGCACGAATTCGACGCCGACGGGGTCTTGTTCGAGCACGCCGACCTCCGCGTGAGCACCGCAAAGGTTCATCACCCGCCGCTGCCGCACGCCTATGCCTTTCGCTTCGATGCGGCCGACCGCTGCATCGTGCTCTCCGGCGACACCGCGCCCTGCCGCGGCATCGTCGAGATCGCGCGCGGAGCCGACGTGCTGCTGCATGAGGTCATGCATCTTGAAGGCATCGACCGCCTCGCCGCGCGGATGCCGAACATCGCGCGCCTGCGCGAGCATCTCATCGCCGCCCACACCACGACCGAACAGGTCGGCAAGACCGCGGCGGAAGCCGGCGTAAAAGCACTCGTGCTCAACCACTTCGTGCCCGGCGACGACGACAGCATCACCGAAGCAATGTGGCTCGAAGGCCCGCGCCAGCATTTTCGCGGCCCCGTCCTCGCCGGCCGCGACTTGCAGATCATTTGAGTTGAATCCATGATGAGTAGGCGAACCACCAACGTTCTTCGCCTCTTCCTCTTTCCGCTTGCGGAGAGTGGTCGCCACGAAGCCTAGCACCAGCGAAACGAAGGCGGGCGGGTGAAGGGCAATTCTCCAAAGACCCCAGATTCGCGGAGACGTTGGTAAAATTCATGAGCGACGGGGATTGTCGAATGTGAATTTGATGCCGTGATCATCCGTCTCTGGCCGGGGCGAGCCGGCCGGCAATCTGCTATTCCAGCGCCATCACGACATGGAGCCAGCAGCATGGATTTTCGCGACAAGCATGTCGTTGTGACCGGGGGAACCGGGGCGTTGGGGAGCGCAGTGGTCGGCGCCCTGCTCGCGGCCGGGGCGCATTGCCACGTCCCCCATCGTGCGACGGCCGAGGCCGAACGATTCGCGCACCGTGCCGACCCGCGCCTGATGTTGATCGAAGCCGGCGATCTTGCCGACGAAAACGTGGTGGCCCGCATCTACGGCGGCGTTCCAAAACTCTGGGCTTCGATCAATCTGGCCGGCGGCTTCGCTTTCGGCCCGGTCGCAAACACCGACAAAGCGGCCCTCACCCGCCAGCTCGATCAAAATTTCGTCACCTGCTTTTTGTGCTGCCGCGCCGCCGCAACCGCCATGGCGAGCACGCAGGCCGGAGGACGCATCGTCAATGTCGCCGCCCGCCCCGCACTGGAATGGCGCAGCGGCGCCAACATGGCGGCCTACGCGGCGAGCAAGGCCGCGGTGGCCGCGTTCACCGTTGCCTTCGCGCAGGAAGTCGTGAAACAGGGCATTTTGGTGAACGCCGTGGCGCCTTCGATCATGGACACCCCGGCCAACCGCGGGGCCATGCCGAACGCCGACTTCGCGAGCTGGCCCAAGGTGGAGGAGGTGGCGGCCACGATTCTCTTTCTCGCCTCCCCGGAGAATGCGGCAACCAGCGGCGCCGTCGTTCCGGTTTACGGCCGCGCTTAGCCGCCGCAGGGAATCGAGCCTCCGAAATATGACCGGCGACATCCGCCGCCGGTTCGGACATATTTTGCGCATGCCGCAGGAGGAATCGCGATGTCCGCCGCCCACGTCATGTATTACGCCGACTATCTCAAGCTCGACCGGCTGTTGTCCGCGCAGGACCCGGAGAGCGCCCGCCGCGGCCGGCTCGCCCACGACGAGATGCTGTTCATTGTGGTGCATCAGGCCTACGAGCTGTGGTTCAAGCAGATCCTGCACGAGCTCGACCGCATCCAGAGCGACTTCGGCGGCGAGGTGCTGGAGGACGAATTGCTAGGCCGCATCGTGCACGGCCTCGACCGCATCAACGAAATTCTAAAACTCCTGATCCAGCAGCTCGAAGTGCTGGAAACCATGACGCCGCTCGACTTTCTCGATTTCCGCGATTTCCTGTTTCCCGCTTCGGGCTTCCAGTCGGTGCAGTTCCGCCTGATCGAGATCCGGCTCGGCCTCTCTCGCAACGCCCGTCTCGACTACGCCGGCAAACCTTTCGACACGCATCTGCGCGAGGCCGACAAGGCGCGCGTCGCCGCCGCCGACGCCGGGCCCAAGCTCATCGACCAGCTCGACCGCTGGCTCTCGCGCACGCCCTTCGTGCACCGGCCGGACTACGATTTCTCCATCGAATATCGGAAGGCCGTGAAGGAGATGTTGGAAGACGACGCCCGCCGCGTGCGCGCCAATCCGGCGCTCGGCGTCGAGCAGCGCGAGGCCGAAGCCCGCCGCATCGAGGCCTCGCTCGCGGAGTTTCGGGCCATCTTCGAGCCGACGGGCGGGCCCTCGCCCTGGACCATGTCGCGCGCCGCGGTGCAGGCGGCGCTGTTCATCATCGTCTATCGCGACCGGCCGGTGTTGCAGCTCCCCTTCCGCCTGCTGGCCGCGCTGATGAATCTCGAAGAGCTGATGACGCTGTGGCGCTACCGCCACGCGCTCATGGTTGAGCGCATGATCGGGGTGAAGGTCGGCACCGGCGGCTCCTCGGGCCACGCCTATCTGCGCGACACAGCGGCCCGACATCACATTTTCTCCGACCTGTTCCGCCTCTCCACTTACCTCATTCCGCGCTCGCGGCTTCCCAAATTGCCGCGTGAGCTGGAAGACGCCATGGGCTTCACCTACACCATGCACACCTTGCAGTCGCGGCCATGATGCTCGACCTGCGCCGGCATTTTTCCGAATTCCGCAATGCGCAGCCCGGCCGCATTCATCTTGCCGCACACAGCCATCACTACTGGCCCGACGCCGCATGCGCCGCGCACCGCCGGGCGCTCCCCGACGCCGCGCGGCTGGCCGACAAGAAATGGGATGTGGTTTTCGGCGAGCTGATGCCGCGCGTGCAGCGCGGCATCGCCGCCATCCTCGGCCTTCCCGACCCGGCGAGCATTGCATTTGCGCCGAACACCCACGATTTCCTGCGGCGCCTGCTGTCCGCTGTGCCCACTTCGCGGCCGCGCATCCTTACCAGCGATGCGGAGTTCCATTCCTTCACGCGCCAGATCGACCGGCTGGAGGAAGAAGGGCTCGTCTCCGTCGAACGCATTGCAGCCATGCCGTTCGAAACTTTCGCCGCGCGATTTGCTTCGGCGGCGCGCCGCGGCGGACATGATCTCGTCTATGTGAGCCAGGTGTTCTACAACTCGGCGGCCACCTGCGGCGCGCTCGACGCCATCGTCGCGGCGGTGCCCGGCCGCGACACGCTGATCGTCGTCGACGGCTACCACGGCTTCATGGCGCTGCCCACGGATTTCGGCGCCAACGCTGCGCGCGCCTTCTATCTCGCCGGCGGCTACAAATACGCCATGGCCGGCGAGAACGCCTGCTTCATGCACTGCCCGCCCGGCTACGCCATGCGGCCGCGCGACACCGGCTGGTTCGCCGCCTTCGGCGCGCTCAACGCGCCGGCGGCCGGCAAGGTGGCGTATAGCAGCGACGGCTCGCGCTTCCTCGGCGCCACCTTCGATCCCACCGGGCTTTATCGGCTTGCCGCCGTGTTCGACTGGATGGACGAGATCAAGCTCACCGTTGCCGCGATCCATGCACACGCGCTCGCGCTGCAGGATTTGTTTCTTGCCCTCCTCGCACGCGCACAGGTGCAGCCGCTGTGCGACGCCCGGCTCATCTCGCCGAGGGGCCACACGCCGCGCGGCAATTTCCTCACCTTCGAGCTCGACGATGCGGCGGCCGTCCATGAGCGGCTCATGCGCGCCGGCATCGTGACCGACATGCGCGGCAAGCGGCTGCGCATCGGCTTTGGCTGTTATCACGCCGCCGAGGACATCGAGCCCGCCGTCACGGCCATCGCCCGCGCGCTGGCCTAAGATCGAACACTTCAGATCGAACACTTCCAATTAGGTCGTATCCCGGGCGCGGCGCGGCATGATGAAAATTCCGCAACCGAAAAGGGCTGAATTTCCTCGGCATGATAAGCATTGTGTTAAAACTGCGCTTTGCCCCCGACCGCGCCTTATGTATCTGACACGTCGCATTTTTTCGGTACGCCGCGCCCGCCGATAAGCGCTGCGGAGTGTTGCAAAATTCCCTCAAATCCTGCGCTTTTTGGTAGCGATCGACTAAGTTTAAGCTTCGCTTAAACGCGCTCGGCCACCGTCCCCTCGCGAGGAATTTTGCCAAGCCAGTCGCTTGGCCGAACCGGACGAGAGTGGCCCATGCACGCACCGTTTGTTGTCGCTCAGGCCGAGACCACCGGCGCGGCCGCGGGCGCAAGGCCCGCCCGCATCATCAGGGTTCATAAGCCGCAAGGCGATGAGGCCATCACCGTCAACCTGGGATACGACCAGAGCTACAAGCTCGATCTTTCCGCCATCGCCGACGAATCGATCACGCTGATGCGGATGGGCGAGAAGCTCATCATCCTGTTCGACAACCGTTCGAGCGTCACCGTCGAGCCGTTCTTCAACGCCGCGGCCGCGCCGCTGCCGAACATCAGCGTGGAGGCGATCGGCCGCAATTTCACCGCAAGCGAATTCGCCGCCTACTTTCCCATCGCCGTCGACCAGTCGGTGGTTACTGCCGCGGGCGACCAGGGCAACCCGTCGTCCGGCGCCAATTTCCGCGATCCCGCGGTCGACCCGCTCGGCGTGCCGAAGCCGCTCGATCTGCTCGGCCAGGAAGAACTGCCGGCCATCGTCTTTCACGATCTGCTCGGCGGCGGCGCAGCCTCGACGCCTGCGGCACCCGGCAGTGCCGCCGGCACAGCCGCCACCGGATCGCAAGGTGCAACATCTGCTTCCGGGAACTCCGAACCGGAAGAGCCTCCCGTCGCGCCGCCAGTGTTGTCGCCGGGCTCTGCTGTGGTGCACGATGAGAGCGCGGGTATGCAGACTGCGGCCGATCCGAATGCCGCAACCGATGTGGCCGGCGGCGGTATCCCGGCTGCCATTCTCGCCCGCTTCAATGCCATCGCATCGCCCGGCAGCGACTCAGACGTGGCAACAAAGGACAGCGGCGCGATCGGCTTTGCCGCAAGCGTCGGAAGTCTCGCAATGCCGAGCGGCGGAGGCATCCCGACAACCGTCGCATATGCCTTGACCACCGCCGACGGCACCTTTTCGGGCGTGAGCACGACCGAAGGCACCCAAATGTTCCTGTTCAACGGCACCGGCGCTGAGGCCGGGCTTATCCTCGGCCGCGTCGGCATCGAGAACGGCGCAAGCGACATCGCCGACCCGAACGGCGCAGTCGCCTTCGCGCTCGCAGTCGATCCCGCGAACGGCACCGGCTATGTGGCGCAATATCTCTCGCTGCAGCATCCTGATGCCGGAAGCGAAGCCGCGCTCCTCGACGAACCGATCGCACTTGCGACCGGCGCAGTGCAAATCACCGTGACCTACGGCGATGGCGTAGGCAATTTCGCCACCTCGGCCCCGCTCGACATCGGCTCGGCGTTCGGCTTCCAGGACGACGGTCCGATCGCCGGCGCGGTGACCAAGACCGTATCGACCGGCGGCCACGACACCAACTTGATGCTCATCCTCGACGTATCGGGCAGCATGGGCGGCTCCTCCGGCCTGACCGGTCTCACACGCCTCGACGTGCTCAAAGCCGCGGTGAACGAATTGTTCGAGCAGTACGGCGCGCTCGGCAACGTGCGCGTGCAGATCGTGGCCTTCAACAGCGGCGCCGCCCAGATCGGCACCGACTGGATGACCATCGCCGAAGCCAAGGCCGCGGTGAACGCGCTCACCGCCGGCGGCAGCACCAATTACGACGCCGCCATCGCCACCGCCACAAACATCTTCAGCCACACCGGAAAGCTCACGACCGCCGGAGTGGAGAATGTCGCCTATTTCCTCTCCGACGGCGCCCCGAACCGGCCGAGCGGCAGCGCCGGCATCAGCACCGCCGAGGAAGCCGCCTGGACCGCGTTCCTCGATGCAAACGACATCGTCTCGCATGCGCTCGGCATGGGCAGCGGCGTGACCCAGGCCCAGCTCGACCCGATTGCCTTCAACGGCGCGACCGGCAGCAATACGAATTCAGTGGTCGTCACCGACCTCGGCCAGCTTTCCGCCACCCTCACTGGCATCGTTGTCAACACGAGCGGCAATCTGCTCACCGACGGCGTGCTGCCCGGCACGTTCGGTGCCGACGGCGGCTACGTGCGGGCGGTGACGATCGACGGCACCGTCTATGTCTATGATCCGGCGACCAACACCGTAGTCGCATCAGGCACAAACAACGGCAGCTTCGATGCGGCATCGCGTGAGCTGACCGTCACGCTCGGCTCCGGCGGCGTGCTCGCGATCGACATGGCGGACGGCGCGTTTATTTACACCGCGCCCTCGAGTCCGTCCGGCACGCATACCGACACGATCCCCTTCGAGCTTGCCGACAACGACGGCGACACCGCGAGCAGCACGCTGACCATCGTCTCCGGCCCGATCGACCAGCCGCCCATCGTGCGCGACGACAACGTCATCACCAATGTCAGCGGCGGAAGCGGCACCAGCATCGCCATTCCCGACTATGCCCTTCTGTTCAACGACAGCGACCTGGGGGGTCAATCCGTTTCCGTCGGCACCATCGGCAATATCGTCGGCGCGAATTCCGTGATCCATTCGGCCCCTGCCGTCATCTTCGTGGAAAACGACGCAAGCGGCGGTTCATTTACTTACACCGGTTCTACGGTAACCGGCTCCGACACCGGCACAGTCGTCGTGGACCGCAGCCAGACCGGCGCAACGCTCACCGGCACCGGCCTCGGCGAAATTTTGCTCGGCCGCGACGGGACGGCCAATCTGATCAACGCTAATGCCGGCAACGACGTGCTGATCGGCGGCAACGCGACGGACACGCTCAACGGCGGCGCCGGCAACGATCTTCTGGTCGGCAACGGCGGCGCCGACTCGCTTTCCGGGGGCAGCGGCGCCGACCGCTTCCGCTTCAATTCGCCCGGCGACGGCCCCGACGAAATTTTGGATTTCAGCAGCGCCGCCGGCGACGTGATCGAGATCGCCGGCGCTGCCTTTGGCCTTGCATTGGGCGCCCTCCCCGCCGCGCTGTTTACTGCCAATGCCGGCGGCAATTTTACCGACGCAAGCCAACGCTTTGCCTTCGATACGACGACGAACACGCTCTATTACGACTCCGACGGCAGCGGCACCGCGGCCAAGATTGCGCTCGCCCACCTCGCCAACGGCGCAAGCCTCGGCACCACGGACATTTACGTCGTCTGAAATCACGAACTCCGTCTCCAAAATCGTCATTCCGCAGCGCGGCCGCGCAAGCGATCACAGAACCGCGGCGAATGGGTGCCATCCCCAGAACGATGTGGCGCGCAACGCCGCCGCCGGGCATGGTGTGCCCCGCGCCGGACCCGCCCCGATTCGCGGGCCTGCAGCCGCCGGAGCGTCGCCATCGAATTCTCTGCCTTTCTCATTGCCTATTGCTGCGTGGTGATGATCGTGGCCTATGCCGCGCGCGGCTCCACCGGTTTCGGCGCCGCGGCCGCGATGCCGCTGCTCGGCCTCGTCATCCCGCTGAAGACGCTGATTCCTGCATGGACGGTGATCGGCGTCGCCGCGGGGCTGGCGCTGTTCGGCAGCGACCGCCGCCATATCGCCTGGCGCGAGATGGCGAAGCTCGTGCCGGGCTGCCTGGTCGGCATCGCCGCCGGGCTTTACGTGTTCACCCGGCTCGACTCCGTAACTTTGGCCAAAGGACTTGGCGCGTTGGTGCTGCTGTACGGACTCTACGCGCTCTGGGGCACCTATCGCGCGGCGCCGAAGCCGCAGATTCCGCCGCGCACCGCAGCCGCCGTCGGCGGATTTCTGGGCGGTCTCATCGGCACCGTCGTCGGCACCATGGGCAGCGTGTTTTTCGCCATCTATTACGACGCCATCCAGCTTGCCAAACAGCACTTCCGCGCCACCATGACGGCGATCCTGCTGACGCTGGCGGTCGTGCGCGGCATCGGCTACTGGGCGGTCGGCGAATACAGCCGCGAGGTGCTGATTCTCGCCGGCATTCTGTTTCCCATGATGCTGGTGGGCATCTTCATCGGCAACCGCCTCCACCACGGCATGAGCGATCTTGTGTTCCGTCGCACGGTGTCCGGCGCGCTGATCGCCAGCGGCCTTGCCTTGCTGGTTAAATAGTAGCGCCAACACCCGGCCTCATGCTCTCCAAGCATGAGGCCGGCCTGCCGGCGCTTCTCACGGTGAGGGCGGAAATCGTCGCTCCATGCGCGCCTGCCGTTATTCGGCCGCGGCCAGACGCGGCCGCTTGCCTTGGCTTGCGGACAGATCGCGATCGCCGTCCACGTTCTTGCCGAGCTCGTCGCGCCAGGGGCTCGCTTTTTCGATCGCGATCAGGACCGCAACGATGAGGCCCGCGAGCACCAGCGCGCCGAGCCAATAGGACATGCCCAGGAGATCAGTGAGCACAATGCGGCCCCCGCCGGAGGCGAGGAACGTGCCGCTCAGCGCCGGCGTGGCGTAGGAATAGGCGAGTGCCCCGAACAGGCCGCCGAGCAGCGTGAACAGCGCATCGCGATAGCCGACACCGACCTGCGCCAGAACTGTTCCGGGGCAGGCGCCCGCGAGCGCAATGCCGGCGCCCAGCAACAGGCCGCCGATCACGTCCGCGGCATACAGCGCCGCTTTCGGCTGCAGTTTGACGAAGCCGAAGCCGTTCAGCACCGCGAGCACCACAGCGCCGGTGGCCACGGCGGTCAAGAAGATTTTCAGCATTATGAAATTGCGGAGCTGCATCTGCCCCACGATCATGCCCGGCTCGAACACCCGCGACTTCTCCAGCGCAAAGCCGAACACGATGCCCATGAGAAAGCCGACGGTAATGGCGAATGTCAGTGACATGGCGACACCTCCTCAGATTCGGCGCAGGGCCAGCATCGCGGTGACGATGCCGCCGACAAACATGGAAGCCACTGCCACCAACGAGCCAACAGCAAGCTGGGCCGTACCGGACAAGCCATGGCCGGTGGTGCAGCCGTCGGCGATGCGCGCGCCGAGCAGCAGGATGAAGCCGGCGAAGAACGCCAGCGCATAGCGGCGCGCGGGCGAGTCCGTGCCTAACGCCCGCGACCAGATGGGTGAGATCGGTTGCCGTGTGGCCCCCGACAGTTTCATCGACAGGAAGGCGCCGATGGCGATGCCCACCACCATGGCCACCTGCCACCAGTTTTTCGCGTTCGCGGAAATGTGCCGCGCCACATAGTCGATTTTCGCAATGGCCGGATCGAACCAAGAGGCGATCCATCCGGCCACCGTTACGTAGGACGAAGAAGTCCCAAGCGCAGTGTCGATCAACAGGAATGCGGGAATCTGCAACAGGCCGATCACCACGCCCGCCACATAGGGCGACCAGGCCTTATCTGTCAGCGAAAGCATGACACAGTGCCTTTCTTTGGTTTGGCCAAACTTTTTTTAAATATTACGAACAAAACAGATGAGCACCTTGAGCCAAATCAAGAACGCCCAGAGGCCCGCGAGCCGCCCGCCACCGAGCCGCCGGGGGGCGCCCATGCAGGCCACGCAGGGTCCGAATCAGCCGAGGTTCAATTCTTTGAAGAAGTCGTTGCCCTTGTCGTCGATCACGATGAACGCCGGGAAATCCTGAACCTCGATGCGCCAGATCGCCTCCATGCCGAGCTCAGGATATTCCAAGACTTCGACCTTCTTGATGCAGTCCTCGGCGAGCCGCGCCGCCGACCCGCCGATCGAGGCAAGATAGAATCCGCCATATTTCTTGCATGCCTCGCGTACCGCGGGCGAGCGGTTGCCCTTGGCCAGCATCACCATGGAGCCGCCCGCGGCCTGGAAATCCTCAACGAACGAATCCATCCGCCCCGCGGTGGTCGGCCCGAACGCGCCAGACGCATAGCCCTCCGGCGTCTTCGCCGGCCCGGCGTAATAAACGGGATGGTTCTTGAAATAATCCGGCAACCCCTTCCCGGCTTCGAGCCGCTCGCGCAGCTTGGCGTGCGCCAGATCGCGCGCCACGATCATCGGCCCGGTGAGCGACAGCCGCGTCTTGATCGGATGTTTTGCGAGCTGCGCCAGAATATCCTTCATCGGCCGCGTGAGGTCGATCTGCACCACTGCGCCGCCGAGTTTTTCCGCATCGATGTCCGGCAGATATTTGGCCGGGTTGTGTTCCAGCTCCTCGAGAAAAATCCCCTCGCGCGTGATTTTTCCCAGCGCCTGCCGGTCAGCGGCGCAGGAGACGCCGAGCCCGATCGGCAGCGAGGCGCCGTGTCGCGGCAGCCGGATCACGCGCACGTCATGGCAAAAATATTTGCCGCCGAACTGCGCGCCGACCCCGAGCGACTGCGTGAGCTTGTGCACCTCCGCCTCCATGGCGAGGTCGCGGAACGCATGCCCGTCCTCCGAGCCCGCCGTCGGCAGCGTGTCGAGATATTTGGTGGAGGCGAGCTTCACCGTTTTCATGGTCAGTTCGGCGGACGTGCCGCCGATCACGATGGCGAGGTGATACGGCGGGCAGGCCGCGGTGCCGAGGGTGAGGATTTTTTCTTTTAGGAACGCGATCATGCGGTCGTGGGTGAGGATGGAGGGCGTGGCCTGGAACAGGAACGATTTGTTGGCCGATCCGCCGCCCTTGGCGATGAACAAAAATTTGTACTCGTCCTCGCCCTCCGCGTAGATTTCCACCTGCGCCGGCATGTTGGTCTTGGTGTTCTTTTCCTCGAACATGGAGACGGGCGCGAGCTGCGAATAGCGCAAATTCTTCTTGAGGTAAGCGTCACGCGCGCCGGCCGCGAGCGCGGCCTCGTCATCGCCGTCGGTGAAGACGAGGCGCCCCTTCTTGCCCATGATGATGGCGGTGCCGGTGTCCTGGCACATCGGCAGCACGCCGCCCGCCGCGATATTGGCGTTCTTGAGAAAATCGTAGGCGACGAACTTGTCGTTGTCGGACGCTTCCGGGTCGTCGAGGATTTTCCGAAGCTGCGCCAGATGTGCCGGCCTTAAGAGATGATTGATGTCGATGAACGCCACCTCCGCGAGCAGCCGCAGCGCCTCCGCCGAGACGACGAGCATCTCGCGCGCCGCGCCACCGCTGAGCGAAATTTTCTCGACCCTCACCGCCTCCGGCCCCGCGAGCTTGCGGTACGGCGTTGAGTCCTTGCCGAGCGGGAACAGAGGGGTGTGGCGATAGGGTGGGGTGATGGTGGTGGGGGCGTTCATACGGCTTGGTCGCTTGTCGGAGACCCAATAGATTTTGACTGATTCTGATAATAGAGGTTCCGACTACATTTCAAACCAGAACTTGTTCCATTTGCGATTGGCGCAATAGCGTCGGAAAAATTAGTTCAAATGCGAGACAATTGGGCGAGACGACGCAAACCTGGGGGGAGCAGATGTCGGTGACTTTCGCGTCGATTCACCAAAATTTTTACGATCGACGTGTAAAAACGCACGCGTCTGGGACGTTGGAGGGAATGTGAAAGGAACCACACCATGTGGCGGCATGTTGCTATCGTTCTCGCCGGCGGTCTGATCGTTCTCCCCGCCTTGAGCGAGCCCGCCGAGGCCCAGCGCGCCCGTTGCGGCTTCTATGCGGGAATGGGCTATCGCTGCTTCGGCACCGCCGGCGGCACCGGCGGGCGCGTCTTCCAGCAGATGGATTACAACACGCGGCGCTGCGGTTACTTCAATCCAGGCTGTGTCGGCCGTTCCGCGCAACCGATCTACCGCGCCCCCGTGCAGCCCTACACGCGGCCGGTGACAGCCTACGGGTACGCGAGGCCCACCGTCGGTCGCGGCTATGTGCGCCCGAGCATCGGCCCCGGTTACGTGCGGCCGACGGTCGGGCCCGGATATCGCCGGCCCGGCACGTCCTGATCGCCCCTCTACACGCGCAAGCGCACCGGCACGCGCCCGCACACGTCGGCGCGTGCCGCGCAAATTGCTGTCTTTCGCTCAAGGAGAGCAACCGTAGCAATCATTAGCAAGCGCAGCCCGGACGGAGCGCCGCGAGATCTGCGTCAGCTCGCGCTGCTTGATGATGCGCATTGTGTTTGGCGGTCCCGGATCAGCGGTGCAGCGTTCCGCTTCGCTTCACGCTGCACCGCATCCGGGACGTAGGGACGTAGAAATACGCTCGCGCTGCACCGCATCCGGGACCTGCGGTTGGACGTGCGGTTGAATGCAACGCTGTGCACCCACTCGTGTCCCGGGCGCAGCGCAGCGCGGAGCGAAGCGGAGCGGTGCGCTGCAGACCCGGGACCGTTACAAGCTCCGAGTCCGCAACGGTCCCGGAGCAGCGGTGCAACGTTCGCGCTATTGCGCTCACGCTGCACCTCATTCGGGGCGTGCGGAAAACACTCCTCCGTGTCCCAGGCGCAGCAAGCCTAGGGTGGGCAAAGGCGCGGAACGCGCCATGCCCACCAAACGAACTATTCTTCCCCCTGCTGCGCCATCTCCCGCGCCAGCGGAATCACGCGCCGGCCGTAAAGCTCGATGCAGCGCATCATCTTCGCGTGCGGCAGCGTGCCGGCCGAATATTTCATGTCGAAGCGCGCCACCCCGAGCGCCTTCACCGTCGCCGCAATTTTCTTCGCCACCGTCTCCGGCGACCCCACATAGAGCGCGCCGTGCGAAATCTCCTGCTCGAACTCGGCACGTCCCATCGGCCCCCAGCCGCGCTCGGCGCCGATGCGGTCGCGGAATTTCTTGTAGTGCGGCCAGAATTCCTCCTTGGCCTGTTCGTCCGTGTCCGCCACATAGCCCGGCGAATGCAGCCCGATCGGCAACTTCGGTTTCTTCATTTCGTCGAGCGCGCGGTGAAACAATTCGACATAGGGCAAAAACCGCACCGCCGCGCCGCCGATGATCGCGAGCATCAGCGGCAGTCCGTAATGCGCGGCGCGCACCACCGACTCCGGCGAGCCGCCCACTCCGACCCAGGTCTTCAGCGTGCCTTCGACCGGCGGATAGATGCGCGCGTTGGCGAGCGGCGCACGCGTCTTGCCGCGCCAGGTCACCGGTTCCTGCTTGAGCAGCTCGGCGAACAAATTCAGCCGTTCCTCGAACAAAAGATCGTATTGCCTGAGATCGAAACCGAACAGCGGGAACGATTCGGTGAACGAGCCGCGGCCGAGAATCACCTCGGCGCGGCCGTTCGAGATGGCGTTCAGCGTGGAGAACCGCTGGAACACGCGCACCGGATCGTCGGTGCTCAGCACCGTCACCGAAGACCCGAGATGGATCCGCTTGGTGCGCGCCGCGATGGCCGCCAACAGCACCTCCGGCGCGGAGATCGCCAGGTCGGCGCGGTGGTGCTCGCCGAGCCCGATGAAATCGATGCCGAGCTCGTCCGCCAGCACCGCCTCCTCGACCACGTTGCGCAGCACCTCGGCCTGCGACAACAGCTTGCCGTCGGGCCCCTCGGTTACGTCGCCGAAGGTGTCGAGGCCGAGTTCGAGTTGTGGCATGCTGCGGCTCCTGGTGTCATCGCTGTGTCACTGGCTGTGTCACACGGGCGGCATGTATGTGCAACCGGGCGACATCGCGAGCCTTGCCGCGCGCATCATACCCCTTTCGTTTCGGCATGCCCGTTGCCGCCGGATTGCTGTGTGGACACGATGCGCCCCGTCCCTTGCGATCCGCGCGCCGATTGGTTAGTCAGACGCCCCGCTTCGGTCAGTCGCTTGCTGCTATGCCCTCCCGACCCTACCGCGTGGGCCGCGCCTCTGCCGGGCTTGGCCTGTTTGCCCTCAAGGAATTCAAGAAAGGCGAGTTTATCGTCCGTTACACCGGTCGCCGCGTTACCGACGAGGAGTCGGCGCGTCGCGAGGCTCGCGGCGCCCGCTACATGTTCGAGATCAACAGCCGCTGGGCGATCGACGGCTCCTCGCGCCGCAACATTGCCCGCTACGTCAATCACTCCTGCCGGCCCAATGCCGAGGCCGTGCTGCGCCGTCCCTATCGCATCGTTTATGTCGCCCGCCGCAGGATCAAGCCGGGCGAAGAGATCACCGTGGACTACGGCAAGGATTACTTCGACGCCTACATCAAAAAGAAGGGTTGTCGCTGTACCGCCTGCCGTTCCAAGCGCGGCCTGCGCCGCTCAAAGCGCCTGCGGCGCCGTCGGCATAAACTCCGCCGCACGAGAAATTGAAGGCGCCGCCGTCCCGCACAGCCGCGGCCGTCGGCTACAATGGCCGGCCCGGAGACGGATCATGTGTTCCCGCGTATCCCGACTGTCGTCGACCGCCGCTGCCCTGCTCATCCCTCTGGCATTGCCTACCCTGATGACCGACGCCGCACGCGCACAAGGCGCCTGTGGCAAGCTTTTGGGCAAGCAGATCACCGTGCGCGGCAACGTCACTTATGTCCAGCAACTCCAGATCGGCAACACCAAGTTCGACGTCATCATTGCGCGGACCACCGATCCCGCCTGCGGCACCATCCAGACCACCGGCAAGTGGCGCAGTTGCCAGGCAGGCATGAAATTCGTCGGCACCGGCCAGCTCCGCAGCGGCCCGGCGAGCCGCAGCGCCGGAAACATGAAGCCCGGAGCCACCGACTACGGCTTCGAGCCGATTTCCGAGGAAGGCCTTTGCCGCTGAGCTTCCACGTCAGTGCGTCGCGGTGCGCAAGTACACACGACTCCGCTTGCCGGCCTTCGTTGCTTGCCGCATTATCGCCGACACAATTTCACAATGGGGGGAAATCATGCCGCTATACATTCTGTTCGTCAGTTTCACTGAGCAAGGCATCCGCAACATCAAGGACGGCCCGAAGCGCGCCAAGGCCGCCCGCGAGCTCGCAAAGAAGGTCGGAGTTGATATCAAGCAGGTTTATCTGACCTCGGGTGAGAGCGACATTTTGGTTGTGGCCGAGGCGAAAAATGCCGACAACATCGCCAAATTCGCGTTGTCCCTGTCATCGCGCGGAAACGTGCGCACGCGCACGGTCAGAGCCTGGTCGGAATCGGAGTATATCAAGCTGGTTTCGGAACTGCCCTAGAAACGCCGCGGTGCCGGCGCAACGCTTCCGCTTGGTGCGCCGCGCCGGCACCGTGCCTGTACCGTGACGCGGCGCAATCCTGACCCCGGGGAGATCCACGTGGCCGTTGCCCGCATTATGATCGTTGCCGCGCTTGCACTCTCTGCGCTCTTGGCCGCCGCGCGCCAGGTTGAGGCGCTGTCCGCTGAGGAGCGCCGCGGTCGGGTGCTTGCCGTGCGGCTGTGTGCGCAGTGCCACGCCATCGGCAAGTCGGACGCAAGCGCCCGCCCTGCGGCCCCGCCGTTGCGGCACCTGCACAAGCGCGTGAATTTGGACACCTTTGCGAGCCGGCTGCGTCAGGGATTGATGTCCGGACACTACGACATGCCCGAGTTTCGCTTCTCGCGCGAGGATGCCCGCGCCATGGTCGCCTACTTGCGCTCAATTCAGCGGCCGTGACGCCGCTAGCCGGCGAGGAACTCGGCGCCGATTTCGAGGCCCCGCCGCCAGCGCACGCGGCAGAGACAGCCGTGCGCGGCGTCGCGCGTGGTGAACAGCCGGAACCGCTTCATGGTGACCGCCGACCGATCGACGACCAGTCGCACGCCGGTCGGGGAAATGTCGGAAATGATGCATTTTCGCACCGAAAACCCCTCCTCCGGACGGATCCAGGCTGGAGTCCCCACTTTGCGCCGCGAGGCTTTCCGGGCACCGTTATTCATAGTGCGGGTCATGGCGTCCCTGCGCGGGCCGCCATGTCCGGCAGCCCTGTGTTTCTCCCTGCGCCGTATTACTAACCACGATCCGTTGGATTCATTTTGATCTGTTGCATCAAATCCGCCGGTTCCCATTAGCCGAATACAAACCATCGCCGACAGCCTCGGCCTGCTGCCGCGACCGCACCACGCCACCCGAGACTTCGGCCACACCGCTGCGCGGGGACAAACCTCCGCTGCAAAAGCTAGCGGCCCAAGCGGTTTTGGATCGGCCGCATCTGCACTAACATGGTGGCCTCGAAGGTGGGTACAATCAGTTACGATGAGGGGACCATGCGAACCTTACGGTTGAGTTTCGTCGCGATCGGAGTGCTCGCGATCGTCGTCGGCACGAACCCGGCTGCCGCACAGACGCCGGAGCAGTTCTACAAGGGCAAGACCGTGGACGTGGTGATCGGCTATCCGCCCGGCGGCAGCAACGACACCTTCGGCCGACTCCTGGCGCGCCATCTCGGCAAGCACATCCCCGGCAACCCGACTGTTGTGCCGAAGAACATGCCGGGGGCAGGTTCCTTCGTCGCCGTCAACAACATGTACAACACGCTTCCCAAGGACGGCACGCAGATCGCCATCGGCGCGCCGACCACCGCCCTCGACGAAAAACTCGGCACGCCCAATGTCCGCTTCAAGACCGCGGAGTTCAATTGGATCGGCCGCATCGATTCGCTGATCAATATCGTGTTCATGTGGAAGACATCGCCGGTGAAGACATTCGCCGACGCGCAGAAGATCGAGTCGACGCTGTCCGGCACCGGTGTCGGCTCCACCGTCGCGATCTATCCCACCGTGACCAACAACGTGCTCGGCACCAAGTTCAAGCTGGTGATGGGCTACAAGGGCTCCGGCGAAGCCATGCTGGCGGTCGAGCGCGGCGAGGTGCAGGGCCACTCCACGTCGTGGACCGCGGTCAAGGTGGCGCATCCGACCTGGTGGCCGGAAAAAATGATCTCGATCCTGGTGCAGTACGGGCTCAAGCGTCACGCCGAGCTGCCTGAGATACCGACGGTCGTGGAACTGGCCCGCACCGACGAGGAGCGCCAGATTCTCACCGCGATCATGGCGGCAACCGAGGTCGGCACCGCGTTCTTCACCACGCCGGGAGTGCCGGCCGACCGCGTAAGCGCGCTGCGGCGCGCCTTCGACGCCGCCATGAAGGACCCCGAGCTGCGGGCGGAAGCCGAGCGCATGAAACTCGCCGTCAATCCATTACCCGGTGAGGAGCTGCAGAAGGTCGTCACGAGCGTGAGCAATCTGGCTCCCGATCTGCTCGAAAAGGTTCGCACCGCCTACCGGGTCAAGCCCAACTGAGGCCGAAGGCAGCGGAAGCTGCGGTTACCGTTCATGCGCCAAACGCGCGCTGTGCGCGGACTCCAACGGTCCGCGCGTTTTAAGCTCACCTTGGCCAAGGATCGGGGAAAATGCGTCACGGCGTCGGGCCCCGTGTGCTCGGCGAAGCATACCAACCTTTCCGCCGCCGCGCGCGCGGCGGCGAGCCTCTCTCAACTGCTGGTCTGCACCTGCCAAGCCGCCCAGGTCCGCACTTGGTTGTCCGGGCCCGACGCTCGTGACGAAGAACTGTACTCGCGCTCTGTTACGTCGTGCTTCACTCGCGCAGGTTCGCGATCGAGCTCTGCAACTCGCTCCCGATTTCCGTGTCAGCCCTCGTGCATTCCCGCCACTTGGGCTCGCGCGAATGAGGTCACGGTCTCCTGAGTCTACACTTCATTTGGAGCGTCATCGTGAGACGGAAGCACGACGGAGCCAAATAAATTTTTCGCGAGCCGCCTGTGCGTTGGCAGAGCGAACGCTGCTCGGTGTCCCGATCCGAAACAACACAAAGCTCATGTGCAAATGAGAACCGCGTGTCTATGACCGGCGCACGTCGATTCAGCGCAACGAAATTCTGTCCATCGGTGATTTCTCCCGATGCGCCCGTGCCTTCGCGGCGGAGGTTGTGATAGGCGTTACGCATCTTCTGGTACCGGCGTAGCGCATGTCGCATGGAGGCGCTCTGCGCTGTCCTGTGCCGCAGGAATGACAGCTCGAAAGTGTTCTTGATCGCCAAAATTTGATCGAACTTCGCAGAACTCGCCATCCGCGAGCCGCTGCCATCGGTCAACCGCCCGCTTTGCCCGAATATTGCGCGTCGCTGACGTGCTCGAGCCATTCGACGTGCTTGCCGTCCAACGCCTCCTGCATCGCAATATGCGTCATGGCCATGTTCGGCGCAGCGCCATGCCAGTGTTTTTCGCCCGGCGCAAACCACACCGTGTCCCCGGCGCGCACTTCCCGGATCGGCCCGCCCCAGGTCTGCACCAGGCCGACGCCTGCGGTGATATGGATCGTCTGGCCCAGCGGATGCGTATGCCAGGCCGTTCGCGCGCCGGGCTCGAACCGTACCCAGGCGGCGCGCAGGCGCGCCGGTGCCGGCGCTTCGATAATCGGATCCTGCCACACGGTTCCGGTGAAATAATCGGCTGGCATGCGGCGCGAGGGCGAAGCGCCATTGGGGCGAATTTCCATCGTGAACTCCATTCGGTTCGGACCCGGCAAGCCTAGCGGGGCGGCTCCCGATTTCCTATCGCGAAAAAATCACACCTGTCGGGCCGCAATTGCGGCGCCCCGCAGCAATGCATTCGTCCGCCTTGCGTGCCGCCAGCAGCGCATCGATGAGCCAGACCGCAGCGGCAATGAACGCAATCGCGGCAGCCAGAAGAAAGACATTCCCTGCGCGTCGCTTGCGCTCCTCGCCGTCCTGCTGCGGCTCGCGTTGCTGATCGGCTGTTTTCGGCATCCGGACACCGTCAGGATGCCATGGTTTCCTTGACCGCGGCCACCAGTTGCTTGAGCGTGAACGGTTTCGGGAGGAAGGAAAACTGCTCGCCCTTTGGCAGGCTCTTGTCAAAAGCTTCTTCCGCATATCCGGACACGAAGATGATCTTCACATTCGGGTCGCGCCGGCGCAGCTCTTTGAGCAGCGTCGGGCCGTCCATTTCCGGCATCACGACGTCGGACACCACCAGATCGACCTTGCCGTTGTGCCGGTCGAACACCTCGATCGCCTCCACGCCGTTAGCGGCCTCGAGCACATGATAGCCGCGCGAGGCAAGCCCGCGCGCGTTGAGCCCGCGCAGGCCTTGCTCGTCCTCCACCAAAAGAATCGTGCCCTGGCCCGTGAGGTCGGGTGCAAGCGGCGCCTTCTCGCCGGCCGCGCCGAGCGCCTCCGCAATCCCGGAGGCCTCGGCTTCGGCCGGCGCCTCGGCCGTTTCCGCTTTGCCCGGCACGTGGCGTGGCAGAAAGATTCGGAACGTGGTGCCGCGCCCGACCTCGGATTCCGGATAAATGAAGCCGCCGGTCTGCTTGACGATACCGTAGACGGTGGAAAGGCCCAGCCCGGTGCCCTTGCCGACCTCCTTGGTGGAAAAGAACGGCTCGAAGATCTTATCAATGATCTCCGGCGCAATGCCCGTGCCGGTATCGATCACTTCGATGAGCACGTAGTCCGCGGGCGGCATGCCCTTGTAGCCGAATTGCGCGCTTTCCGCGGCGCTGATGTTCGCCGTACGCACGGTGAGCTTGCCGCCGTCCGGCATGGCATCCCGCGCATTCACGGCGAGATTCACGATCACCTGTTCAAGCTGGGAAATGTCGGCCTTCACCGGCCACAGATCGCGCGCATGCTCCACGCTGAGCACAACTTTCTCGCCGATCAGACGGCCCAGGAGAATCTTCAGGTCATCGAGCGTCTCCCGCAGGTCGATCACCTGCGGCCTGAGCGTCTGGCGCCGTGAGAACGCCAGAAGCTGCCGCACCAGGCTCGCCGCCCGGTTGGCGTTCTGCTTGATCTGCATGATGTCCTGGAACGACGGATCGGTCGGCTTGTGCGCGGTGAGCAGGAAGTCCGCCGCCAGAATGATGGCGTTGAGCACGTTGTTGAAGTCGTGGGCGATGCCGCCGGCGAGTTGGCCCACCGCCTGCATCTTCTGCGACTGGGCGAATTGCTTTTCCAGCGACCTCTGCCCGGTCACGTCGAGTACATAAACGATGGCCGCCTCGCCGTCGCGCTCCTCCTCCTCGACCGCTGTGACATAGAACCGGCCGAACCGCTCGTCGGCCCCCGCCAGCGCCGCATCGACCGGGGCGATATCGCTGCGGCCTTCCGCCGCGCTGCGGATCGCCGCCTCGAGCGCGCCGCGGTCGCGGGCAGCGACCACCGAGAAGATCGAGCGGTCGTCGGCCTCCTTGACCATTCCCTCGAACATCCGCGCGAACCGCCCATTGGAACGCGCGATGCGGCCCGTCTTGTCCACGGTGGCGATCGCCATTGGCGTATTCTGAAAGAAGCGCATCAAGCGCACTGCCGCCGCGCGCTGCGGATCGTCCGCCTGTCCGCGCGCACGGTTGAGCACCAGCGTTCGCGAGGGGCCGGGCGTGCCGTCCGCGCCGAACCCCACCTTGTGATAGAGCCGCGCCGGCAGCGAATGCCCGCTGCGAGTTTTGAGGTCGAGGTCGAGAATTTCGGTCTTCACTTCGCCGGGCGCGCCGGTGAGTGTGGTGAGCAGCGCCGCGCCTTCGCCCGAGACGATGTCCTGCAACCGCAATCCGCCCGAGCCGACCTGGGCAAGATCGTGGTCGAGCCAGGAGGCGAGCGTGGCGTTGATGAAGGTGACAGCCCCGCTCGCATCGACCGAGAAGAAGCCTGCTGGCGCGTGGTCAAGATAGTCGATGGCATATTGCAAGTTCTGGTAAATGCCCTCGTGCCGCTCGCGTTCCCGCGTGATGTCGGAGACAGTCCACAGGGTCGCGACCGCGTTGGTTTTTGGATCGCGCAGCGGCTGTGCGCGCAACCGCAGCCATTTCGTCGGGCCGTTCTTGAGCCCGATGACGCGCACCTCCTCCTGCACGCGCCGGCCGTCCTGCGCAGCCCTGAGCATGCGATAGACGACTTCGGAGACGTCCGGGTCCCCGACGAGCACTTGTTCGATGGGCCGGACATCCCTTGCGTCCGCAACATCGAACAACGCCCGATAGGCGGCATTGGCGTAGATCACGCGGCCGTTTCGATCCGCCACGATGAGTCCGTCGGCCGCCTCGTCCGCCGCCGCTTTGAGCACCGGATGGCCGGTCTCGGCGCCGGCGAAGCGCAAAATGCCGCCCGACAACGCAAACAGCGCGAACACCCCGACCACCGCCAGCGCCGCAAGCATGCCGAGGATGTAAGGGCCGGAATTGGCGCGGCCGATCAGCATGAGCCCGAGCGCCGCGGCCACCACCGCAAAGGCGACCAGAATGACAAGGCCGATGCCCGCGCTGCGCCGCCGCGAACCGGCCGCCTCAACGTCCGGTGACGCCTGACCGCTGAAGTCCTGGGTTGACATGGCGACCTTGCGATCCGTCAGAGCGCGCAATTGAGCGTGCCCCCTTGGTGCCTCAAGCCGCGGCGTTCGCGCAAGGGCCTGCAACGCTCATTTCCCCGCCTCACACGCATCCGCCTCACACGCCTGCATTCCCCGCCGCGAATTCATGATGCGTTCTGCCGCACATTTCCTGCCCGGCGGCGCAGCTTCATCACATAGCCGATGATTTCCGCCACCGCTTTGTAATGCTCCGGCGGAATTTCCTCGTCGAGGTCGACCGTTGCATACAGCGCCCGCGCCAGCGGCGGGTTTTGCACCACCGGCACATCGTTCTCCTCGGCGATTTCCCGGATCTTGAGCGCGACCAGATCGACACCCTTGGCCACACAAATCGGCGCATTCATGCCGCGTTCGTATTGCAGCGCCACGGCATAATGCTCAGGGTTCGTGATGACGACGGTCGCCTTGGGTACCGCCGCCATCATGCGCTTGCGCATGCGCGTCTGCCGCAATTGTCGGAACCGCGCCTTGATGATCGGGTCGCCTTCCGTCTGCTTGAATTCTTCGCGCAGCTCCTGGATCGACATCTTCTGCCGCTCGTGCCATTGCCGATACTGAAACAGATAATCGCCTGCCGCCACCAGCCCAAGGATTGCCACCACGGCGCCGAGGATTTCGAGCGACAGCGATTTCGCCAGCATCAGCACGCCGCGCAGGTCCACCGTCACCAGCGTTTCGAGGCGATCCCGCTGCGGCCACAACAGTGCCGCCATGATCGTTCCGACCAGCACGAGCTTGACCAGGCCCTTGAGCAAATTCATCAAGGCCTGTTTGGAGAACAGGCGGCGCAGACCGCCGATCAGCGAAATTTTGCTCAGCCTCGGTCGCAGCGGCTCGACCGACCACACCAGGCGGTGCTGAATGAGGTTGCCGAACAGGGCCGCGAGCATGAGCAAGAACAGCGGGACCGCCACCGCCGCAAACGTCTCGCGGCTCAGTCGATGGGCCAGCGCGAGCGCGCCGTTCGCGCTCAGCGGAATATCGTGGGCGTTGCCGAACAGGCCGCGGAGCGTGCTGGAGAGGCTGCCCGCCACGGCGCCGGAAAAGGCGAGCAGCACCAGGGTCGCGCTGGTGATGACAAACCAGGTGTTCACCTCCTGACTCTTGGCCACATCCCCGCGCCGGAACGCCTCCTCGAGCCGCTTTTGCGTCGGTTCTTCGGTGCGCTCGGCGTCGTGTCGTTCGGCCTCGGCCATGGTTGAGCCGCGTCCTCAGCCGCTCAGGGTGAGTGTGCGCAGCACACCGCCGAAATAATCGAGGAAAGCGCCCATCATGCTGCCGACCGCGAGCAGGAGCGCAAGCAGCCCGGCGAGGATGAGCACCGGCATGCCGAAGAAGAACACCTGAATCTGCGGCATCAGCCGGGAAAGCACCCCGAGCCCGAGATTGAACAGAAGTCCCAACAGCAGGAACGGCGCCGCAAGCTGCACGCCGATCTGGAATGCGGTTGCGGTGGTGCGGGTGAACAGGGCGGCGATGTCGCCGGTGAGCAGGCTTTCGCCCGGCGCAAACAGCCGATAGCTGTCGTGCAAGGCGGCGATGATCAGGTGATGCAGATCGGTGGCGAAGATCAGCGTCACCCCCAGGATGGTGAGAAAATTTCCGACGATCAGTCCCTGCTGGCCCTGCGTAGGATCGACCGCGGTGATAAAGCCGAGGCCGAGCTGCTGCGCCGCCACCGTGCCCGCCACCTGCAAAGCCGAGATCGCAAGCCGCGCCACCAGCCCGAGCACGGCGCCGACCAGCATCTCCTGCCCGAGCATCATCAACACCGGCCCGAGCGAAGTCAGATCGATCTGGTACGCGCTGCGATGCAGCGGCAACAGCAGTGCGGTGAGCGCGAGCGCAACCGCAAGCCGCACGCGCGCGGGTACGCTCATCTCGCCGAGGCCCGGGAGCAGCATCACCATGGTGCCGATGCGCGCGAACATCAGCATGAAGGCCGCGCCGAGCGCCGGCAGAAATGACACATCGATCCGCACCGGTTTAATTCCTCTCGATGACGGTCTGCGGGCTGACGCCCTCACCCGCCTGCGATCCGGGCGACGATTCGCATGACATGACCGTGCATGGTTTCCGCCATGAACGGCAGCACCAGCAGGAGAGCGATGAACATCGCCAAAATCTTCGGCACGAACACCAGGGTCATTTCCTGGATCTGGGTGAGCGCCTGGACCAGCGAGATGACGACGCCGACCGCAAGCCCGACCAGCATCAACGGCGCCGCGACCAGCACCAGCGTCAGAATCGCGTCCCGCGCGATATCGAGCACCTCCGCCCCGCTCATAACCCGCCCCGGTGCCCCAATCAGATCGGCATCTTCATGATGTCTTCGTAGGCCTGGATCACCTTGTCGCGAACCGCGACCACGGCATCGATGGCCACTTCCGATTCGGCGACCGCGGTGACCACATCGACGATGTTGGCCTTGCCGGCGGCGAGCGCTTGCGCCTGCCGGTCGGCGTTCTGCCCCGCCTCGTTCACGGCGGCGAGCGCCCCTTTGAGGAGATTGCCGAAGTTCTCTCCCGAGGCGACCTCGCTTCTTTGCAGGTTGGATTCGGTGAGCCGGGCCAGGCTGGCATAGGCCTGGGCTGCGGTGCTGGGTGAAGGCATCTAGCTCTCCCGATCAGGATTTGAGGATGTCGAGCGTGCGCTGGATCATCCGGCGCGAGGCGGTGATGACGTTGACGTTGGCCTCATACGAACGCTGCGCCTCGCGCATGTCGGTCATTTCGATCAGCGGATTGACGTTGGGGTATTTGACGTTGCCGTTGGCGTCCGCCGACGGATGCCCCGGCTCGTATTTCTGTCGGAAGTCGGACGGATCGGTGCGCACGCGGCCGAGCGTGACGACCTGCGCGCCGAGCGCGCGGTCGACTTCGGTGCGGAAGGTGACGACCTTGCGCCGATAGGGATCGGCGCCCGGCTGCGCCGCCGTGGAGTCCGCATTGGCCAAATTCTCGGAGATGATGCGCATGCGGCCGGCCTGGGCGCGCAGGCCGGACGCGGCGATGGCGATCGATTTCAGAAAGTCCATGATCCCGATCCTTTGCGTTTTGTGTGCAAGGTGTGGTGTCACCGCTTGCCGAGGGCGGTCTTCAACAGGTTGAGGCTTTTGCTGTAGAGCATGGTGGCGGCTTGATAGTCCATCTGGTTTGCCGCGAGCTTCATCATTTCATCGGTGAGATCGACGGCATTGCCCGAGGGCCGCACGTCGTATCCCGATTGCGTTGCTTGAAACTGACTGCTGGCGCTTCCCGAGATGAGCGTCATATGCGCGGGCGACGTGCGCGCAAGACCGAGCGGCCCGCCGCCGGCCTCGGCGCCGCCGCCGACACGTGGCGGCACCAGATCGCGCGGCCGGTAGTTCGGCATGTCGGCATTGACCACATTGGTGGCGAGCACTTGTTGGCGCTCCTGGTGCCAGTGCATGCGCGCCCGAAGCATCGAGAACAGCGGGATATTGGATATCGGCATGAGAAGGCTCGCCCTCACCGGCACAATCGAACCGCCGCGGCAGATCGTCCGGTGGGCAGACTTTGCCCGCCGTATGGTTAACCGCGGGTTAAGTCATCGAAAAATATGGAGTTTGTCGCAACCGCGCATTTACCATAAAAATCTCGGAATTATCCCCGAGCGGGGACCAACTGGCCTTTTCTGTTAAGAATTTGTTAGCATTGCCGTCGGCAAATATTGCCGCCCGCGTTAACCAGCCGGGCTCTGCGTCCCTGCGGGCTCGCGCGTGATTGCGTGCCAGGAACCGTCCCATGAACAGCCTCTTCGGTGTAGAGCTGCCGACGTCCGTCACTTTTGTTATCGCCTTCGTCGTTGTTTTGGCATTGATCGGCGCTGTGGCCTGGCTTGTGCGCCGGTTCGGTGCAGCGCGATTGGCGGCAGGGCGCGGGCGTCAGCCGCGGCTGGCGGTGATCGATGCCGCCTCCATCGACGGCCGGCGCAAGCTCATCATCATCCGCCGCGACAACGTCGAACATCTGCTCATGATCGGCGGGCCGACCGACGTGGTGGTTGAAACCAACATCGTGCGCGCCGGCGCGGCAATTCAACGCGAGACCCCCGCAACGCGCGGCGCGGAGTCGCTACCGCGTGCGGCGACGCTGGCGGAAGCGTCGAGCTGGCCACAGCCTGAACCGATCACGCCGCGTCCGGAGCGCTCGCGCCCGCCGGCCGAGGAACCCGCACCGACACCGCTGACTGCGGTGACACCGGCGCCGCCGGCGTTTCCGGCATCGTCGTCGCCGCCGTTGCGCGCCGTGCCCGAGCCGTCGCGAGCCATAGCGAGCGCCGATCCGCTGCTCGGGCTTGCTGCGGAGCTGTCGCGGCAGAAGCCGGAGACCGCGCCGCGACCGCCGGAGCCTCCACGCATTCCACTGACTGCAGCTCAGGGCAATGGCGATGCCCCGATTGCAAACCCCGTGGTGACGCCGATCGCAACGCCTGCGACAAAACCGATCGTGACTCCGATCACGCCCGCAGCGCCGGCCGCAACCGCGGCTGCCGCCGCGCCGCCATCGGCAGCGCCGCTGACACCGGACGCCCATCTCGCCGAAATGGCGCAACGCCTCGAAAACGCCCTGCGCCGTCCGCTCGCCTCGCAGGCCGCGCGCCGCGAGGCCGGCGGCCTGCCGGCCGAGGCCAAGCGCCCGGAAGCAAAGACGCTCCAGTTCCCCGAGGTGAAGCCCGCGGCGTCGAGCGCCGGCCCGGCGCAGGCCAAATCCGGCAACGGCGCGCCGGCCCGCTCAGTGTACGAAGATCTCGAACAGGAGATGGCGAGCCTCTTGGGCCGCCAGTCTGGTAAATCGTGAGACCTGCCATCACCGCCTGCGTCCGTCTCGCGACGGCGGCGGTGATAGTGGTCCCGCTCCTCCTGGTAACCTCGGCGTCCGCTCAGGACATCAGCATCAATTTCGGTCAGGGCTCGGGCCTCACCGAGCGCGTGATCCAACTGATCGCGCTGCTCACGGTGCTGTCGCTGGCGCCCTCGATCTTGGTGATGGTGACCTCGTTCACGCGCATCGTGGTGGTACTGTCGCTGCTGCGCACCGCGCTCGGCACCGCCACCGCGCCGCCCAATGCGGTGATCGTGTCGCTGGCGCTGTTTCTCACCGCTTTCGTGATGGCGCCGGCGTTCCAGAGCGCCTACGACGCCGGCATCAAGCCGCTCATCAACAACGAATTGACCGCCGAGCAGGCCTTCGCGCGCTCCTCCGAGCCGTTCCGCACCTTCATGCTCAAGAACGTCCGCGAGAAGGATTTGCAGCTCTTCACCAACCTCTCCGGCGAGAAGGCCCCCGACACGCCCCAGGATCTTTCGCTGCGCATTCTGGTTCCGGCCTTCATGATCTCCGAGCTCAAGCGCGCCTTCGAGATCGGGTTTCTGCTGTTTCTGCCCTTCCTCATCATCGATCTCGTGGTCGCCTCGCTCTTGATGTCCATGGGCATGATGATGCTGCCGCCGGTGGTGGTGTCGCTGCCGTTCAAATTGATCTTCTTCGTGCTGGTGGACGGCTGGAACCTGGTGGCCGGCTCGCTGGTGCAGAGTTATGGCCCGGGTTAACTGGCCGCGACGCCTTGTCCGGCTGGAGCCCGCATTGCCCTCCGATCCAGTCGCGGCGTCTCGCGTTGTACGGATCACGCCGGCGGCTTGCCGCCCTGCCCCGGTCCCGCGCCGGGTTGTGCGCCGTCTGGCGCTTCTGCCGGCCTCAGCTCCGGGTAACGTGCGCGCAGATCGCGCAAAAAATTCTCCAACAGATCCACCGACGCCACCGACTGCACCACGGCGCGGAACTCCGCGCTGGCATTGCCATACCCGCCGGTGGCCACTTCGAACGCCCGCCGGTCCGGTCCCTGCGCCATCTTGGCGGCGTATTTCTCTTTCAGCCGCGCGATGCCGATGAAATCTCCCTCCAAGGCATAACCGATCGCCGCGCGCAGGATGTCGACCCGTTCCACGTCCGACAGCGGCTCGAATTCCTTCCAGCGGTCCCCGTGCAGCAGCTCGATCTGCTCCGCCGCGCGCTGCCAGCGCCGCGCCGCCCACAGGATGTCCGAACGCAGCCGGGTCGCTTCCCGGCCCTCGATATTCTCGATCACTTCCAGCGCCAGATCGTGCCGGCCCATGTCGGAGATGGCCCGCGCTTCGAGCAGGATGCGCTGCAAGCGCAGCTCGTTGGAGAGATCGGCCGAGCGCGTAGCGCGCAGCGCCGCCTGCGCCCTGTCGGGCTTGCGGTTCTGCAGATAGATGATCGCGAGCTTGGTCGCCACCTGCGCGCGCGCCGCGCCCTGCAGACGATGATCGACTTGGTGCTGCAACAACTCCGCCGCTTGTTCCAGGAGATCTACCGCCACCAGCCGGTCGGCGAGCCGTCGGATCATTTCGTCGCCGCGCCGGCCGATCGGAACGAGATCGCGGAAATCGTAGAACAGGCTGAGCGCGTCGATCGCCGGCATGGAATCGCCCTTGCCCAACAGGAACAGCTCGTCGAACGTGGCGATCGCCCGATCCTGGATGCGTCGCGTGATGTCCGAATTGGGATCGGCGATGAGCGCCGTGCGCATCATGTTGAAGGCGTCACGGTAGCGCCCTTCCTCGGTGTAGAATTCCGCCAGATATTGCAGCGCCTCGACCTCCGTGTCATCGCCGCGCCAAGTGGCGGTGAGCGCCTCCAGGCCGGCGATGACCTCCGCCTTCTTGGCGGCACCGAGCGCATGGCGCAGCATCAGTTCCCGCAACCGGCCCTGCGCCGCGGCCGGCCGGTCTGCCGACTGGGCCGCGGTCTGATAGGCGGCGAGCGCCTCCTCCTTGCGCCCCAGGCCTTCGGCCAACCGCCCCATCAGCACAGCGACGGACGCCTCGAGTGCGGGCGGCACGCCCAATGCCTCGATGTCGTTGAGGCGCCGCGCTGCCGTGGCCAGATCACCGATTTCGAGCGCCGCCCGCAGTGCCTCGCGCAGCGCCACAAGCTGCAGCTCGATCGGCAGGGTCGCCATCGCGCCTTCCACGTTGCGGAACGCCTCGCGCGCCTGCGCCCATTTCCCCTGGCGCGAATAGGCAAGCGCGCGCCACAATTGCGCATCCTGCTGGTTGCCGACCGCCGGGTTGGACAGATCCTTCAGCGTGGCGTCGGTCCGATTGAGCATCAGGTTGGCGATCGCGCGCAGCACCAGCGGCGTCGGATCGTCCGCCGTCGGCCGCTCGTCTGCGATCACGACGTCCAGCACCGCCTTGGCTTCGACGAACATCTGATTCGCAAGATAGAAACGCGCCAGATCGAGCCGCCGTGCGATCCGTCGGTTCGGCGGCGCCTCCGCCGCGGCGCGGATCAGGTCTATTTGCCGTTCGGCAAAATTCGCTTCGCGATCATAGCCCCAGCGTTGGGTGTCGAACACGACCGCATGACTCTTGTCGGTAAGCCGCGTTACCGCCCCGGCATTCGACAGCGCAAGACCGCCCGGCCGGCTGAGCACGACCTTGTCCGCAGACAGCTCCACCTTCAGATCGTCGGCAAGCGTCTCCACTGCGATTCCGTGCGTCGTAGCGAGCGCGCGCAGTTCGACGAATTCGTGCGTCTTGAGGAAACCGCGTGCTGGCGCCGCGGCCGTGACCACGAGCAGCGTGCGGCCCAGGTCCGGATCGATGAGCCTGTGCAGCCGGCGCGGATCATCGATCGGGATGATGATGCTGGACCGCGCGGGCCCGATGACCGAACGGCCGATGCCGAGCGGCCGCGACAGCGTGCTCACGCTGTCAGCGATCGCTACCGTCCATGTTGCGCCCTCGGCTGCGAGCCCCACCAGACGCGGCCGCAGGAGCTTGAGGCGGAGCACCTGTCCCTCGCCGGCGGGCGTGATCGACGCACTGCGCACGGTGCCGCTGCTGTCGTCCAGGAGCGGCGCGAGGTCGATCGGCGTCGCCGTATCGAACACGAGCCAGACCGTGTCACCCAGTTGGAACACAGCCGCCGGAACCGACGCGGCAAACGGAAACTTGATCCGCAGATTCTCGCCCTGGCGCGACAGTTGAGGGGTAACCGGCTCCCGCGGATCGGCCGTAGCCTCGACTGCGGCCTTGCCCGCCGGCTCTGCCGGCGCAACCGCGGGTTCCGCGCTCTCGGCCGATTTTTCCGGCGCACTTTGCGCCTTGATGTCCGGCGCAGGCGCCACGGCTGTTGCGCTGGGCGGCGCTGGCGCCGGCTGCACGCCCTCTTTGGATGGCAGCACTACCGGAGGTACCAATTCCGGAACGGGCGACGCGGCCTGTTCCAACTTCGCCTTGTCGTCCACCTGCGCGGATTTCGGTTCGAGCGGCGTCAGATCGACGATGTAGCTGGAGTCCTCCCGGAACATCCGCACATCGACGCTGCCGGAGAACGTGAAACTCACCTTCGCCGCATCGTTTCCTGGCTCGGCATCGATCGACTCGACCACCGGAGGCAAATCAAGCCGCACGTCCGCGAGATCGAACCGAAGCGGCGCGGCGAACGTCAGCATCAGCTTGTCCCCGGTGCGATCGGTCGAGACGCCGGTGAGATCGGGAAGCTCGAAGATGTAGCGAATGAACGTCGGCTGCCGGGTCACGCGGACGCGCACCGGCGGCGGCCGACGCACCTGCGCCTTAAGCTGCAGTTGGCGATTGAGGCGTTCAGCCTCGCGCGTGCGCCGCGCCAATTCTTCCACCACTTCCCGCGGCAAGGCGGGAGGCGGGCCGGTCCAAGATTCCGGCATCAGGTCGATGAACACCTGCTCGGCAGCGGTCGTCGCATTGACCGTCACCTTGCGCGCAAGCGCAAGCCGGATGGCGCGGCCGTCCGGGTCGCGCCGCGCCGCGCCGATATAGTCGGTCGCGCCGAGATTGATTCGATCCACCGAGACATCGACCGGCTCCTTGAAGCTGATCACTAGGATGGAGCTCGACAGGCGAACCTGCGTTTCCACTTCTTTCGGAAAACGCAGCACGAGTCGCAGATATCCGCCGCTGCTGTTGAGGCTGAGCTCGCCCGGAATCGGCTCGGCAGATGCCGGACGCGGGGCGAGCAGCATGACCGCGCAGGCGAACAGCACAACGCGCGCAATTACGCACCACCGCGCCGAGCGGCGGGCGCCTGCAACATCAACCCCCTTGGAACGACCTAACATACGCTTGACGCCGGTCCGGATGCAGCGAGCGGTCCAAGCTTAAGGCGCGTCGGTTTAACGAAGGCTTAACCGTAATTGTCGGGTTGCACAGCGTCGGTGGGCCGCCTACGAGCCGCTCGGCCGGCCTTCGATCTTGGGCAGCGCCGCCGGATTCACCGTCCGCTCGCCGCCGTTCGCCCGGTTCGCCAGTTCGCTGGTCAACCGTTCCGCCGCTTCCGGGCTCATCTGCGCCAGAATATCCGACATGCGCCGCGGATTGATCAACGAGGCCATGTCGATCAGCACCTTGATGTCGAGTCGGTCGAAGATTCGCGCCGCATCCTTGGGCTTCATGTTTTCGTACATGGTGGCGAGACTCTTGAACCGCGCCGCATCCGAGTCTTCGCGTTTCAGTCCGCCGCCGCTACCGCCGTTGCGCGCCTCCGATTCCTTGAGCTCTTTCATCCGCGCTTCGAGCCGCGCTTCCGCCTCCTTGAGCATGTTCTCGCGCATGTCGAGCTCGCGCGCGCGCTTTTCCAGCTCAAGACGGCGCTCCTGCAGGCGCTCCAGGATCGCCCGTTCCGCCGCCGAAAGCGGCCTGTTTCCGTCGAGCGGAATCTGCACTCCGGCCGGCTTGGTCTCCGGCATCGGCGGTTTCGTTTCGGGTGGCAGCGGTTTTCCGCCTGCTGCTGCGGCGGTTTTGTCGGCCGGCGCACCGTCCTTCGGGGCCGGCTTCGGTGCGGCCACCGAGCCCGTGATAGTCGCGGCGCTGGGCGCCGCCCGGGCCGCGCTGCTGATCGACCCGGTGACATCCGGGAAGCCGAACATTTCCTGCATCCACGACGGCCGTCCTGGCTGGGCGCGGGTGCCGGTGTCCAGCGGAATGGTCTGCGGCACAAGCTCCTGCGTCGAGGGCGCAAGCGACACCACGATCGCATGATCGCTGCCCAACCCGCGGCTGGACAGCACATAGCTGCCATTGAACATCAGGCCCAAAAGCTTGAGCCCGAATAGGCACGCGGCGCCGATCAGCAGAATCGGAATCAGCCGCAGCTCGCGCAACAAACGGATCACGCCGCGCGCTCCCGCACCCGCGCGCGGGCGCGTTCCGCGAACGCCTTCGCCGCCGCCATGATCTTTCTGGTATCGGGCGCCGGCGCTTTTGGCTCTGCCGGCGCGCTGGCGGAGCCGGCGACGATCGGCCGCAACGCCGCGATCTGTGCCAGCCGTTTGAGCACGGCGTCTCCGCCCTCAAGCTGCTGGGCGATTTCGGCCGAAAACTTCTCCGCCGCGACCAAGCGCACGCCAAGCGTCTGCTCCGCCTCGCGCACCGTCGTCTTCAGCCCGGCGATCGCCCGCTCAGCGTTCTCCGTAGCCGTGATCAGCTCGGCGATCGTGGTCTTCAACGTGCGCTCCTGGCCTTTCAGCCGCTTGATGCTGGCGTTGAGGCGCACGCAATAAAGAATGGTGAACAGCAACAGGATCGCCACCAGGCTCTCGATCATCATCGGCAGGCTCATGCAGCCTCCTTGCGCGTCGTCGGCTGATCTGCTTTTTCGAACATGGCGAACGTCGTGCGCGGCCGCCTCAGCGTGTTGGCGACGCGCACCGCGACCCGATCGCCCACGCGGCCCATGCGGCCTTCGCTCAGCGTGACGTCGCCGCACCGCACGGTGACGAGCGCATCGGGCTTGATGTCGAGCATCAGGGTGTCGCCGACCTCCAGCGCCATGATGCGCCTGAGTGGAAGCTGCGCTTCGTACAGCACGGCATCCACGGCAATCTCCGCCTGCGCGATTTCCGTGGCGAGATGGCCCTCCCAGATCGGATCGCGGCCGAATTTCTCGCCCATGAACATCTGCAAGAGCACGCCGCGGATCGGCTCGATGGTGGCGTAGGGCAGGAGGAATTCGATGTCGCCGCCGCGGTCCTCCATGTCGATGCGCAGCCGCGTCAGGATCGCGGCGTTGGCCGGCCGCGAGATCGCGGCAAAGCGCGGATTGGTCTCCATCCGATCGATGTTGAACTTCACCGGCGACAGCGGCTTGAAGGCAAGCTCCGCATCCGCCAGCACCACCTCGATCATGCGCTTGACCAAGTTCGACTCGATCGTGGTGTAGGGCCGGCCCTCGACGCGGATCGCGGTCTGCCCGCGCCGGCCGCCGAGCAGCACATCGATCATCGAATAGATCAGGCTCGAATTGACGGTGACGAGGCCGAAGTTGTCCCACTCCTCCGCCTTGAACACCGCCAGAATCGCCGGCAGCGGGATCGAGTTGAGATAGTCGCCGAACCGCACCGAAGTGATGCGCTCAAGCGACACTTCCACGTTGTCGGAGGTGAAATTGCGCAGCGATGTGGTCATCAGCCGGACCAGCCGGTCGAACACGATTTCCAGCATCGGCAGGCGCTCGTAGGAGACCATCGCCGAGTCGATGATCGCCCGGATGCCCGAATTGTTGTTGAGCGTCACGTCCGCCAGGCTGAAGCCGAGCAGGCTGTCGATTTCCTCCTGGTTCAGCACCCGTTCGGCGCCGGCCTTGCCGCTCTGCAGATGGCTCGATTTCTCGTCGAGCATCGCCTGCCACTGGCTCGAGGTCTGATCGCCTGCGCCGTTTCCGCCCGATCCCGCGCCGCCTTCCGCGGAGCCGCCGGCCGCGGCCGGCGCCGCTCCGGCCTTCGCCTTGCCGTCGCCGGCACCCTGCTCGGGATCGAGCGCCAAGCCCCACTCGGCGGCGAGCGCGTTCTGGTCGACCTGGTCCTTCTCCGCCATGGTGCTATCCTGTCACTGAACCACGATCTCCTTGAACAGCACGGCGTTGACGCGGCTCGGCGCGATCGAAGCGTTTACCCGTCGCGTCAGCTCCTCCTTCAGTCGATAGAGCCCGGCCGAACCGTCCAGGTCGCTCGCGCGCAGT
Source organism: Xanthobacteraceae bacterium (assembly GCA_035574295.1). Classification (GTDB taxonomy): domain Bacteria; phylum Pseudomonadota; class Alphaproteobacteria; order Rhizobiales; family Xanthobacteraceae; genus PNAI01. The sequence goes on from DATLYX010000076.1 coordinate 63,413, forward strand.
TCGCGCAGGTAGGTCTGGAATGCATCCATCACCCGCGGCATGACCGGCTGAATCTGCGGGATCATGTTCTGGTCCGACAGTTCCAGCACGATCTTGACTTTCAGATATTGTGTGCGATCGCTGCCGCTGTTGGAGAGATTGACCAGCACCTCCGGCAGATCGACGAACACCACCGGCTTGCCCGGCACCGCCGTCGTCTTTGTTTCCGCCGGTTTCGACTTCAGCAGGAAATAAGCGCCGCCACCGCCGCCGAGCAGCAACAGCGCCGCCCCGCCGATGATCATCGTCTTCAACGACAGGAATCCAAACAGCCCCCGCTTCGGTTTCTGTTCGCCGGCTTCGCCCTCTTCCTGAGTGTCTTCTTCCTCGGGTTCCGGTTCTTTTGCCTTGGCCTTTGTCGCAGATGCCATTTGCGCAACCTCAAGATCCTTTCGAGGCGCAGGCACCGACACACGGCGTCGACGCATGACACGTGCCGCGGGCGCCTCCCCGATGTCGTATCCGCAACGGTACGTAGGGAATGGTTAATGGAAGCTTTCGGCCCGCCGCCGCGCCGGCATTTTTTGCCGGCCCGCTGCCCCTAAAAGGGCGATTCTTGCCGTGCAGCGCGCCGCGTATGGTTAATCAACCTGCGAAAACTATTAAGTTTTTCATTTTGGCACAGCCGCTGCATCGTCCCTGCGCGGGGCGCCGGCTTGGGAGAGCCGGGGTCACCCGTGGAGCGGTTCCGCCTGGGAGGGCGGCATCGCGACGCGCTAAGGGAGCAGATCGATGGCGATCGACACGCTGATTGCTCTGTCGTGGCAGACTGCGCTGCGACGCGAGCTCGATGTTGTTTCCAACAACATCGCCAATCTCAACACCGCCGGCTACAAAACCGACAACTCGGCCTTTTCCGAGTATGTGATGCCCGTGGCACAGGCCGGGCAGTTTGCTCAGCCCGACCGCCGACCGAGCTTCGTGCAGGACCGCACCACGTGGCACGACTTCAGCCAGGGCCCGTTCCAGCAAACCGGTTCGCCGCTCGATGTCGCCATCGACGGCGAAGGCTTCTTCGTCGTCCAGACCGCTCGCGGCGAGCGTTACACCCGCAACGGCGCTTTCCAGCTCAACAATAACGGCGAGCTGGTGACCAGCGCCGGTGACCGCGTGCTGGGCGAGTCCGGACCGATCGTGCTTCAGGCCAACGACCGCGACATTGTCGTCACGCCCGACGGCACCATCAAGGTCCGCGAGGGAACCAGTCTCAACTCCGATTCCACGCGCGGCAAGCTGCGCCTCGTCACCTTCCAGAACCCGCAGGTTCTCAGAAAAGACGGCACCAGCATGTTTGCCGCGCCCGACGGCGTGCAGCCGGATCCGGCGGATAAATTCCGCGTCGTGCAGGGTGCCGTTGAGAAGTCCAACGTGCGCGCCGTCGTTGAAATGGCGCGCATGGTCCAGATCACGCGCCATTACGCTGACGTGGCGCACATGATTCAGCAGCAGGCCGAGCTGCGCCGTAACGCGCTCCAGCAGCTCGCCGACGTTCCGGCCTGATCGAAGGGAGACATTGCCATGCGCGCGCTCCACACCGCGGCCACCGGCATGATGGCCCAGGAACTCAACGTCCAGGTCATCTCCAACAACATCGCCAACATGCGCACCACCGGCTACAAACGCCAGCGCGCCGAGTTTCAGGATCTGCTCTACGAGCATGTCCGCCGCATCGGCACGCAGACCTCCGCGCAGGGCAACATTCTTCCGGTGGGCGTCGACCTCGGCGGCGGCGTCAAAACCGTCGGCACGCCCCGCATCATGACCCAGGGCACGCTGACGCGGACCGGCTCCGAGCTCGACATCGCCATTCGCGGCGAAGGCTTTTTCAAGATTCTCATGCCCGACGGCACTTTCACCTACACCCGCGACGGCTCGTTCCAGATGGATGCGCAGGGCCGCATCGTGACGCTGCACGGCAACGTGCTGTCCCCTGCCATCACCATTCCGCAGAACGCCACCGGCCTCACCATCAACCCGCAGGGCCAGGTCATGGTGACCCCGCAAGGCAGCACCACGCCGACCGTGCTCGGCCAGATCACTCTTACGCGCTTCATCAACAAGGCCGGCCTGCAACCGATCGGTGACAATCTGTTCGTCGAAACCCCGGCATCCGGCCCGCCGCAGGACGGCAACCCGGGCACCGACGGCTACGGCGATCTTTTGCAGAGCAACCTCGAACAGGCCAACGTCGAAGTGGTGAGCGAAATCTCCGACCTGATCGCCGCCCAGCGTGCCTATGAAATGAACGCCAAGGTGATCGCCGCCGCCGATCAGATGCTGTCGGCCACTTCCAACATGATGCGCTGAGGAACCGCCATGCTTCGCACCGTCTTAGTCGCAAGCCTGCTGGCGCTCGCCAGCCCGGCGGCCGCGCAGGTGACCGCCGCGCTGTCGTCCGGTCCCAAGCTCAAGGAACGCGTGGTGGTCACCGGCGACCTCGTGCGCATCGGCGACCTGATCGACAATGCCGGTGCTGTGGCCGACATCGCCGTATTTCGCTCCCCCGATCTCGGCTCGACCGGCGGCCTGCCCGTGAGCCAGTTGCTCAAGGCCATTTCGCCTTACCGGATCGCCGGCCTCGATACCAAAGGCCTGACCGAGGTCATGGTCACACGCCCAAGCCGCGCCATCACCGCCAAGGATATCGAGGCGCGGATCGCGGCCGCGCTCGCCGGTCAGCACGGCTTCGGCGACGCCAAGGACATTGCGATCACCTTCGACCGCGAGCTGCGCACGATTCACGTCGAACCCACCGCAACCGCGGAATTGCAGGTCGCCAGGCTTGCCGTTGACCCGCGTACCGGCCGCTTCAGCGTCGCATTCGACCTGCCGGGCAGCGCCGTGGCGCGCCGCCTGCCGCTGCGTTTCTCCGGCACCGCAACCGAGGCGCTGGAGACTGCCGTCCTCGTGCGGCCGCTCAATCGCGGCGACATCATCAAGCAGAGTGACATTGCGGTCGAGCGACGACCCAAGCACGAGGTGGCCGGCGAAATCGCATCGAAAGAAACCGCCGTCGGTTTTGCCGCCAAGCGGCCGCTCGCCGCCGGCGCCGTATTGCGGCGCGGCGACCTGATGAAGCCCGAAGTGATCCAGCGCAACGAGCCGGTCACCATCGCTTTCGAGGTGCCCGGCGTATTGCTGACCGCGCGCGGCAAAGCCTTGGAGACCGGCGCCGCCGGCGACATCATCGCCGTGCTCAACATCCAGTCGAACCGCACTGTTCAGGCCACCGTGATTGGTCCGGGCCGCGTCGCCGTCGGCACCGGCGCACGCCCGCCGTCGCCGAACTCCATACCTTCACCTTCGTCATCCAGTGCCCCGTCAACCGTCGAGTGAGCATCATGAGCCAGTGGAAACGCCTGCGTCTCGCATTCACCGTCACCGTCTCGATCGCGGCCATGTTGCTGTCGGGGTGCGCTGCGCTCGACCGCCTGAAAGTCCTCGGCCAGGCGCCGCCCTTGTCGTCGATCGACAATCCGACCTCGCAGCCCGGTTACAAGCCGGTGCACATGCCGATGCCGCAACCGCAATTCGCCACCTACAATCCCAATTCGCTGTGGCGCAACGGCTCGCGCGCCTTCTTCAAGGACCAGCGCGCGCACCAAGTCGGCGACATTCTCACGGTCAAGGTCAACATCACCGACCGCGCCGCCATCGCCAACGAGACCCAGCGCAAGCGCGAGGCTAAGGACGATTCTGGCGTGGACAATTTCTTCGGCAAGACCAAGCTGCCGATCTTCAGCAAGGTTAACGTGCCCGGCCGGATTTTCACCGCCGATTCCAGCACCTCGACCGACGGCAAGGGCAGCATCAACCGCTCCGAGGCGCTCACCACCAACGTCGCCGCCGTGGTGATGCAGGTGCTGCCCAACGGCAACCTCGTGGTCGAGGGCCGACAGGAGATCCGGGTGAATTTCGAGGTGCGCGAGTTGATCGTCGCCGGCATCGTGCGCCCGGCCGACATCGAAAGCGACAACACCATCGATTCGACCAAGATCGCCGAGGCACGCATCGCCTATGGCGGCCGCGGTCAGATCACCGACGTGCAACAGCCGCGTTACGGTCAGCAGGTGCTGGACATTTTGCTGCCGTTCTGAGGACGGACGAAGGAGAACGGAACGGTCACCTGCCATCCAACATCCGTCGTCCGCTGTCCGTCGTCTGTTGTCAGGCTTCAGTTGTGCCTTGTGCGTTGTCGTCCGTCGTCTGTGTTCCGTCGTCTTTCATCCGGCTCCCCCGCCGTTCGCATCGCGCGGGCGGGCGGCGGAACCAAGCGGCCTCCGACTGCTCCCGTCGGAGGCCGCCCTGTTTCGGCAGCACGACTAGACAAGCGACATACTCAGGAAAGGGTCGGAAATTGCCAAACACCGCTGCTCATTTCCGCTGCCAGACAAACTGACGATAGTAGGCGCCGGTGGTAGAGAATGCGTCGAATGAAATCCATTCCATGACGTTGCCGTTAATTCTGCTTGTTATGACCTGATCGATAAGATCACATTCCTTAAACAAGCACCTTTCCACGCGCAGCGTCAATCGTTCGCCGGTGGGATCAAGAAAGTAGGTGCCGAAATATGCCATCGCATCGATCAAGCCGGACGAGTCAACGCATGGCGCGGGCGTCGCGCTATAGCGTCGTGCGCCCAAATTCATGATCTGCAGCGAAAAGTTACCGTTGGCGTCGGCGATGAGCTGGCCTTTTGCATCCTCCTCGAACCGACTGACCTCTTCACCTCCGGCATCCTCCTCATAGATCGAAACGAGCGTCCACGTTCCCGCAATCGGCTGCTTGATTTTCAACGGCCTTTCCGGAACTGCGTTTTCAACATTCGTTCTACCACCCGTCCTGAAAAGCGTTCGGCTGTCCATCTGAAAAGGGCTGCTGCAGGAATCCACCACACATGGGCAACTGTCCCGGGCAAATTCGATGCGCGCACAATCCGCGTCGTGCGCATTTGCCCGGTCCGGCGGCAAGGCCACGAGGCTCGCCGTGACCGCGATGGCAATCCTGGTTGCGACGCCGGACATGGCTGAAATCTTTTTGGGGCAAGCCGAAGTGAAAAGCAGGAGCAATAAGTTGCCCCTGCTTTTCTCGGGTCGCCGCTATTCGCCGCTTAGGCCGGGATATTCCCGCAAGATCTGAAACTGAATGCTCCTGTCGGGATCCTGTCCGACAACCTTGCCGTCATAGATCACTTGGCCACGCGGTCCATAGGGGCCGGGATTGCTGGTGGCTTGCGCGAACGCCGCCGATCCTGCAACCACGATGAGTGCACCGGCCATCATAATTCTCTTCATGTTCCGTCTCCGTCCTCTGAGTTGCCAGCCGCCCCACACGACCGGAGATCCCGGGCGCTGAGTAACCATCGCTTCTGCGGTGCACCATTCGCAATTGCACTTTCGGTAATCGTACTCCGCCGCCGACCCGTCGGAACGGATATTGCACCATCCTTTGGTCAAACGCTCGTATACCTTGGTATGATGAGAACCCCCCGAATTGAGGTCCTTGCCCCGATTTCCAGACAATGAATTGCAGCCTATTATATTGAGGGGGTTTCACCTGAGCGTGAGCGGCGGGAGATTTTGGTGTCGTTTGCCCCCCAATCGTTGACCTTCGGCCGATCACAGTTCTTCCGCTCCCTCTCAAGCTGGCAAGTGACGGCACTGCGCTATGCCCTGCCGTTCGTTTCGGTGTTGGCCGCGGTTGCGATGGCGCGTGCATTAAACCTCTTCGAGCCGGAAACTCCCTACCCCGTCATATTTCTGATTTTCGCCGTGGTCATCTCCGCCTGGTTTGGCGGCACATTTCCAGGATGGATCGCCGTAACCTTGGCGACATTGGCGGTGGACTATTATCTCACTGAACCGCGGTTTGCCGTGACTCTCGACCGGCGAACGCTCTCGTGGTCCGTCGCTTTCTTCATTTGCGCGGTCATAAGCAATATCTTCAGCCTCTACCGGCGCCGAACCGAGATTGCGCTGCGCCGCGCACGGGATGAATTGGATGTCCGCGTCAAGGAGCGGACAGCCGAGCTCAATGCCGCGCTCGAAATGCTCAAGTCCGAAGTCGACGAACGCATTCGCGCCGAGGCCGCTCAGCGCCGCGCGGAACAGGACGTTGCGCGCCTTAATCGAATCATGACGATGGGGGCCCTTACCGCTTCCATCGCGCATGAAATCAACCAGCCGATGACGGCCATCACCGCGAACGGTAATGCTGCGTTGTTTTGGTTGCAGCGAGAGCCGCCGTGCTTGGATGAGACCCGTGAATCTATCGTGGCAATGATCGCTGCCGCCAAACGCGCCAGTTCAGTCGTCGGGGAAATCCGCGGCTTGATCGAGAAAGGCACCACCGGCTCGGAGGAGGTGGATCTGAACGAAGTGATCACCGGTATCCTCTCGCTTGTGCGCAGGGACATCAACCTTCGCGGCATTGATCTGAAGCTGCAGCTCGACACGGCGCTCCCGAAGGTGCACGGAGGCCGCGTCGCGCTTCAGCAGGTGATACTGAATATGATCATGAACGGCATCGAAGCCTTAGAACCGGTTTCCGATCGGCCCCGAGAATTGATTATCCAGTCGCAAACGGTTGACGCGAATGGCATTGCCGTAACGGTGCAAGATTCCGGCATCGGCCTGACCGAAAGCGACACCAACAAACTTTTCAGTCCGTTTTTCACCACCAAACCGAACGGGATCGGCATGGGCTTGGCCATCTGCCGTTCGATCGCCGAGGCGTTGGGCGGCCACATGACCGCCTCCGGCCGCCTGCCGCATGGTGCCGCATTTTCCATCGTGCTGCCGAGATCACGGGAACAGCCATGAAAGCAACAGACGCGGAATCCGACGCCGTTGTATTTGTCATCGATGATGATCCCGACGTGCGGGCGAGTCTGAAGAACCTTTTTCGCTCTGTCGGTCTGTGCGTCGAGACCTTTTCCTCGCCCAGCGAATTTCTCAAGTTCGAGCGGCCGGATGTGCCCTCGTGCATCATCCTGGACATTCGCTTCACCGGCGAAGAACGAAGCGGGCTCGAATTTCAACGCGATATGCTGTCGGCAGGCAACCAAATTCCCATTGTGTTCATCACCGGACATGGCGATATCCGGATGTCGGTCCAAGCCATGCGGTTTGGAGCCACGGAATTCTTGACCAAACCGTTTCGCGATCAGGAATTGCTCGACGCGGTCCGGAACGGAATCGAAAAAGATCGCAAGCGACGCAACGACGAACAGTCCCTTGCCACATATCGTGATCGCTTCAATTCGCTGACCGCAAGAGAGCGCGAAATTTTTGCTCTTGTCGCCACCGGCCGGCTCAACAAACAGATTGCCGCCGAAATCGGCGTGAGCGAAGTCACCGTCAAAATCCATCGCGGCAACGTGATGCGCAAAATGGGCGCCCGATCGTTTGCGGACCTCGTGCGGATCAGCGACAAGCTCAATCTCAACCAGCCGGCGCTCGCGCCGCCGCCTTGAGATCCGGGCCGAACGTCGCCGATCTCTTCACGCGATACCACAAAACTGAGAAGCTCCCTTCCGGGACAGCTTCGGTCGAACGCCGCCCCGTTTTCGCAATCACTATGGCTTCAGCGTAACGCCGGCGATCTTCACTGCCTCGGCCCAGAAGGCCATATCCTGCTTGAGGAACGCGCCGAACTGCTCCGGCGACATGCCGGTCGGCGTCACCCCCTGCTTCACCAGGACCTCGGCGAACTGCGGATCCTTCACCGCCCGCTGAAATTCCGCCGCCAGGCGATCGACGATCTCCCTCGGCGTGCCGGCAGGCGCGAATAGCCCGTTCCAGCTTACGCCACGGTAGCCGGGATAGCCGGATTCCGCGATCGTGGGCACGTTCGGCACCTGAGGCGAGCGCTTGTCGTCGGAAATCGCCAGAATCCGAATCTTTCCCGCTTCCGCCTGATGAATGGCTTCCGGCAACGGCACGAACATGGTCGGGATGTGCCCGCCGATCAGGTCGGCGAGCGCCGGCGCCGTTCCGCGGTAGCTCACCGCGGTCATCTCGATCCCGGCCCGCTTCAAGAACAGCGCCATGAGCAGGTTGCTCACGCTGCCCGGACCACCGCCGCCCGCATAGGGCATCTTTTGCGGCTGCGCTTTCACATAGGCCACGAATTCCTGGACCGTCTTCACCGGCAGTTTGGGATTGACGATCAGCACCTGCGGGCTCGTGCCGATCATGCTGACCGGCGTGAAGTCCTTGACCGTGTCGTAGGGCGGTTTGCCGATCGCGGGAAAGATCGAGACCGTGCCGGTGCCGGCCCAGAACAGCGTATATCCGTCCGGCTGGGCGCGCACCACCGACTCCGCCGCAATCGTGCCCATTGCGCCGACGCGGTTCTCCACCACGAATTGCTGCCCGAGCGTGTCGCTCAAACGCTGGCAGGTGAGCCGCGCGAGATTGTCGATGTTGCCGCCGGCGGCGAACCCGACCATCACCCTGACCGGCTTTTGCGGCCAGCTCTGGGCCTGTGCGGCGCTGATCGGCGCGCAGGCGGCGAACGCGGCCAGCGAAACGAGCACATGTCTGCGAGAAAATTGCAAAGCGAACCTCATGGCACCCTCCCGTCTGTCACTATAGCGCAACGGGGATGGCATGCCGCAAGGCGCGCCGGGCTTATTCGTCGCGATAGACCCGCTCGCGCCGCTCGTGGCGCTCCTGCGCTTCGACCGAGAGCGTGGCGATCGGGCGCGCCTCCAGCCGCTTGAGCGAGATCGGCTCTCCGGTCTCCTCGCAATATCCGTAGGTGCCGTCCTCGATCCGCTGCAGCGCCGCATCGATCTTGGCGATCAGCTTGCGCTGCCGATCGCGCGCTCTCAGCTCGATCGCGCGGTCGGTCTCCGACGAAGCGCGATCGGCAAGATCCGGGTGATTTTGATTTTCATCCTGCAGGTGCTGCAGCGTCTCGCGCGCTTCTTTGAGAATGTCCTCCCGCCAGGCGAGCAGCTTCTCGCGAAAATACTCGCGCTGGCGCGCGTTCATGAAAGGCTCTTTCTCGCTCGGCCGATAGAGCTTGTTCTTGTCGCGCCGAGCCCGGCCGTTCTTGGTCTTCACTCGCGACCCCACTGAACCCACCGTTGCCCCCCGGTTTGCGGCGGAGCTTATAGTGCGTCGGCCAATGCCCGACAAGCGTGGAATCGAAGCTGAAGTAAAGAGCGCCCGGCCGCTCTTGCTGCAATCGCGAAGCTAAGGCGAGCGGAGGCGATTCGCCGCACTTTTTTGCGGCGCGACAAGATCCGCGGCCCGCCAAGGCGGGGCGATCCTGCCGTCATCCTGCCGCAACACTTGGCATCCCAGCTACCGCGCGGGTACCGGCGAAAGTTTGGCGATCTCCACCTGCAAACGCAGATCGATCTGCGCCAAGAGATCGTCGAGCCGCGGGTCGCCGGAGCTTTCCTTGAGGTCGATGGCTGCCGCCTTAAGCCGCCGCAACGTCGCCGCATCGAGCGTCCCGCTCAAGAGCGCGTGCTTTAGCTCATCGAGCGCATCGAGCGCCGCCCGCCCTTGGGTGACTGCCCGTCGGCGCCGCGCCCCCGCCTCCCCCTCGCCCTGGAGGGCGATAAGTGCCTCGATACCGCTCACCGTGCGCAAGGCCGCGGGCGCCTGGGGCGCGAGCGTGGACTGCTCCTCGGCGACCGAAAATCCGGTTCCTGCGGCATCGCGGCGCCGCACCGCCGAACCGGTGGTCGTGGCTGGTGCCGCATTGGCTCCCTGAATGCGCATGATCGCCTTTGTCCCGAGAGTGCCTCGGAAATCGGCGGCGAGCCTGGCTTCTTATGGTTAAGCAACCGTAAAGGAGCGGCAGAAATTGCCGCTGATGCGGCAACGAATGACCGGGTCCGGCTCCCGTCCGCAAAATATCCTCACAATTTCAATGGCATGAAGTTGGCGCAAATGGCACAGGATTCGCATCGCCTTTGCCGGTCCAAATCATCAGGGAGCGGAGGATGACGAGGACGTGCAAAGCTGCGCTTGCGGCCTTCCTTGCCGCATCGCTGCATCTTGGCTGCGCCGGATCGGCCGCCGCCACCTCGCGCATCAAGGACCTCGTCAACATCGAGGGGGTGCGCCAGAATCAACTGATCGGCTATGGCCTGGTGGTCGGGCTGAACGGCACCGGCGACACCCTCAACAACATCCCGTTCACGAAGCAGTCGCTGCAGGCGATGCTCGAACGGCTCGGCGTCAACATCCGCGGCGCCAACATCCGCACCGGCAATGTGGCCGCTGTCATGGTGACGGCGAACCTGCCGCCGTTTGCCACCCAGGGCACGCGCATCGATGTCACCGTTTCCGCGCTCGGCGACGCAAAAAGCCTCATGGGCGGAACGCTCTTGGTCACCCCGCTCTTGAGCGCGGACGGCAACGTGTATGCCGTGGCGCAAGGCTCGCTGGCCATCGGCGGCTTCACCGCCGAGGGCGACGCCGCCAAAATCACCCGCGGCGTGCCTACCGTCGGCCGCATCTCCAACGGCGCCATTGTCGAGCGCGAAGTGGATTTTGCGCTCAACCGGCTGTCGCAGGTGCGGCTCGCCCTGCGCAACGCCGACTTCACCACCGCCAAGCGCATCGCCAGCGTGATCAACGATTTCATCGGCGAGCACATGGCCGAGCCCATCGACCAGTCCACCGTCGTGCTCACGCTGCCGAAGAAATATCCGATGAACATCGTCTCGTTCCTGACCGAGATCGAGCAGCTTCAGGTCGAGCCCGATCTGCCCGCGCGCATCGTCATCGACGAGCGTTCCGGCATCGTCGTGATCGGCCGCGACGTGCGCGTGTCCACCGTGGCCGTGGCGCAGGGCAACATCACAGTCACCGTCTCCGAAACCCCGCAAGTCAGCCAGCCGCAGCCGTTCTCGCGCGGCGGCCAGACCACCGTTGTCCCGCGCACCCGCATCGGCGTGCAGGAGGACGGCAAAAAACTGTTCGTGGTCAAGGAAGGTGTATCGCTGCAGCAGATCGTCGATGGCTTGAACGCGCTCGGCATCGGCCCGCGCGACCTGATCACCATCCTGCAGGCGATCAAGGCAGCCGGCGCCATCCAGGCCGACATCGAGGTGATGTGATGCCCGTGCCCCTTGCCGTGGCTCCCAATGTGACGGCCGTCGCCGGCGCCGCCTCCACCACGGGCGCCGCCGGGCTCGACAAGGCCGCGGCCACGGCGCGGGATTTTGAGGCCATGTTCATCAACGCCATGTTGCAGCAGGTCTTCGCCGGTATCGGCGAGGGTCCCTTCAGCGGCGGCTATGCCGCCGGCATGTGGCGCTCGTTTCTCACCGACGAATATGCCAAGACCATCGTCCGCGCCGGCGGCTTCGGCATCGCCGACCACGTGCAGCGTTTTCTGCTCGCCCAGCAGGAGGCAAACGCCGCGTCTCAACCTCCGCGCACGGGTCCCGCATCATGACCTCCGCCGCCCCGCGAGCTGCCTTTGCACTGATCGGGTCAACGTCCGAAGCCAACGCGGTGATCGCGCGTCTGCTGCAAGTGATGGACGCCATGCTGGCCGTCATCGAGCAGGAAACCGCGCTCGTGCGCGCCGGCAAGCTCAGCGCCGCCGCGCACCTTGCCCCGGGTAAGACCGAGCTGGCGCAGCTTTACCTCACCGACACGCAACGGCTGAAGGCCGGAAAAAATTTTCTGCGCCAGACGGGGAAGGATGTCCTCGATGCGCTGCGCACACGGCATGAGCGAGTGCAGGCGGCGGTGCAGACGAACCTCACCGTGCTCGCGACCGCGCACGCCGTGTCCGAAGGCATCATGCGCGGCGTCTCCGAGCGGCTCGCGCGCAAATCCATGCCCGAGACCTACGGCGCCTCGGGCAGGACGGCCGAGCCGAGCGCCCGTCAGGCGCCGGCGCTGACGCTGAGCCGCATCCTGTAGGAGAGGCATGGCCTTGGCGCGTGCCCTTGCGGCAACACGTCGCGAGGGCTCCGGCGACTGGCTAACGAAACCTTAAAACCTGCGGCCGATCATGCGCCGTGCGTTACGGGAATCCCACGGCCAGGACAGCCGGAGGCCCGCATGGACGCCGTGCAGAGCATCAAGCCGCGCTCAGCCGTGCCGCCGCGCAACCAGGCGCTGCGCGACACCGTGGCTGTGCCGGACGCCGCCGAACGCGATGCGACGAAGAGCGTAGATCCGGCTGCATCCACGGCCGGTCGGGAGGATCGCCGGCGCAGCGCCCGGGAGTTTCTGATCGAGACCGCCAGCCGCCGCGCTCTGCTCTCCGCCGGCGACACCGCCAGCGAAACCGCGGTCGAAACTGCCGAACAGGCGCTCATGCGCCGGCGCGCCTATCGCAGCGCCCATTCTGGCGGCAAGTTGGAGCGGGGCGCCGATCTCCAGGTGTGAGCGGTCAAAGTTTTCCTGACCCGCTATGGTTAACGCACCGCAAACCGGGTGCGCAGGATTGCGTTCCCGCCTCTTTGCCCTCTCTTAATCATTAACCACGTTCTTTTACGCAGAATTACACGGGGCCATGGCATGTCAGCCGCGATCCTTGGGGGATCGAACACGCATAACCGATACCAGAAAGGTAGCAATCTATGTCTGAAGTCGTTCTCACCGCCGGCATCCGCTCCAACCTGCTGCAACTGCAGCAGACCGCCGACCTGCTGGCTCTGACCCAGTCCCGGCTGGCCACCGGCAAGAAGGTCAACTCCGCGCTCGACAACCCGGTGAACTTCTTCACCGCGCAAGGCCTGACCAACCGCGCCAACGACCTGAACGCGCTGCTCGACGGCATGTCGAACGCCATCCAGACGCTACAGGCCGCTGACAACGGCATCTCCGCGATCACCAAGCTCGTCGAGTCCGCCAAATCGCTGGTCAGCCAAGCCCGTCAGACCACGGACACGACCGTGCGGGCGGACCTGGCCACGCAATTCGGCACCATTCGTACCCAGATCGACCAGCTCGCGGCTGACGCGGGGTTCAACGGCATTAATCTGATAAACGGCGACGACCTCGACGTTCAGTTCGACGAGGACAATAGCTCCACGCTCACCATCACTGGCGCGACGCTGACGACAGGTGGCGACTTGGCTATCGCTGCAGCCGCCAACAACTGGGCTGGCGATGCAGATATCGATGCGGCTGATACCGACCTGACGGCCGCATTAACCACGCTGCGCACGCAGGCCAAGACATTCGGCTCCTATCTGTCCACGGTGCAGATCCGTCAGGACTTCACCAAGGCCTTGGTCAACACCTTAAAGGTCGGCGCCGACAATCTGACTTTGGCCGACACCAACGAGGAGAGCGCCAACATGCTGGCCTTGCAGACCCGGCAGCAGCTTTCGCTCGTGGCGTTGTCGCTGGCGACTCAATCGAACCAGGCTGTGCTGCGGCTCTTCGCCTAAGCCATACTTGGCAAATTGAAATGTGGACGGCGGGGGTTCTCCCCGCCGTTTGTTTTTGGGAATAAACCCGATCTTTACGCCCTGTTAGCTTTAACCGAGCCATCCTGGCGTCATACAAGATCCGTAACCATGACACTCAAGGTCGAGCTGAAACCTGGTGAGCGGCTGATCGTCGGTGATTGCGTGATTACCAACACACAGCACCGTACGCGATTGCTGATCGACGGCAGCATGCCGATTCTGCGCGAGAAAGACATCCTCACCGCCGAGACTGCCGATACGCCGGCCAAGCGAATCTATCTTGCCGTCCAATTGATGTATCTTGCCCGCGATCCGCGCGATCACCACGCGACCTATTTTGCGCTGGTGCGCGACATTCTCGGCGCCGCTCCCTCGGCGTGGCGGTACATCGAAACCATCAACAATCATATCTTAACGGGCCAACTGTATAAGGCGCTCAAAGAGGCGCGCAAACTGATCGCCTATGAACGGGAGCTCATCGAGCATGCGCAGCGCGACGGACGCCTACCGGTCGGTGGCCAAGGACATCGCAAATCCGCGTGAGCTCGAGGCGAGCCTGTTGCTGAAGGCGGCGGCGCGGTTGCAGGCGGTGTGCGACGCCTGGGAACGCGACCGTTCCGGGCTCAACGAGGCCCTTGCCTACAACCGCAAGCTTTGGACCATCTTTCTTTCAGATGTGTCGAGTCCGGACCATCCGTTGCCGCGCGAAGTTCGCCAGAATGTCGCGAACCTGGGCCTCTTCATCATGAATCAGACGCTCGCGGCCATGGCGAGTCCGCGCCGCGAGGCGCTCGCGCCGCTGATCAACATCAACCGCGAGCTTGCCGCGGGGCTCCGCCCGAAGACCTGAGCGCCGCACGCGTCACAGGAAGTTGACGAGATTCAGCCGCGACAGCATCGCGGTGGTCTGCAGCGACGCCTGCAGCGCGGTCTGCAACGCCAAAAGCTCCGCGCCGGCCTGTTCCGGCGGCACTCTTGTGATACGCTGCAGAAGATCGGTCAGCGTCACCGTGGCCTGTTGATGCCGCTCTTTGGCGTTGTCCAGCATCACCTGCGCACTGGCGATCTCCGATGACAGGCCGGTGATGGTCTGCCCGCCGGGCGGCGGAACGAAGTTCGCCGCAAGCCGCGAGGCGAGCGCGGAGTATTGCGCCGCTGCATCGGGATCACCCGGCGAGAACGCCATGGTGACGAACACCGCCGTATTCTTCACCGCCGTGCGCAGCGCATCCTCGTTCGCCCGCATTCCGTAAGCGATGGTGAACGAGGAATCGACGCGCGCCTGCGCGGTCGAACGCGCCGGGGACGCGCCGGCTTCGCCGGTGTACCACATCACCGTGTCGGCTGCGGTGCCGTCCACAAGCGATGTCGCGGTGTCGAACGGCGGGCCGTTCACCCGTTGCGGCGGATTGGCCGCATCGATGTCGAAAAAGTTGTTGGCCGCCGCAATCGCCGATGCTGCAACCAATGAGGTATCGGCGAGCTTGCTCACCGCCGCCGTGAGCGCCGCCTGAAAATTCGCCGCGGTTGCCGCCGCTGTCGGCCCGATGGTGAACTGGTTCGGTCCGGGCGGATTTGCGGCGGTCGCGGTCAGCGTGATGTTCTCGGACGTGCCGTCGGGCAGCGTTAAGGTCAGCGTGAACGTCTCGCCGGCATTCGGATTGGCCGTGAAATCCACCGAGATCGCCGGCGGCACACCGCCCGGACCGGTGATGTTGGCGCCCGTCAAGCTGGAACTTGCCCCGGCCAGTTTGAAGCCGAAGGGCGAGCCGGCGACGTCCTCGCTCACCGACACCACCGACCCCGCCGCCGCCGGAATCACCAACCGTCCGAGACCGTCGCCCACGTCAGCCAGCCGCCGCTCGCTGATCACCTGTTTCAGGCCCGCGCGCGAGCCGTCGCCGTCCAGAAGCTGCGTGAGCGTCGCGGTCGCCCGCCGGTCGGGGCTCAAGCCTGAGAACATATAGCCGGTTGCGTCCTGCGCATTGAGCGCCGAAAGCATGATTTCGAGCTGGCCCAGCGCCGTCTGCTGGTCGATGGTTTTTCCCCCGCCGCTCAAGACAAAACTCGGTTGCACCACCGTCTGTTTGACGGTTCGTGCCGCGTCGTAGATCGTGTTCAGCGACAATTGTGCAAGACTGAGCCGGGTGCCGACACGCGCGATGGTATCCTCGAATCCCGCCGCAGCGTCGAGCTGCGCCTGCAGCCCCACGACCAGCGCCCGCTCCGGTCCCAGTCCGGCATAGGTCTCCGACTTTTCGCCGGTTCGGAGCTGCCGTTGCGCCTCGTCAAGTCGCGCCCGCAAATCCGTGAGCGTCTGGATGATCGCCCAGGACGCCGAGCTCGTCACGCCGATGATCGCCATGGCCCCTCACATGCTCAGCAGCATCTGGAACATCTCTCTGACGGCGTTCAGGACGCGCGCGTTGGCGCCGTAGGCGGTCTGGAGGTTGAGCAGAGTCACCATCTCGTCATCAATGTTCACGCCGGACTGCCGATTGAGCCGCTGCTGCAAAGCATTGACCACGATCTCCTGGCCCTGCCTCAGACTGCTGGCGTTGACCGCCGCCTGCCCCTGAACCGTCATGATCTGGCCGATATAGCTCGACAGCGATCCGGAAAATGGGGCGGTTGTTCCGCCGATTCCCGCAGCCGGAGAGAAGGTGAACGCCGCATTGACCATCTGATCGAACAAGAACAGCGGCCGCTTCGGATCGCCCGCAGGCGTCATGGGTGAGGTCTGAAACACGATGAGGTTGGCCGGGTTCGCGATCAACACACTGTTGACGCCGATGCGCGCGGCAAACCCGGTGAGCTGCGATCCATTTGCCGTGATCGCACCGGAGTAGACATTGGCGCCGTCCATGAACAACGGCAATTGCACGTTGCCGCTGGTCAGCGACGTCACCGTCTGCGTCGCCGAAAGCGCATCGACGCTGATCGTGCCGCCGACATCGTTCAGGACGCGCAACACCGTGCCGGTCGGATTGGAGAAATCCAGTCCGGTCGCGCCCAACGCCGCGGTAAGCTGCGCCACGACCGCGGCCATACCGCCGGAGAAATCGACGCCGATAACCTGGTCGTTCGGATCCGCCGTCACCGTGTCGGCAAGCGGCAGCGCCGCCGGGTCATCGACGCGCACGATGGTGATCTTGTGCGTGACGCTGCCGGCGTCGGTATAGGTCAACTGAACGGTATTGCCCGGCCGCAAGGCGCCGACATCGACTTCGAACCCGCTCTGCGGTCCCGCCGTCACCCCCGTGCCCGCCACGTTGAGGTCCGACACCGCCTGCGCCATGCGCGCGGCAAACTCGTCAAGCTGCATTTGCGCTTGCGGCAGCACCTGATCGCGCATTTGCAGATAGGCCCCGATCTCGCCCGACGCGAAGGCGCCGGCGGCGATCAGATCGATGCTGTTGCCGCCGCCCGGCGCCGAGAGCGTAATGGTACCGACGCCGCGCAAATTCGGATCGATGTTCCATGCGGCGGCCGGCGTAAGCGTCCCGCGCGCGTCGAACGAGAGCTGCATGGCCGAGGCGCCGACGAGCTGGATACCGTTGCTCGTGTACACGGAGACTTGGTTGTTGTCTCCTTTCACTACTTTCACGTTCATCAACTGCGCGAGCTGATTGATGTAGGCGTCGCGCGCGTCCATCAGCGAGGCGATCTCGGCCGTTCCGGGCTGCAGGCTGCCGATTTTTCCGTTGATCTGCGCGATATTTTGCAGCGCGTCGTTCGCCGCCGCGACCCCGGCCGCGATGCTCTGTTCCGCCGCAGTGCGCAGGGTCTGGATGCCCGCGCTCATGGCATTGAGCTGCTGGGCCAGGAGCCGCGCCGCACTGATCACCGTGTTCTGCGCGGCGGCCGAATTCGGCGACGCAATCAACCCCTGCAAGGCGGCGGTGAAATTGTTGAACATCGCGTCGAGATTGTTGGAAGCGCCCGGCGCGCCGTACACGAACTGCAATTGCTGATAGAGCCGGTCGGTGGCGTTTGCGTATGCACCGCCCGAGGCTTCGGTGCGCCACTGTGCCAGCAGCAATTCATCGAGTTCCCGGTTAATCGCCTCGACGCGAACGGAAATGGTGTCCCCCGCCTCGGTCTGCACCTGCACGAGCGTTTTGCGGACATAATCCGGCGTCTGCACGTTGGCGACGTTGCCGGCCACGACCGTGAGGCCGGACTGCGTCACCTGCAAGCCGGCCAGCGCAGTGTTGAGGGCTTGAATGAGACTCATGTCGGCGTCGCCCTCATGGCGCTAGCATCCCGGCGCCTCACACCCGAAAGCCATCAGCGGATCACGTTGAGCAGATCCTGAACCATCAGGTTGGTGGTGGTGATGATGCGCGTATTGGCGGAATAGGCCTGCTGCGTGACGATCAGTTTGCTGAATTCGTCGGCAATGTCGCTGTTGGAGGCCTCGAGCGACGAGCCCACGATCTTGCCGGTGGCATTCATGATCGGCGGGCCGGAGTCCGCCGTCTCCGCATAGGCGCCGCCGTCGAGTCGCTTCAGGTAGTTCTGCCCGTTGAAATTGGCGAGCGTCACCACCGCAAGCGGAATGATGCGCCCGTTGGAGTAGGTGCCGACGATGCGGCCCTGATCGTCCACCGCCACGGACTGCAACTGCCCGGCCGGCGCGCCGTCCTGATCCAACAGGTTGACCTGCACCGTGCCGTTCGAATTGGCGAACTGAGTGATGCCGTTCGCCCCAAACATCATGCTGATGTCGCCAAGCGTAATGCTATCCACGACAACACCGGTTAGCGTAATGCTCGTAATGGGCGGATTGAGCTGGCCGGCGGCATCGAAGATAAAGTCGACCCCGGCATTGACCCAGGCCGGATCGCCGGAACCCGGATTGGTGTTGGTCTGATAGAATAAATTCCAGGTGTCGGTGCCGCCCACCTCGGTGGAGTCGATCTTGGCCCAGCGGAACTGCAGATTGGCCGGCGCGCCGAGCGAATCGTAGCCGGTAATCGAGCCGCCGGCCACGCTCTCGCTGACGAACAGCGTCACATCGGCGCCGAGCACGACGCCGCCGGTGATCGGATTGCTGGTGTAGCCGGACGGGTTGAGCAGATTGGAGCCGGGCACGCCAGGTTGGGTGCTGGAGGTGAGCGGATAGCTCGGCAGGTTGGCGTTGTAGAGCACCTGGGTGGTGGGCTGCGCCGGAATCAGGTTGTTGGTGAATTGCAGCACCACCGGCACGCTGCCGACCGGATTTCCAGTGGTCGGGTCCACCGGCAATCCCATCAGATAATAACCGGCCTGGTTGACCAGATAGCCGTTCTTGTCGGTGAGAAAATCGCCGCGCCGGGTGTACAGATTGACGCCGCTGAATACCGGCTGGTTACCTGAGAAATTATCCGGCTTTTTGACGATGAAATAGCCGTTGCCGTTGATGGCCATGAAGGTCGGCGTGGACACGTTCTGCAGATCGCCCTGGACGCCGTTGGTCGCCACCGAACTTGCCAGCACGCCGCCCGCAATCTGCTTGCTCGGCAGATTGTCGCCGATCAGATCCTTGAAGCTGGTGTTGATGCGCTTGTATGCGATAGTCTGCGAGTTGGCGATGTTGCCGGAAATGTTTTGCAACGCGTAAGCCTGCGCGCCAAGACCGGATACAGCGGTCGTCAGAGCGTCAAAAATACCCATGACATCGTCTCCACATCAAAGCGGCCGGACGCAAGTGACGCGCGCCGGCGGCCGCACTTCCGGCCTTTGCATTGCAAACCCCGCGCCATGAGAAACGATATTGTTTTTCAATTACTTATGAGGCCAGGAGCCGCCCGGTAGGCCGGCACAATGCAACGCCTGCCCGGCAAGATTTGCCGGCTCGCCGCAGGGGGGGCGGAGCCTTGCCCCCGTGCGCCGTACTCTCTATGGTCCGCGCTCCCATCGGACTGTACTGCCGATCCGACCGATGCGTTTCGAAGGAACCAGCACCTATGTGGCCACCGACGACCTCAAGGTCGCGGTCAATGCGGCCATCACGCTTGAGCGACCGCTGCTGGTGAAGGGCGAGCCGGGCACCGGCAAGACCATCCTCGCCCTCGAAATCGCCAAATCGCTCGGCGCCCCATTGATCGAGTGGCACATCAAGTCCACCACCAAGGCGCTGCAGGGGCTCTATGAATACGACGCGGTCTCGCGCCTGCGCGACAGCCAGCTCGGCGATCCCCGCGTGCACGACATCCGCAACTACATCAAGCGCGGCAAGCTCTGGGAGGCCTTCGTCTCCGAGGTGCGGCCCGTGCTCCTGATCGATGAGATCGACAAGGCCGACATCGAGTTTCCCAACGATCTGTTGCTCGAGCTCGACCGCATGGAGTTCTACGTTTACGAGACCGGAGAAACCGTAAAGGCGCGCCGCCGCCCCATCGTGATCATCACGTCGAATAACGAGAAGGAGCTGCCCGACGCCTTTCTGCGCCGCTGCTTCTTCCACTACATCCGCTTCCCCGACCCCGACACCATGCGCGCCATCGTGGAGGTGCATTTTCCCGGCATCAAGCAGCGGCTGGTCTCCGAGGCGCTGAAGCTTTTCTACGAAGTGCGCGAGGTTCCGGGCTTGAAGAAGAAGCCGTCCACATCGGAGCTGCTTGATTGGCTCAAGCTTTTGCTGGTCGAAGACATCGGCCCGGAGATTTTGCGCGAGCGAGATCCGAAGAAGCTGATCCCACCCCTGCACGGCGCGCTGCTGAAGAACGAGCAGGACGTTCACCTGTTCGAGCGCCTCGCCTTCATGGCGCGGCGCGAAGGGCGATAGGTGCGTTCCGCGTATATGACTTAAGCGTAGGCAATGCAGGCTTCGCAAAGCGTCCCGCGCACATCTTTGCGCAGGTGCGCCTCGCGCAGCTTGACGAATTCAGGCGAATTCCAGGCCTCCATGAACGGCTGTGTTGTCAGGTCGCCCATGACCCAGCTTGCCGTTGCGTCGAAGCAGCAGGCCGAGAGCTTGCCTTCCGCCGTCACGTGCCCCTCGGTAAATGCCGACCAGCAGGGCAAGGGATCGCGCAGCGCATCGAGGCGTCCCTGATTGCCGGCGGTCGGTCGGTAGCCAAGCTCCTCCTCCCGCTGCGTGGCGAACGCCCCCATCGAATAAAGCGGCAGCCAATAATGCTGATCGACGAAGGGGAGAACTCTGCTTTTGAGCAGCGCCTCCATTTTTTCCTGCTGCGTCCCGTCGTAGCGGATCGACGAGGCGTAAAGCCCGGTCTTGTACCCTTTGCGGGCGCGGATCTCCCATGCCGCTGCGATATTGCCGAGGGCGCGCTCGAACAGCTTGCCGGAGACCGCCATGATCTGCTCGAACTGCGCTCGGTCTGCGGCGTTCACCGACCATTTCAGCGAGTCAAGTCCGGCCTGCATGCACGCCTCGACCGCTTCGGGAAACGCCATCGACGCATTGGAGGTCAAGAAAACATAGGGCATCCCGACATCGGCCTTGAGGTATTCGATGCAGTCGACCAGCAGGCGCGGATTCATGAACGACTCGCCGAGGTAGAAGACCCCGATCTCCTCGACGCCCGCCTCGCGCATCTCGCGCGTGATGCGCTTGAACAGGGAAAAGTCCATGTCCCATTTCGGCTGCACCTCCCGCGTTCGCAGCGCGCAGAAGCCGCAACGATAATTGCACCGGGGCGAAATTTCGATCTTCACGCTTTTCGGCGCCGGCAGCACCGCGCAGCGACGATCCGGAGGAATTTTGGTGATGTTATCGATTCGCTCGGTGATCGACGCCATGTTTGCTGCGCCTTACGATCGCTAAAAAATCGTGATTTTACGTCGAACCTGCCTTGATCTCGGTCAAGGAGACATCGAGGTCTTTCGCGCGCGATATGCCGAGTAGGTCCGCTGTGCCGCGCAGCGCGCTGCGCGTGCCGGCATTCACCGCGCCGATATTTTCCTCGCAAACCGCGACCGGATGTGCTCAAATTGCGTATGAGCCGCTTCGACTTCAGCGCCCCGGCAGATCTGTTTCCGCGCCGCAGCCGCAAAGGCAATCGACCCGCCGGCTATCGCCGCTTTGACACTGCGGCCGAAGCGATTCGTTATGCGGTGGAGGAGATGGCGCCGGAATTTTTGGCCGGCGCCATCATCGAATGCGAGGAACGGCGTCTCGACCGCATCGGCATTCTGGAGCTCTATCGCAGTCCCGATTTCCCGCTCGCGCGCAAACTGAAACAGAACGCATCGGCCGATCAGGCCACGCGGGCGCTAACCCCAGATACCAGCGATAATTGAACGAAACCGATCCCTACCACCAGGCCTTCATGTCGAAGGCATAGGTGATGCCGGCGCCGAATGTCCATTGGTCGGGCGAGCCGCGCAGCGCCACGATGGGAGAATTTTTGGCATCGCCCGCGAGCCGCTCGTATTCTACGAAAGCGTGCGTCGCCCATAGCGGGGTCCAGAAATAGCGCGCCTGCGCGCCGGCGCCGACCCCCCGCACGCCCCCGCGCGCGTTGAACACCGGCAATCCGGACGCCACGGATTGCGCCGGCGTCACGCTGTAGTAAGGTACGGTCGCGTCCGTGTTCGCGAAGCTGATGCGCGGCCCTGCCGACAGCATGAGTTGCGGAGTGACCTGCGCGATCACGTCTGCCATCAGGTCGGCTGTCAGTCCGTCGTGCCCGCCCCACCCCTGCCGCACTTCGGCGCGCGTGCGCAGCCAGGGGACGAAATAATAGTCCGCGAATACGCCGACCTCGTAGGCCCAGCCGACATCGCCCAGCCCGACCAGATTGCTGTCATCCTTGACCTTGCGCGGAAATCGGATCTTGCCCACGGGGCCGAGCCGGAACGAGCCGGTATCGATCAGCCCGATGCTGATGCCGTCGCGCGGCCCGCGGAAACGCTCCATCGTTCCGGCGCGGCGGACATCAAGCAGCGGCACCGGAAACGTCTCGTATTTGTCGTCGGCACCCTGCCAGCGCGGGGCCACGCGCGCCTCGATGCCGACGGTTACGGTCCAGTATTTGGCGGCCTCAGCCCACGCCGCCGCCGGCAACGCCGCCCCAACGATCGCCAAAATCCCCAACCGACTGAGCATGTACCCCCACACGACCCGACAATCTCACTCGGACCCTGTAAAGCAACGGTTACCATGACGGCCGCGCCGATCGGAAGCCCGGGTGCGGCGCAAGGAAACGGCCGCCACGCTGTGCGCCACAACTCATCGTGCTGTGAACGCTCAGCTTTTTCCGCCGCTCGCGACGGTCTGCGGTGTGTCCGCGGCAGCACGCTGCGCGGCAATTTCCGTTTTGCGCCGCCGCTGCCGTGAAAGGTGTGCCCGCAACTGCTCGCGCCGCCGATAGGTCCAATAATACACCTGCATCGCCGCGCGGCCGAGCAAACCGCCCGCCCACACCAGCTCGAACGGAATGAATTGCCGCCAGGTCCCGTCTCCGTCCACAATCGCGCGCGCGATCAGTTCGCCGCCCATCGCCGTGGTGTTGATCCCGTGCCCGCCGAAACCGCTCACGAGCCAGCACCCGGGCATCAGCTCGCCGATTTGCGGCATGCGGTGCACAGTGTTGCCGAGCGTGCCGGTCCACACATAGTCGACTTGCACCTCGCCGAGCTGCGGGTAGGCGCGCTTGATGTCTTCGACCAACGGCCGCGCGTAGCGCCGCGGGTTGCCCTGCCAGACCGTGCTGCGCCCCGACCACATCAATCGGTCGCCGCCCACGACGCGGTAGTGGTTATCGGCGAGCTTGGTGTCGCTCACCGCACCCGGATATGTGATCGCTTCCTTCAGCCGCTCGCCGAGCGGTGCCGTGGTCAGCACATAGACCGAGATCGGCAGGAGCGTGCCGGCGATCTTCGGCATCACGCGCTTAAGATGCACGTTGCCGGCGAGCACCAGGTGCGCCGACCGCACGCGCCCGTTGGGCGTGACCACGCGCTTGCGCACGCCTTGCGGATCGATTTCCACCGCCGGCGTATCTTCGAAGATGCGCGCTCCCGCCGCTTCTGCGGCAGCGGCAAGCCCAAGCGCGTAGTTCAACGGATGGATTGAGAATGCGTTCGGATAGTGCAGACCGCCGAAATACAGGGGACTTTTCAGCACCTCGCGCACGCGCTCGGGCGGCCAGAACTCCACCGCAACCCCGAAATCTCCCGCCAGTTGCTCGGCCGACTTCTTTTCCTCCTCGTCATTGTCGAATTTGGCGACGTTGAGCCAGCCGCCTTCGCTCACCTCGACGCCCGGCATCTCGCGCGCAGCCGTGCGCACATAGTCGAACCCGGCTTGCGAGAGCGTCCACAGCGCCTTGGCCTGTTCCAGGCCGACCCGCGCGATGACGGCTTCCGGGTCCGCGGCAAATCCCGGCAGCACGAAGCCGGTGTTGCGGCCCGACGCATTCCATGCGATGCGCCTAGCTTCGAGCAGCACCACCGACCACCCGCGCCGGGCGATTTCCCGCGCCGCGGTCAATCCCGCAAGACCCCCGCCGATGACGCAGACATCGACGTCAAGATCGATATTGAGCGTGCCCCGCGCCTCATCGACGACCCGCGTCGCCTCGTACCAGCTTGTGCTGGAGATCGCCGAATCGCCTCGCCCCATCACGCCTCGCAGTTGCGCCCGCCGCCCTGTCCGTTCATCGTGGACCTTATGCTAGACGGTCCGATGACGGCAATCGCATTCGGATAGCGTCGGATCGAGGGAGAACAGTCCTGATGCGCCGCCTGCTGCTGCTCCGCCACGCCAAATCCGAACGGCTGACCCTTGGCGCCGACGACATGGAACGCAGGCTCGATAGCCGCGGGCGCGATGACGCACCCAAGATCGGCACGTATATGGCGCGCCACGGCTTCGTCCCCGACCGCGCCCTGATATCGCCCTCTGCGCGCACGCGCGAGACCTGGGAGCTTGTTGCCGGCGCGTTCGCCAGGCGCCCTCCGCACGTTTTCGACGACCGCCTGTACGAGGCCGGGCCGGAGGCGATCCTCGAGGTGATCCGCGAATGCCGCAAGGCGGCCCCCATCCTGCTCGTCCTCGGCCATAATCCCGGGATTCAGGAGCTGGCCAAGCTGCTGATTGCCTCCGGCGACGCCGACGCCCGCCAGCGGCTCAACGAGAAGTTTCCCACCGCCGGCCTTGCCGTCATTGATTTCCCATTTGATGATTGGTCGAAGCTGCATCCTCATGCCGGTCGGCTCGACCATTTTGTAAGTCCGCGTTCGCTGGCTGCGGCCACCGAATAGCCTTGCCAGCGCGGCAATGTGACGACTGTGACGAACTGGAAATTTCATCGGCTCCAACATCGGGGAAGGAGCGTGCAATGTATCACCGAATTCTGGTTCCCATCGATCTTGCCGACACCAATCTCGCCAAGCCGGCGATCGACAGCGCGCTGATGATCGCCAATGCATCGAACGGTGTAATCCGACTGATCAACGTCCTGCCGCTCACACCGGTGATGCTTGCCGAATACGTGCCGCCCGACTTCGATGCTCAGCAACGGGCGTCCGCCGAAAGCGCGCTTGCGCTCGTCGCCAAGGAAACCGGCCTCGATTCGTCTCGCATCTCCTCCGTGGTGCGTCAGGGCGGCATCTATCACGAGATTCTCGAAGAGGCCAAAGCGATGAACGCCGACCTCATCGTGATGAGCTCGCATCGCCGCGGCGTGCGCACCTATTTCCTGGGCTCGCAGGCCGGACACGTGGTGCGCTACGCTACGTGTTCGGTGCTGGTGGTGCGGCGCTGATCGGGCGGCGCGGCAGCACGACCTCCGGCAGCCGGTCCGGATGGTAGGTGCCGGGGCGGTTGCGCTGGAAGAAGGCGCCGAGCTGCCAGATCACCAGGGCGAACACGCCGCCGATGAACGCCGCTGCGGCCAATTCGCCGAGCCGCAGCGCCCGCACTGTCAGCGCCGCAAGCCCGAGCGCAACCGCGGCGAACAGCACAAGGCCGACCCAGTAGCTGACCGGCGGGATCCCCGTCGAAAACTTCGCTTTGGTGCCGGCTGCCGCGAGCCGCCGATGCAGCTCCGTCACGAACGCCGTGTAGGTGTCGTCCTGTCGCTTCTGCTCGACGATCCCCTGCCAGGTGGTGGAGGCGATGTGCAGGCGCGGCATCTTGTCCGACCAGATCTCGGTCTGGAACCGGTAGCTCTGCATGGTCACAGGCCGAAACGACAGCCGCACGCGATTGATCTGGTCGTAGCGGATGAGCCCTCCGTGCATCCCCACGCGCCACAAGATTCCATCCGCCGTGAGCTGGAATTCCCAGGGCGAACCCAGCGCCGACGCCTTGAACGAATAGGTGGTATCCGGGGTCATGGCTGGCATCTCCGCTGCGCAGACCGTCGCGCATTGGTGATCGCGATTGATTTGACCATATTTCGTTGATGCGCAAGGTTCTGTTGATCGCACCCCTGCTCGTCCTGCTCGTGCTCTCGATTTGGTACGCCGCGAGCAGCTTTGCGCTCGAAGGTCCCGACATGCCGTGGGAGCTTTATCTGGCCATGGCGCTGGGCATCCTGTTTTCCGTATTGATCGGCTGCGGCCTTATGGCGCTGGTGTTCTACAGCAGCCGGCACGGTTATGACGAGGCCGCGCACCGGCCGGACCACGACCGCCACGATAGCGCCTGACGCAAAGCGGCGCCCACGCCCCCGACCGATCACTCGAACTTGATCTTGGCGGCCTCGATCAGCGGCGTCCAACGGGCTGCGCTCCTGCGGATCAGCTCCGCCATACCTTCCGGCGTCGTGCCGAGCGGATCCACGTGCAGCGCGGCAATCCGCGCATTGACCTCCGGTGTCCGGAACGCTTTGCCGATCGCATCGGAAATCTTACGCGTGATGTCTTTTGGCGTGCCCGGCGGCGCGACGATGCCCATCCAGGTATCGGCTTCGAAACCGGGCAGCGTCTCGGCGACCGTCGGCACATTGGGAAACGCTTTCAACCGCTGTGTTCCCCCGGTTGCCAGGAGCTTGAGCTTTCCGCTCTCGATCAGTCCCTTGGTCACCGGCAACAGATCGGGCAGGAGGTCGATCTGGCCCGAGACCAGCGCGGTGATCGCTGGCGCGCTGCCGCGGAACGGCACATGCACCATTTCCACCTTCGCCATGTGCATGAGCTGTTCCATGAACAAATGGCCGATCTGGCCTTTGCCCTGCGAACCGTAGTTGAGCTTGCCCGGATTGGCTTTGGCATGAGCGATCAGCGCCGCGGTGTTGGCAACCGGAAGCTCCGGCTTGGCGAGCAGGATCGCCGGATAAGCGGCAAGCACGCTGACCGGCTCGAAGGCGCGGGTGTCGAACGCAAGCTTCGGGTTGAGCACGTTGGCGATGCTGAACGTGAGCTGCGGGGCGCAGAGCAGCGTGTAGCCGTCGGGCGGCGCCTTGAACACCGACTCCGCCCCCACCAGTCCGCCCGCGCCTCCGGGCCGGTTCTCCACCACCACCGGCTGACCGAGGCCGTTGCGCATCTGCTCCGCAGCGATCCGCGCCAGGACGTCGGCCGTGCCGCCGGCCGGCAGCGGCACCACCAGCGTGATCGGCCGCGTCGGATAGGCCTGCGACCACGCCGCCCCGCTGGCGCAAACGAGGGCGGCTGCGATCCACGATCGCGCAAGTTTCCTGTACCTCATCGATTGATCTCCCCATTGGATCGGCAAGGCGCCAAGGGATGATAAACCCGCCGCGCGGCGGAGTCAGCGGCACCGCACCTCAGCCGCGTTTTTCCGGCAGCGTGTCCACGCGGTAGAGCGCGGGAAACAGCCGCACCCACAACAGCGCTACCGCAAGCGCGCCGACGCCGCCGATCAACGCCGCAGGGACACCCCCCGCAAGCGCCGCAACCGTGCCGGCGCGAAACTCCCCGAGCGTGCCGGAGCTGCCGGTGAACAGCGAATTGATCGCCATCACCCGACCGAGCATTTCATTCGGCGTGTGCAGTTGCACGAGCGAATGGCGGATCACCACGCTGATTGCGTCGGCCGCGCCGTAGATCGCAAGCACAACGAGCGACAGCACGAGCCAGCTCGACATCGCGAACACCACGACGCTGCCGCCGTACACCGCGACCGACAGAAACAGGGTTCGACCCACATGGCGATCGAGCGAGAACCAGGAGAGCGTCGCCGACATGGCGAGCGCCCCGACCGCCGGCGCCGATCGCAGCATGCCGAGCACGAGCGGCCCGCTTTCGCCGGCCTGCAGCACGTCACGTGCAAAGATCGGCAGCAGCGCCGCCACGCTGCCGAACAGCACGGTCAAGAGATCGAGCGACAGCGCCCCGAGCAGAATCGGGCGGCTGCGGATGTAGTCGAACCCCGCAAGCAGCGTCTTGAACGTGACCGGCCTGCGATCCTGCGCTGCAGGTTTGAGCCGCAGCAAACCGAGCAGCACGGCGGCTGCGAAGAAGGTCGCGGCACAGGTCGCGTATACCCCCACCGGTCCGGCGACATAGTAGATCGCCCCGCCGATCGCCGGTCCGCAGATGACCGCGGTCTGCGTCGCGGTGGCGGCGGCCGCAATGGCGCGCGGCAACAGCTGCGGCGGCACGAGCCCCGGCACCAGCGCATGCATGGTCGGCGTGTCGAACGCGCGCGCCACCCCCGTCACGAACAGGATGGCGAGGATCGCATCGCGTCCGAGCCAGCCGCCGAAAGTACTGGCCGCCAGCGCAACCGCCGCAAGCATCTTGACGATTTGACAGATTCGCACCACCGCCCGCCGGTCGTAGCGATCCGCCACCTGCCCGATGGCGAGCGAGAACAAAAGGATCGGGAGGAACTGCGCCAGCCCGACGAGCCCCAGGTCGAAGGGATCGTTGGTCAGGTCGTACACCTGCCATCCGATGGCTACGACCTGCATTTGGTAGGCGCCGTTCGTTGCCGTGCGCGCGCACCAGTAATAGGCGAACGAGGGCAACCGCCTGAGCGCGGGTTTCGGGTCCGTAGGCTGACGGGATTCGGGCATTGCGGCGCGCTTTCATAGCGCGCCGCAAGGTCACCAACCAAGTGCCGACCGCGAGCTTTTTCTACCCCTCACTTCCGGCAGCGGATTTGCCCGCGCGAAGCCGGCAACATGCCCCCGCGAAACGACGCGGCGCCGCTCGCGCTATTCGAGTTTCACGCCCGCGGTCTTGATGATGTTATGCCAGCGGTCGACTTCCTGGCGGAAATATGCGGCCGTGGCTTCAGGTGTGCCGCCGACGATCTCGGCGGAAAAACCTTCTTCGAAGCGCTTGCGCACTGTCGGATCGCGCAGCGCCTCGTTCACGTCCGCGTTGATTTTCGCCACGATCGCCCGCGGCGTTTTCGGCGGCGCCACGATCGCGAACCAGGCCCAGGCCTCGAACCCCGGCAGCGTCTCTGCAATCGCCGGCACGTTGGGCAGCGAGACGAGCCGCTTGGCCGAAGCCACGCCCAGCAGCTTCAGCTTTCCGGCCTTCACCTGTTGCAGCGAGACGCCGAGATTGTCGAACATGATGTCGCAGGTGCCCGCCACGAGATCGTTCAGCGCCGGCGCCGTGCCGCGATAGGGCACGTGCTGCAGCTTGATCCCGGCCATCATCCGGAACATTTCCGAGGTCAGGTGCGACGTGGTTCCGTTGCCCTGCGTGGCTGATGTGTAGGGCTTATCCCCCCGCGCTTTGGCCGCCGCAATGAATTCCGGCACGCTGTTGGCCTTCACGTTATTGGGATTGACCAGGAGCGCGTTCGGCACACGGCCCATGATGACGATCGGCACGAAATCGAGCGGATTGAACCCGAGCTTGGGGTAAAGATTGTGATTGATCACCAGCGGCGGCGGCGGCGCCGAAAGCAGCGTGTAGCCGTCCGGATCGGATTTTGCCGCGGCTTCCGCGCCCACATTGCCGCCCGCGCCGCTTCTGTTTTCGATCACGATCGACTGGCCCCATTTGCGCGACAGCCAGTCGGCTACCACGCGCGGCATGGCGTCTGCGGTGCCGCCGGCCGGGAACGGCACGATGATTTTGACCGGGCGGTTCGGGTAATCCTGCGCCTGCACAGCCGGCGCCGTCAGGAGGCCACCCGCGAGGGCGGCCGACAGCCACAAGAAACTCCGCCTTGTCGAATCCTTCGGCGTCATGGCGATCCTCCCATTTGGTTGGCCGCAAGGTTAGCACTCCGCCCGGCGTTTTCCAAAGTCTTGGCCGGTTTGACACCGCGCCGCCGCCGCGACACTTTGGCGTCGTCACAACGAGGATTTGCAGCATGCTGCCGCACGAACGCCTGCCCTATTCGGGCATCGAGCGCCGCCCGCCCCTGAAGCTGCCCGACGGGCTCAGACTCATCGTCTGGCCCGTGTTCTCGCTCGAACACTGGGATATTTCGCGACCCATGGCACGCACGGTGATCACCCCGCCGCAAGGCGCGCCCATGCTGCCGGACCATCCCAACTGGAGCTGGCACGAATACGGCATGCGGGTGGCCTTCTGGCGCATCCGGCGCCTGTTCCAGGCGCTCAACGTGACGCCCACCGTGACGATCAACGCCCGCACCTGCGAGACCTATCCGGAAGTGATCCGCGCCGTGGCCGACGCCGGCTGGGAGATCAACGCGCACAGCTTCGAACAGATCCCCATGCACAAGCTCGACGATGAGCGCGCCGTCATTTTCAAGACCATGGATGTCATCAGCAAATTCTGGGGCCGCCGGCCACGCGGCTGGTTCGGCCCCGGCCTGACCCAGACCTATGATACCGTCGATTATTTGTCGGAGGCCGGCATCGAATACATCGGCGACTGGGCCCTCGACGACGAGCCGGTGACGTTGAAGACCAGACACAAACCCATGGTGGCGCTGCCCTACAATTTCGAGCAGCACGACATCGTGATGATGATGCTGCAGGGCCATACCTCCGATCAGATGTACCGGCGCAGCATTGACGCCTTCGAATGGCTCTACAAGGAGTCCGCCGAGCGCGCGAAGATTATGTCGATCTCCGTGCACCCTTACATTTCCGGTGTCGCGCACCGCATCGGTTATGTGGAGCGCACGTTCAAGGAAATCCTCTCCCGTCCCGGCGTCGCCTGCTGGACCGGCGAGAAGATTCTCGACTGGTATCTCGACACGCAGAAGGGCAGAACATGATGCCGAAAAGTGAAAACAGGTTCTCGGAAAAGATTTGCAAGGACTATTGCGCGTGAGCGGCTACTTCGTCCCGCACAACATTGAGACGCCGATCGCGGGGGCGCACGACGGACAGCTTGCCGGTCTCACCTGCGCGGTGAAGGACATGTACGACATTGCGGGCTCCCGCACCGGCGGCGGCAGCCCGGCATGGCTTGCTGTGCAGAAGCCTGCGGCAACGCATGCTGCGCTGGTGCAGCGTCTGCTCGATGCCGGCGCCACCATCGTCGGCAAGACGATCTGCGATGAATTCTTCTACAGCGTGAGCGGCGCCAATGCCCACTATGGCACGCCGCCGAACCTGCGCGCGCCGAGGCGGCTGCCGGGCGGGTCCTCATCCGGCTCCGCCGCCGCTACCGCCGCCGGCGTTTGCGACTTTGCGCTCGGCAGCGACACCGGCGGCTCCGTGCGCGTTCCGGCGTCGTTCTGCGGCATCTACGGCATTCGGCCCACGCACGGCCGGCTCGACCTTGCCGGCGTCATGCCCATGGCGCCGTCCTTCGACGTGCCCGGCTGGTTTGCCGCGAGCCCCGGCGTCTTTCGCCGGGTCGGCGCCGTGCTTCTCGACGCCGGGGCACGCGCGTCGGCGCCGATCGAGCGGCTTTTGATCGCGACTGATGCGTTCGAGCAAGCCGACGCGGAAGTGGCGACTCTGCTCAAAACCGTCCTTCAGCGGGCATCGTCCGTTCTGCCCAAGACTGAATCCGTGCGCGTGGCGCCCGACGGGTTCGACGCCTGGCGCGAAGCCTTTCGCATCGTTCAGGCGCATGAGACGTGGGCGACGTTCGGCGATTTCATTGCGCGCGTAAAGCCGCAGCTCGGTCCCGGCATCAAGGAGCGCATGGCGTTTGCCGCCACGGTGACCGAAGCCGACGCCGCAGCGTCCCGTCGCATCATCGAGCGCGCGCGCACACACATCCGCGGCCTCATTCCGCGCGGCACCGTGCTCGCCTTGCCGCCCGCCCCGTGCATTGCGCCGCACATCGACACGCCCGCCGAGGCGCTTGAAACGTTCCGTGTGCGCGTGATGCGACTCACTTGCATCGCCGGCGCGTCCGGCCTGCCGCAGATTGTGATCCCGGCCGGCACAGTTTCCGGCTGTCCGATCGGATTGTCGTTCGTCGGTTGGGCCGGCGGCGACGAGGCGCTGCTCGATCTTGCCTGCGCGCTGTCGCGCTTTTGTGGATTGGAGGGATAGCGTGCACAAGCAGACGGCCGGCGCCGCACCCTATGCCGAGCCGTTGGGGGCAAGGAAGCGCGCCCCCACCTGATCCTCGGAGCGCCACACCACGCGGCACCGGCGGCGTGTCTTTCCATCCTTCGAGAGCAGAAGGACAAATTCGAACGGCACCTCGCGCGGCGAGTCCACCGTAATGCGCACGCCCGCCTCGGAAATATCCCACAACGTGCATTCCTGCACGACGCCGGTGCCGGGATCGATCCACACCCGGCGCTCCTCGCGCTGGCGCGGCGCCTGGCGTTGCTTGATGTAGGACTTCTCGGCCTGCCCAAACGGCATGGTGGTCTCCGGGCGCAAATCTCCTCACGCGCCCTTTCTGCACCCCCGAAGTGCCCGCAATGGTATGTGGAGCCCCTTACTCAAAACTGCGCGCTGTCGCGTCAGTTTTTTGACAATTCGATCGACAATCGCGAATATTCCGCGCGGGCGAGGGCGGCCAAATGCGGCATAAACCCTCGCCCCATCGATGTTTCCAAGGTTAAGCTAGTATTAATACGAGTGATTCGGCGTCGCCGCTGCCGGGCGGATCGGCACGGGGGATTGTTTCATGACCAAGCTTGGCGCAATCGTCGGCCGCAAGCCGAGTGTTCCCACCGTCAGCGAGACTGCCGCTTCCGCGGAAAAAGTCGCCGCCGCCGAAATCCTCGCCAGCGCCGCAGCCGAAGGCACCGACCCGCAGCCCAAGTCCACGGTTGAGCTCGACAACGACCTGTTTCTGCCGGTCGCCGCCCAGCTCGGCGAGGAGAACGAGAACATCCGCAACCTCTTGATTGATGTTGAGCACAAGCTCAATGAGCTCGACGCGGTAAAGAATTCCATCAGCCGGCTGATCGAGCCGGTGGGCAAGACACTGCGCGCGCTGGAGGAGGCCAAGAGCGAGAAGATCAGCCTGCAAAGCTCGCTCAATAATACGCGCATCTCCAACAGCAATCTGCGTTCGGAGCTTGCCGCCGCCGAGAAGAAGATCGCCACGCTTGAGAGCGAATGCGCGCGCCTGCGCGAGGCCGCGACCGTCACCCAGCAAAGACTCGCCGCCCTCGAATCCGGCCGCGCCGAACAGTCGGCCGAGCTCGCCGCGCGCCGCACCCAGGTGCAGGATTTGCAGCGCCGCATCCAGCAGCAGACCGCCGACCTGCAGCTTGCGCGTGACGAGAACCGCCGCCTCGGCGAACGCATCACCGCGGCCGACAAGCGCACCGTGCAGCTCGAAAGCGAAGTGGAGGCCACGCGCCAGAAGCTGCAGGTGGCCGAAAAGGAACGCGCCACGATCCAAAAGTCGCTCGACAAATCCTTTGCCGAGCTGCAGCAGGTCTCGCAGCGCCTGCTCGACACCGACAAGGCGCTCGCCGCCACGCAGATCCGCCTGCAGAAGGCCGAGGCTGCGCTCGCCGAAGCCGAGGCCGAGCGCCAGCGCCTCATCACCGAGCTCGACGACGCCAAGCAGAAGCACCAGGCCGAGATCACCTCGCACAAGAGCAATTACGAGACCCTGCAGGCGCGTGCCGCGCTCACCGAAAAGATGCTGGAGGAGGCGCGTCAGAGTCTCATGGAGCGCGCCGAGGAAATCCGCGCCTTCGACCGCAAGCTCGCCGACTCCACCCGCACCCATGCGGTGATAGGCGAAAAACTCGGGCTGATCGAGGAGGCGCTGGCCGAGCGCAACGCGCGTATCCGCGAGCTCGAGCACGCCCGCGCCACGCTGCAGGAGCAGTACGAAGCCGCGACCAAGGCGGCCGCCACGCGCGAGAACGCCTACAACCGCGCCCAGGAGCAGATCGTGACGCTGGAGGAGCGCATCCAGCTCCTGGAGGCCGAGATCAAGTCCATCCGCCAGGCCAACGAGACCGAGATCGAGGTGCTGAACGCCAAGCTGCAGCGCGAGCAGATCGCGCGCACCATGGCGGAAGCCGCGGTGGAAGCCGGCCGCAAGGACATCGCACGTCTGTTGCAGGAGCTCGCCTCGCTGCAATACCGGCCTGCGGGACAGGTGGCGGCCGGCGACGCGGCCGCAGCGGGCGAGCCGACGGCCGCCGCCTCTGCCGAAGCCAAACCCGGCACCGCCCAGGCGGCGTAGGTTGGGCTTCGCTGCGCGAAGCCCGCGATGCGGGCGGTGCGTCGACGGCGAGGTACCGTTATGGACGCTGTCCCGCCGCCCAGAGGAAGATGTTCTCGTAACGAACGCTCCCATCTGGGCGGGTGTGAGCGCGGTCGGCATCAGCGTAGACGGCGCGCACCGCTGCCTCTCCGCTGTACGCAATGGCCGCCTGGTTGACGCCGGCGCCGGCATTGCCACGCCGACCCGACGGCTTATGTAGCTCCGGCGTCCTGCTCCATTATTCGGCGGCCAAACCCTAGGGGCTCGGCGCGATCGTATGGCAAATGCGACAAACGGATCACAAACCGGGGATACACTTTCAAGATCACCGCCAGCCAATGTCTCGCGTCATCTTCGCTCCGAAGCCAACCCCTCCCTGAAATTTCCGAATTGATTTGGTGGGCACGGCGCGTTCCGCGCCTTTGTCCAGCCTGCTCTTGTTTTATTCCGGCACTGCTTGCCATTGAGCTCATGTGCCATTTTTGACACAATCCCGTCGCATGATCGACCGGTCGAAGAAGATCGCTGCCCGGTTCTACGCCACCCCTGGCGGTGCTCGGCCGGTCCGGGATTGGCTGCTCGACCTTCCGAGGGAGGATCGCCGCATCATCGGTCGCGACATCCAGAAGGTCGAGTTCGGCTGGCCGCTCGGAATGCCCTACTGCCGCCCGCTGGGGCACGGTCTATGGGAGGTCCGCAGCGATCTTTCCGGCGGCCGCATCGCGCGGGTGATCTTCTGCATCGTCCGAGGAGAAATGGTGCTCTTGCACGGTTTCGAGAAGAAGACGCAAAGAACGCCGCGCCGAGACATAGACCTCGCAGTCAAGCGAAAAGAGGAGATCAAAGCATGAAAAAGCGGAAGAAGAAAAAAGGCTACATTGATCGCAGCGAAACCTTCGATTCGTTTCTTGCCAAACAGAGCCTGCTCGCCGAGGCCGAGGACGAGGCCATCAAACAGATCATCGCCGACCAGATCAGGGTCGCCATGAACAAGCAGGGGCTGACCAAGACCGAGATGGCCGCACGCATGAAAACCAGCCGCCGCCAACTCGACCGCCTGCTCGATCCGAACAATCCTTCGGTGACGCTCGCCACGTTGCGTCGCGCAGCGAGCGCGGTGGGGAGGAATCTGCGGGTGGAGCTGGAGTGATCATTCATCTTGTGCAAACTCCTCATACTCCTCAATAATCGAATCATTCATATGCCCAAGAAACCTCATTTGGGCGATTTCCTGGATCGCCTCGTATGGTAGATAAGAGCAACTTTCATAGAGGGGACCACGATCCAAAAGCGAAAAAACTGGCCGCTTAATTTCTCGCATGACCTTCTCTCGCTTATCCGCTGGAGCGACGATATGGAGGCGGATATCCATATTTGGCTGTAGCGCAAGCAAATCAGCCATCCGCAACAGTCCAGAATAGATAGCAGTGGTATGTTCCACTTCGAACGCGCGTGACATGGACCTCCCTTTTAACCAAATGACATCAATCTGCTCGACCGTCTTTAATGTCGTATCGTCATAATTCAACGGCAGCGCATCAAGAAATGCCGCTTGCAGCTCATGCGAAATTTCATCAGATACCTTTTGCCTGTCTGATTTTGGAACCCATATTCGGAATCCCATTTCGGCTCCAATGAGTCCACAAACATCCCCGATTTCACCTCCAAAAATCCACACCAGCGAGAAAGCTTCACCAAGTAACAGAGAAACTTGTCGCCCGGCACTATGCGTTCCGCTGTCTTCCGCTGACGCTCGCGAAACCCGCTGATCTTTGCCCCGTGCGCTCTAAATGCAGTCCATGTTTCGGGTGTAAAGAGGTCAAGATAATAGTTCATGTTTGCGGCCCCGGTTCTCAATAAGCACCAAGTGTAGCCTACCTCCCCAGCTCCCGCATCGCGCGGTCGAGCCCGTCGAGCGTCAGGGGGTACATCCGCCCAGCCATGAGCTGCCGTATCATCGCGATCGAGGGCGTGTGCGGCCACTCCTGCTCCGGCACAGGATTGAGCCACACGCAGGCGGGGTAAGTGCGCGTCACCCGCTCCATCCACACCGCGCCCGGCTCCTCGTTGAAATGCTCCACCGAGCCGCCCGGCGCCACGATCTCGTAGGGCGACATCGCAGCATCGCCCACGAAAATCACCTTGAAGTCGTGCGGATAGGTGTGCAGCACCTCCCACGTGGGCGTGGTCTCCTGCCAGCGCCGGCGGTTTTCCTTCCATACCCGCTCGTACAGGCAGTTGTGGAAGTAGAAGTGCTGCATGTGTTTGAATTCCGCGCGCGCGGCCGAAAACAGCTCCTCCGTCGCCTTGATGTGCCAGTCCATGGAGCCGCCCACGTCGAAGAACAGCAGCACCTTCACCGCGTTGTGCCGCTCCGGCCGCATCAGGATGTCGATGTAGCCCTTGTGCGCGCTGGTCTTGATCGTCTCCGGCAGGTCGAGCTCCTCCGGCGCGCCGGTGCGCGCGAATTTGCGCAGCCGGCGCAGCGCAAGCTTGAGGTTGCGCGTGCCGAGCTCCACTTTGTCGTCGAGATCGCGAAATTCGCGGCGGTCCCACACCTTCACCGCGCGGCGATGGCGGCTTTCGTCCTGCCCGATGCGCACGCCTTCCGGATTGTAGCCATAGGCCCC
>DATLYX010000077.1:0-29675 GCA_035574295.1 Xanthobacteraceae bacterium
CTGAGCGACACCGGCGACCCGGATATCGCTGCGGCGGAGGCGGCGCAGTTCGGCGCGCTCGCCGCACGCTGGCGCGGTCGCATCCCGCTCACCTACCGGCGGCGCGAGAAGAACACCGGATTCAAGGCCGGCAACATCCGCGACTTCTGCGAGCGCTGGGGCAATGAGCACGAGCTCGCCGTGGTGCTCGACACCGACAGCCTGATGCCGGGGGCGGCGATCCTGCGCCTCGTGCGCATCATGCAGGCGGAGCCGAAGCTCGGCATTCTGCAAAGCCTGGTGATCGGCCTGCCGAGCACCAGCGCCTTCGCGCGGCTGTTTCAGTTCGGCATGCGGCTCAGCATGCGCTCCTACACCATCGGCAGCGCCTGGTGGCAGGGCGACTGCGGTCCCTACTGGGGCCACAACGCGGTGATTCGCCTGGCGCCGTTCATCGCCCATTGCCGGCTGCCGATGCTGTCCGCCGCCGGGCCGTTCGGCGGCCACGTGCTGAGCCACGACCAGGTCGAGGCCACGCTGATGCGCCGCGCCGGCTACGAGGTGCGCGTGCTCGCCGAGGAGGACCTCGGCTGGGAGGAGAACCCGCCCACCCTGGTCGAATTCATCCGTCGCGATCTGCGTTGGTGCCAGGGCAACATGCAGTATTGGGGTTTCCTCGGCCTGCCCGGGCTGAAGCCGGTGAGCCGCTATCAGCTCATCTTCGCGATCCTGATGTTTCTCGGCTCGCCCGCCTGGATCGGGCTTCTGGTATTCGGCACGCTCGGCACGGCGCTGGCGGCCAAACCGGCCGACGTGATCCATGGGTCGGCCGGCCTGTGGGTGGTGATCTTGGTTTATCTGATGTGGTTTGCGCCGGTGTTTGCGACCGCCCTCGATGTGCTGCTCAGGCCCGCCGAGCGCCGCGCCTTCGGCGGCGCGCCGTTGTTCATCGCCAATATCGCGATCGCGACGCTGTTCAACCTGCTGCTCGTCCCGATCATGTGGTTCGGGCACACGATGTTCCTGATCGGTCTCCTGTTCGGTCGCAGCATCGGCTGGATCGGGCAGGTGCGCGACGATCATCGCCTGCCGTGGGCGCTCGCCGCGCAAAATTTCTGGCCGCACACCTTGCTCGGGTGGGCGGCGATTATTGCGCTCGCCGCAACCCATCCGTGGGCGATTCCTGTCGCCCTTCTCGTCGCCGGCGGGCTTGCCTTGTCGATCCCGCTTGCCGTGTTCACCGCGTCACCGGCGGTGGGAAGCTGTTTTGTCCGCGTCGGCATCGGCCGTCTGCCCGAGGAAACCGCGCCGCCGCCGATGCTCTCGGCGCTCGCGGTTCCGGCCGTGGTCGCCGCCGCAAAGCCGCGCACGGCCTGACCGAAGGCCATGTTTGAGGCCCTGCGCACGGCCCGCGCCCTCCTCCGATCCTTGCGGATCTATTACGGCGACCGCGCCCGCGCGCGCGCCATGGACGAGCTGTACCGCCGTTTCGTCAAGCCCGGCGACCTCGTGTTCGACATCGGCGCCCATGTCGGCGACCGCATCGCCGCCTTTCGCCGGCTCGGCGCGCGGGTCATTGCCGTCGAGCCGCAGCCGGCGTTCGCGCGGTTGCTCCGGCTGATCTACGCGCGCGACGGCCAAGTGGCGATTCGGCAGACGGCGGTCGGTGCCGCCGCCGGAACGATCGATCTCATGGTCAATGTGGATAATCCTACCGTCTCCACCGCCTCGCGCGACTTCGTGCAATCGGCCCGCGGCGCACGCGGCTGGGAGCGCGAGACCTGGAGTCGGTCGATCCGCGTGCCGGTCACCACGCTCGATGCGCTGATCGGCGAATTCGGCCTCCCTGCCTTCATCAAGCTCGATGTCGAGGGTTTTGAAGCCAAGGCGCTGGCCGGGCTGCACCGCCCCGTGGCCGCGCTCTCGTTCGAGTTCACCACCATTCAGCGCGCGGTGGCGCTCGCCTGCGTGGAGCGTTGCGCCGCGCTCGGGTTGGCGCGATTTAACGCCGCTCTCGGCGAAAGTCAGACCTTCGTTCACGCCGACTGGCTCGATTGCGCGGGCATCACGCGCTGGCTGACCGCGCTGCCGCACGAAGCCAATTCCGGGGACGTCTATGCCGTCCGCGCCTGAGTCCGGCCCGCCTGGCCGCATGCGGCGGCGCGCGCTCGCTGTCTTGGCGCTCAATCTGCTCGGCTTCGCGCTGACCATTCTCGTTTTCTGCCCGGGCATCATGACGCTCGACGCCCGCTACATGTACACCGACATCGGCAAGAAGTTTTTGGGCGATTGGCAGTCGCCGGCCATGACCGTGCTGTGGGCGCTGATCGATCCGCTCGCGCCGGGACCGGCCAGCATGTTCTCGCTCACTGCCGCGCTCTACTGGCTCGCCTTCACCCTGATCGGCTTGACGCTTGCCCGCTATTCCGCCGTTGCGCTTGCGCTTCCGTTTCTGGCTTTGTCGCCGCCGGCGTTCCTGCTCGTGGGCATCATCTGGCGCGATGTTCTGTTCGCCGCGGTCTGGCTGCTCGCCGCCGCGCTCGTATTCGACCTCGACACGCGCAAGCTTGTCGCGCGCACCGTCCAGGGCCTGGCAATCGCGCTCATCATGTTCGGCGTGCTGTTGCGCCCGAACGCCGCTCCCGCCGCTCCGCTGCTCGCCGCCTATGTGCTGTGGCCGGCGCACTGGTCGCTCAAGCGCGCGCTGCTCTCATACCTGCCGGCCTTGGTCGTATTCGTCGCCCTGGTGCCGCTCGTCTATTATGTCCTGCTCGGCGCGACGCGGCAGCATCCGCTGCATGGTCTGTTCGTATTCGATCTCGGCGGCATTAGCCATTTCGCCGGCGAAAACCAGTTCCCCTTGCAATGGACCGCGCGCGAGCACGAGTTGCTCGTTTCCGGCTGCTATCAGCCCGACAAGTGGGACATCTACTGGTACATCGAGCCCTGCCGCTTCGTGATGCAGCGTCTCGAAGGCGAGAAGATTTTCGGCACCCCGGCAATGCTCGCGGCCTGGGGCCGCGCGGTCCTAAAACACCCCGGCGCCTATGCGCGGCACCGCGCCGCCTTCATGACGAACTTTTTGACCGGCACGAACCTCGTGATGTGGACGCAAGATGTCGAGCGCCCCGAGCAACCGGCGTTCGCGGACCGCGCGACGGTGCAAACGCTGCTGGCGATCGAGGCGCGGCTGCGGCCGACCTGGCTGTTCAAGCCTGCGACGTGGCTTGTGTTGTGCGCGGCCTTGTGTGCGCTCGCTTGGCGCCGGCGCGCCTCCCCGATCGGCGCCTTTATCATCGGATTGTGCGGATCGGCGGCCGTGTATGTGGCGACCTACGCCGTAGTCGGCGTGGCGTCCGACTACCGCTACGGCTATTTCGCCGCGTTGGCCGGGATCGTCGGCAGCGTTGCGCTGGTCAGCGCATTGGCCGGCGGACGATGGCACGCGCAGCGCGGCGCAACATAGATCGCCCCTTGTTCGGGAACGTCCGGGCTGCCGGCTCAGAGCGCCGGCAATCGGACCACGAAGCGCGCCCCGAGCACCGGCCGCGCCGCGTCGTCGGCGGGAGCCACGCCGTAGCGGTTCTCCGCCCACATCCGGCCGCCGTGCGCCTCGACGATCTGCTTGGAGATCGAGAGTCCGAGCCCGGAATTCTGCCCAAACCCCTGATGCGGCCGGTCGGTGTAGAACCGCTCGAAAATCTTCTCCAGCGCGTCGGGGCGAATGCCCGGACCGTCGTCGTCGACGATGATCTCCACCTGATCCTTGAGCCGGCGGCAAGTGACGCGCACCGTGCCGCCGGCGGGCGAGAACGAGCGGGCGTTATCGAGCAGGTTGTTGATCACCTGCCCGATGCGCGAATCGTTGCCCGGCACCGTGAACGCCTCAGGCGAGCCGCCTTCGAAGGCGAGCGTCACCTTCACTCCCTCCTCGGCGCGGATTTCGTTCTGCACCGTGACCACGGTGGTCAGCAGTTTGGTGAGATCCACCGGCTCCATTTCGTAACGTTGCAGCTCGGCGTCGAGGCGGCTGGCGTCGGAAATATCCGAGATCAACCGGTCCAGCCGCTGCACGTCGTGATTGATCACCGCGAGCAGCCGGGCGCGCGCCTCCGGGGTCTTGGCGAGCGGCAGCGTTTCCACCGCCGAGCGCAGCGAGGTGAGCGGATTTTTCAACTCGTGCGCCACGTCGGCGGCAAAGCTCTCGATCGCCTCGATGCGGCGGTAGAGCGCGTCGGTCATCTCGCGCAGCGCCCCCGACAAATGCCCGATTTCGTCGCGCCGTGCGGTATAATCCGGGATCTCCACCCGCGAACGGATGCGCCGCCGTACCCGCTCGGCGCTGTCGGCAAGCTTGCGCATCGGGCCGGCGATGGTTCCGGCCAGCAGCACCGACACCAGTACCATGACGCCGGTGGCAATCAGGAACACTTTGATGATCGCCAGCCGTTC
The DNA here is from genome assembly GCA_035574295.1 of Xanthobacteraceae bacterium. Taxonomy (GTDB): domain Bacteria; phylum Pseudomonadota; class Alphaproteobacteria; order Rhizobiales; family Xanthobacteraceae; genus PNAI01. The sequence goes on from DATLYX010000077.1 coordinate 4,432, forward strand.
CTTCTCCACCGCCTCGTTGATGTCGCCGCCGCGGGTGGAGAGCAAGAGCGCGCCGCGCACCTCGTGGAAGCTGCGCACCGGCACCGCCACCGACACGATCACCTCGCCGTGCTCGTCGACGCGCACCATGCTGCTCGCGCGTACCCCGGCAAGCGCGGCCGCCACTTCCGGGTAATCCTTGCCTGCGCTCGGCGGCAGGTCGCGGTAGAGCGGCAGGTCGCCGCGGTTCAGCCAGGTCTTGAAGGCTTCCCACGTCCGCTTGAAGACATTCGGCTTCTTGCCGGTGGGCGGCCCGAGGTCGAGGCGCAGGATTTCACCGCGCTGGAAGATGTCGCGGCTGTCGAGGATCAGCGAGCCGTTGCGGTCATAGATGCGCGCGCGCGTCTTGGTCGGCGAAATGAGCTGGTGCAGCACCCGGCCGACCCGTTCCGGATTGATCGAGAACTGGTAGCCGGCCATGCCGTCGTCCTGCGGCGAGAAGGTCTCGCCCGGCTGCAGCTCCAGCGGCCGTTCCAGGTCGAAGAAGGTGTAGTCGCTGTCGGCGGCCGCGGCGCTGGCGATCGCATTGGCGATGATTTCGCCCTGCACCTCGAGGCTCTGCACGCGCGCGTCGATCAGCCCGGCGCGGAACTGCGAAAGCTGCAGAATGCCGACCACGAGCAGCACCAGGCCGGCCACCATGACGATGACGATGCGCCGCGTCAGGCTGGAAAAGACGATGCCGCCGGAGAAGCGCCACGCGCGCCGCAGCTTGGCTGCGAATCCCTCTTCGCCGGGCTCGCGGACCGGTGGCTCCGGTTGGCTCGTGCGCCGGTGGCCCGCGACGCGCGGCATCTCTTCGTCGGGACTTATCGTCTCGACGGCCTGCGACCGAATCTTCGTAGCTCGATCAAGCACCTGATCGCCGGCTGTTGCCTTGCCCGTCACGCGTTCGGGGCGTCCGGCATTTTAGCGCGAGACCGCCGGACTTGTCACAGCTCCTTGAAGCGGTAACCGACGCCGTAGAGCGTCTCGATCATGTCGAATTCGCTGTCCACCGCCTTGAATTTCTTGCGCAGCCGCTTGATGTGGCTGTCGATGGTGCGGTCGTCGACATAGACCTGATCGTCGTAGGCGGCGTCCATCAACGCATTGCGGCTCTTCACCACCCCGGCCCGCGAAGCGAGCGCCTGCAGGATGAGGAATTCGGTGACGGTCAGCGTCACCGGCTGGCCTTTCCACGTGCAGGTGTGGCGCTCGGGATCCATGCGCAGCGGCCCGCGCTCGATCGCCTTGGCGTCGGGCTCCTTGGCCTGGGCGGCGTCCTTGGGCGTCGAGCGCCGCAGCACCGACTTCACCCGCTCGACCAGAAGCCGCTGGGAGAATGGCTTGCGGATGAAGTCGTCGGCTCCCATCTTCAGCCCGAACAGCTCGTCGATCTCTTCGTCCTTGGAAGTGAGGAAGATCACCGGCACGTCGGATTTCTGTCGCAGCCGGCGCAGCAGCTCCATGCCGTCCATGCGCGGCATCTTGATGTCGAGGATGGCGAGATCCGGCGGCGAGGTCTTGAAGCCTTCGAGCGCCGAGGCGCCGTCGGTGTAGGTCATGATGCGGTAGCCCTCCGCTTCGAGTGCGATGGATACCGATGTGAGGATATTGCGATCGTCGTCGACGAGAGCGATGGTCGGCATGTGCCCGGTTCCGCTAACGGTTCAATCCGTCGAATTTGAAGCCCAAAAAGCGGGGCCGAAATGTGACCGCCTTTCGACAAAGACGTGATTTGTCAGCCCTTTGCCGATCATGAAAAATGGCCCCGTCTCGTATTCTATGTGGCGCTTTGGGGGCCTTGCGGCAAGGGCAGCGGACCTGCGAATTTTCGCGGCGCGCCGCAAGTGCCGACGAGGGCAGCGCAAATGCAGCCGAGCTCCGATTTCGATGCGAAATTCGTCGCCAAGAAGCTCCTCCGCGAGGCCCGCACCGGAGCGTTGGCAACGCTGTTGGCCGGCTCGGGCGATCCCTATTGCTCCTTGGTCAATGTGGCCACCGCAGCCGACGGCGCGCCGTTGTTGCTCATTTCGCGGCTTGCGGTTCACACCAAGAACATCATGGCCGACCCGCGCGTCTCGCTGATGCTCGACGAACGCAAGGCCGGCGACCCGCTCGAGGGCGCCCGGGTGATGCTGATGGGTACGGCCATCCCCGCGACCGACGAGGCGTCACGCCGTCGTTATCTCGCGCGCCAGCCGGAGGCCGAGATGTTCGCCGGCTTCGGCGATTTTTCGTTCTATCGCATCGAGCTCAAGGGCGCGCATCTGGTGGCCGGCTTCGGCCGCATCGTGGACCTAAAACCCGCCGATCTGCACACCGATCTGACCGGCGCCGAGCCCTTGTTGAAGGCCGAGCCGGAAGTGATTGCGCACATGAACCAGGATCACGCCGACACCTGCCGGCTCTACGCCACCAGACTGCTCGGCGCCCCCGACGGCAACTGGCGCTGCGTCGGCTGCGATCCCGAGGGGCTCGATCTCCAGCGCGATCGGACCGGATTGCGGCTCGCCTTCCCGCGGCGCGTGGCCGAGCCTGGAGCGCTGCGGCAGGTGCTCCGTGCCTTGGCCGAGCAAGCGCGCGCCCGCTGAGGCGGGGCCTCTGCGAGGCGGGCTTCCGTCGTGTTGCTTCCGTTGTGTTTCGGTGTGTCTGGACGTCTCAGCGGCGCAACGCCGCATTCGTCCCACAATGTTGCAATGACGTATTTGCAATGGCGTAGCGCGCCGGCTTTAACCGCAACGGGGCTGAATGAGTCACCGGTAATCTACGTAAATTGCATGGCTCCCTGTATTGCAGGGCGATCGGACCGGCATTAACTGTGGCCGCCGAAACAATGTCGGATTCGATTGCTTGGCCGGGTTTCCGGGTCTTGGCAGGGCGGCTGAACCCGACTATAGGTCGCCCCCGGTTTCGTCGAGTGCTATGGTTTCTCGAAAGCCAGGATTAACGCCCCCCGTTCGGGAGGTTCCGGCCGGCCAACGGCCGGAAGCGTTCAGGGAGGAGTGAGGTGCAAGAAACGGGTTTTCGCAACAGCACCTATGGTGCTGAGAAGTTCGGCTTTTCTGATCTCGCCGCCGTTCACTGGAATCTCACCCCGCCAGCGCTCTACGAGCACGCCATTCGCAACGGCGAAGCGACCATCGTGCATGGCGGTGCGCTGTGCGCTGAAACCGGCGTTCACACCGGCCGCAGCCCTAAGGACAAGTTCACCGTCTGCGACGCGCTCACCGAAAAGACCATGTGGTGGGAGGGCAATCGCAAGCTCACGCCCGAACAGTTCGAGTTGCTCTATCGCGACTTCATCGCGCACGCGCGCGGCAAGCAGCTCTACGCCCAGGACCTTTTCGGCGGCGCCAATCCCAAATATCGCATCAGGACGCGCATATTCACGGAGCTGGCCTGGCACTCGCTGTTCATCCGCCAGTTGCTGATCCGGCCGGACGAGGTGGAGCTGGAATCCTTCGTACCCGATCTCACCATCGTCGATCTGCCGAGCTTCAAGGCCGATCCCAAGCGTCACGGCGTACGCACGGAGACGGTGATCGCCATCGATTTTTCCCGCAAGATCATCCTGATCGGCAATTCATCCTATGCCGGCGAGATGAAGAAGGCGGTGTTCACCACGCTGAATTTCTATCTGCCGGCGCAGGGGGTGATGCCCATGCACTGCTCGGCCAACGTCGGCAAGGACGGCGACGTGGCCCTGTTCTTCGGGCTGTCGGGCACCGGCAAGACCACGCTGTCCGCCGATCCCAATCGCATCCTGATCGGCGACGACGAGCACGGCTGGGGTCCCGACGGCACTTTCAACTTCGAGGGCGGCTGCTACGCCAAGTGCATAAAGCTCTCGCAGGAGGCCGAACCGCAGATTTGGGAGGCGACCAATCGCTTCGGCGCGGTGTTGGAGAACGTGGTGTTCGACCCGCTCACGCGCATCCCCGACTACAACGACGACAGCAAGACCGAGAACACGCGCTCGGCATACCCGCTTGATTTCATCCCCAACGCCTCGCGCTCGGGTCGCGCCGGTCACCCGAAAAACATCATTTTTCTCACCGCCGACGCCTACGGCGTGATGCCGCCGATCGCCAAGCTCACCCCGGCGCAGGCCATGTACCATTTCCTCTCCGGTTACACCGCCAAGGTGGCGGGCACCGAGAAGGGGCTTGTCGGGGTTCAACCGGAGTTTTCCACCTGCTTCGGTGCGCCGTTCCTGCCGCGGCCGCCCGCGGAATACGGCGCCCTGCTGCGCGATTACATTGCCGCGCACAAGGTGGACTGCTGGCTTGTGAATTCCGGCTGGACCGGCGGCGTCTATGGCGTCGGCCGCCGCATGCCGATCAAGGTCACGCGCGCGCTGGTCACCGGCGCGCTCGACGGAAGCCTGCGCACGGCCAACTACCGCACCGATCCGTACTTCGGCTTCGCGGTGCCGACCTCGGTGCCGGGCATCGAGCCGCACCTGCTCTATCCGATGAAGACCTGGAAGGACAAAGCCGAGTTTGATCAGACCGCACGCAAGCTCGTGCGCATGTTCCAGGAGAACTTCGTCAAATTCGAACCGCACGTCGATCCCGACGTGCGCGCCGCGGCGCCCGAGGCCCGCATCGCCGCGGAATGATCGAGCATCACATTCCGAAACGAAGGGGCGGCCTTACAGCCGCCTCTGTCGTCCTGCGCAGGGTTGTTCAGCCTTCCTGCGCACCGATCACGTTGAAACGCGCCCGCTGTTCGTAATCGAGCGAGTTGTAGAACGCCTCGAGCGCCGGCCGCACCACGATCACCGCATCGAGCATGGCGGTGAGGCGTTGCCGCATGGCATCGAGGCGGCCGACCGGCGTGAGCGCCGTCTCGGCGGGGCAGTTGGTCTGCAAAATTTCGCCGGCGCGGGCCGAGGCGCGGGCCAGGTTGTCGAGCGCAGCAAGTTGCCTGGGATTCGGCCGAACCTCCTCCTCGATGCGGTCGAGCGGCAAGGCGATTCCCGTACGGCGGCCGTCGCACACCTCCGCCAGATCGCTCGGCGGGCGCTGAGCGTCGGCATCGCGTTCCTGATCGAGGCTGTCGAATTGCGCCCGCTGCTCATCGTTGAGCGAGCGGTAGAACGCCTCCATCGCAGGCGCGATGGTCTCGACCGCGCGCAGCATGGCTTCGAGCCGGCTCTGCATGGCTGCAAGGCGCCCCGTCGGGGTGCTCGGCAGCCGTGTGGGGCAGGCGGCCTGCAGGATCTGCACCGCCCGCGCCGTGGCGCGCGCCAAGTCATCGAGCGCCGCCGCCTGTCGGCCGGTGGGTTTGACCGTCTCCGCGATGCGCTGGATCGGAATGTTGGCGAGGTTCGTCGCCGGGTCGGCGCAGATGCTGCCCGTGGGCTCGCGATCGTAATCGGGGCCGGGGCCCGGATCCGGCGCATAGGCCGGCGGACCATAGGCATAGGGGCCGAAGATTCCGAAGTAGAGATCGTCGTAGGCGTAGGGCCAGAACAGGTCATACGCATACGGCCAGAACACGTAGTCGAACGTGTCGTAATAGGCATAGGGCCAGAACGTTCGGCCATACCAGCCGAGCACGCGCCCGCGCCAGAACCGCCGCTGTTGCCACTGCTGCTGCGTCCAGCGGGGGGCGATCGCCGCGTAGCGGCCGCGGAAGGTCGTATTGGCCAGCCATTGACGCTGCCCGAGCACGGCCGGATTGGTGAACTGCTGGTTGCGCAAAGCGCGCCACTGTCCGGCTTGCGTTTGTCCGCGGAACTGGCCGCGCGTGCCGGGTCCGAAGGCGCCCGCCGGAGGTCCTGCCTGCGACTGCGCGCCGGCCGCAGCGCCGCCGGGCAAACCTGGATGCCGGCTCAGCGTGCGCCCGCCGAATTGCCGCTGTCCCGGACCCGGCTGAATGCCCTGCTGAAGATTGCGCGGTGAGCTGCCGATCGCGGGCGCACCCTGTTGCGACGGGCCTCCCGGTCCCCGCTGTTGCAGTGCCGCGGGCGGAGCACCTGGTCCGCGGTACTGTTGCTGTTGCTGTTGTTGTTGTTGCTGCTGCTTCTGTTGTTGTTGCTGCTGGACAGCCGCTGGCGGTGTGCCGGGGCCGCCGGGTTGCTGCTGCCGCCATCCTGTCGGCGGACCTGAAGGCGGGCCGCTGGGCGCCTGCTGCTGCCGAAAAGCCGGCGGCGGGCCACTCGGCGCTTGCTGGCGCGCTGCTGGCGGGGTCGGGGCTTGTCGAACGGCCGGAGGCGGCGCCTGCTGCATTTGGGGGGGCGGCGATGACTGCATTCGTGGGACAGATTGAGGCGGCGGCGGCGGAGCCGGCCTTGCGGGTGCAGCTCTCTGCTGTTGTTGCTGTTGCTGCTGCTGCTGCTGCTGCTGTTGTTGCTGCTGCTGCTGCTGCTGCTTTTGTTGCTGTTGTTGCTGCGACAGCACGCTTGAGCTTGTGGTCGCCATCATCGCCAGGCTAAGACCACATGTTGCGATGCAGCAACCGAATCGATGCATGATGCCAGCCCCTATACTTGGCTTTCCTGTTCTTGCTCTGCCGGGCGCCGAAAAAGCAGCAGCTCGCAACTTCATATGCAATGCGATTGCGTTGCTTTTGCGTCGCTGCCGTTCATCCGATGTTCATTTGCCGCCTCGGCCGCTACGCTCATCGCGCGCGACGCAGATAGTGAGCGATGCCACCTAGATGGAAGGTGAACGGCGGTGCAAATCCTCGTGATTGGAGCAGGAGTCATCGGACTAAGTGTCGCACGCCAAGCGGCATTGGCCGGACACGATGTGATCATCGCTGAAGCCACCTCCGGCATCGGCACCGGGATCTCCTCGCGCAACAGCGAAGTCATCCACGCGGGCATCTATTACCCGACGGGTTCGCTGCGCGCGCGCCACTGCACGCGCGGCCGCCGGATGCTCTACGACTATTGCCGCTCGCACGGCATCGCCCATCGCAAGTGCGGCAAGCTGATCGTGGCGACCGACGCCGCCGAGGAGATCAAGCTTGCATCGATCTACAAACAGGGCCTCGCCAACGGCGTCGAAGGCCTGGACATGATCGGCGCCAACGCCGCCCGCGCGCTCGAGCCGGAGCTGTTCTGCACCGCTGCGGTGCTCTCGCCCGAGAGCGGAATCATCGACGGCCATCGCTTCATGCTGGCGCTGCGCGGCGATTTCGAGGACCGCGGCGGCATGATCGCCTTCAACACGCCGGTCGAGCGCCTGACCCCGAAGTCCGGCGGCTGGCAGGTGCGCTTCGGCGGCAAGGAGCCCGGAACGTTCGCGGTCGACGCCGTGGTGAACGCTGCCGGCCTCGGCGCGCAGGCGCTGGCGCGCAACACCGACGGCTACCCGAAAGCGCGCGTGCCGCGCCTCGTGCTCGCCAAGGGCAACTACTTCGGCTATTCCGGGCGTCCGGTTTTCTCCCGGCTGATTTATCCGACGCCGGTCGACGGCGGCCTCGGCACCCATGTGACGCTGGACCTTGCCGGCCGCATGCGCTTCGGGCCCGATGTCGAGTGGATCACGGAGGAGAACTACGACGTTGATGCCGGCCGTGCGCAAAGTTTTTACGCCCGCATCCGCACCTACTGGCCGGGCCTGCGCGACGGCACCCTCGTTCCCGATTACGCCGGGATTCGTCCAAAACTCACCGGCCCCGGCGAGCCGGCTGCCGATTTCATGATCGACGGGCCGGCGCAGCACGGGCTGCCGGGACTCGCGCATCTGTTCGGGATCGAATCGCCCGGACTGACCTCGGCGCTGTCGCTGGCCGAGGAGGTGGTGGCTCACCTTGAGAGCTGAGCCTGCGCGCGGTGGCCCGCATCCTGCGGCGCGACGTTTGTCATGAGCGGTTGACGGGTCGGCGCAGACAAAACCTTTGTCTGCGTCAATCTGCGGCGCAGCTCGGCCGACACGCCGGCGTACTGCTCGATCGGCGTGAAGGCCGACTTGTGCCTTGCCGCAGTCGCTCCGGTGTAGGCGGCAAATCCGCCGTTGCGCGCCACGATGTCGCCCGCGCGCAGCGTCGCATCCTCGGCAATATCCACGCGCGCGACCCCGAAGGCATCGCGGCCGTTGCAGGTGCAATTGTCCACCGCGCGCTTGCGATAGAGGAACGCAGTGTCGAGCTGGGCGTAGCGGCTGCCGTCGGCGGCCGCCGCCTGCCCGATGCTGCCGCCGCCGAACACCTTGGTCTTGGCCGCCGGACACAGCGCGCGGCATTGCTCCGCTGGCGCGATCGAATGGCTGCGCGCGAGCGGAAAGTAGCGCCCGTCGCACAGCCGCACGCAATAGGTGGTGAACGGTCCCGCCGCGTCCCGCGCCTCGCGTGCCTCTCCGCGCGCCTCCGCAGGCGCGCGGGCCGTCGGCGCGGCCGTGGACAATTGCAGCGGCGCTGCGGGCTTGCCGGTCGGCGGCACATTGTCCTGCGGGGCAGCGCGCGGCGATGAACCGAAAAGGCTTGCGAGGATGCCTTGCGCCGCAACCGGCACGGTAGTGACAGAGACGATACAGAACGCGGCCAAGGCAGGAAGCAAGACCTGTGGACGGAACTCTCGCATGCTCATTCGGCGCTATTGACGCAAGGCGATCGCGATCGGTGCCGAACATAGCGGTCGCGGCCTAAACAATGGGCTAAGCGATGCTGCACATTTCGGTAAACGGCATTGCTAGAATGCCGCCTGTTTCCTTCAATCGCCGCTAAGCAAGCAACGGAAGGCTTAAAATGAACACCTTCATCAATCCCTCGACCATGCCGCCGACGCGCGGCTACACGCATGTGGTGGAGACCACGGGCCCCAACCGCACCGTCTATATCGCCGGCCAGCTCGGCATGACGCCGGACGGCAAGTTTGCCGGCGCGCCCGGCGATTTTCGCGCCCAGGCGGTGCAATGTTTCGAGAATCTGAAGGCGGCGCTCGCCTCGGTCGGCGGCACCTTCGATCATGTGGTGAAGATCACCAATTACTTCGTCGACATGGCGCACCTGCAAACCTTCTTCGAGGTGCGCGACCGCTACGTGAACACCAAGGCGCCGCCCGCGAGCACCGCAATCCAGATTTCGAAACTCGCGCGCGACGGCGCGCTGTTCGAGATCGAGGCCATTGCCGTCCTGCCGCCGAAGTGACTTTGTCACGGCTTGCTAAAGAAGGGTGCCGACAAACCCACTGCTGAGTGAGGCCACGTTTTCACGCGGCCTCACCATTCACGCCGCAATATTGCAGCTCGTCGAATATGCTGCAATCAAGTCACCTTCCTCTTCAATGCGCGCCTTTTCATCGGAATTCAGATGGGCGTGTATATGCGTCGCCCCATTCCGTTTGATGCACGGCATTGCGTGATGGTTGTCAAAACGTTCGCTGAGGTTTTCGGTCTGTCCGATGTAGACAGGAACCCACTGATCGAGATTGTTTAGCTTCGCGAAGATGTAATTCCCCGCCGCGGCTTTGAGTGGCGTTTTGATAGGATGAACCCAGTACTTGTACACACGCCCGCTCACGCCTTGCCAATTACAGGTTGGAGTGTCAGACATGATGTGTCAGTCCTTTCCTTAGGGTTGACCGATCGGCGCTCGTCCAGACTCGCCAAAGTTGCGACGGGCGCCGATTCCCGTTTATCCGGAATCCCTTAACGGTACAAGTCGAGTATCAACATATTGATTTTTGTTCATTTTTTGTTCGCTTTCCTGCACTAGATACTGATTCGCGGGCTGGTAGTGCTGCTAATGCGCCTCCTCCCAGTTGTCGGCGGCGCGCGCGTCCACGTGCAGCGGCACCGAGAGCGACACCGCCGGCATCGGCGCGTCCTCCATCACCTTCTTCACCACCGGCAGCGTCTTGGCGACTTCCGCCGCGGGCACTTCGAAGATCAGCTCGTCGTGCACCTGCAACAGCATCTGCGCCTTGAGCTTGGCGGCGTTCAGCGCCGGCTCGATCCGCACCATGGCGCGCCGGATGATGTCCGCCGCCGAGCCTTGCAGCCGCGCGTTGATCGCCGCGCGCTCGTTGAAGGCGAGGATCGACGGGTTCGAATTGGTGATGTCCGGGTAGTGGCACTTGCGCCCGAACAGCGTGAGCACATAGCCGTGCTTCTTGCAGAACGATTTGGTCTCCTCGATGTAGTCGCGGATGCCGGGGAACCGCTCGAAATATTTCTTGATGTAGGCCGCCGCCTCCTCGCGTTCGATGCCGAGCTGGTTGGCGAGCCCGAACGCGGAGATGCCGTAGATGATGCCGAAGTTGATCGCCTTGGCGCGGCGCCGCACCTCCGGCGGCATGCCTTTGATTGGCACCCCGAACATCTCCGACGCGGTCATGGCGTGAATGTCCTCGCCGGCGCGGAACGCCTTTTTCAACGCCGCGATGTCGGCGATCTCCGCGAGCAGCCTCAGCTCGATCTGCGAATAGTCCGCGGACACGAGCTTGCAGCCGTCCGCCGCGATGAAAGCGCGGCGGATTTTGCGACCCTCCTCGGTGCGGATCGGGATGTTCTGCAGGTTCGGCTCGGACGATGACAGCCGCCCGGTGGGCGTTGCCGCCAGCGCGTAGCTCGTGTGCACGCGGTGCGTCTCCGGGTTCACGTAGTCCGGCAGCGCGTCGGTATAGGTCGAGCGCAGTTTCGAGACCTGCCGCCATTCCAAAATTTTCGCCGGCAGCTCGTAGCCCTGCTCGGCCAGATCTTCGAGGGTGCGGGCGCCGGTGGCCCATTGCCCGGTCTTGGTTTTGGTGCCGCCCGGCAGGCCCATCTTGCCGAACAGGATGTCGCCGAGCTGTTTCGGGCTGCCCGGGTTGATCCTACCGCCCGCGAGCTTGTTGATCTCGTCCTCGACCGCCCCCTGCTTCTGCGCGAACTCGCCGGAGAGCCGCGACAGCACCTGCCGGTCGATGGAGATGCCGCGCCGCTCCATGCGCGCGAGCACCGGGACGAGCGGCCGCTCCAGCGTCTCGTACACCGTGGTCACATGCTCGGCGACAAGCCGCGGCTTCAGCACGTGCCACAGCCGCAGGGTGACGTCGGCGTCCTCGGCGGCATAGGCGGTGGCCTTGTCGATGGCGATGCAGTCGAAGCTGGTCTTGAGCTTGCCGTCCTTGGTGAGCGTGCCGTAGTCGATGGTCTTGTGGCCGAGCCAGCGTTCGGACAGCGCGTCGAGGCCGTGATCGCTGCGTCCGGCGTCGAGCGCATAGGAGATCAGCATGGTGTCGTCGAACGGGCTCATCTCGATGCCGCGCCGCGCCAGGATCAGCCAGTCGAATTTGATGTTCTGCCCGATCTTGAGCACGGACGGATCTTCCAGCAGCGCCTTGATCGCCGCGAGCGCGTCCTTCTCCGGGATCTGGTCGGGTGCGAGCCCGGTGTCGAACAGGGTGTCGGCGCCTGCGCCCGCTTCGGCGCGGTGGCGGAGCGGCACGTAGCAGGCTTCGTTCGGCGCAACCGCAAGCGAAAAACCGCACAGCTCCGCCTGCATCGGATCGAGGCTCGTGGTCTCGGTGTCGATCGCCACCATCCCCGTTTCATGTGCGCGCGCGATCCAGCGTTCGAGCTGCGCGAGGCTGCGCACGGTCTCGTATCTGCTGCGGTCGATCTTGGCGGGCTTTGCCGCCGCGCGCCGCGCCTCGGCCAGGGCCTGCGGGGTGAATTGCGGCGCCGCGGTTTGGCCCCGCGTCGCCTCGGCCTTGCTCCCGCCTCCGCTTGCGGGGGAGGGCTGGGGAGAGGGGACGACGGCGGGCTCGGTTTCGGCGATCCGCGCGCCGCCCACCAGCCTCGGATCGGGCTCGATCTCGGCGGCGTCGATGCCGGCCTTCTCCGCCACGCGCCGCGTCAGCGCGTTGAATTCCATGGCCTTCAGAAACGCGATCAGCCGCCGGTAGTCCGGCTCGTGCACCGCAAGATCCTCGATCGGCACCTCCAGCTTGGCGTGCCGGTCGAGCGTCACCAGCCGTTTTGACAGCCGCGCCTCATCCGCGTGCTCGATCAGCGCCTGCCGCCGCTTCTCCTGCTTGATCTCGGCCGCGCGCTTGAGCAGCGTCTCCAGATCGCCGTATTCGGAGATGAGCTGCGCCGCCGTCTTCACCCCGATGCCGGGCACGCCCGGCACGTTGTCGGTGGAGTCCCCGATCAGGGCCTGCACCTCGATCACCTTTTCCGGCGGCACGCCGAACCGCTCCGTCACCTCCGCCGGCCCGATCTTTTTGTCCTTCATGGTGTCGTACATCACCACGCGGTCGTTCACGAGCTGCATCAGATCCTTGTCGGACGACACGATGGTGGTGGTGGCCTTGGCCTCGGAGGCGATGCGTGCGTAAGTGGCGATCAAATCGTCGGCCTCATACCCCGCCTGTTCGATGCACGGGATGTCGAAGGCGCGCACCGCCTCGCGGATCAGCGGAAACTGCGGCTTCAGGTCGTCCGGCGCCTCCGGCCGGTGCGCCTTGTAGTCGGGATAGAAATCGTTGCGGAAGGTTTTTTCCGACTTGTCGAACACCACCGCCAGATGCGTAGGCCGCTCCTCCGGCTTCATCTCCATCAGCAGCTTCCACAGCATGTTGCAGAACCCGAGCACGGCGTTGATCTGCAACCCGTCGGACTTGCGCGTGAGCGGCGGCAGCGCGTGATAGGCGCGGAAGATGTAACCGGAGCCGTCGACCAAAAACACATGGTCGCCTGCTTTGAGCGGTCGCGCCTTTGCGGCCGGCTTGGCCGGCGCAGTCTTGGCCGGCGCAGTCTTGTCCTTGCTGGCGCTCGATCGTGCGGGGGCGGGCATGGCTCGAATGTGGGCCCAACCGCTCGGCTTGGCAACGGCCGATCCACAAGCCTGCATCCCGTCCCGCGGACCGGGGAGGAGCCGTCAAATCGAACGCGCCGTCGGCAGCCGATCGTCCGTCACGAAATCGGTTGTCACGTCCCGCGCCGCGGGGCATCCAGTAGATAATGACCTTCGTTCCTGCGCTTCCCATCGACGAGGTCCTGCCGCGGCTTATTTCCACGTTGCGGGAAGGCAACGTGGCCGTGCTGGTTGCGCCGCCCGGCGCCGGCAAGACCACGCGGGTGCCGCTCGTGCTGGCGCAGGAGCCGTGGGCGGCGGGAAAGATTCTCGTGCTGGAGCCGCGCCGGCTCGCCGCCCGCGCCGCGGCCGAGCGCATGGCCTCAACCCTCGGAGAGAAAGTGGGCGAGACGGTCGGCTACCGCGTGCGCTTCTCCTCGCAGGTGTCGCGGCGGACCCGCATCGAGGTGCTGACCGAGGGCGTCTTCACCCGCATGGTGCTCGACGATCCGGCGCTGCCCGGCGTTGTCGCGGTGCTGTTCGACGAATTCCACGAACGCTCGCTCGACGCCGACCTCGGTCTCGCGTTGGCCCGCGACGTCCAGCAGGGCCTGCGCGAGGACCTCAAGCTTCTCGTCATGTCGGCCACCATCGACGGCGCGCGCATCGCCCGGCACCTGGGCAACGCACCGACGATCGAAAGCGCAGGTCAAAGCTTTCCGGTGGAGACGCGCTACGTCGGCCGCGACCCGCGCGTGCCGATCGAGCGCGCGGTGGCCGATGCGGTGATGCGCGCGTTGCGCAGCGAGCAGGGTTCGGTGCTGGCGTTTCTGCCCGGCGCCGGCGAAATCCGGCGCACCGAAACGCTGCTGCGCGAAGCGGTCGCCGACCCGGCGGTGGACATCGTCCCGCTTCATGGCGCGCTCGACTGGAGCGCGCAGAACCAAGCCATCGCGCCCGCGCCTGCCGGCCGTCGCAAGGTCGTGCTCGCCACCTCGATTGCCGAAACCTCGCTGACCATCGAAGGCGTGCGCATCTTGATCGATTCGGGGCTTGCGCGCGTGCCGCGCTATGAGCCGGACGTCGGCCTCACCCGCCTCGAAACCGTGCGCGTCTCGCGCGCCGCCGCCGACCAGCGCCGCGGCCGCGCCGGCCGCACCGAGCCCGGTGTCTGCATAAGGCTCTGGGACGAGCCGCAGACCGCTTCGCTTCAGCCGTTTGCAACGCCCGAGATTCTCGCCGCCGATCTTTCCGGCTTCGTGCTCGATCTTGCGCAATGGGGCGTGAGCGATCCGAAAAAGCTCGTGTTTCTCGATCCGCCGCCCGAGCCCGCGCTCGCCGAGGCCAGGGCTTTGCTCGCCGCGCTCGGCGCCATTGATGCCGACGGCCGCATCACCGAGGAGGGCCGCAGGCTCAACCGGCTGCCGCTTGCGCCGCGCCTTGCGCGCATGGTGCTCGACGCGGCAGCGGAGGGCGAAGGTGCGCTCGCCGCCGAGATTGCCGCGATCCTCACCGAACGCGGCCTAGGCGGCGATGATGTTGACCTGCGCAATCGGCTCGATGCCTTGCGCCGCGACCGCTCGCGCCGCGCCGAGGACGCCCGCCGCATGGCCGCACGGTGGGTTGGTTTGGCGGCTGACAAAGCATCGCAACCAGAACGGCCCGTTCCCTCCCCTGCAAGCCGGGGAGCTGACAGCACGAGCGTCCTCTCACCCGGAGCGGTTCTGGCGCTCGCCTATCCTGAGCGGATTGCCAAGAACCGCGGCGCGGGCGGCGCTTTCCTGCTCGCCAACGGTCGCGGCGGCAGCCTCGATCCGGCCTGCCCGCTGGCGCGCGAGCCGTTCCTTGCCGTGGCCGAGCTGGCCGGCAGCGCAGCGCAGGCGCGCATCCTGCTCGCAGCGCCGATCTCGCTTGCGGAGATCGAACGCCGCTTTGCGGCGCGCATCGATAGCCGCGACGAGATCAGCTTCGACCCACAAAGCGCAAGCCTGCGCGGCCGCCGCCTGAAGCGGCTCGGCGCCCTCGTGCTTGCCGAGCAGCCGCTGCGCGTGACCCCGGACGACGACACGCCGCGGCTGCTTGCGGAAGGCATCGCGCGGCTCGGCCTCGACCGCCTGCCGTGGACAAAATCGCTGCGCCAATGGCGCGACCGCGTCATGTTCATGCGGCGCATCGAGGGGGACGAATGGCCCGACCTCTCCGATGCGACGCTCGCCGCGACCGCCGGCGATTGGCTGGCGAGCATGCTGATGTTCAAGACCACGCTCGACCAGATCACCGCCGATGAACTGAACAACGCGCTCCATGCTCTTGTGTCCTGGAAGCTGCAACAACGCTTGGACACGGAGGCGCCGACGCATTTCGCGGCCCCGTCCGGCTCGGCGGTGCCCATCGACTACGCGGCGCCGGACGGCCCGAAACTCTCGATCCGCGTGCAGGAGCTGTTCGGGCTCGATCGGCACCCGTGCGTCGCCAGCGGCAAAATTCCGCTCGTTGTCGAGCTCTTGTCCCCGGCCAACCGTCCGGTACAGGTGACGCGCGATCTTCCCGGCTTCTGGCGCGGCAGCTACGCGGCGGTGAAAGCCGAGATGAAAGGCCGCTATCCGAAGCATTCTTGGCCGGACGATCCGCTCACTGCGCCGGCCACGCGCCGCGCCAAGCGCAGCGCAAGATAGTTGCGCGGCCGTCACGCTGCGGCGGCCCTTAAAAATTTAATTGAAAGCCGGATTGTCGATTCACCACGTCGCCAAAATGAGTAACATGCCGCACCGGGCGATCACTGTGAGTTGAGCGACCGGCTTGTAAGTTGCGTCGCAAGTTCCAATCTCGGTCGCCGGATTTTCGAATGGGTTCTCTCCGTACTTTTGTTGTCGCATTTGTCGCGATCGGCGTGGTGGTCGCCTACTACGCCGATCGGATGCTCAATGCGCCGGTTGCGAGCACGAATGCAACCAACACAGGGGTAGCTGCGCCGGGCGTCGCGACCCCGCCCGCGTCGCCGCAGAGGGCCGCACAGGAAACCGCCAAGCCTCCCTTGCCGCAGGTCATTACGCTGTCGCCGCGCAGCCGCACGGTGACGCTGCGCGAGGACGGCACCGGCCATTTCCGCACCGAAGGCCGCATCGACGGTCGCCGGGTCGAGTTTCTGGTGGACACCGGCGCCACCGCCGTGGTGCTGCGCGCCAGCACCGCGGCGCAACTCGGCATTCGCCCCTTGCGCAGCGACTACACCGTGAAGGTCATCACCGGAAACGGCGAGACGCGCGCGGCCGTGGTGCAGCTCGGCAAGGTGGAGGTCGGCGACATCGTGGTGCGCGATGTGCGCGCCCTCGTGCAGCAGGATGACACGCTTGCGGTGGACCTGCTCGGCATGACGTTCCTCTCGAAGATCAAATGGACCCACGATCGCGGCCAGCTCGTGCTCGAGCAGTAGTCCGCACCGGAAACGCGCTATCCCGACCGCAGGTTGTAATCGGCCCGCGCGGCCGCGCTCTTTTCGGCCGCCCGCATTCCTGACATTCTGAGCCCTGCGCGCAACGCCGGGAGGGTTCATGGCAGCTCGGGAGTTGAAACATCGCATCCGCGACATCACCGTGCGCATGCTGCGCGACGGGCAGGGTGCGCCGCTCCTCTATCTGCACGGTGCCAACGGCCCGCCGCCGTGGGCGGCGTTTTTCGAGCGGCTGGCCGAACGCTACGATGTCTTGCTGCCCGAGCACCCCGGCTTCGGCACCTCTGACAACCCGCCGTGGCTCAGGAACGTCGCCGACCTCGCCATGTATTATCTGGATTTCCTCGAAGAACTGGGCGCGCCGAAGGTTCATCTCGTCGGCCATTCGCTCGGCGGCTGGGTTGCCGCCGAGCTTGCGGTGCGTAATGCCACGCAGCTCGCCAGCCTTTGCCTGCTCGCGCCCGCAGGGCTGCGCGTGAAGGGAATTATCAGCGGCGACAATTTTATCTGGGCGCCCGACGAGACGGCGCGCAATCTGTTCTACGACCAGAAATTTGCCGAGGCCATGCTGGGGCGCACGCCGACCGAGGAGGAGGCCGACATCCTGCTCACCAATCGCTTCATGGCGGCGAAATACGGCTGGGAGCCGCGCTGGTTCAACCCCGCGCTGGAGCGCTGGCTGCACCGCATCAAGGTGCCGACGCTGGTGATCTGGGGGGAGAATGACAAGCTCTTGCCCGCTGCCTACGCCAAGGTTTGGGGCGAGCGGGTGCCGAACGCGCGCGTTGAAATCATCCCCCGCTGCGGGCATCTGCCGCAGATCGAGCAGGCCGATGCCGCGGCGAAATTGATTCTCGGGTTTCTCGATGGAGCGGCGCGATGAAATTCACGTTCTTCCATCTCATGCCCTATCGCCCGCTCGACATGGTCGAGCGCCACAAGCACCGCGCCGGCTGGGTGGTGCTGCCCAATGCGCTGTACGATCCGGTGAAGGGTGCCGAAGAATATCATTCCTTCATCGATCAGCTCGTCTATGCGGAAGCGCTCGGCTTCGACACAATTGCCGTCAACGAGCACCATCAGACCGCCTACGGGCTGATGCCGGCGCCCAATCTGATCGCCAGCGCGCTGATCCAGCGCACCAAGAAAGTGAAGATCGCGATCCTTGGCCGGGCGCTGCCGCTCGTCAACAACCCGATCAACATCGCCGAAGAATTCGCCATGCTGGACAATCTGTCCAAGGGGCGGATCATCACCGGCTTCGTGCGCGGCATCGGCAACGAATATCATGCCACCGGCATCAACCCCTACTTTTCCCACGAACGCTACCAGGAAGCGCACGATCTCATCGTCGCCGCCTGGACCAAGCCCGGCCCGTTCGCGTTCGAGGGCGAGCACTACAATTTCCGTTACGTGAACCTGTGGCCGCGGCCTTATCAGCAGCCGCACCCGCCGGTCTGGATTCCCTCCATGGGCTCCTCCGAGACCATCAAATGGGCCGCGGCCCCCGAGCGCAAATATCCCTTCCTCGTCACCTTCTCGGGCCGCGACCTTGTCGCGCGCTATCTCAACCTGTATCGCGAGCAGGCGCGGCAATACGGCTACGAGGCAGCACCGGGCCAGCTCGGATGGGCCTCTCCGATCTACGTGGCCGACACCGACGAGCGCGCCCGCGAGGAGGCGCGCGCCGGCATCGAAACCCTGTTCAACGACTTCCTTGCCGTGCCGTGGGAAATGCTGATGCCGCCCGGCTATACCTCGCTGCAATCGATGAAGAACACCATCAAGATGCGCAAGGCGCTCGGCGCGCGCACGCGGCACAGCCTCGAGGACTTGATGGCAAGCGGCACCGTGCTCGTGGGCAGCCCGCGCACCGTGCGCGAGGAGATCGCGCGTCAGCGCGATGCAACCGGCGCCGAGCACCTGATCGCCATGCTGCAATTTGGCGTACTGACCGACGAACTGACGCGGCGTAACATGGAAATGTTCGCCGCCGAAGTGATACCGCACCTGCGGTAAGCGATACCCGGTCATTCCGAGTCCGGCCGAGCCGCAAGCTCGGACAAATGCATGCAATTCCAGTGCAGGACCGGATCGCGGTTTCCGGAAACTGAATGCTACAAGGGGAGGAACCCAATGCGATGGATTTTCGGTTTGCTGGCAAGCCTGATCGCCACCGGCGCCATGGCCCAGATCCAATGCGGTCAAATCAAATTGGTGGTGCCCTATCCGCCGGGCGGCGCGACCGACGTCGCCGCGCGGCTGGTCGCCGAGCGGCTTGAGCCGACGCTGAAGAAATCCGTGGTGATCGAGAATCGCGCCGGCGCGACCGGCAACATCGGCACCACCGCCGTGGCCACCGCGCCTCCGGACGGCTGCACGTTGCTGGTCAATGCGGCGGTGATCGCGACCTTCCCGGCAAGCTTCAGCCGTCTCCCCTACGATCCGCTGCGGGATTTGGTTCCCGTCGGCGGCATCGGCATAACGCCGACCGTGTTGGTGACCGCGAGCGCCAATCCGCCCAACGATGTCAAGGGCCTCGTCGCGTGGAGCAAGAGCAAGCCCGACGGCCTCAATTACGCCACCGCCGGCTACGGCCTGTTGCAGCATCTGGCCGTCGAGGAAATGGCGCAACGCCTGAGGGCCAAATTCGTACACGTGGTTTACAAGGGCGGCGCTCAGGCCACCACCGACCTTGTGACCGCGCGCGTGGACTTCGGCAGTTTCGCCGCCGGCTCCATGCTGCCGCTGATCAAGGATGGCAAGCTGAAGGCCATCGCCGTCGTGCAGGACAGGCGGTCGGATCTGCTCCCCTCGGTTCCGACCACTGCCGAGCAAGGATTGGCCGGGCTGAACGCCGGCGTGCATTTTCTGGTGTTCGCCCCGGCGGCCACGCCGAAGTCCGTGGTTGCGACGCTCAGCGCCGAGCTGCGCAAGGTGGTGGGCGACCCCGCGCTCAAGCCGCGCTTCGCCGGCATCGGCTTCGATCCCACCCCGACCTCGTCGGAGGAGATGATCGAAGTGATGCGCAAGACCAGCGCCGATTGGACGCCGGTGGTCAAGCGGCTGAAGATCAGGCTGGATTGAGCGACGCACCTTGCGTGTTCGGTCCTCGCTCGCCGCCGAGCGGGTGAAGCCCGCTTTCCTGCCGGCGCCACATCGGCTATGTGCTCGGCGCAATCTTGCGAGGGTGGTTCGATGTTTCCGAGGCCGAAGCCGGCGCTGACGCCAAATACCTACGCCTACGAATCCGAGCCGATGGTCAAGCCCACCGGCTTCCGCGAGTACGACGTGCGCTGGCTGCTCGGCAGCGAAATCAACCTGATGGGCGTGCAGGCGCTCGGGCTCGGCCTCGGCACGCTGCTGCACGAGCTGGGTGGCCGGCCGGAAGTGGTCACCGGCCACGACTTCCGCGGCTATTCCGCCGCGGTGAAAAATTCCCTCATCACCGGCCTGATGGCGGCGGGCTGCAAGGTGCACGACATTGGGCTCGCGCTCACGCCCATGGCCTATTTCGCCCAGTTCGACCTCGATGTGCCGGGGGTGGCCATGGTCACCGCCTCCCACAACGACAACGGCTGGACCGGCGTGAAAATGGGGGCGAACCGGCCGCTCACCTTCGGCCCCGACGAGATCGCCCGGCTCAAGGATATTGTGCTCAACGGCAAATACCGGCTGCGCTCCGGCGGCGCCTACGTGTTCGTGGAAAATTTTCCCGCCCGCTACATCGCCGACCTCACCGACCGCCCGAAGCTGAAGCGGCGCCTCAAGGTGGTCTGCGCCTGCGGCAACGGCACCGCCGGCGCCTTCGCGCCGCGCGTGCTGGAGGCGATCGGTTGCGAGGTGGTGCCGCTCGACTGCGAGCTGGACCACACGTTTCCCCGCTACAACCCCAACACCGAAGACTTGAAAATGCTGCATGCCATGCGCGACGAGGTTTTGCGGGCCAAGGCCGATCTCGCGCTCGGCTTCGACGGCGACGGCGACCGCTGCGGCGTGGTCGACAACGAGGGTGAGGAGATTTTTGCCGACAAGGTGGGCGTGATGCTCGCGCGCGATCTGTCCGCGCGCCATCGCAACGCCGTGTTCGTCGCCGACGTCAAATCCACCGGCCTGTTCATGACCGATCCGGTGCTGATCAAGAACGGCGCCAAAACCGACTATTGGAAGACCGGCCATTCCTACATGAAGCGCCGCACTTACGAGCTCGGCGCCATCGCCGGCTTCGAGAAATCCGGCCACTTCTTCTTCAACCCGCCGCTCGGCCGCGGCTACGACGACGGGCTCGTGTTCGCGCTTGCGGTCTGCGACATGCTCGACCGCAACCCGGACAAGACCATGGCGGATCTGAAGCAGGCGCTGCCCAAGACCTGGCAGTCGCCCACCATGTCGCCGCACTGCGACGACGAGAAGAAGTACGGCGTCGTCGACGAGGTCGTGAAGCATTTCACGGCTGCCAAGCAGAAGGGCGAGAAGGTCGCCGGGCAGCCGATCCGCGATCTGGTCACCGTCAACGGCGTGCGGGTGACGGTTGAGGACGGCACCTGGGGCCTCGTGCGCGCCTCCTCCAACAAGCCGGAACTGGTAGTGGTGGTTGAGAGCCCTGTCTCCGAGGCGCGCATGCGCGAAATGTTCAGGGCCATCGACGGCGTGCTGCGCACCCACAAGGAAGTCGGCGAATACAACCAGACGATCTGAGCCGTATCGAACAGCCTGCGCGTCGCTTCAGGCCCCGAGGAATTCCCGCATCGCCTTGGTGAATAGCGCCGGCTGATCCATGTTGGAGATGTGCCCCGCTCCGGGCAGCTCGACGTATTTTGCGGCGGGAAACTCCTCCTGCATCTTGCGCATGATGGCGGCGTTGTGGCCGTCCTTCTCGCCGCAGATGTAGAGCACCGGCCGCGTCACGTTGCGCATGCCGGGGCGGAAGTCGTGGTTGGCGAGCGCCGCCGCGCAGCCGATAAATCCGTTCGCCGGCGTATTGAGAATCATCTTGCGCAGCTTGTCGAGATGCGGCGGATTGGCCTTCACCGTCTCCGGCGGGAACCAACGGGTGATCGTGGCCTCGAGCTGCGCCGCCATGCCGCCCTTCTGCACGCTTACGATGCGCTCCTCCCATTGCGCCGACGTGGCGGGCGTCGATTGTCCCGGTGTGTCGCAGATGATGAAGCGGTCGAAGCGGTCTACGTGCCGCTGCGCCAGGCCCATGCCGGTCGCCCCGCCCATGGAGAGGCCGCACCAGTGCGCCCGCGCAATGCCGAGCGCGTCCATCAACGCAATGACGTCGGCGATCAGCGTGTCGAACGTGTAGCGCCCGGCCGGCGCTTCGGTCTGTCCGTGGCCGCGCTGGTCGTAGCGCAGGATGCGGAACGAACCTTGCAACGGCTCGACCTGCTCGTCCCACATGTGCAGGTCGGTGGCGAGCGAATTGGAGAAGATCAGCCAGGGCCGCCCTTCCGCGCCCTCGATCTGATAATTGAACGTGATCCCGTTCGCCTTGATTTTCATGCCTGCTTTTCCTCGAACGTTTCGCGGAACGGATGCGCCGGGTACACGCCGAGCACCTTCAGCTCCTTGGAGAAGAACGCCAGCTCCTCGAGCGCGAACGCCAGCCCGCGGTCGTCCGGGTGTCCCTCCACGTCCACGTAGAATTGCGTGGCGAAGAAATTTCCTTCCAGCATGTAGCTTTCGAGCTTGGTCATGTTGATGCCGTTGGTGGCGAACCCGCCGAGCGCCTTGTACAGCGCCGCCGGCACGTTACGCACCCGGAACAAGAACGTCGTGATCACCTTGCCCTTGTCGCGCGGCGCCCATTTCTTCTCCCGCGACAGCACGATGAAGCGCGTGGTGTTGTGGGCTTCGTCCTCCACGTCCTCGGCGAGGATTTGCAGGCCATGGATTTCCGCCGCAAGACGGGTGGCGATCGCCGCGCGCGTCTTGTCGCCGCTTTCCGCAATCTCACGCGCCGAACCTGCGGTGTCGGCCGCCACCATCGGCTTGAGGCCGAGCTTCTTGATCATTTTGCGGCATTGGCCCAGCGCGTGCACGTGGCTCTCCACCGTCTTGATGGTGGAGAGTGTCGCGCCTTTCACCGCCACGAGCTGATGCCGCACCGGCATGAAGTATTCGGCCACGATGTGCAGGCCGGAATTCGGCATCAGATGGTGGATGTCCGCCACACGGCCGGCGAGCGAGTTCTCGATCGGGATCATGGCCAGATCGGCGGTGCCTTCGCTCACTGCGGTGAAGGCGTCCTCGAACGTCGGCGAAGGCACGCCTTCGGCGCCCGGATACGCCTGCCTGATCGCCAGGTGTGAATTCGCTCCGGGTTCGCCCTGAAAGGCGATCTTCAATGGCTTTGTCATGGTTGTTCCGTTTCACCCGACCGCGGTGCGCAAGTCAACGTTTGGCTTTGATGAGCGAACGCGCCCGTTCCAGATCGTCCGGCGTATCCACCCCGAGCGGCACCGAATCGACGATTGCGACGTCGATGCGCATGCCCGCTTCCAGGGCGCGCAGTTGTTCGAGCCGCTCGCGCGTCTCCAGCGGCGACGGCGGCAGCGACACGAAGCGCGCGAGTGCCGCCCGCCGGAAGGCATAAAGCCCGATGTGATGGTACAGCGGACCTTCCCCATAGGGGGCCGGCGCCCGCGTGAAATAGAGCGCGCGCAGCCGGCCGGGCGCCACCTGCGTGCCCACCACCTTCACCACATTGGGGTTGAAAGCGTCCTCCGTGTTCGCGATTTCGGCTGCCAGCGTCGCGATATCGACCGCAGGGTCGGCGAGCGGCCCGAGCGCGGCCTTCACATCGGCCGGCGGCAGCGTCGGCAGATCGCCCTGCACGTTGACGACGATCTTGGCGCGGCGATGCGGGTCGACGATGTCGAGCGCCTCGTAGATGCGGTCGGACCCGGACGGGTGATCGGACCGCGTCATCACCGCCTGCCCGCCGGCTTTTTCCACACAGGCGGCGATCACCTCCGCGTCGGTCGCCACCACCACGGGGCCGAGCCTCGCCGCCTGCGCCCGCCGCAGGACATGCACGATCATCGGCTCTCCGGCGATGTCGAGCAGGGGCTTGCCGGGCAGCCGCGTGGCCGCCATGCGCGCGGGAATGATAATGAGGACGTCGTCGGCCATGCGACTTTTTGCACCGCGGCCCCTGCTGGGCAGGTATGTCGTCAGCGTGCTTATACGGGTTGCCAGAGGCGAGGCAAACCAGTTAAGTGTCCGCCGCTGCGCGCCGCTCCCCCGGGGGCCGTCGCGTTGCCGCGGGTATTGAGCGGGAGCTGTTCGACGATGGATTCATTCGAGCTTAACAAGATCCTCGGGGCCGTCCTTGGCACTTGTCTCGTTCTGCTCTCGCTCAACATCACGGCCGGCGCGCTGTTCGCGCCGCAGAAGCCGGCCAAGCCGGGGTATAATATTGTGGTGCCGGAGAAGCCGGTCGACGATGGAAAACCGGCCGCGCCCGAGGAGCCGATCGCCAAGCTGCTCGCCAGCGCCGACTTAAAGCGCGGCGAAGCCGCCGCCAAGAAATGCATCGCCTGCCACACGTTCCAGAAGGGCGGCCCGAACCTGGTCGGGCCCAATCTGTGGGGCATCGTCAACCGTCCCAGGGCGAGCGTCGCGAATTTCAATTATTCGCCGGCCATGCGGGCCAAGGGCGGCAACTGGGGCTTCGAGGAGCTCAACGATTACCTGTTGAACCCGAGAAAGATGGTGCCCGGCACCATCATGAATTTTCCCGGTATCACCCGCGGCTCGGAGCGGGCCGACTTGATCCTCTATCTCAATTCGCTCTCGGATAATCCGGCCCCTCTGCCGAAGGCTGCCGCCGCGCCCGGCGCCGCACAGCAAGCCGCCCAGGCGGGACAGACGACTCAACGCTGAGGCGACTTTTCCGCCCGCGGGCGACTGACATTTTGTTGAGAGAGCGGCTATTCTTGGCGCTTGTGGCGCTTGTGGCCCTTGTGGAAATGGCGTGAGGATTCGACCATCCGCCCGCTGCGGATCGGCGACCTCAAAGATCAGACACAAATCCCTGCGTTCATGGCATGAGGCTAAAGGTCCGCCCATGAGTCACCGTCCACTTGAGCCGGCCGCCTCCGTGACGCGCCGCGGCGTTCTTGGCATCCTGGCATGGCTTGCTGCGCTTTTGCTGCCGAGCCGCCTCGAACCATTCGCGTTCCTCAGCCCGGCGAAAGCCCAACCCTCGCCTGCTGCCGCCGAGGACAAGCGCGTCTGGCGCCATGGCCTCTCCCTGTTCGGAGATCTCAAATATCCTCCTGAGTTTAAGCATTTCGATTACGTCAATCCCAAAGCGCCGAAGGCCGGCACCGTCCGCATGATCGCGCTCGGCACCTTCGACAATTTCAACATCGTGGTCGCCGGGGTCAGGGGCTCGATCGCCGCCGGTATCGACAACATCTACGACACGCTGATGACCTCCGCCCTCGACGAGGTCTCCACCGAATACGGACTCCTCGCCGAAGCCGTGAGCCATCCCGAGGATTTTTCCTCGGTGACCTATCGATTGCGCCCGACCGCCAAATGGCACGACGGCCGCCCGGTCACGGTCGAGGACGTGATTTTCTCATTCGAGGTGTTCAAGAAATACAGCCCGTTCCATTCCGCCTATTACCGCTACGTCTCCAAGGTGGAAAAAACCGGCGACCGCGAGGTCACCTTCACCTTCGCCCGCGCCGGCAACCGCGAGCTGCCGCAGATCGTCGGCCAGCTCACCGTCCTGCCGAAACATTGGTGGGAAGGGCAGGACGCCAACGGCAGGAAGCGCGACATCGGCGCCACCACGCTTGAGCCGCCGCTCGGCTGTGGCGCCTACCGCATCAAGGAATTCGTCGCCGGCCGCACCGTGGTCTACGAGCGCGTGCCGGACTATTGGGGCCAGGACCTCAACGTCAATATCGGCCGCGACAACTTCAACGAGCTGCGCTACGAATATTTCCGCGACGCCACCGTGGCGATCGAAGCGTTCAAGGCCGATCACGTCGATTGGCGGTTCGAGAACAGC
>DATLYX010000078.1:0-64846 GCA_035574295.1 Xanthobacteraceae bacterium
CCTTGGGCTACGGGTACTTCTCCGACGGCGTGTTCGGCGGCATCGGAACCGCGATCGAGCTGACCACCGGCTGGGCGGTCAACCTGTCGTACGACCACCGCTGGAGCCCGACGCTGAAGACCAGCATCTACGGGTCGTACATCGCGGTCAGCTACAACGGCGTTGCCAATGCGACGCTGTGCGCGTCCGGCGGCACCACCGGCGTGAACACGTCGGGCCTGTTCGTCGCGACCGGCGTCTGCGACAACGACTGGCAGCTTTGGTACATCGGTTCCCGGACGCAGTGGGACGTGGCCAAGGGCTTCTACGTCGGTGTGGACGTCCTGTACCAGAAATTGCAGACGGCAAGCAGCGGCGGCACGACGGGCGCTACCTTCAGCCCGGGTGGTACGCGGCCGTCCGGTTCGTACGCGATCAAGGATCAGGACAACTGGGCGTTCACGTTCCGCGCCCACCGCGACATCATTCCGTGATGCTCGGTTGAGCATCCCGGCCTGAACGAGACCCCCGGTGGTCACTCCCGCCGGGGGTTTTCCTTTCCGGCCCCCTCGCCCTGTAGCCCGGGTTGAGCGGAGTGAAACCCGGGGTCACTCGCCGCGGCGGCGGTTGCGGTTCCCGCATTTGGCTGCGCTCAATGCGGGCTACGGACTACGAGCTTCCGACGACATCGTGTTACTTTTCGCGGGGCATGGACGCGACGATTCCGGCATTGCTCGAAGAGGGGCTGGCGCTGCACCGGCAGGGCGCAACGCTGGAAGCGGAGCGCCGTTATCGGGAAGTGCTGCGCCGCGATCCGGACCATGCCGACGCCCAATATTACCTGGCCGCCTTGGCGTGCCAGCAGGGCCGCTACACGCAGGCGATCGAAGGGGCCAACCGCGCCCTGGCCTGCGGCGGCGACGCGGCACGGGCGCATTGCCTGATCGGCACCGCACTCGCGTGTCTCGGCCGTAACGAAGAGGCGCTCGCCGCCTACGATCGGGCGATCGCCGGCAACCCGCGCTTCGCGCGCGCCCATGGGGAACGCGGCGACCTGCTGGCGGCGCTCGGCCGGCACGAGGAGGCCGTGGTGTGCTACGAGGCGGCGCTCGCACTCGAGCCAAGCTCGGTGGAGGACTGGAACCGACGGGCGGCCGCGTGCGTCCGACTTCGTCGTTTCGACGATGCGCTTGCCAGCTTCGAGCGTGTCGTCGCCTTTCGTCCCGACGATGCGGATGCGCACAACAACCGCGCCCAGGCGCTCATCCATCTCGGCCGCGAAGCGGAGGCGCTGCAGAGCCTCGAGCAAGCGCTCGCCATTAGCCCGGATCATGCGGCGGCATCGGCAACCCATGCCAATCTGCTCAACACCCTCGGCCGCCACCAGGAGGCACGCGTATCCGCGGAGAGATTGTTGGCGCGCATCCCGGATCATCGCGGCGGGCTCATCGCCTACAGCGACGCGCTGGCCGCACTCGATTGCACCGAGGAGGCCATCGCCGGACTCGACCGCCTGCTCGCGCTGCGGCCCGACGACAGCGTGAACAGATATTGCAAGAGCCTGTTGTTGCTCAATCTCGGGCGCTTGCGGGAAGGCTGGCCGCTGTACGAAGAGCGCTGGAAGATCGGGTTCGGCCACGAGCGGCGCAACTATCCGCAGCCGGCCTTCGACGGCGCCTTCTGCCGCGGCATTGTGCTTGCGTGGGGAGAGCACGGGTTGGGCGATCAGATCCTGTACGCAAGCATGCTGGAGGATTTGCGCCAACGGGCTGAGGGCGTGGTGGTCGAGGTCGAGCCAAGGCTCGTGCCGCTCATGTCCCGATCGTTCCCGGCCATGCAGGTGATCGGCCGCGGTTTCGGCGCGGATCCGCCGCTCTATCCCGGCCGGGTGGATCAGCAGGTGGCCATGGGCAGCCTGGGCGCGATTTTCCGCCACAGTCTTGCCGACTTTCCACGGCGACAACGCGGATATCTGGTCGCCGACGCGGCGCGGGTGCAATCGCTGCGCGCGCGGCTGGCCGCAGACGGGCGTGGCCTCGTCGGCGTGTCGTGGCGCAGCGTCAACCCGCAGACCGGCATGTCCAAGAGCGCCGCGCTGGTTGACTTTGCCCCGCTCATGCGGCTGTCGGGCTGCCGCTTCATCGATTTGCAATACGGAGACACGAGGCAGGATCGGGCGGACTGCCAAAAGGCGCTCGGGGTGCAGGTGGAACGTCTTCCGGACGTCGACGCCACCAACGATATCGACGGGCTCGCGGCGCTCATTGCGGCATGCGATGTTGTAGTGACGGTGAGCAACACGACTGCGCACCTCGCCGGCGCGCTCGGCGTGCCGACATGGGTCATGGTTCCCTCGGGCTATGCGCGGATTTGGTATTGGTTCAAGGGCGAGGAGCGGAGCCTGTGGTACCCGCAGGTCAGAGTGCTGCGCAAAGCGGTCGGGCAGTCGTGGGAGGAGCTGATTGCGATCGTGGCGGCCGAGGTGGCGCGGCGGCGGCCGGAGCGGGTCGCGCGCGCCGCAAAATAAAGGACAGGAAACGGTGCGCATCGGGATGAACGCGACGGACCAGCAAACCCTGCAAAGGGCCATGGCGGCGCTGCAGGCCGGCGCGCTTGCCGATGCCGAGCGCGGCTTCGCCACCTTCCTGCAGCGCTATCCAAAGGACGCCGCGGTGCTCAACCTTTACGGCACGCTGCTGGCGCAGATGGGCCGATGGGTGGAAGCGGAACGTACATTCCGGCGCGCGATCAAGGCAGGAGCCGCGTCCGACGCAACTTTCTACAACTATGGGCTGGTGCTGAAGGAGCTCAATCGCCTTGAGGACGCCGCTGCAGCCTTCAGCCGCGCCATATCGCTCAATCCTTCGGTTCCGGAAACTTGGAACAATCGGGGTGTAGTGCTCAACGCGCTCGATCGCCAGCGCGAGGCGGTGAGCGACTTTCTGCAGGCGGCGCGGCTCAACCCCCGCTATGCGGAGGCACACTACAACGCGGGGCGCGCATTCGCCGATCTCAACGAGTTCGACGCCGCTCTGGTCGCCTACAATGCGGCTTTGCAGGCAAGGCCGGACTTCGCTGATGCGCTCGTCAATCGCGGTCTCCTGCTGCTCGATCGGGAGCGTTATGCAGAGGCGGCAGAAAGCCTCGATCAGGCGGTCCGGCTGCAACCCGCTCTGGCACAGGCATATTCGGCTCTGGGCAAGGCGCTATTTCATCTCGAGCGATTTGACGAAGCCAAGCAAAGCCTCGACCGCGCGCTGGCGCTGCGTCCGGATCAACGGGAGGATTTGGTCTATCGCGCCGGCGCGCTGTTCGAGTTGCAGCAATTCGAGGAGGCGCTCGCCGGCTACGACCAGCTTCTGGCCACACGTGCCGACGATGTGGTCATGATGACAAATCGCGGCACCTGTCTGCAGAAGCTCGGGCGTTTCGATGAGTCGCTCGATGCCTATGCGCAGGCGCTGACTTTGCAACCGGACCATGCGGAGGCCCACTATGGCCGGGGGGCGACGCTGTTCGCGGTGGAGCAGCTCGAGGCGGCGCTGGAGAGCGCCGAACGGGCGCTGGCGCTGGAGCCGAACATGGACAAGGCGCTGGTTTTGAAAAGCCAGCTCCTCTTGGCGCAAGGCCGACTTGTCGAAGGCTGGGCGCTCCACGAAAGCCGTTTCCGGCTGAAGAAGGGTTACAGCCACAGGCTGAATTATCCGGTTCCGCGCTGGAGCGGTGAGTCCTTTGACGGCGTGCTTCTGGTGTGGGGCGAACAGGGCCTCGGCGACCAAGTCATGCATGCGGGTGCGATCGAGGAGGCGAGAGCGCGCGTGGGCAAGCTCGTGTTCGAGGTGGAGCCGCGGCTCGTGCCGCTGTTCGCGCGATCATTTCCCCAAGTGGAAGTCGTGGCGGCAAAGACGGTGCCCGAACTCTATGACGGCCGCATCGACATGCACGCTCCGGTGGCGGATTTGAGCTGCTTTTTCCGGCGCGGCTTCGATGCCTTCCCGGTCCGCGAGCGCGGCTATCTCGTATCCGATTCCGCGCGCGCGGAGGAGCTGTATCGCCAGCTCCACCGCGGCCGCCGTGTGATCGGCGTGTCCTGGATCAGCCGCAACCAGTGGACCGGGGAATCGAAGAGCGCCCGACTCGCCGATTTTCAGCCGCTGCTGCGACTGGACGAATTTCATTTTGTCGATCTGCAGTACGGCGACACGGCCGCGGAACGGGAGCAGGTGGCACGCGAGCTTGGCTTTACGGTGGAGCGACTGCCGGACATCGACAATACCAACGATATCGACGGCCTGGCTGCGCTGATCAGCGCCTGCGACGCCGTGGTCACCGTGAGCAATACCACCGCGCATCTTGCCGGCGCGCTCGGGGTGCCGACCTGGGTGATGGTGCCGCACGGCCATGTGGGCTATTGGTACTGGTTCCGCGGCAAGGATTTCAGCCCGTGGTATCCGCGCGTGCGGGTGCTGCGCTGCGCGGTCGGACAACCGTGGTCGGAGCTGGCAGGGGTCATCGCCAGGGAGCTTGGGGAATTCGCAAGGAGCGCATGAAGGCAATGGATCCGTTTCGCATTTTCATCGGTTGGGACCGGCGCGAGCCGGAGGCCTATGACGTGGCCGCATTCTCGCTCAAGCGGCGGGCCTCGGTTCCGGTGTCGGTCACGCCGATCAAACTCGACGAACTGCGCGCCAAGGGGCTTTATTGGCGCGACCAGGATCCGCTTGCCTCGACCGAATTCACCTATTCGCGGTTCTTGACCCCGGCGCTGGCCGGCTTCTCCGGCTGGGCCTTGTTCTGCGACTGCGATTTCCTCTGGCTCGGCGATGTCGCCGGACTTCTGCCCTACACCAAGCAGCCGAAGGCGGTGTTCTGCGTGCAGCACGACTATCGGCCCACGGAAAAGACCAAGATGGACGGCGCGGTGCAGACCGTCTATCCGCGCAAGAACTGGTCGTCCTTGATGCTGTTCAACTGCGCGCATCCGGCGGTGCGGCGATTGACGCCGGAGGTGGTCAACCGCGAGAGCGGCGCCTACCTGCACCGCTTCCAGTGGGTCGCCGACGAGGACATCGGCGCGCTGCCGGTGGAGTGGAACTGGCTCGAAGGATGGAACGAAAAACCGGCGCAGGGCACGCCCAAGGCGGTACATTTTACGCGCGGCGGGCCGTGGTTCCCGAATTGGCAGAACGTCGACTACGGCGACCTATGGCGCGGCGAACGCGAGGCCATGCACGCGGGCCAGCCGGAACGAAAACTCGGCGCTGAACGCGCGTGATAGCCAAGCGGCCGCGGCCCGTGTCGTGCATGAAGCGACGGTGATGCCTTGAGCCGCAGCGAGCAAAACCTGCTTGAGCGCGCCGTGGCGGCGATGCGCTCGGGGGCATTGGTTGATGCGGAGCGGCATGTTGCGGCGTTCCTGAAAGAGAATCCGCGACATTTCGGGGCGCTCAACCTGCAAGGTATGTTATTGATGCAGCTTGGACGCCTCCTTGAGGCGGAGAGGGCCATTCGCAAGGCGATCAAGATACATTCCGGGTCGGATGCGACATTCTATAATTATGCATTGGTGCTGAAGTCTCTCGGACGATCGCAGGAGGCATATGACGCCTTGAGTAAGGCGCTTGCCATCAACCCGACGGTGGCGGAAACCTGGAACAATCGCGGGACGGCACTCAACGACTTGAGGCGGTATCACGAAGCGGTCGCCGATTTTCAACAAGCGATTGCGCTCAACCCGAGGTTCGCGGAGGCGCATTACAACCTGGGCCGATCGCTGGCGGAGATCAGACAATTCGAACAATCGCTGGCCGCCTACGATACCGCCATCGCGCTGCAGCCCAATTTTGTCAATGCCATTGTCAATCGCGGCAAGACGCTGTTTCAGCTCAGGCGATACGAAGAGGCGCTTGCCTGCTATCAGCAGGCGCGGCGGCTGCAGCCCGATGACGCCGAGATTCTTTTCGACATAGGCGCCGCGCATTTTCAACTGAGGCAATATTCGGAAGCCTTTTCGGCCTACGATCGCGCATTTGCTGTCAACCCGGATGTCAAATTCGCGGCCGGGAGGCGGCTTCAGACCAAGATGTTTGTTTGCTACTGGAGCAACCTCGCCGGCGACATTGAGGATCTCCTCGCGCGCATACGCGCCGGCCGGCCTGCGGCTATGCCGTTCGATCTTCTGTCGGTCGCGTGCTCCGCCGAGGACCAGCTTCGGTGCGCACGGGTGTATGCCAGCGACGAAATTGTGCCTGCCGGATCTGGGCTCAGCGGCGGTCAGCGATGTTCCCGCGATCGCCTGCGGGTGGCCTATGTATCCGCCGACTTTCATAATCACGCTACCGCTGCGCTGATTGCCGAATTGATCGAGATGCACGATCGTTCGCGTGTTGAGGTTCTGGGCATATCGCTAGGCCCGGACGACGGGAGCAGCATGCGGCGACGGATTGTGCAAGCTTTCGATAAGTTTGTGGATGCGAGAAACTTGAGCGACGGCGATGCAGCACGAACGATGCTCCGGCTCGATGTCGATATTGCCGTGGATCTGAAGGGGTACACGCAGGATTCGCGCCCGGGTATTTTCGCCCTCCGACCGGCGCCGATCCAGGTGAATTATCTGGGATATCCCGGAACCATGGGGGTGAATTTTATCGACTATATTCTGGCTGATCCCATTATTCTGCCTTTCGATCAGCAGCCCTATTATGCCGAACGAATTGTGCACCTGCCGGACACCTATCAGGTGAACGACCGCAAGCGATCGATTGCGGCGCGGACACCGACGCGAGAAGAGCTCGGATTGCCAGAACGCGGCTTTGTCTTCGCCTGCTTCAACAACAGCTACAAGATTACGCCTGAGTTTTTTTCGGCATGGATGAGACTGCTGGCTGCAGTCGACGATGCGGTGTTGTGGCTGTTGCGGGACAATGCGACAGCAGAAGCCAATTTGCGTTCGGAGGCGCAACGGCATGGCATCGATCCGGCAAGGCTTGTATTCGCAGATCGAAGGCCGATCGAGGAGCACCTAGCCCGCCACCGGGCGGCCGATCTCTTTCTCGATACTTTGCCGTACAACGCCCACACCACGGCCAGCGATGCGCTGTGGGTCGGGCTTCCGGTGCTCACCTGTATGGGCGAGACCTTTGCGGGGCGGGTGGCGGCGAGCCTGTTGAACGCTGTCGGTCTTCCGGAGCTGGTCACCGCCAACCTGGAAGATTACGAGGCGCTTGCGCAGAAGTTGGCGCGGGAGCCGGAGCGTCTAGCAGAGATCAAAGCCAGGCTCGCGCGCAACCGCGATACCTGTGCGCTGTTCGACACGTCGCGGTTTGCCCGGCACATCGAGGCGGCCTACTTCCGCATGTGGGAAATTTTCCAGCGTGGTGAGCCGCCGCGCGCTTTCGCCGTGCAGCGGATCGAGACATAAGGCGATCGAAACATAAAGCGTCAATGCACGCTGCCGGAGCCGCCGCTGCGCAGGTCGGCCTCGATCATGAGCTTGTTGCCGCCGCCGAAACGCACCCGGTAGACCTGCAGGTTCTCCATCACGCGCTGCACGTAGTTGCGCGTCTCGGAGAAGGGGATGCGCTCCACCCAGTCAATCGGGTCCACCTTGGGGTCGCGCGGATCGCCGTAGCGGGCCACCCAATCCTTCACCCGGCCGCGGCCGGCGTTGTAGGCCACAAAGGCCAGAATGTAGGAGCCGCGGTAGTCCTTCAGGTTGTCGCCGAGCTCAGCGGCGCCGATCTGCGTGTTGTACACGGTGTCGTTCAAGAGCCGCTTCTGGTCGTAGGGAATTTTGAACTTGCCGGTGACATATTTGCCGGCGGCGGGCGTCACCTGCATGAGCCCGAGCGCATTCGCGGTCGAAATGACCGTGGGATTGAACCCGCTCTCCTGGCGCGCAATGGAATAAAGCAACGCCGGTTCGACCGGCGGGCCGATCGGCTGATAGTTGGGCATGCCCACGGTCGGGAAGGCGTATACGTCGAAGGGGTGACCGCGGGCGAGCGCGGCCTTGCCCACCAACAGCATGGCACGGCCGTCCTGATAATGGGCGGTAAGCTCGCCGAGCAGTATCAGTTTTCCGATGTCGTTGGAATTCTCCCCCGTATCGGCGGCGATGATGGCGGCAAGCGTGCGCTCGTTGATATGGTAGAGAACCTCCATCGCGCGCACGACGTCGTTGCGCAAGGCCTTGGTGCGCTCTTCCGGAGCGAGCACGGGTGCCGGATTGAGCGTGATCTCACCCAGCTTGAGCTTGCTGCGGGCGATCTGGCCGTAATAGGCGGTGGGCACTTGCGCGGCGGCTTCATATTCCTTGCGGGCCTCGTCGGCGCGGCCCAGCGCCTCGAGCGCGCGGCCACGCCAATACGCCGCGCGCGCCCTGCCGATGGGATTCTCCGTGTCGAACGCGGTCTTGTTGAAATGTTCGAGCGCCTGCTGCGGGTTGCGCAGGAAGCGGAGCGCAATCCAACCGGCGGTAAACGGCTGCTCCACGCGATAGCTCGGCCGGTTGGGCAGGGCGGCATTGGCGGCCACGGCATAGGCGGTCTTGGCGTCGCCGAGGTCGAGCAGCTTGCGGGCAAGGAAGCGCCGTTCGATCCACCACTCGTCCACGTCGTAAATTTTCGCCGGGTCGTTCGGCGCGGTCAAAATCAACGCCGCAGCCTCGGCGAACTTTTCCTGCCGGCGCAAAAATTGCACCCGGCTGAAGATATAACCGGGGTCGTTGCGCGCGCCCACCGGGACCGCGTCGAGCAATGCTGCGGCCTTGCTCTCCTTGCGGATCACCGCAATGCGGGCGCGGGCGATGGCCTGATCCACGCCGCCAAGGCGGTTGGCGGCGCGCATGCCGGCTTCGACGTCCTCGACGTTGAGACGACGGTCCATGCGGATCTTGTGGTCCTCGCGGGTGAGATATTTTTCGAACATATCGTAGGCCGCGGCCTCGACATCCGGGGTGAACGGATCGTTGCGCCAGGCGTCGCGCACCAGCGCCTCGGCCTCGCCGCGCTCCCCCTGCGCGGCGAGTGCGCGCGCCAGGGCAAATTTCCCCTTGGCGGTGAGCGGCGGATACTTCCGGAAGAAAGCCCGCACCGTCGATGCTTCGCGGCGCTCGCGCCACAGCGCCGCCTCGGCACGGCGGCGGAGGAACCAGATGCTCGGCCATTCCGGATTGTTCGCGATGAAAGAGGCATAGCGGTCGAAGCTCACCATGTTGTCGTCGCTGCGCAGCAAAAACCATTCGACGACGTTCTTGGCAGCCTGGTCCTTCATGCCGCGCGCGAGCTCGGTTGCCTCCTTGTGCTTGCCCTTGCGGATGAGGTCGATCGCCTGCCGAACGACGTTGAGATCGGTGAGCGGGGGCAGTTCTGTGAGCGGAGCGCCGGGGGGCCGTGCCGCGGGCGCGGGGGTTGTGGCCGGCGTGGAGGCGGTGCGTTTGTCGACCGCGGTGGGCTGGGCGGCCGGCTGGGAGGGCCGCGGCCGGGGCAGCGGCATATCCCGCGCCACGCTGGCTTCGGCGTTGGATTTGGCCGCAGGTCTGGGTTCCGCGACAGCCGTCCCGACCGCCCCGAACAGCGCGACATGGGCGAGCAAGACCAACAGGGTCATGCGGGGAACGGCGGTCACGTTCTCACTCCTCCAGTCCAGTGCCGGCTCGGGCGAGCGACTCAACGGATTCGATTTCTGATGATAACTCAAATAAAACAATAGCATATCACCAATTTTGCGGATTCGTGGCAAGGTGTCGCGGATGCCTCGCCGACTCAAATTCATTATCGGGGCTTTCGTGGGGCGCGCCGAACCGATATCAATGCGTGCAGAGCAATGCATTCAGGCATGTGCCGGGGCATTTGCGGCTCGATTTTCATCGGCATGCCGGGCTGTAGCGAGGATTTGTCCATGACCGCCAAGACGCGTTTTAGGGGATCATTCACCGCGTTGGTCACGCCGTTCAAAAACGGATCGGTGGACGAAAAAGCCTTTCGCGATCTGGTCGAATGGCAGATTGCCGAGGGCACCAACGGGCTCGTGCCGGTGGGCACCACGGGGGAGAGTCCGACGCTCTCGCACGAGGAGCACAAGGAGGTCGTGAGCTGGTGCGTCGATCAGGCCCGGGGCCGGGTGCCGGTGATCGCGGGGGCCGGGTCGAACTCGACCAAGGAGGCCATCGAGCTGTCGCAGCATGCCGAATCGGTGGGCGCCGATGCGGTGCTGATCGTGACCCCCTACTACAACAAGCCGACACAGGAGGGCCTGTATCAGCATTTCAAGGCGATCAACGATGCGATCGGGATTCCGATCATCATCTACAATATTCCGGCTCGCTCGGTGATCGACATGTCGGTCGAAACCATGAAGCGGCTGTACGAGCTGAAGAACATCGCCGGGGTGAAGGACGCCACGGCCAACGTGGTGCGCGTCTCGCAGCAGCGCGCCGCCATGGGTGAAGGGTTCAATCAGCTCTCGGGGGAAGACGCCTCTGCGCTCGGCTTCATGGCGCACGGCGGGCACGGCTGTATTTCGGTCACATCCAACGTTGCGCCGCGGTTGTGTGCGGAATTCCAGGGCGCCTGTCTGAAAGGCGACTACGCGACGGCCCTGAAGCTGCAGGACAAGCTGATGCCCCTGCACACGGCGCTGTTCATCGAAACAAATCCGGCGCCGGTGAAGTATGCGCTGTCCGTGCTCGGCAAATGCACCGATACGGTGCGGCTGCCCATGGTGCCGGTCAATGACAAGACGAGGGCTGCGGTGCGCGAGGCGATGGTGCACGCGGGCCTTATCAACTGACGGCGCGTTTCTCCCTTGGTCGGACAGACCGGTGGGCCGGATCGGGCGATCCGGCCCGCGGCATTTTTCCAACGCGCCGGCAAGAGCGGCGGCGAAAGGCGGCTGCAGCTTTTCTCAGAAAATGCGTTATACCGAAGGGCATCCGGGGCCGCGGCAAGACAATTGATTTTGAGCAATGGCGAACAGGGCCGAGCGACCATTCAAGATCATCGCCGACAATCGCAAGGCGAGATTCAATTATGAGATCGGAGAAACCTTTGAGGCCGGAATGGTGCTGACCGGCAGCGAGGTCAAGTCGATGCGCACCGGCAAGGCGAGCATTGCGGAGGCCTATGCGGCGGCGCGCGACGGGGAGCTGTGGCTCTATAATTCCAACGTCTCGGAATACAAACA
The DNA here is from genome assembly GCA_035574295.1 of Xanthobacteraceae bacterium. Taxonomy (GTDB): domain Bacteria; phylum Pseudomonadota; class Alphaproteobacteria; order Rhizobiales; family Xanthobacteraceae; genus PNAI01. The sequence goes on from DATLYX010000078.1 coordinate 11,164, forward strand.
GGCCGGCCGCTTCAACCATCTCCCGAAGCGGCCGCGAAAGCTGCTTCTGCACCGGCGGCAGATCAACAAGCTGATCGGTGCGGTCGAGCGCGAAGGAATGACGCTCGTGCCGCTGAAACTCTATTTTAACGATAAGGGTCGGGTGAAGATCGAGATTGCGCTCGCGCGCGGCAAAAAATTGCACGACAAGCGGGAAACCGAACGCAAGCGCTCCTGGGAACGCGAGCGCGGCCGCCTGATGCGGCAGAAAGGATGAGAAGAATGACGTTGGAACGGCTCATCGGCATGCTGATTTTCCCGCGGCTCACCCAGCTCGACATGACCGGACCCTATGAGGTGCTGGCGCGGCTGCCGAACACGAAAGTGCATCTGGTCGCGCATAGGCTAGAGCCGGTGACGAGCGATCGGGGTTTGACCATCCTGCCGACCATCACCCTTGCCGACTGCCCGCAGCTCGACGTGGTGATGGTGCCCGGCGGTCCCGGACAGCAGGACCTCATGGAGGACGAGGTGGTGCTGGATTTCTTGCGGCGGCAGGCACGGGCGGCGAAATATGTGACCTCGGTCTGCACCGGATCACTGGTGCTCGGCGCGGCCGGACTGCTCAAGGGGCGGCGCGCGACCAGTCATTGGGCGGCGATCGAGCACCTTCCGTCGCTCGGCGCCGTCCCGATCACCGAGCGCGTGGTGGTCGACGGCAATATCGTGACAGCGGCGGGCGTTGCGAGCGGCATCGATTTCGCCCTGACCCTTGCGGCCATGCTGGAGGGCGAGGAGGCAGCGCGGCAAATCCAATTGCAGATCGAGTACGACCCGGCGCCGCCGTTCGATTGCGGCTCGCCGCGTACCGCCCCTGCGGCCACCATCGAGGCACTGCGGGGGCGCATGAAGCCCCTGAATGAACGGCGGCGCGAGACGGTGCAGCGTGTGAGCCGGCGCCTTGGTCTTGCGCAGAATGTTTGAGGGTTGAACATGCGTCCGCCGACGAAGCTCGATCATTGCGTGATCCACGTCACCGATTGGGAGCGCTCCAATGCGTTCTATCGCGACGTGCTGGGGGCGGAGGTGGTGGCGCGGCCGGTCGGGTTCGCATACCGCTTCGGCGACAACCAATTGAATGTGCATGGGCCGGGGGTGACGCCAGCCGAGGTGGCGCGGATCCCGGTTGCACCGGGCAACAGCGATCTGTGCTTCGAGTGGAAGGGGCCGATTGCCGAGGCGATCGCACACCTTGGCCGGCACAACGTGCCGATCGAGCGCGGCCCACTTGAACGCTTCGGCGCCCGCGGCAGAGGCGTCAGCGTCTACTTCCGGGACCCTGACGGCTCGCTGATGGAGTTCATGTCATATTACCAGATCTCGCCATAAGTTTTTGACTTGAAAGTCGTATCAAGCAGTATCTCTCCGATGGGATTGCAGATGGGATTGCCCAAAATGTCCGGTCAGCTTCACGATCCGACTGTTCTCCCCGAGAACCTGCCGGTGCCCGAGGATGACGGCGCGACGCAACATTTGCCGGGATGCCGCCTGCCCGACATCGCGCTGCAGGCCACCGACGGTGCGGCGGTCAGCCTGTCGCGTCTTCCCGGCCGTACTGTGATCTATGTCTATCCGCGCATGGGCCGGCCGGGCCAACCCTTGCCGACCGGCTGGGATGCCATCCCGGGGGCGCGGGGCTGCACGCCCCAGTCCTGCGGCTTCCGCGATCACTACGCCGAGCTCAGGCGGCTCGGGGTCGATCAGCTCTTCGGGCTTTCCACCCAGGACACCGACTACCAGAGCGAGGCGGTGGAGCGGCTACACCTGCCGTTTGCGCTGTTGTCCGACAAGGATCTTGCGTTCACGCGGGCGCTGAAGCTCCCGATCTTTACGGTGGACGGCATGACGCTGATCAAGCGCATGGCGTGGATCATCGACCGGGGCGTGATCTCCCAGGTGTTCTACCCGGTGTTTCCGCCGGACCAGAGCGCAGCGCAGGTGATCGCCTGGCTTCAAGCGTCGAGGTGAGCGCGCAGCGCGGCAATCACGCGGCTAAACATGGTCGGGGTGAGAACGCCGGTGCTCGTGTTGTAGCGCGAGCAGTGATAGCTGCTGAACAGCGTGTACCGGCCGATCAGGGTCTTGCGGCCGTGACCGAAAGGCGCGGCGGAACGGGGCGCGCCCAGCGCGGCGACGGTGGTCTCATGCGCGACGCGGCCGAGCGCCAGGATGGTCGTGAGTTTCGGCATTTCCGCAATGGTGGCTTCGAGGAACCGGCGGCAGGTGGCGATCTCCCGGGACGTCGGCTTGTTTGCCGGAGGCACGCAGCGGACCGCATTGGTGATGCGCACATCGATCAGCCGGAGGCCGTCATCGGGCCGGGCGGCATAAATGCCCGTCGCAAATTTGTAGCGCCGCAGGGTCTCGTAGAGGAGCTCGCCGGCGTAATCGCCGGTGAAGGGCCTTCCCGTGCGGTTGGCGCCCCTAAGACCGGGGGCGAGACCGACGATCAAGAGCCGCGCATCACGCGGACCGAAGGACGGAACCGGGGCGTTGAACCATTGCGGTTCGCGCTCGCGCCATGTCCTTCGGTAGGCGGCAAGGCGCGGGCACAGAGGACAGTCGCAGCCGGGCTCGGCCATCGCCGGCGGTCAGTCGTCAAAATCCTCATGCGCGGTGTTGGCAGGCGCGGGCGCCCGCGAGCCCGGCGTACCACGCTGCAGGAACGACGGCGTGTGCTGGCGCGGCTCGCGCGGCGGCCGCTCGGACGGGTCGCGTCCAATCTTGGACTGCAGATCCGCAATGTCGAGGAAGACGTCGGCCTGCCGGCGCAATTCGTCGGCGACCATGGGCGGCTGGGTCGAAATGGTGGAAACCACGGTGACGCGGACGCCGCGGCGCTGCACCGCCTCGACCAGCGAGCGGAAATCGCCGTCGCCTGAAAACAAGACAATATGATCGACATGGTTGGCGAGCTCCATGGCATCGACTGCAAGCTCGATGTCCATGTTACCCTTCACCTTGCGGCGACCGGTCTGGTCAACGAATTCCTTGGTGGCCTTGGTCACCACCGTGTAACCGTTGTAATCGAGCCAGTCGATCAGAGGGCGGATCGAGGAATATTCCTGGTCCTCGACGATGGCGGTGTAATAGAAGGCGCGCAAAAGATTGCCGCGCGACTGGAACTCGCGCAGCAACCGCTTGTAATCGATGTCGAATCCGAGGGTCTTGGCGGTGGCGTAGAGATTGGCGCCGTCGATGAACAGCGCGATTTTTTCATTCTGCGTCGACATTGTTGCACTCTCGTTCGTCATGAAAACCAACTCTCAGGCGCCCGGCTCCCGCAACCCGGGGGCAGGGCTTGCTGGCGCAGCTTGATCAGGTCAACCGTGGCGCAGCTTGTAGGCAATGCGGGCCACACGTTGCTTCGGACGGTTCGATGTCACAATCAAAATTTCGCACCGACCGGACAGGCATCCCAATCGAATTGCAACAGTTTTCTGACATCCTTTGACTAACAAAGCAAACCCTGATCGCCAAGCAAAAGTTCGCCCTTGCGCTTTGGGACGGGCAGGGATACCTAGTTAACGCATGGAGACAACGCTACGTTGCAGGAGTCGTTAACCTATGGCCCGAGTCACCGTCGAGGACTGTATCGACAAGGTTGAGAACCGGTTCGAGCTCGTGTTGCTGGCGAGCCATCGCGCGCGAATGATTTCGTCGGGCTCGCAGATCACCGTCGACCGCGACAACGACAAGAACCCCGTGGTGGCGCTGCGCGAAATCGCTGAGGGGACGGTCTCGCCGGGCGATCTGAAGGAGGATCTCATCCACTCGCTGCAGAAATATGTGGAGGTGGACGAACCCGAGCCCGAAGCGGTGCCGCTGGTCGCCGCAGCCGGCGGGGCCGTGGATGCCGACGATACCCAGATTGCGGTCGACCACATGAGCGAGGAGGAGTTGCTCAAGGGGCTCGAAGGTCTTACGCCTCCGGAGGCACAGCCGGAAGAGGAGGGGGAGTAGGCTGCCTTCTCAGGGGTGCTGCCCGGTTTTGCACGGCCCGGCCTTTCAGGCCGGGCCGTTTGCACATCGGCAACCAATCGAGGACGGGTGCCGGGCGATCCCTTGCAGCTTTGCGATTTTCTCATGATATTTTGAATAAAGATGGCACCTCGGGCCGGGGATTGGCCCGAAATCTTGTGCCGGGGGTGCTGGAAAAGCCATGGCCCGCTCGACCGCCGACACGCCTCCTACGCCGCGCGCGACGCGAGGTCTCGCGTCGCTTGAGCGGGGTTTGAATATCGTCTCTCAAGCTATTGGCATTGCCGGGAAAAAAGAGCGTGTCGCACGGTCGGCATCGCCGCCGATGATGCGCCAATATGATTTGATCGAGCGGGTGCGGCGCTACAATCCGCATACCGACGAGGCGCTGCTCAACCGCGCCTACGTCTACGCCATGCGCGCGCATGGCGAGCAGAAGAGGGCCTCCGGCGACCCCTACTTCTCCCATCCACTTGAGGTTGCGGCCATCCTCACCGACTTCAAGCTCGATGACGCCACAATTGCCGCGGCGCTGCTGCACGACACGATCGAGGACACGCCAAGCACGCGGGCCGAGATCGAGCAGATTTTCGGCGCGGAAATCGCTGCGCTGGTCGAAGGGCTGACCAAGCTGAAGAAGCTCGATCTGGTCTCGAAAGAGGCCAAGCAGGCGGAAAATCTTCGCAAGCTTCTTTTGGCGATCGTCGAGGATGTGCGGGTGCTTCTGGTCAAGCTCGCGGACCGCCTGCACAACATGCGCACCCTGCACTATCTCCCCGGCGACGTGCGCAAGCGCATGGCCGAGGAGACGCTCGACATTTACGCGCCGCTCGCCGGGCGGATCGGCATGTACGAGCTGCGCGAAGAGCTGGAGGATTTGGCGTTCCGGGAGCTCAATCCGGAGGGATATCAGGCGATCAGCGAGCGCCTTGCGGCCTTGGCCGAGCGGCACAGAGATCTCATCTCGGTGATCGAGCAGGAGCTGATCACCAGACTTGCCGAGTCGGGCATCACGGCAGTGGTCAAGGGCCGCCAGAAGCGCGCCTATTCCATCTGGCGCAAAATGGAGCGCAAATCGGTGGGATTTGAGCAGCTCTCCGACATCTTCGGGTTCCGGGTGATCGTCAAGACGCTGCCGGAGTGCTATCGCGCGCTCGGCATCGTGCACGTGACCTGGCCCGTGGTTCCGGGCCGCTTCAAGGACTACATCTCCACGCCGAAGCAGAACGATTACCGCTCGATCCATACCACCGTGATCGGACCCGGGCAGCAGCGGGTCGAATTGCAGATCCGCACGGAGGAAATGGACAGGATCGCCGAATACGGCATTGCTGCGCATGCCTTCTACAAGGACGGCATCGGGTCGCCGACCGAGATGCTGTCGCGCGAGTCGAGTGCCTATGCCTGGCTGCGGCACACCATCGAGCTGTTGTCGGAAGGATCAAATCCTGAAGAATTCCTCGAGCACACCAAGCTCGAATTGTTCCACGACCAGGTGTTCTGCTTTACGCCGAAAGGCAAGCTCATCGCCCTGCCGCGCAAGGCCACGCCGATCGATTTCGCCTATGCGGTGCACACCGACATCGGCAACCAGGCGGTGGGTTGCAAGATCAACGGAAAACTTTCGCCACTGGTGTCCGAGCTCGCCAACGGCGACGAGGTGGAGATCATCACCTCGAAGGCGCAGACCGCGCCGCCGGCGGCCTGGGAATCCATCGTCGTGACCGGCAAGGCCCGCGCCGCGATCCGCAAGGCCACGCGCGCTGCGGTGCGCAATCAATACGCCGGGCTCGGCCGGCGGATCGTGGAGCGGCTCTGCCAGCGCGCCAAACGCGAATATTCCGACGAAAAACTCATCGGCGCGCTGCCCCGGCTGGCGCGGTCCTCGATCGAGGATGTGTTCGTTGCGGTGGGGCGGGGGGAAATGCGGCCGTCGGACGTGGCGCGCGCCATGTATCCGGACTACAAGGAAGAGCGCGTGGCACCGACGCCGCCGAAATCGGAGGCCGGCTGGTTCGGCCTGAAGAAGGCCAAGGCGGTGAAGTTCAAGGTGCCGGTGGTGCGCGGGGACGACGTGCCGATCCCGATTCGCGGCATCAACGACGATCTGCCGATCCGGTTTGCCCCGAACGGCGGCGCCGTGCCGGGAGACCGCATCGTCGGCATCCTCACGCCGGGCGAAGGCATCACCATCTACCCGATCCAGTCGCCTACGCTGAAGGAGTTCGAGGACACGCCGGAGCGATGGCTCGACGTGCGCTGGGACATCGACGAGCGCACCCCGCAGCGCTTTCCGGCGCGAATTGCGGTGCAGTCGATGAACGAGCCGGGGACGCTGGCGCAGATCGCCCAGGTGATCGCCGAGCACGACGGCAACATCGACAATGTCCGCATGACGCGGCAATCGCCGGATTTTACTTCGCTCACCATCGATCTTGAGGTCTATGACCTCAAGCACCTGAATTCGATCATCGCGCAAATCCGCGCCAAGAAGGTCGTGGCGAGCGTGGAACGGGTGACAGGGTGAACGAGGTCGTTCAACCGCAACCGACGCCGGGGGGCGGCGGCGCAGTCGCGCGCGTGCGCCTCGGCGTCAATGTCGATCACATCGCCACGATCCGCAACGCGCGCGGCGGGCGGCATCCCGATCCGGTGCGTGCGGCCAAGATCGCGATCGCGGCCGGCGCAGACGGCATCACCGCTCACCTGCGCGAGGATCGCCGCCATATCCGCGACGACGACATCGCCCGTCTGAAGGCGGAAATTGCAAAACCGCTCAATCTGGAGATGGCAGCGACGCCCGAGATGGTCGAGATCGCGATCAAGACGCGACCGCACGCGGCGTGCATCGTGCCGGAACGGCGCGCGGAGCGAACCACCGAGGGCGGACTGGATGCCGCGGGCAGCAGGCCGGCGCTTGCTCCGGTGGTGAGCGAGCTCAAAGCAGCGGGTATCCGCGTCTCGCTGTTCATCGCCGCCGAGCCGGTGCAGATCGAGGCGGCGGTTGCGCTCGGCGCGCCGGTGATCGAGATCCATACCGGCGCCTGGTGCGAGGCGTTGGCGCACGGGGATCGAACCGCAGCAGAGGCCGAATGGCAGCGGATCCAAGAGGGGGCGAGACGGGCAAAGCTCCTTGGGCTTGAGGTGCATGCGGGTCATGGGCTCGACTTCGCGACTGCCGAGCAAATTTCTTCTCTCCCGCAGATCGCGGAGCTCAACATCGGGCACTTCATCGTCGGGGAAGCGGCCTACGTTGGGCTGCCGGAAGTGATCCGGCAGATGCGGGCCGCAATGGACCGCGGCCGCGCCAGGGCGCGGCCATGATTCTCGGCATCGGCTCGGACATCACCGACGTACGGCGAATCGCCAAAGTGATCGAGCGACACGGCGACCGTTTCCTCGACCGCATCTTTACTCCGGCGGAGCGGAAGCGCGCGGAAAGTCGCAAGAACCGGATCGAAACCTACGCCAAGCGTTTCGCCGCCAAGGAGGCCTGCGCCAAGGCACTGGGAACGGGACTGCGGGGCGGTGTGTGGTGGCGGGACATGGGGGTGATCAATCTTTCATCGGGTCGGCCGACGATGCAATTGACCGGCGGCGCGTTGGCGCGGCTGAAGGCATTGACGCCGGAAGGCTTCGAAGCGCGCATCGACCTCACGATCACCGACGAGGGACCCATGGCGCAGGCATTCGTGATCATTTCGGCTGTCCCCGCCGGTTCCAAGCAGGGCGGCTGAGCCGATCCGACGGCGACCGTGCTCGGCATGCGCGAGACGCATTTAAGTTACTGTAGGATCAAGATAATTTCAGCCAAAGGCAATTCGTCCCAAGCCGCCGCGCCTCGGTTTGCGCGCTGCGGTGTCAGCGGCTACAAGGAGCCGCAGGGGGCGCTCGAAGCTGGTCGCGAGAGCCAATGAGCGTGATGGGAAAGACGAAAGAAAAGACCGCGAACCAGTTCGTCGAATTGGTGCGGCTTCTGATCCACGCCGGGATCATCGCGCTCGTAATCCGCACCTTTCTGTTCCAGCCCTTCAATATTCCCTCGGGCTCGATGAAAGCGACGCTGCTCGTCGGCGATTATCTTTTCGTGTCGAAATACAGCTATGGGTACAGCCGGTACTCCCTGCCGTTCATCAATCCATCGGCGTTCACCGGCCGCATCTTCGCATCGCCGCCCGAGCGCGGAGATATCGCGGTGTTTCGGCTGCCGTCGGACGACTCCACCGATTACATCAAACGGGTGATCGGCCTGCCGGGTGACAGAATTCAGATGATCAACGGGCTGCTGCATATCAACGGCGAGCCGGTAAAGCGGCAGCAGTTGCCGGATTTCATCGGCGAGGCGCCCTGTCCGTTGAGCTTCGTCAACCGGGTCAAGCGCTGGCGCGAAACGTTGCCGAACGGCGTTTCCTACGAAACGCTCGACTGCATGGATCACTCGGGCTTCCCGGACACCACGCCGGTGTTCGTCGTGCCCCCCAACCATTATTTCATGATGGGCGACAACCGCGACAATTCCACGGACAGCCGGTTTCCTTCGGTCGGGTTCGTGCCGTTCGACAACTTCGTCGGCAAGGCACAGATCATCTTCTTCTCGATCCAGGAAGGCGAGCTTGCCCGCGAGGTTTGGCGCTGGCCTTGGACGGTCCGGTGGTCGCGCCTATTTCATTTCGTGCGATGAGGCGGCAGCAGGATACGCGCAGCGCAAGCGAACAGGTCACGGAGCGCCCAAAAGAGCGGCAGACCGCCGCCCGGCGAAAGAAAGTGCGCCGCGCCGAGACGGCGGTGGCCGCGCTGGAACGCGCAATCGGTTACCGCTTCCGCAACTCCGCGGTCCTGGACAATGCATTGACCCATGTGTCGGCGCTCGGCGGGGGCAGTCGCACCGGGAGCTACCAGCGGCTCGAATTCCTCGGCGATCACGTGTTGGGGCTGGTCATTTCCGACATGCTGTATCGCGCCTTTCCGCGGGCCGATGAAGGCGAGCTTTCACGGCGGCTTGCCGATCTGGTGCGGCGGGAAACCTGCGCGGAAGTTGCCCGGGCCATCGATCTCGGCGCGGCCATCAAGCTCGGAGCGTCCGAGGCCAGCGCCGGGGGGCGTGTGCGAACAGCCATCCTCGCTGACGTGTGCGAGGCCCTGATCGGGGCCGTGTTCATCGATGGCGGCTATGCGGAAGCTGCGGCCATGATCGAGCGGCTATGGGGCGAGCGCATGCGCGTGCCGGCGCGGCCGCTGCGCGACCCCAAGACGCTGTTGCAGGAATGGGCCCAGGCGCGCGGGCTGCCGACGCCGGTCTATCGGGAGATCGGACGCACCGGCCCGCAGCACAGTCCCGAATTCCGCATTGCCGTTGCGCTGCCAAACCGGGAGCAGGCGGAAGGCTTCGGCAGCTCGAAGCGGGCGGCCGAGCAGGCCGCGGCCGCCGCCATGCTGGCGCGCGAGGGCGTGCGGTTGGACCGCATCGATGGCTGAGGCGGCTAAGGCTGCGACCCGCTGCGGCTTCATTGCATTGATCGGGGCGCCCAACGCCGGGAAATCCACCCTGGTGAATGCGCTGGTCGGCACGAAAGTTGCCATCGTCACCCCGAAGGTGCAGACAACGCGGACCCTCGTGCGCGGTATCGCCATGGTCGACGGGGCCCAGCTCGTGTTCGTCGATACCCCGGGCATTTTTGCGCCGCGGCGTCGTCTCGATCGCGCCATGGTGACCACGGCTTGGGGGGGCGCGCGGGACGCCGACATTGTCGGGGTGATCATCGACGCCAAGCAGGGCCTTGATGCAGAGGCTTCGGCAATCCTTGAGCGGCTGCACGAGATTTCTCGGCCAAAGGTGCTCATCCTCAACAAGGTGGATCTGGTGGAGAAGACTTCGCTGCTGCAATCGGCGAGCCAGGCGAACGAACGGGCGAGATTCGAGGCCACCTTCATGATCTCGGCGCTCAACGGCGACGGTGTCGACGACATCAGGCGCTGGTTTGCGGCGCACGTGCCGGAGGGGCCATGGCATTTTCCGGCCGACGAGGTGTCGGATGCGCCGTTGCGTCTGTTCGCGGCGGAAATTACGCGCGAGAAGCTGTATCTGCAACTGCACCAGGAGTTGCCGTATCAATCGACGGTGGAGACCGACCGCTGGGAAGAGCGACCGGACGGATCGGTGCGCGTCGAGCAGACGATTTATGTGGAGCGGGAAGGCCAGCGCAAAATCGTGCTCGGTAAGGGCGGCCGGACCATCAAGGCAATCGGCGAAGCCGCGCGTAAGGAACTCGCCGATCTCCTTGAGCGCCGCGTGCATCTGTTTCTGTTCGTCAAAGTGCGCAAGGATTGGGGTGACGACCCAGAGCGCTACCGGCAGATGGGGTTGGAATACCCGAAGGACTGATCCGGCGGTTATCGCGATCGGGCAGGGCAGCATGGAATGGACCGACGAAGGGATCATTCTCGGCAGCCGGCGGCACGGCGAGGCTCACGCGATCGTCGAATTGATGACACGCGGCCATGGCCGCCATCTCGGGCTCGTGCGCGGGGGAACGGGCGCGCGCCTGCGGCCGGGATTGCAGCCGGGAAATTTTGTACGCGCCACCTGGCGCGCGCGGCTCGACGAGCATCTCGGGAATTACAGCATCGAGGTGCTGACCGTGCATGCGGCGTCGGCGCCGGCCAAGTCGCACGTGCTGTACGGCGTGACGCATCTTGCGGCGCTGTGTCGGCTGCTGCCCGAACGCGATCCGCATCCGGCGGTGTACGAAGCATTAGGCGAAGCGCTCAACCGGCTGGAAAACGCAACAGCAGGAGCAACGGCAATCGTCCGATTCGAGATGGGGCTGTTGGCGGAGCTAGGGTTTGGCCTCGATCTGGCCCGTTGCGCCGCAACGGGCCAGACGGATGACCTGCGCTACATCTCGCCGAACACCGGCCGGGCGGTGTCCGGCCAGGCGGGAGAGCCGTGGCGGGAGCGTCTGTTCCGGCTGCCGGCATTTCTTGCAGCCGACGTCCAGCCCACGCATGGAGATATTGCCGACGGATTCGCGCTGACCGGCTTCTTCCTGCGGCGGCACGTGCTCGACCCGCGCGGCCTGCACTTCGCCGAGGCGCGCGAGCGTTTCATCGCGGCGGTGACCGGCCAGCACACAATCCGCCCCGACGCAGAAGAGCGCCGGTAGCGGACTGCGTTTCTACGCCCTGAGGTCTGCCTTATCAGTAGTAGTAGTAATGGCGCCGCCAGTACGGGCGATGATAGCCGTAATACCAGCCGTATGGCCGGTAATGCCGGCGCGGGACCCACCAGCAGCGCCGGAAGCCGCGCCAGTCGTAGCGGCAAACCCAGCGTGCCTCCTGCACCAGATTCGTGCTCTCGGCTGCGTCGCGTACCGCGCCTTGCGTCATCGGAGTCATCGCCTGCGCGCGGCTCGCAAAGCCCGCCGCTGAAACGACCGTGATGGCTGCGGCGGCTGCCACAAGGATCTTACGCATCACTTTCCTCCATGTTTGTCGCGCGGCAAGCCCGCGCGAATAGCGTCCACATGCATAACCAAAATTGGTCGAGTGCGGTTCCCGACGATTCAACGCAAGAACCCTTAATCTGCGATTGCAAACTTGTTCATCGAGCGTTCATCAAATTGAGTCGGAGCGAACTTCAGGTTGTTGTTCCGCACATTCGCGTGCGACATGGCGCCGCGCGGCTGATTTTGCAAACGTCGAGACGACGGCACCAGGTGCAGTGTGCGCGGATTGGTTGGTCGCGCCTAATCCGAGACGCGGCAAAGGCGATGCACGAGGCCCGATTGGCTCGGTGCCTTTTTGTCTGTCCGGCAATCGTTCCCATACGCAGTGCGTGCCGCAGTGCGTCGGGCGCCCGCAAGACCGCATTGCCGGAGCGCGGCCGTTCAAGGCGGCTGAGAAGGCCGCCAAATGCCGATAAATTCGATCGAGTTGTGCTGTTGTCCTCAGATCGTTGTTGCGCTACCCAGCGGCCATGGGAAAGCGTCTGATTCCGCCGGATCCGAGCAACGTTCAGCCGGTGCAACTGCGCGAGGCGCTGGAGGAGCGCTATCTCGCGTATGCCCTCTCGACCATCATGCACAGGGCGCTGCCCGATGCGCGCGATGGCCTGAAACCGGTGCATCGGCGGCTGCTCTATGCGATGCGGCTGTTGAATCTCGATCCGGGCGCCGCATTCAAGAAGTGCGCGCGCGTGGTCGGCGATGTGATCGGCAAATTCCATCCGCACGGCGACCAGGCGGTCTACGACGCCTTGGTGCGGCTCGCCCAGGATTTCGCGCAGCGTTATCCCTTGGTCGACGGGCACGGCAACTTCGGCAATATCGACGGCGATAATCCGGCGGCCATGCGCTACACCGAGGCGCGGCTGACCGAGGTCGCGCGTCTGTTGATGGAAGGCATCGACGAAGACGCGGTGGACTTCCGGCCGACCTACGACGGCGGCGATTCCGAACCGGTGGTGTTGCCGGCGGCGTTCCCCAATCTGCTTGCCAACGGGTCGCAGGGCATTGCGGTCGGCATGGCGACTTCGATCCCGCCGCACAATGTCGCGGAGATCTGCGACGCCGCGCTGCACCTGATCGAAAATCCGAACGCGCGCAGCAAGACGCTGCTCAAATACATTCCCGGGCCGGATTTCCCGACCGGCGGTCTGGTGGTGGACCCGCGCGAGGCGATCGCCGAGGCCTATGCGACCGGCCGCGGATCGTTCCGGGTGCGCGCACGCTGGCACAAGGAGGAAACCGGCCGCGGCACCTACCAAATCATCGTCACCGAGATTCCCTGGCTCGTGCAGAAGACCCGGCTGATCGAAAAGATGGCCGAGCTGTTCAACGACAAAAAGCTGCCGTTGGTGGAGTCTTTTCGCGACGAGTCCACGGAGGATGTGCGCATCGTCATCGAGCCGCGAGCGCGGACCGTGGATCCCGTGCTGCTGATGGAGTCGCTATTCAAGCTCACGGAGCTCGAGACGCGCATCCCGCTCAACATGAACGTGCTGTCGCGGGGGCGTGTGCCGAAAGTCATGGGGCTGGCGGAGGTGCTGCGGGAATGGCTCGACCACCGCCGCGACGTGCTGCTGCGCCGCTCCAGGTACCGGCTGAAAGTTATCGAACATCGGCTGGAGGTTTTGGGCGGCTACCTCGTCGCCTATCTCAATCTTGATCGGGTGATCCGGATCATCCGCAATGAAGACGAGCCCAAGCCCGTACTCATGAAGGCGTTCAAGCTGTCCGAAGTGCAGGCGGATGCGATCCTCAACATGCGGCTGCGCAATCTGCGCAAGCTCGAAGAGATTGAGATCAAGAAAGAGAACAAGGAGCTGCGGGAGGAAAAGGCGGGCCTGGAAAAGCTCGTGCGCTCGGAAAGGGAGCAATGGAAGAAGATCGCCGACGAAATCAAGCAACTGCGCGCGGCGTTCGGTCCCGCTACCAAGCTGGGCAAGCGCCGCACCGGTTTTGCCGAGGCGCCGGAGCACGACGTAGCGGCGATCGAGGAGGCCATGGTGGTGCGCGAGCCGATCACCGTCGTGGTATCGGAGAAAGGCTGGATCCGGGCGTTGCGCGGCACGGTGACAGATCTCTCAAGCGTTTCGTTCAAGGGAGACGATGCGTTGAAATTCGCGTTTCCGGCGGAAACGACCTCCAAGTGTCTGGTGTTTGCCACCAACGGCCGGTTCTACACGATCGACGCTTCCAAATTGCCGGGCGGCCGCGGGCACGGGGAGCCGGTGCGGCTGTTCGCCGACATCGAGCAGGAGCACGATCTGGTGGCGGTGTTCCGCTATCAGGGCGGCCGCAAGCTCATTGTCGCAAGCGCGGCCGGCCGCGGCTTCGTGGTGGATGAAGACGAATGCCTTGCGAACACGCGCAAGGGCAAGCAAGTGCTGAACGTGAAACCGCCGGATGTGGCGCGGGCGGTCGCGCCGGTGGAAGGCGAGCTGGTGGCGGCGATCGGTGAAAATCGGAAGATGGTGATCTTTCCGCTCGCGCAGGTGCCGCAGATGACGCGCGGGCGGGGGGTGCGGCTGCAGCGGTACAAGCAGGGCGGGCTTTCCGACGTGACCACCTTCAAAGGCGAAGAGGGCCTGACCTGGATCGATAATGCCGGCCGCGCATTTGTGCTCTCACTCAAGGATTTGGCCGCCTGGCGCGGCAACCGTGCCGATGCCGGCCGCGTGCGGCCCGATCGTTTCCTCACCAACAACAGGTTCGGCCGCCGACCGGAGCATGGCCGTAACGGCGGAGGCGGGGAGACGAAAAACGAGCGAAGGGGCTAAAGCGGGGCGCATGTCCTTTTCGGAAAACCGGGTTCCACTTTTCCGGGACGTGCGCTAAAGGCCCATGACGAATTTCATCCGGAACTGGTGACGCTCGAAATTGTCGAGGTCGAGGCGGCGGGCGCTTGCGGTGGAGCGGCCGCGGATCTGCGGCGTCCAGACGAAGTTGAGCGTGGTGGATTCGCCGAGTTTGACGAGGGCGGTTGGGCCGGCGAACAGCGCCCGCCCGATGTTGCGCCGAAGGGTTGCGCCCTCGAAGGTCGTCTGATGACGCAGCTCCAGCCCTCCGAAGGCGCGGTCGCTGAATTGATACGCGATCGCACCCGACAGGTTGGTGCTGGATGAGCTTACCCACGCACTTTGGCCGGCGAGGTGCTGTGTTGCAGGGGCGTAATTCAGGTTCAGAGCGGCGTAGAGGCGCCCGGCGGCAAGGACCGCGTCAATCAAGAGCTTGAATTCGGCCGTGTAGGATGTGGCGGTGGCGCCCGATCCGGAATCGATGAGTGCCCAGCGCGGTTCGAACGAGAGCGTGGCGGCTAACGGATTGGCGGAGCTGCGGTCGATGAAGCGATAACTGATTTCGCCGGATAGGCCGTCAAAGCGGGTGCGGTTCCGGTCGTCGCGGTGGATCCCCCCGCCGATCGCATGGTGGGTCGCAAACGGCGCAACAGCGATCGCCAAATTCTCGGTAATGGTCGCGCTGAATTGAGTCTTCAGCGTAACGGCGCGATAGCGGCCGTCGGCCTTTCCGACGCGGCCGGACAATTCGAATGCGATGGCGCAGTCGCCCGGGTTGCCCACATCGCTTGGGCTCGTGAAGCCAAAAATGTCGCCGCCCGGCACATCCGGGAAACTCTCGCCCGGCTTTTGCATCGCTGCCTTCCGGCAGGGGCCCGAGTCCGGCACCGCACTGACGGGCATGGCCGTCCGCACACCTGGGCTGTCCGCCAGGGCCAGGTATGGCGCAAACAGGAACGGTAAGAGTATGCCCGCCCGGCAGCGGCGCCTGATCGCTGCCAACACCGATACTGATTTTGCTTTCAATCCTGCCTCGGACGAATGCGGTTGACACCATAAGATGAAGGGTTAGATTGTTATGCGAATGATTTGCATTTGCAAGTATCCGGCTGCGCTCAAGACCAGACGAGTGACCCTGACGCGGCGCTGCGCGCTTCTTGCGTTGGCGCTACTGCTGGCGGGACTCGGCGTACAAGGGGAGGCGGCGTTTGCCGAAACGTCGCCGCGCGCCAAGCCGTTCCGGGCGGTGACCACGTTCACGGTCATCCAGGATATGGCCCAGAATGTTGCCGGCACAGCAGCGGTGGTGGAGTCGATCACCAAACCCGGTGCCGAGATTCATGACTATCAGCCGACCCCGCTCGACATCGTGCGCGCGCAGGCCGCGGACCTCGTCTTGTGGAACGGATTCAATCTTGAGCGCTGGTTCGAAAAATTTTTCCAGAACGTCAAGAACGTCCCCAGCGTGGTGTTGACCGAAGGGATCGAGCCCATGGGCATCCGCGAAGGTCCTTATACCGGCAAGCCCAATCCCCACGCCTGGATGTCGCCGAGCAATGCGCTCATTTATGTCGAGAACATCCGCAAGGCGTTCGTGAAATACGATCCGGCCAACGCCGAGATCTACAATCGCAACGCTGAAGCCTATGCGGCGAAAATCAAGGCGATCGATGAGCCGTTGCGCAGGCGGCTGGCGGCTATCCCTGAGAATCAGCGATGGCTCGTGACCAGCGAAGGGGCCTTCAGCTATCTTGCCCGCGACTACAATTTGCGCGAGGCCTATCTGTGGCCGATCAACGCCGACGAGATGGGCACGCCGCAGCAGGTGCGCAAGGTCATCGACCTCGTGCGCAGGCACAAGATCCCGGTGGTGTTCAGCGAAAGTACGGTGTCCGACAAGCCGGCGCGGCAAGTGGCGCGCGAAACCGGCGCGCGCTATGGCGGGGTGCTGTACGTCGATTCTTTGAGCGCGGCGAACGGGCCGGTGCCGACCTATCTTGATCTGTTGCGGGTCACCGTGGAAACGATCGCCAAAGGATTTGGCAAGTGAACCTGATTGCGCAAGAGATGCCAACTTCAGGCGCGACTTTGGGCGCGAGCATCTCGGTGCGCGGCCTGACCGTGACCTATCCCAACGGCTTCACCGCCGTGCAGGATGCCTCATTCGATCTTGATCCGGGCACAATCTGTGCGCTCGTCGGCGTGAACGGCAGCGGCAAGACCACGGTGTTCAGGGCGATCATGGGATTCGTCCGCCCGGCGGCCGGCGAAGTGCGGCTATGCGGTCTCCCCGTCGCGGAAGCCATCAAACGCAACATTGTCGCCTACGTGCCGCAAAGCGAGGACATCGACTGGAATTTCCCGGTTCTGGTCGAAGACGTGGTGATGATGGGCCGCTACGGCCATATGAATTTCTTGCGCATGCCGTCGCGCGCGGACCGCTACAAGGTCGATGAGGCGCTGGCGCGGGTCGGCATGTCCGAATATCGGCAGCGGCAGATCGGGGAACTCAGCGGCGGCCAGAAAAAGCGCGTGTTTTTGGCGCGCGCGCTGGCGCAGGAGGGTCGCATCATCCTGCTGGACGAGCCGTTCACCGGCGTCGACGTCAAGACCGAGACAGCCATCATCGCGCTGCTGCGCGAGCTGCGCGCCGCCGGCCACCTCATGCTGATCTCAACCCATAACCTCGGCAGCGTGCCGGATTTCTGCGACCAGGTGGTGCTGATCAATCGCAGGATATTGGCGGCAGGGCCGACGGCACAGGTGTTCACGCAGGCCAACCTCGAACGCGCGTTCGGCGGCGCGCTGCGCCATTACAGCCTCGGCGGAGCGGAATTGCACGACGACCAGGATCCGCGGCGGCTGACCGTGCTCACCGACGACGAGCGTCCGCTGGTGCTCTATGGCGAGGAGAAAAACCAGGCGGCGCCGCCCAAGCCGCCGCCGGTAAAAAAACCATGATGACCGAGCTGCTGATTCCGTTCGGTTACGACTACATGCTCAAGGCCATGTGGGTCAGCGCCTTGGTCGGCGCGGTCTGCGCCTTCCTGTCCGCCTATCTGATGCTCAAGGGCTGGTCGCTGATGGGCGATGCACTGGCGCACTCGATCGTGCCGGGGGTGGCCGGCGCCTACATTCTTGGGTTCCCGTTCGCCGCCGGGGCGTTCTTTGCCGGCATACTCGCAGCCCTCGGCATGGCTTTCGTGAAGCAGCGCTCGCGGCTGCGCGAAGATGCGGTGATCGGGCTTGTGTTCACTTCGCTGTTCGCGCTCGGATTGCTCATGGCCTCGATCTGGCCGACTTCGGTGAGCATCCAGACCATCGTGCTCGGCAATATCCTCGCCATTGCCGACGAGGACGTGGTCCAGGTCGCCATCATTGCCGCTATTTCGCTGGCGGTCCTGGCGCTGAAATGGAAGGACCTGATGGTTGCCTTCTTCGACGAAAGCCACGCGCGCAGCGTCGGCCTGAACCCCGCGGCGCTGAAGGTGTTGTTCTTCACGTTGCTCAGCGCGTGCACGGTGGCGGCGCTGCAGACAGTCGGCGCGTGCCTTGTGATTGCGATGGTGGTGACGCCCGGCGCGACCGCGTATCTGCTCACCGATCGGTTTGGGCGCCTTGTCATCATCAGCGTTGCGATCGGGGCGGTCACGAGTTTTGTCGGGGCCTATATCAGCTATTTCCTCGACGGCGCGACCGGGGGCGTGATCGTGACGCTGCAATCGTTGCTATTTCTCGCGGCGTTCTTCTTTGCACCCAAGCACGGGCGGATCGCGTCGCGCCGGCGGCGCATGATGGCAGCGGAGGCGACGCCATGATCGATTGGATCACGCTGCCGCTGAGCTATCCGTTCATGCAACGGGCGCTCGTGGTGTCGGTCCTGGTCGGCGCGGTGTGTGCGGTGCTGTCCTGCTACCTCGTGCTGAAGGGGTGGTCGCTGATGGGCGACGCCATTTCGCATGCGGTGCTGCCCGGCATCGTGATCGCCTATGTGCTGTCGCTGCCGCTTGCGCTCGGCGCGTTTGCGGCCGGGCTCGCCTGCGCGGTGTTCACCGGCTACCTGAAGGAGAACAGCCGGGTGAAGGAAGACACGGTGATGGGCATCGTGTTCTCCGGCATGTTCGGGTTCGGGCTGGTCATCTTCACCAAGGTCGAGACCGACCAGCATCTCAATCACATCCTATTCGGGAACGTGCTTGGCGTGACGCCGCGCGATCTGATCGAGACCGGCATCATCGCGGGCGGGACGCTCTTGGCGGTGCTGCTGCGGCGGCGAGATCTGTTGCTCTATTGCTTCGATCCAAACCATGCGCGGGCCATCGGCCTGCCGGTGCGGCTATTGCATTATGGCCTGCTGGTTCTCTTGTCGCTCACCATCGTGGCTTCGCTGAAGGCGGTCGGAATTATTTTGGTGATCGCCATGCTGGTGGCGCCGGGTGCCATCGCCTATCTGTTGACCGACAGTTTCGAGCGAATGCTGATCATCGCCGCGGCGGTGGCCATTGCTTCTTCCGCGCTTGGAACCATTGTCAGTTTCCATATCGATGCAGCCACCGGCGCCTGCATTGTGCTCATCCAGGCGCTGGCGTTCATGGCGGCTTTCCTGTTCGCGCCAAAGCGTGGCTTGCTGGTGTCGCGCACGCACGGAGCGCAAGCGACGACGCGGTCGCACGACGCGGCAATTTGATCGCGCGGTCTCAGGCGTTGACGCGCACCCAGCTATCGGGCATCAGCCGCTCCTGGGGGAGAAAACGCGCCTTGTAGTCCATCTTGCGCGAGCCATTGACCCAATAGCCGAGATAGACGTAGCGCAGCCCCATGCGGCGAGTGCGCTCGATGTGATCGAGGATCATCAACGTACCGAGCGAACGCGCGCTGTGCTCGGGATCGAAAAACGAATAGACCATGGACAGCCCGTCATTGAGTACGTCGGTGAGCGCCACGGCCAGCAATGGTCCGGCACCGCGGCCGTTGATCGCCGTGTCGGGACCGCGCAGGCGGTATTCGATCAGCCGTGTCTTGACGTGGCTGTCCTCTACCATCATGGCGTAGTCGAGCACCGTCATGTCGGCCATGCCGCCGTCGGCATGACGGGCGTCGAGATAGGCCCGAAACACGGAATACTGCTCGGATGTGGGCACCAGAGCGCGCATCTCGCCGACCACATCGGAATTGCGCGCCAGGATCCGGCGCATGCTGCGCGTGGGCCGAAACTCGTCGGCGATCACGCGCACCGAAACGCAGGCGCGGCAGCCCTCGCAGGCCGGGCGATAAGCGATCGACTGGCTGCGACGGAAGCCTCCGTGGGTGAGCAGGTTGTTCAGCCCGGGGGCGCGATCGCCGACCAGGTGGGTGAACACCTTGCGCTCCTCGCGGCCGGGCAGATAGGGGCAGGGCGAGGGGGCGGTCAGATAGAACTGGGGGGTGTCGCGCGAATGATGGGTCACTGTCGGCTCTGGCTCGGCGGTGCGTCAGATGGCGATTCCATCCATAAATCTTGCCTGCAATGCGGCGCAGATGAAAGGGCTTCCCGCCCAGGAGAGGCGGCTCAACCGCTCCGGGAAGCCGTCTTGAGCATGTTCGCCCGGGTCGCATTGTTAATGATCACGACCCCGAGGAGAATGTCGTGGAGGAGGCGGCGCCGTTCGTTAAAAAACCCGACCAGCAGGATCAAGGGAGTGAGGGCCGAGATCGAGACCCAGAACAGCACGGCATGCACGGCGCCGAGCACGAAATAGGCCGGCGCGCCATACCAGGTGCGCATTTCCAGATCCATCATCCGCATGCCGATGGTAGCCGAATGGGCGCTGCCGAGAGTGAAGCCGTAATAGGCCAGCCCCCAGATCACGGCGGCCGGCGGCAGCAGCAGATACAGGAAGAAGCCAAATCCAAAAGTGACGAGTCCAGCGGCGAAGATGAATACCGCGGCCAAGGCCACAGGTACGGCGAGGATCACGAGATCGATGATGAAAGCCACCACGCGCCGCGGCAGCACGTCGGCGAACAGCTCGGGATTGGCCGCCGGATCATAGGCGTGGGGCTTGACCTCGAACGGCAGATTGACGCGGTTGGAATCGTCCGTGGCCATGGTTCTCGTCCCGATCGCACGCACGGATTTGGACAAAAACGCCCGCCCTGGGCAAGGGGCGGCGCGCGGCGCGCGGCAGTTCGTAGCTGCGTGAATCTACATTAGAATGCGCCGAGGAGACCAGACTTGGACGTCACGTTCGCCGATATTCAGCGCGCACAGCGGGCCATTGCAGGTCACGTGCTGCGGACGCCGATGCTTCCGGCACCGCGGCTTTCCGAGCTCACCGGCGCCGACGTGCATGTGAAATACGAGAACATGCAGGTCACAAACTCCTTCAAGGAGCGCGGCGCGCGCGTGAAGCTCGCCGCGTTGTCGGATGAGGCGCGCACGCGCGGCGTCATCGCCATGTCGGCCGGGAATCATGCGCAGGCGGTGGCCTATCATGCGCAGCGGCTCGGGATTCCCGCGACCGTCGTCATGCCAGTGACGACGCCATTCGTGAAGGTGGCGGCGACCAAGGCACACGCCGCGAAGGTGGTCCTGCACGGCGAGACGATCTCCGAAGCGCAGGCGCGCGCGGAGGCGATCGCAAAAGAACGCAACCTGATCTGGGTGCACCCTTATGACGACGTTGAGGTGATCGCGGGGCAGGGCACGGTGGCGCTGGAAATGCTGGAGCAGGTTCCGGACCTGGAAACGCTCGTGGTTCCCGTCGGCGGCGGCGGGCTTATCTCGGGGATGGCTGTTGCGGCAAAGGGTCTGCGGGCGGGCATTGAAATCATCGGCGTCGAGTCGGAGCTCTATCCCTCCATGTGGAACGCCATCCGCGGCGAACAGCGGCCAATCGGCGGCGCAACGCTGGCGGAGGGGATTGCGGTCAAGAACGTGGGGCGGCTGACGCTGCCCATCGTGCGGGCGCTGGTGAGCGACATCGTGCTGGTGGACGAGGAGCACATCGAGCGGGCGGTGAACGCCTACCTCACGCTCCAGAAAACCATGGCGGAAGGGGCGGGCGCTGCGGGGCTGGCGGCCATGCTGGCGGAGCCGGGGCGTTTCGCGGGCAAAAAGGTGGGTCTCGTGCTGTGCGGGGGCAACATCGACCCAAGGCTGCTTGCCACCATCATGGTGCGCGAACTAGAACGGGCGGACCGGATCGTGTCGTTCCGGCTCACGATCCCGGATCGCCCAGGAATCCTCGGCCATATTGCCACGGCGCTCGGGGAACTCGGCGCCAATATCCTTGAGGTGGATCACCGGCGGCTGTTTCTCGACGTGCCGGCCAAGGGTGCGCGGCTCGACATCACGGTGGAGACGCGCGACAGGGCGCATGCCGAGGAAATCCTCAAAGCGTTCGAGGCGGACGGCTATCAGCCGGTGCGAATCGAAGGCGGCGCGGTGATGGATTGAACCAACGCTGCGTACCGCGTGAGCCTATGCCCGCCGCAGCGCCTCGGCCACGCGGGGCGCAAAATAGGTGAGCACGCCGTCAGCGCCGGCGCGTTTGAAGGCAATCAGCGTTTCCATCATCGCCTTGTCGCCGTCGAGCCAGCCGTTTTGCGCCGCCGCCATCAGCATCGCGTATTCGCCGGACACCTGATAGGCAAAGGTCGGCATGCCGAAGGTGTCTTTGACGCGGGCGAGAATGTCGAGATAGGGCAGGCCGGGCTTGACCATGATCATGTCGGCGCCTTCGGCAATATCCAGTTCGGCTTCGCGCAGGGCCTCGTCGGAATTGGCCGGGTCCATCTGATAAGTGCGCTTGTCGCCCTTGAGCGTGGCCGAGGAGCCGACGGCGTCGCGGAACGGCCCGTAGAAGCAGGACGCATATTTCACGGCATAAGCCATGATCTGCGTGTCCACAAAACCCGCGGCGTCGAGGGCGGCGCGAATGGCGCCGACGCGGCCGTCCATCATGTCGGACGGGGCAATGATATCGCAGCCGGCCTCGACCTGGATCAGCGCCTGCTTGACCAGAACCGCCACGGTTTCGTCGTTGAGGATCACGCCGTCGCGCAACAGACCGTCGTGACCGTGGCTGGTGTAGGGATCGAGCGCCACGTCACACAGCACGCCGACCTCGGGCACTTCCTTCTTGATCGCGCGGATGGCCCGGCACACGAGGTTGTCGGGGTTGAGGGCCTCGCTGCCGTCCTCGTCGCGCAGTCCGGGATCGGTGTAGGGGAACAGCGCGATGCAGGGAATCGTGAGTTTCGCCGCCTGCTCGGCCGCCCGCACCGCCTGATCGACGGAAAGGCGATCGACGCCGGGCATGGAGGGGACCGGCGTGCGGCGGTTGCTGCCCTCGGTCAAGAACAGCGGCCAAATGAGGTCGTCGGTGCTGAGCACGTGTTCGCGCACCATGCGGCGCGTCCATTCGGCGCGGCGGTTGCGACGCGGGCGCACCGGCAGGTCGAGCGGGCGGGCTTCCTGGGCCGGTCCCTTCGCTTCCGCCGGGGCCAAGCGCGTGCGGGGCTCGATCGGACGGCCGAATTTGATGGCCATGGCTCATTCCTCAGATTGCCGGGCTTCGGCGGTTCATTTTATAGCGTCTTGGGGCGACCGACGACAGGGTCGGGGCGAAGTGGGCCGGTCAGATGGATTTTGAGCTTTCCGAGGAGCAGCGCGCGTTCGAGGCCACCGCGCGCAATTTCGCGCGCGAGCACATGATGCCGTTCGCACGCGAGTGGGACGAAGACGAAACCTTTCCGGTCGAGGCCCTGCGCAAGGCGGCGGCGCTCGGCTTTGCGGGAATCTATGTGCGGGAGGACGTGGGCGGCGCGGCGCTGTCGCGGCTCGACGCCACCATCATCTTCGAACAACTCGCGCAGGGCTGCGTTTCGACGGCCGCCTACATTTCGATCCACAACATGGTGGCGTGGATGATCGATGCGTTCGGCAACGCGGCGCAACGGCGGCATTACGTGCCCAAGCTGTGCCGCATGGAGCATTTTGGCAGCTATTGCCTGACCGAACCCGATTCGGGCTCCGATGCGGCGAGCCTGAAGACGCGGGCGCGCCGCGACGGCGCCCATTACGTGCTCGACGGCGCAAAGGCGTTCATCTCGGGCGGCGGCGTGTCCGATGTCTATGTGGTGATGGCACGTACCGGCGGCGAAGGGCCGAAGGGCATTTCCTGCTTCATCGTCGAGAAGGGCACGCCGGGGCTTTCGTTCGGCGCATTGGAGAAGAAGCTCGGCTGGAAGACGCAGCCGACGCGCATGGTGATGTTCGAGAATTGCCGCGTGCCGGCGGAGAACAGACTCGGAGCGGAAGGGGAGGGCTTCAAGATCGCCATGGCGGGCCTCGACGGCGGACGGCTCAACATCGCCGCCTGCTCGATCGGCGGTGCGCAGTTCTGTCTCGACCGTACCATCGCGTACATGCGGGAACGAAAGCAGTTCGGCACGCGGCTTGCCGAGTTTCAGGCGCTGCGCTTCCGCATCGCCGACTATGCCACCGAGCTCGAAGCGGCGCGGCTGTTGCTGCGACGCGCGGCTGTGGCGGTGGGCGAGGGCGCGCCCGGCGCTACGCGACTTGCGGCCATGGCCAAGCGGTTGGCCACGGACACGGGCTTTGCGGTCGTGAACGGCTGCCTGCAACTGCACGGCGGCTACGGCTATCTGCGCGACCATCCGATCGAACGGGTGCTGCGCGACGTGCGCGTGCACCAGATCCTCGAAGGCACCAACGAGGTGATGCGGTTGATCGTGAGCCGCAGTCTTTTGGACAACTGAAAATCCATGGCAGGGACCGAAGCGGAGATTTTATTCGAGCGCCGGGGTGCCGCGGGCCTGGTCACGCTCAATCGGCCGAGGGCGCTGAATGCGGTCACGCACAACATGGTGCGGTTGTTGACCGCGCAGCTTGCGGCCTGGGCTGCCGACCCGGCGGTGACGCGGGTGATCGTCACAGCGGCCGGCGAGCGGGCCTTTTGTGCCGGAGGAGACATTCGGGCGCTGTACGAGCTCGGGCGCGCGGGACGCTTCACGGAGATGCTTGCGTTCTGGCGCGAGGAGTACGCGCTGAATGCGATGATCAAGCGTTATCCGAAGCCCTATGTCGCGCTGATCGACGGCATCGTCATGGGCGGAGGTGTGGGCATTTCGATTCACGGCTCGCATCGCGTGGCCGGGGACCGATATCTGTTCGCCATGCCGGAAGTGGGTATCGGCTTCTTTCCTGATGTCGGGGCGACCTGGTTCCTGCCGCGTATGCCGGGTGAAATCGGGACCTATTGCGCGCTGACGGGGGAGCGGTTCGGGCCGGATGACGGGGTGGCCATCACAGCCGCCACGCACCGCGTGTCGTCGGCGCGTTTTACGGCGCTGGCGGAGGCGTTGTGCGGCGCGGTTTCAGTGGACGCGATCCTTGCCGCCTTCACGGAGCCGGTCGTCAACCCCCCGATTGCCGGACTGCAGCCGGCCGTCGACCGACTGTTCAAAGGGGATCGGGTCGAGGATATTTTGGCGGCGCTCGACGGCGCGGCGGCCGGCGGCGCGGACGCGACGTTTGCCGCGGGGGCTGCGGCGACGATCCGCACCAAATCGCCGACCAGCCTCAAGCTTGCGCTCGCGCAGGTGCGAGCGGGCCGCAATCTGACGTTCGAGGCGTGCATGCAGACCGAATTCCGCATCGTCTCGCGGATCATTCATGGGCATGATTTCTACGAAGGAGTGCGCGCGGTGATCGTCGACAAGGACAACCGGCCGATGTGGCGACCGGCCACGCTCGACGCGGTGACGCCGGCCGATGTCGAGCGCCATTTCGCCCCTCTACCGGACGGGGAACTATGAGCGACCCGATCATCACCCATCCGGTACGCACGCTTGAGCCGGTGCATGCCGACGCGCAGCAGACCGGCGAAGGCCGCTGGACCAAGGCGCTGGTCCTGTTTCTGCGCGCCATGGCCGTGCTGGCGCTGCTCAAGGGGCTCTATCACTGGGCCGTGGTGTGCGGAATCATCAACCCCGCGCAGGATTTTTTGGCGCAAAGCTTGGCGTGGCAGACGGCGACCGTGTTTTTTGCGGTGATCGATCTCGTTGCCGCGGTCGGATTGTGGCTGCTGGCGGCCTGGGGTGCGGTGGTGTGGCTCACCGCTGCCATTTCAATGGCGGCGGTCGAAGTGTTTTTTCCGGAGGTTTACGGCGGGCGGATGTGGGTCGTTGCGATCGAGGGGGTGTTGCTGGCCAGCTATCTCGTGCTTGCGATCCAGTCGGCGCGTGAGCATCCGCAATAAAGCGGACGGCGAGGCAAAAGCCGCGCGCAACGGGGCATGGGGCAAGGAGCAAGGAGGCGGATATGGCGCGGATCGGTTTTATCGGGCTCGGCAACATGGGCCTTCCCATGGCGCTCAATCTCTTGAAGGCGGGGCATTCGGTCACCGGCTTCGATCTGAACCAGGCGCAGGTGAAGAAGCTCGCGGACGGGGGCGGGGCTGCGGCGCCCAACGTGGCTGCAGCGGCCTCGGCCGGCGAGGTGGTGATCTCGATGCTGCCCGCAGGCAGGGAGGTGCGGGAGGTTTATCTCGGCGAGGCCGGCGTGCTTTCGGCCGCACGCACGGGCGCACTGCTGATCGATTCCTCGACCATCGACGTGGACACGGCGCGGGCTGTTGCCGCGGCCGCGGAGAAAAAGGGTTTTGCAATGCTGGATGCGCCGGTCTCCGGCGGAGTTGCCGGTGCGCAAGCAGCAACACTCACGTTCATGGTCGGCGGCAGCAGCGAGGCTTTCGCGCGGGCAAGACCGGTGCTGGAAGCCATGGGCAAAAACATCGTGCATGCCGGCGGAGCGGGCAACGGACAGGCGGCCAAGATCTGCAACAACATGATCCTCGGCATCTCGATGATTGCGGTCTCTGAGGCGTTCGTATTGGCGGAGAAGCTTGGCCTCGAAGCGCAAAAGCTGTTCGACATTGCCTCAAAATCGTCCGGGCAATGCTGGTCGCTCACCAGCTATTGTCCGGTGCCGGGGCTGGTGCCTACGGCGCCTTCCAACCGCGGCTATCAGGCAGGCTTCACCGCGGCGATGATGCTCAAGGATTTGAAGCTGGCGCAGGAGGCGGCGCGGGCCGCGGCTGCCAACACGCGGCTCGGCGCGGAGGCCGCCGCCATTTACGCGCGTTATGTCGACGGCGGGGAGGCGGCCAAGGATTTCTCCGGGATTATCCAGTTTGTGCGCGGGAAATGAGGATTTGCAGTTTTGTAAGGTCAACGGTAAGTAAAAATGTCCGCTTGCATTGTAAGTTCATGGATTGATTCACGCTCAGGCATAAATCTAATCTTTATTGTACAATTTAAGCCGATATTAGATCATTGGCCCTAGGGTCGGTGCGCGGATGAAGGACAGGGCTTTGTTCGCGCGCACAAGAAATCCGGGAAGGCGTCAATGATGAAATCAGCAGTCAAGCCGGTCGAGCCGGCTGAACGGCAGGCTCGATTTGAACACATCCGGCCGCTCTATCTCGATGCTTTGACGCTAGTCGAGCGACTGCATCGCCGTCTGCTCGACGTGATCAAGGATGAATTCGACCGGCGCGGCCGTTCGGACATCAATTCGGTACAGGCGCTGTTGCTCTACAACATCGGCGACAAGGAACTGACCGCGGGCGAGTTGCGCACGCGCGGCTACTACCTCGGTTCCAACGTCTCCTACAACCTCAAGAAACTCGTCGAGATGGGGTTCCTCGACCACCAGCGATCGCGGGTCGACCGGCGTTCGGTGCGCATCAAATTGACGGAGAAGGGCGCGGAAGTGCGCGATATCGTCGATGCGCTCTACATGAAACACGTGCGCACGGTGGAGCAGGTGGGCGGCATCAGCGCAGATGATTTTCAGACGCTCAACAAATCGCTGCACCGGCTGGAGCGGTTCTGGACGGACCAGATCCTCTACAGGCTGTAAGCAGCGTTTCCCGGTCAGCCTTGGAAGCCCCGGCGGGTGAAAACCCGGCCGGGGCATTGTCTTTAGGCCATAAAAACGCCGGGACGCGCCGTTAGGAGCGTCGTGGGGTTACCCGTCGGGCGACGGCGGCCCACATTTGATGAACAATGCGGCCGTGCGCCGCAAGGGTAGGTTCTCGCGCATGACGAGGGCGAAACAGCAAGGCGGCCTTAGCATCACCCGGCGGCGGTTTCTTCGCCGTCTCGCCGGGACTGCTGCAACGCTCGGGTCGTCGGCGCTGACCGTGCGGCTGGCGGCGGCTCAGGATGCGGCCCTGCAGGCGCTCATGGAACAGAATCAGCGGCGGGGCGACTTTGGCCAAAGCTTCGACTCGGCCTCGCGCACCATCACCATGCCGAAGGCCGGCATTCCGACGCTCTCGCCGCTTTCGGTGCTGACGACCGAGCAGGCCATCCGCCGCTACGAGGGGATCGTGGCGTCCGGCGGGTGGCCGACGGTGCCGGCGGGCGAGCGCCTGCGACTCGGCAACCGCAGCCAGACCGTGGTCACGCTGCGCCGGCGCCTGGCGATCGCCGGAGATATCGGCGAGAACGCCGGGGTTGCGGAGATCTATGATTCCTATGTCGAAGCCGCGGTGCGGCGGTTCCAGGCGCGGCACGGCCTTTCGGTGGACGGCGTGATGCGCGAGCAGACGTTTGCCGCCATGAACGTTCCGGCGCACGTGCGTCTCAGCCAGCTCAAAGCCAATCTGGCCCGGCTGCGCAGCGCGAGCGCAAATCTCGGTCCGCGCTATGTGGTCTGCAATATTCCGGCCGCGCAGGTGGAGGCGGTGGAGAGCGGGGTGGTGGTCTCGCGGCACACCGCCGTGGTCGGCAAACCCGACCGGCCGTCGCCGGACATCAACAGCCGGATCATCGAGATCAATTTCAATCCCTATTGGACCGTCCCGGTGTCGATCGTCA
This sequence comes from Xanthobacteraceae bacterium, assembly GCA_035574295.1. Lineage (GTDB taxonomy): Bacteria > Pseudomonadota > Alphaproteobacteria > Rhizobiales > Xanthobacteraceae > PNAI01. Next base: position 39,374 of record DATLYX010000078.1, read on the forward strand.
GGCGCGACCTCATTCCGAAGATGCAGGAGGCGCCGGATTATCTCACGACCAACCGCATCCGCATCTTCGATCAGCGCGGCAACGAGCTCAGCCCGGCGCAGATCAACTGGTATTCGGAAGAGGCGACCAACTACATGTTCAAGCAGGATCCGGGCGACTTCAATTCGCTCGGCTCGGTGCGCATCAATTTTCCCAACAAGGATGGCGTGTACATGCACGACACGCCGTTCAAGAATCTGTTCGGAGAGGATTTCCGCTTCCATTCCTCCGGGTGCATCCGGGTGCAGAACGTCCGCGATCTGGTCAACTGGCTGTTGGTGGAAACCCCGGGCTGGTCGCGGCAGGAGATCGATGCCGTGATCAAGAGCGGCGAACGCAAGGACGCCAAGATCGCCAGACCCGTGCCGCTCTACTGGGTGTACGTGACGGCCTGGGCAACGCCGGACGGTATCGTGCAGTTCCGCGACGACATCTACAATCGGGACGGCCTCGGATCGCTGGTAATTTTCCGCGGCTGACGCACTTATCACAACATCTTGCGGTCGCTGGACAATCAGCCGCCAGACTTGGCGCATCGGGGCCGATGTGCTAGGCGACATGCGAACCAGGAGCCGTCGATGTCAGTCAGCGAACCGTCGGCCAGAGCCGCCGCGTCCGAGGGGTTGTTCTCGACCCCCCTTGCACAGTCCGATCCGGAAATCGCCGAGGCCATCCGGCTCGAATTAGGCCGACAGCGCGACGAGATCGAGCTGATCGCTTCGGAAAACATCGTCAGCCGCGCCGTGCTGGAGGCGCAGGGCTCGGTGCTCACCAACAAGTATGCCGAGGGCTTGCCGGGACGGCGCTATTACGGCGGTTGCCAATACGTCGATATTGCCGAAACGCTTGCTATCGAGCGGGTCACAAAGCTGTTCGGCTGCGCGCACGCCAACGTGCAGGCCCATTCGGGGGCTTCCGCCAATGCGGCGGCGTTCATGGCGCTGATGAAGCCGGGCGACACCTTCATGGGGCTCAATCTTGCCGCCGGGGGGCATCTGACCCATGGCTCGCCGGTCAATATTTCCGGCAAATGGTTCAAGCCGGTGCCGTATGGGGTGCGGCGCGACGACCATCGCATCGACATGGACGAAGTGGCGCGGCTTGCGGAGCAACATCGGCCGAAAGTGATCATTGCCGGCGGCTCGGCCTACCCGCGCATCATCGACTTTCGGCGCTTCCGCGAAATCGCGGACAGTGTGGGCGCCTATCTCATGGTGGACATGGCGCATTTCGCCGGGCTCGTGGCCGGTGGGGTGCATCCGAACCCGTTCCCGCACGCACATGTGGTCACCTCGACGACGCACAAGACCCTGCGCGGCCCGCGCGGCGGGTTCATCCTGACCAATGACGAGGATTTGGCGCGAAAAATCAATGCGGCGGTGTTCCCGGGCCTGCAAGGCGGTCCGCTGATGCACGTGATCGCGGCCAAGGCGGTGGCGTTCGGGGAAGCCTTGCGGCCGCCCTTCAAGCTTTACGCGAAGAGCGTCGTGGAGAACGCAAAAGCCTTGGCGGAAACCCTCAAATCCAAAGGATTTGACATCGTCTCCGGCGGCACCGATACGCACCTGATGCTGGTCGACCTGCGGCCGAAACGGCTGACCGGCAAGGTGGCAGAAGCTGCGCTCGGCCGCGCCCATATCACGTGCAACAAGAACGGCGTTCCCTTCGACCCGGAGAAGCCGACGGTGACCTCCGGCATCAGGCTGGGCACGCCGGCATGCACCACCCGCGGCTTTGGAATCGCCGAGTTCCGGCAGGTCGGCGAACTGATCGCCGAAGTGCTCGACGTCTTGTCCGCGAAGGGAACCGAGGCCGATGCTACGGCGGAGGGCGCCGTGCGCGCCAAGGTTGCGCAGCTCATCTCTCGGTTTCCGATCTACCAGGATTGAAGAGCGGTCGGATGCGCTGTCCCAGTTGCGGCAGTCTCGATACCCAGGTGAAAGACTCCCGGCCGACCGAGGACGCGGGCGCGATCCGCCGGCGCCGGGTGTGCCTGAGCTGCAATTTTCGTTTCACCACGTTCGAGCGGGTGCAATTGCGCGAGCTGACCGTGATAAAGCGCAACGGTCGCCGTGTACCCTTCGACCGCGACAAGGTGATGCGCTCGCTGCAGATCGCCTTGCGCAAGCGGCCGGTCACTCCGGAGCAGATCGAACAGCTCGTGTCCAAGATCGTGCGCGAGCTGGAGAGCCTGGGCGAAAGCGAAATCTCCTCGGAGACCATCGGTGAAACGGTCATGCAGCACTTGCGCGCGCTCGACGATGTGGCCTATGTGCGGTTTGCCTCGGTCTATAGAAACTTTCGCGAGCCCAAGGATTTTGAGCACGCGCTCGCCGAACTGTCGGGCGACGACGAGCCGAGGCCTGCTGCCGGCACACGAAAATGAGCCTCGCCCAGGCGTTCCCGCATGCCGATCCCGCGCTCGATGAGCGCTTCATGCAGCTTGCGTTCACGTTGGGGCAGCGCTCGCTCGGGCGCGCCTGGCCCAACCCTGCCGTGGGCGCGGTGGTGGTGAAGGACGGCGTTATCGTCGGCCGGGGATGGACGCAGCCGGGCGGCCGGCCGCACGCGGAGACCGAGGCGCTCAAACGCGCGGGCAAGGCCGCACAAGGCGCAACCATGTACGTCACACTCGAGCCTTGCTCCCACAAGGGCCAGACGCCGCCGTGCGCCGATGCCATCCTGCGCGCAGGCATCGCGCGCGTGGTCACGGCCATGGAGGATCCGAACCCGGAAGTCGCCGGGCAGGGGCATGAGCGGCTGCGCGCCAAGGGGGTCATCGTCGAGACTGGCCGCGGCGAGGCGCAGGCGCGGCGGGCGCACGCGGGTCACATCCGGCGCGTTCGCGACGGTCGGCCGCACGTGCTGCTCAAGCTTGCGCTCTCGGCCGACGGCAAGGTGGGGGCGGCTGGCCGCAAGCCGATCGCGATCACCGGGGAAGCGGCACGCACCCAGGTCTCGCTGCTGCGCGCGCGCTACGACGCGATCTTGGTCGGCATCGGCACGGTGCTCTCGGACAATCCCTCGCTCACCTGTCGGCTGCCGGGGATGCTCGATCATTCGCCGGTGCGTGTGGTGCTCGATGCGCGCTTGCGCGTTCCGATCGCTTCCAGCGTGGTGGCGACCGCGCGCGAAACGCCGACCTGGGTCGTGTGCGCGCCCGAGGCCTCGACGATGGCGGAACAGGTGTTGCGCGACAAGGGCGTGGAGGTGCTTCGGGTGGAGGCAAGCGATGGCCGGCTCGACCTGGAGAGCACGCTCCGGGCGCTCGCCGCGCGGGGCATCACACGGCTGATGGTCGAGGGCGGCCCGATTGTGGCGGCGTCGTTCGTCAAGGCCGACCTGGTTGACGAGGCGGTGTTGTTCCGCTCGCAGAAAACCATCCCTGACGGGATCGATGCGCTGGAAGGCCTGCCGCTGACCGAAGTCACCGCATCTCCGCGCCTCAAATCGACGGGGGTGGAACAGGTCGGGGAGGACAGTGTGGAGCGCTTCGAGCGGGCCTAAAGCATGTTCACCGGCATTACGACCGACTTGGGCGAGGTGCTCGAGGTGGAGCCGCGCGGGGAGGGATTGCGGCGCCTCAGGATCGCCTGCGGCTATCCGCGCGGCTCAATTGCGCTCGGCGCCTCGATCGCCTGCTCGGGCGTGTGTCTGACCGTGGTGGAGACCGGCGAGGAGAGCGGCCGCACCTGGTTTGCGGTGGATGCAGCGGCGGAAACCATGCAGGTGACGACCGCAGGCCGCTGGCGGCGCGGCACCCGGCTCAATCTTGAGCGATCGTTGAAGGCCGGAGACGAGCTGGGCGGCCATCTGGTGCTGGGCCATGTGGACGCAGTCGCCGAAGTGAAGAGCAGGGAGACGGTCGATAACGCAGCGCGTTTCGAAATCCGGGCGCCGAAGCCGCTGATGCGCTTCATCGCCCCGAAGGGTTCGGTTGCGCTCGATGGTGTCTCGCTCACGGTCAACCATGTGCAGGACGAGCTTTTTTCCGTTTTGATCATCCCGCATACGCTGAGAGTGACCACATTCGGCGCGGCAAAACCCGGCGACGGCTTAAATCTCGAAGTGGACGTTCTGGCGCGCTATGCCGCGCGGCTCTTGGAGACGCGATAACTTCGGCCTATTGCCGGGGCGGGGAGGCGCTTGCTAGTCAGGTTGGGGATGGAGATCGGCCATGGCCCAGCCGCGGCGAGCCAAAACGACCGGCAAATTGGCGCAAGGGGCGCGCATCCTTCTGGTCGAAGCGCGCTTCTACGAAGACATCACCGACTTGCTGCTGGAAGGCGCCGTGCGCGTGCTCCGCGCAGCCAAGGCGAGCTGGGATCGCATCAGCGTGCCGGGCTCGCTGGAAATCCCGGCCGCCGTTGCCATTGCGCTCGACGCCGCAGAGCGACGGCGCCGGCCCTATGACGGCGTGGTCGCGCTCGGCTGCGTGATCCGCGGCGAGACGCTGCATTTCGACATCGTGGCCACGCAGTCCGCGCGGGCGTTGATCGACCTTTCGGTTGCGCGCCGCATTCCGCTCGGTAACGGCATCATCACGGTCGACAATCGCACGCAAGCGCTCGCGCGTGCGCGGCCCGACAAGGGCGACAAGGGCGGCGACGCGGCGCGGGCGGCGCTTGCGCTCGTCGCGATCAAACGCGGCCACGACAAGCGTTAGCGCCATGGCCAAGGCAGACGCACCGAGGAAAGAACGGCGCGCCAATCGGCGCGGCGCGGCGCGACTGGCGGCGGTGCAGGCGCTCTACCAAATGGATGTGGCCGCCACGTCGCTCGACCGGATTTTGGCGGAGTTCGAGACGCACTGGATCGGCCGCGAAATCGAGGGCGATCAATACCTGCCGGCCGAAGCGGCTTTCTTCCGCGAGATCGTGAGCGGAGTGGTTGCCGAGCAGCGCAAGCTCGATCCGATGATCGATGGCGCGCTGGCGCGCGGGTGGCCGCTCAAGCGCATCGAGGCGCTGCTGCGGGCGATCCTGCGTGCCGGTGCCTACGAGCTCGATCACCGGCGTGATGTGCCGGCCCGCGTGGTCATCTCCGAATACGTGGACGTGGCCAACGCCTTCGTCGATGCGGAGGAAACGGGCATGGTGAACGCAGTGCTCGATCAACTCGCGCGGCAGATCCGCGCCGATGAATTCAGCCGCACGGCGGGCTAAAACGCGATGCGATTAGGTTGGTACGTCCCGGATGCGGTGCAACGCGGTGTGAAGCGGAGCGGCGCACCGCTGATCCGGGACCGTTCCGAGTTCTGTTCGCGTAACGGTACCGCGTTTGCGGCGCACCACTGCGTGCGGCGCCGCCCCCGGGACACGGTTCGATTTCAAACCATCAGACCGTAACAGCATGGCCAAGCGTCAGACACCGCAAATGTCGGGCGAAGACCGCCTGATCGCCCGCCATTTCAAGCCGCTGGCGCGCCACCCCGGCGCCTTCGGCCTCGAAGACGATGCCGCGGTGCTGAAAATTCCGCCGGGGCATGAGGTGGTGCTGAAGACCGACGCCATCGTGGGAGGCATCCATTTCTTTCCGAACGATCCGGCGGAGGCGGTGGCGCGCAAGGCCTTGCGGGTGAACCTGTCCGATCTTGCCGCAAAAGGCGCAAAGCCCGCAGGATTTCTGGTTTCGATTGCGCTGCCAAGGACGGTCGGCGACCGTTGGCTTGCGGAATTTTCCCGCGGGCTTGCGGCGGACGCCAAGCAATACGACTGCCCTCTCATGGGCGGCGATACCGACCGCACGCACGGGCCCATAACGGTTTCTATCGCTGCGTTCGGCACGTTGCCGGCGGGCCGCATGGTGCGCCGGCGCGGTGCAAGGGTCGGCGACCGGATCGTGGTCAGCGGCACGATCGGCGATGCTGCGCTCGGCCTGCGGCTGCGGCAGACGCCGCGCATGGCCCGGCAGTGGCAGCTCACTCAAGCCATGCGCAAACACTTGCTCTCGCGCTATCTGTTGCCGCAACCGCGCAATGCGCTTGCGGGCGCCTTGCGCGCGCATGCTTCCGCGGCCATGGATGTTTCCGACGGGCTCGTGGGCGATTTGATCAAACTCTGCCGCACGTCGGGGGTCGGCGCCGCCATTGATGCGACCCGCGTGCCGTTGTCACCCGCTGCGCACAAGGCGCTCGCGTTCGATCGCAGGCTGATCGAGCAGATCCTCACCGGCGGCGACGACTACGAAATCCTCGCCACCGTGGCGCGGCGCGATCTCGCGGCGCTGCTGGGCAAAGCGCGCGCAGCGGGCGTGACGTTGACCGAAATCGGCGAGGTGGTGAAAGGGCAGGGCGTGTGCGTGCGCGGACCGGACGGCAAGCCGATGACGTTCAAGCGCGCCGCTTTCAGCCATTTCTGATGCTATGATCGGCGGCAACCGCGAGGCCGATCCATGCACGATGTCGCCAAGCCTGCCGCACAACTCACGAAAGGTCCGCGCTACGCGGAACTGCACCGCCGCTTCCCCACCGTGATGTATCTGCGGGACTATGCGCGGCGTCATGCCCCGCATTTCGCGTTCGAGTACATGGACGGCGGCGCCGGTGCGGACCGCGGCATTGCCCGCAATTGGGCGGCGCTCGATGCGGTCGAGATCGTACCGCGCTACGGTGCGGCAACGAGTCTGCCGCCGATCGAGGTGGAGCTGTTCGGCCGCCGCTATGCGGCGCCGTTCGGCATTGCGCCCATGGGCGGCCCGTCGATCGTGCTGCCGGGGGCCGACCTCCTGTTGGCGAAGGCGGCGCAGTGCGCGCGGGTGCCGTATGTGCTCGGGCTCGTGGGCGGCGCGACCATCGAGCAAGTGGCGGAATTGGCGCCGGACGTGTTCTGGTTCCAGCTCTATCGCTGCGCCAAAAACGATCACGCCATCGGCTTCGACGTGGTGCGCCGGGCGGACGCGGCCGGCGTGCATGTGCTGATCCTGACGCTTGACGTGCCGGTGCGCACCACACGCTCGCGCGAGGTGGCGGTGGGGCTGGGCGGGGCGACCCGCTTCCGATTGGGGCCGCGCATGATTTGGGACATGATGCTTTCGCCCGGCTGGCTCATGGCCCTGCTGCAACACGGGCGCCCGCGCTTTGCGAACCTGCGGCCGTATGTGGGAGCCAAGGCGAGCCTCAACGAGCTCATCAGCTTCGCCCGCAGCGAGGTCGGCGGCGCGTTCTCGTGGGAGGAGGTGGCCCGCTATCGCGACCGTTGGAAGGGCCCGCTGGTCGTCAAGGGCATCCTGCATCCGGCGGATGCGGAGCAGGCGGTGAAGCTCGGCGTTGACGGCATCTTCGTCTCGAACCACGGCGGCCGGCAGGTCGAGGCCCTGCCGGCGGCGATTGATTGCCTGCCGGCTGTTGCGCGCGCGGTCGGGGCGCGGGCAACGGTGCTCATGGACTCCGGCATCCGCAGCGGCGCGGATGTGGTGCGGGCGCTGGCGCTCGGCGCATCGGCCGCTTTTGCCGGCAAGGCGTTCTTGTGGGGCATCGGGGCGCTCGGCCGCGACGGCCCCGGCCATGTCATCGATTTGCTGGCGGAGGAGACTCAGGCGGCCCTCGGCCAGATCGGGGCGCGGACCCCGGCGGAAGCGCGCAAGGCCATGGTCCGGCATCCCGGCGCGCTGCAGTTCTGACCTGCAACGGCGGCAGTAGTGCGTGGTCCCCGCGGCCGATAAAGCTTGGGGTCTTGGGAGATTCACCGCATGTCGGCCGTTGCCGAGCCCGTTGCCGCATTCGTCGACGACCGGCTTGCCAGGCGCAACGCGCTGGTGCTGGCGATCGCGCAAGGGCTTTCGGGCGGCAACAACGCGGTCATCGTTTCCACGGGCGGCATCGTCGGCGCGATGCTCGCGCCCGACCGGGGGCTTGCCACCCTGTCCATCACCATGATGGTCCTCGGCATGTGGGCCGGCACGCTGCCAGTAGGCTGGCTTGCGGCCGCTTATGGCCGGCGGTTCGCGCTGCAGACAGGAACTGCCGTCGGGGTTGCCGCCGGGCTGATTTCCTGCGCCGCGGTGCTCGTGAGCTCGTTCGCGTTGTTCTGCTTCGGAGCGTTCTGCGGCGGACTCTACGCGGCGGCGCATCAATCCTATCGCTTTGCCGCGGCGGATACGGCTTCCGATCAATTCCGTCCCAAGGCGATCTCCTGGGTGCTCACCGGCGGGGTGGCGGCGAGCATCATCGGGCCGCAACTGATCATCTTCACGCAGAACCTGTGGCCGCCGTATCTGTTCGCGGCAAGCTACATCGGGCAAGCGGTGTTTGCGGCGCTCGCCGGCTGCGTATTGATCTTTCTCAAAATTCCGCCTCCCGTGTCGCGCCGGCAGGCCGCGAGCGGCCGGCCGCTGTTGGAGATCGCGCGCACGCGCCGCTTTATCGTCGCCGTGGTCTGCGGGGTTGCGGCCTACGCCATGATGAATCTGGTGATGACGTCGGCGCCGCTCGCCATGGTCGATTGCGGCCATTCGGTCACCAATGCCACGCTCGGGCTGCAGTGGCACATGATCGCCATGTTCGCGCCGAGCTTTTTTACCGGCAACCTGATCCTGCGCTTTGGCTTGACGCGGGTCATTTTGACCGGGCTTGCGCTGATCGTGGCCAGTGCATTGATTTCCATCGCGGGCATTACGATCGCACATTTCTGGACCGGGCTCATTCTGCTCGGCCTGGGATGGAATTTGGCGTTCATCGGCGCCACCACCTTGGTCACGCAATGCCACCGGCCGGAGGAGCGCAACAAGGTTCAGGCCTTCAACGACTTTTTGATCTTCGGCTCCATGGCGATCGGTTCGTTCGCATCGGGGAAGATTTTGGCCACGTTGGGCTGGGTGGCGGTCAATGAAATCGTGATTCCGCCGGTGCTGGCTGCGGCGGCGCTCCTGATCTGGCTTGCGCTGCGCGAGCGGCGCAGGCCGGCATAAGGCGGATCCGGGCTTTCTTTTGCGGAAAGCTCGGGTGCCCGGCGTTGCTTTGGCTTGCGGTTTTTGGCTATATCCGCGCGACTTTCAGCCCGGCTGGGGCCCTGGGCATTAGCCGACAATCAAGGATTCGATTCATGACAGCTCTGGGATTGATCATCGTCTGCGGTCTGCTCGCCATCGTCTACGGCGTGTGGGCGATTTGGTCGGTGATGCAGGCGAACGCCGGCAGCGAAAAGATGCAGGAAATCGCAGCGGCAGTGCGGGAAGGGGCGCAGGCGTATCTGAAGCGCCAATACACCACCATCGGCCTCGTCGGAATCATCATTTTTATCATCGTCGGTTGGCTGCTCGGCTGGCTCGTTGCGCTCGGATTTGCGATCGGCGCAGTGCTGTCCGGCGCGGCCGGGTTCATCGGCATGAACGTGTCGGTGCGCGCCAATGTGCGCACGGCGCAGGCCGCCATCGGCTCGCTTGCCGCCGGGCTTGAGCTCGCCTTCAAATCAGGAGCCATCACCGGCCTGTTCGTGGCGGGGTTGGCACTGCTCGGCGTCTCCGTCTATTACGCCGTCCTGACCGGCCCGCTCGCGTTTGCCCCCAACTCGCGCACGGTCATCGACGCCATCGTGGCGCTGGGCTTCGGGGCCTCGCTGATCTCGATCTTCGCGCGCCTGGGCGGCGGCATCTTCACCAAGGGAGCGGACGTCGGCGGCGACCTCGTGGGCAAAGTCGAGGCCGGCATCCCGGAGGACGATCCGCGCAACCCCGCAACCATTGCCGACAACGTCGGCGACAACGTGGGCGACTGTGCGGGCATGGCCGCCGACCTGTTCGAAACCTATGCGGTGACGGTGGTTGCCACCATGGTGCTGGCCGCGATCTTTTTTGTCGGTACGCCGCACCTCTACAACATGATGCTGCTCCCGCTTGCGATCGGCGCGGCCTGCATCGTCACCTCGATCATCGGCACGTTCTTCGTCAAGCTGGGGCCCAGCCAGTCGATCATGGGCGCGCTCTACAAGGGCTTCATCGCCAGCGCGGTGTTGTCGCTGGTGGGCATCGCCATCGTGATCCATTGGCTCCTGGGCTTTGCAACCGAGCTGCGCACGACCGGAGGCGGCGCGTTTTCGTCGACGACGTTGTTCTGGTGCGGCGTGGTCGGCCTTGCGGTCACGGGACTGATCATCTGGATCACCGAATACTACACAGGCACGACGTTCCGGCCGGTGCAGTCGATCGCGAAAGCCTCGGTCACCGGACACGGCACCAACATCATTCAGGGGCTCGCCGTCTCACTTGAGGCAACTGCATTGCCGACCATCGTGATCGTCGCGGGCATTCTCATCACCTACAACTTGGCCGGCTTGTTCGGCATCGCCATTGCGGTGACCACCATGCTGGCGCTTGCCGGCATGGTGGTCGCGCTCGACGCCTTCGGCCCGGTCACCGACAACGCCGGCGGCATCGCGGAGATGTCCGGCCTGCCGAAGGACGTGCGCAAGTCCACGGATGCGCTCGATGCGGTCGGCAACACCACCAAGGCGGTGACCAAGGGCTACGCCATCGGTTCCGCCGGGCTCGGTGCGCTCGTGTTGTTTGCGGCCTACAACGAGGACCTCAAATTCTTCATTGCCAATGCCAACACCCACAAGTTCTTCTCCGGTGTTTCGCTGGATTTTTCGTTGAACAATCCGTACGTGGTCGCGGGCCTCTTGTTCGGCGGGCTCTTGCCCTATCTGTTCGGCGCGCTGGGCATGACCGCGGTCGGCCGCGCCGCAGGGGCCATCGTCGAAGAGGTGCGGCGCCAGTTCCGCGAAAAGCCCGGCATCATGCAGGGCAAGGAAAAGCCGGATTACGGCCGCGCCGTGGACATGCTCACCAAGGCGGCGATCAAGGAGATGATCGTGCCGTCACTTTTGCCGGTGTTGTCACCGATCGTGGTTTTTGTCGTGGTGTATTACGTTGCCGGCGGCGGCGTGGCGGGCAAGTCGGCGGCGTTCTCGGCCGTGGGGGCTATGCTGCTCGGCGTGATCGTGACCGGCCTGTTCGTCGCCATCTCGATGACCTCAGGCGGCGGTGCCTGGGACAATGCCAAAAAGTATATCGAGGATGGACACTACGGCGGCAAGGGATCGGACGCGCACAAGGCCGCGGTGACCGGCGACACGGTCGGCGATCCCTACAAGGACACGGCCGGCCCGGCGGTGAACCCGATGATCAAAATCACCAACATCGTGGCGCTGCTTCTGCTTGCGGTGCTGGCGCACTGACCCGGTGCGCGGGCGGCGCCGTGTCGGATCCCGATCAGATCGGGCCCACCGGATTGGCGATGACGCGGAGCAGATAGTTGAGGTACGAGAGCTCTTGCCCGCCGGTCGGTGTGGTGCGGCTGATGAAGTCGAACACTTTGCCGTCCTTGAGGCCATAGTCGGCGAGGCGCTCGACCCGTCGGTTTTTGTCGAAGTAGACGGCAATCACGCGCTGCTCGATCACTTTTTGCGGCATGAAGGCGGCGGGCTGTTCGCCGCGTTGGGAGATGTAGTAAAAAACCTCACCGCTCACCGTGGCGACGGTGGAGGGCGTCCCCAACACGATAAGAACCTGCTCTTGCGGTGCCCCGATGGGAATTTGCTCAAGTGCTCCATCGGGCAGCACGTAACCGCGTTGGTAGAATTGGGCGAACTGACCCGTGCAGCCGCTCAGCAGCGTGCCGAGCAGCGCCCCTGCCGCCAACAGCCGCAAGCCTGCGCGCAAACAAAGGAGCCATTGTTCACGGGTGGGCGTCATCATATCTGTTGTATCTGTGTTCCCCGGTGTGGCTTGGCGGCCGGATCCTGCGCGTTCGTCTTGGCTGCCAACCCGCGGGCCTAGGACCTGGCAGCGCTCAGCGAACTCTATGATTTCGTTTCCTTATCGCAGACCCGCCGAACAGTCCATTTTTACCCGCCTCTATGGCGCGATCGTGGCGCAGGCGCGATCGCCCGCCTTCTACAGGGATTACGGGGTGCCCGATACGGTCGGCGGCCGGCTCGACATGATCATCCTGCACCTCGTGCTGCTCTTGGCGCGGCTCAGGGGCGAATCGGCGGCGGCTGCGGCCCTTGGGCAAGACGTGTTCGACACCTTCTGCCGCGACATCGACGACAATTTTCGCGAAATGGGGGTCGGCGATCTGGCCGTGCCGCGGGAGATGCGGAGGGTCGGAGAGGCCTTCTATGGCCGGGCTGCAGCCTATGAGCAGGCGCTTGCCGCGGACGACGAGACGCTTGCGGTCGCTTTGACGCGAAATGTGTTCGGCAAGCCGTCTGCGGGCGCGTCACGCCTTGCGGCCTATGTGCGCGAAACGGTCCGCGTGTTGGCTGCGCAGAGCGAGCTCACGCGCGGCAAGGTATACTTCCCTGACCCGGAGACGATCACCGGCGGTGCCCAAAGGGGTGACCAGCCATGAATGAGAGACCCTGGAGCGTGCCTGTTGCCGTTGCCGAAGTCCCGGAAACCGGTCGGCGGCTCGATCTGGTGGCCGATGCGGTCACGCGCGCGGCAATCGCCAAGTTCGCCGACCTTCCGCAGGTTGCACGGCTTGAGGCGGAATTCGAGCTTACGCGACATGCGCGCAACGGGCTGCGCGTGGTGGGCCGGGTTTCCGCCACCGTGGAGCAGACCTGCGTGATTACCCTCGAACCGATGCTGAGCGAGATCGAAGAGGATGTGGACCTCGTGTTCGTGCCGGCGAGCGATATTGCCAGCCGTGTTCACGACGAAGAGGACACCCTTGATGACCCGCCCGAGCTGCTGCAGGACGGCACCGTCGATCTCGGGGCCGTGGCCACGGAGTTCCTGGTGTTGGGAATCGATCCCTACCCACGCAAGCCGGGCTCCGTCTTCGAGGCGCCGCAGGAGGGGAAGACGAGCACCGATCATCCCTTCGCCAAGCTGGCGGCGCTGAAGAAGCCAAAACCGGGCGCGGAGGGGCGGTGACCGCTGAGTTTAGGATCGCTGAATTGAGGACCTGGATTAATTTGCGACCGCAGTCCACAGCCGGGGTTGTGATTTTCGGCCGAAAGGCTATTGCCGCCGCGCAGACGGTCGCGTAGCGAGAGAATCTTCCGGCGCCCCGGTCGCCATCGCGCAGGACCCTCCATGCCCGAAAAAATTCGTATTGCGCTCGATGCCATGGGGGGCGATCACGGACCCTGGGTCGTCATCGACGGCGCCGAGCTGTCGCGCATGCGGCACCCCGACATCGAATTTGTCGTGTTCGGCGATCGCAGCCAGATCGCGCCGCTGCTCGACAAAAAACCGCAGCTCGCGGAAGTGACGCGGATCGTGCACACCGATGTCGCGGTCAAAATGGACGAGAAGCCGAGCCAGGCGCTGCGCCATGGACGATGGAAGTCATCCATGTGGCTTGCGCTCGATGCCGTGAAACGCTTCGAGGCCGACGCCGCTGTGTCCGCGGGCAACACCGGCGCGCTGATGGCGATGGCCAAATTCAACCTGAAGACGATTCCGGGTATCGATCGTCCGGCGATCGCGGCGCTGTGGCCGACACTCAAAGGCGAGTCGGTCGTACTCGACGTGGGCGCCTCTATCGGCGCGGATGCCGAGCATCTCATCGACCTTGCGGTGATGGGAAGCGCCATGGCGCGCGTGGTGTTCGATCTGGACAGGCCGACAGTGGGGCTGCTGAACATCGGGGTCGAAGAAGTGAAAGGGTTGGAGCCGGTGCGCGAGGCGGGACGTATTCTGCGCGAAGAGCAGCTACCTCACCTCAACTATGTGGGGTTCGTGGAAGGGGACGATATCGGCAAGGGCTCGGTCGATGTGGTGGTGACGGAAGGATTTGCCGGCAACATCGCGCTCAAGACCGCAGAAGGGACGGCGCGGCAGCTCGGGGCGTACCTGAAAAGCGCGATGACGCGAACGTTGCGGGCGCGACTTGGCTTGTTACTGGCGCGCGACGCGTTCCGCCGATTGGCGGAGAAGATCGATCCGCGAAAGTCGAACGGCGGGGTGTTTCTCGGATTGAACGGCATCGTCATCAAGAGCCACGGCGGCGCCGACCCGGAGGGTTTTGCCGCGGCGGTCGATCTCGGCTACGACATGGTGCGCTACAATGTGCTCGCCAAAATTGCCGACACCCTCCGCCATCACAAGCCGCACGGCAAAGTGACACCGCTGCGAGGGTTGTCGTCGTGAGCGTGCGGCGTTCGGTGATCTTGGGCTGCGGCAGCTATCTGCCGGAGCGCGTCATTCACAACAACGAACTCGCGCGCTCGGTGAACACCTCCGATGAATGGATCGTGCAGCGCACCGGAATCCGCGAGCGGCGCATCGCTGCGCCGGGAGAGGCCACCTCGGCGCTCGGCCTTGCGGCCGCGCGCGCGGCCATCGAACAGGCCGAGATCGATCCCCAATCGATCGATCTCATCGTCGTCGCAACCTCAACCCCGGACAACACCTTTCCCGCTGTGGCGGTGTCGATCCAGGCGGGGCTCGGGATCACGCACGGTGCAGCGTTCGACCTGCAGGCGGTCTGCTCCGGATTCATTTTCGCACTCGCAACGGTGGATAGCCTGTTGCGTACCGGCGCCTACCAGCGCGCGCTGATCGTCGGAGCCGAGACGTTCTCGCGCATCATCGACTGGAACGACCGCACGACCTGCGTGTTGTTCGGCGATGGTGCGGGGGCCGTGGTGCTCGAGGCGCAGTCACAGCCGGGGACCGGCACAGACCGGGGCGTACTGACCACCCATCTGCGGTCGGACGGCCGGCACCGCTCCAAGCTTTATGTGGACGGCGGGCCGTCCTCGACCAAGACTGTGGGGTATCTGCGCATGGAAGGCCGGGCGGTGTTCAAACACGCGGTGGCGATGATCACCGACGTCATCGAAGACGCCTTCCGTGTGACCGGCTTCACGGCCAAGGACATCGACTGGTTCGTCCCCCACCAGGCGAACAAGCGAATCATCGACGACAGCGCCAAAAAGCTGGGGATTGCCCCGGAAAAGGTGGTCATCACGGTGGATCGGCACGGCAATACGTCCGCCGCCTCGATCCCCCTGGCTCTGGACGTCGCCATCAAGGACGGCCGGATCAAACGCGGCGATCTGGTGCTGCTGGAGGCCATGGGCGGGGGGTTCACCTGGGGGTCGGCGCTGGTGCGCTGGTGACCACGACAGGGCTGCAAATCCCCAGTTGACCGCGCCGGCCAAAGCTAATATCGTTGCAAATTCAGCAGGATAAATCGCCGTTGGCGGGGCGCAGGCGATGACCGGAAAGACAGTCACCCGAGCGGATTTGTGCGAGGCTGTTTACCAGAAGCTTGGTCTGTCGCGGACCGAGTCGGCGGCGCTTGTGGAAATGGTGCTGAAAGAGATCACCGATTGCCTCGAACGCGGCGAGACGGTGAAGTTGTCTTCGTTCGGTTCGTTTGTCGTTCGTAAGAAAGGTCAGCGTATTGGCCGCAACCCCAAGACCGGCAAGGAAGTGCCGATTTCGCCACGCCGGGTCATGGTGTTCAAGCCGTCTGCAATTTTGAAGCAGCGTATTAACGCGGACGGCCAGAGTCAGCAGTAGTTCTCAAAACGCGCCCGCAAAGCGGGTCGTGCAGGGTCGTGCAGGGAGGCAGCTTTGGAAAAGGCCGCCGACGCCTTTCGTACCATCAGCGAGGTGGCAGCCGATCTCAACCTGCCGCAACACGTTCTGCGTTTTTGGGAAAGCCGCTTCCCGCAAATTAAGCCCATGAAGCGGGCCGGCGGCCGACGGTACTACCGCCCCGATGACGTGGATCTTTTGCGCGGCATTCGGCACCTCTTGTACGGCGAGGGATATACGATCCGCGGCGTACAACGAATCCTGCGCGAGCACGGACTGAAGTTCGTGCAGACCGTGTGGCAGCCGGGGGCGGCGCAGCCGGCGCCGCCAAGCACCGAAGATCTGTTGCCTGAGGAACCGATGCCGCGCACGGGCGATGACGCGATCGCCCTTCAGTCGTCGCCGCCGCTGTCGCGTATCGAGCCCGAGTTCCGCGAGTTGCCGGTCGAAAACGGCGCGGCAGCCGCGCCCTTGCGACCGGCCGACGTGCAGAGGCTGCGCGCGGTGCTCGAAGAGCTTGGAGAATGCCGGCGGATTATCGACGCGGCGTTGCGACCGGAGGCGGCCTGACGACCATCAGCGAAAACGGCATTGGCCGAAAAATTCGAGCGTGAGATCTATGCAGGCCTGAGGCTTTTCGATCTGCAGCATGTGGCCGGCGCCTTCCACGAAGGCATAATCGTAGCCGCCCTCGCGGGCGAGGGCTTGGTTGGCGGGCCCGGTGGCGGGGGCGCCTTTCATATTCGGATCCGCGCCGAGCAATTTTACCGGGGCGGCAAATTCGCTTGCGCGCGGCCAGAGGTTGAGGGTGAGCGCCTCGGCATAAATCGCGGCCTCGTTCTCAGGCGCACATACCAGGACAAAGCCGTCGCCGTCAGGGTTCTTGCGCAGCACCGAGCGCGCCATGAGCGCGTGAGCGCCCGGCACCCAATTTCGCGTTGCCCGCGATTGCAGGTATTCCTGCGTCAGCTCGTCCACGGCGGCAAAATGGCGGCGCCGGCGGCGCGCCCATTCGATCAGCTTTTCCTCGAAGATGCGCATGGGCTCGAACTGCGGATGATCCGGCGGCGGGACGTCCGGCGGATCGAACAGAACCAGCGCATCAAGCCCGCCGATCTCGATGGCATGCTTCATGGCGGTGCGGGCCGACATCGAATGGAAAATGCCGGCGGTGGGTTTCCGCCCAAACTCCGCGTGCACCGCCCGGATCACGCGCTCCAGATCCCGGACCAGCTGGGCGTAGTCATGATTGGAGGGCTCAACGGGGATGTTTTCGCCGTGATTGCGAAAATCGAACACGACCAGATCGTACTCGGGGAGCAAATGGCGCCAATACGGGAAATAGGCGTTGGCGGCAAAGCCGTTGCCGTGCGTCATCAAAACGCGCGGCCCGGCGGGATTGCCATGGCGCCGGAGCTTTATCCGGGCGCCGTCGTCGAGCGGGACTTCAAGAATTGCGGCGGGGGGTGGAAGTTCAAAAGACATTGTGCAGTGGCGCTGTGCGATCACCGATGATATTTGGCGGCGCGAGTGCGCCGCTTTACCTCGGTTTTGCGGCGATGCTAGCATGATGCGCGACCGTGCAAGAAATTGTTACGGTCGAGCCTTCATTGCGTGCGGCCAAGCGGACGGGAGAAAGAGTGTCGCGAATTCTGGGCACCTCCGTGCGTCGGAAGGAAGACCCGGCCCTGCTGACAGGCCGCGGGCGCTACGCCGACGATCTTCCGGTGCCGCGCGGCACGCTGCATGCGCACGTGATCCGCTCGCCGCATCCGCACGCCAAAATCGCAAGGATCGACGCGGCAAGGGCGCTGGCGCTTCCGGGGGTGGCGGCGGTCATCACCGGTGAGGATGTGCGCAGGCTCAGCGACCCGTTTCTGATTGCGCTGAAGGCGCCGGTGCATCAGTGGTCGCTGGCGGTGGAGCGGGTGCGCTATGTGGGCGAGCCGGTCGCGCTCGTGGTCGCTGAGGATCGTTACCGCGCGGAGGATGCGGCCGAGCTCGTGACCGTGGAATACGAGCCGTTGCCCGCGGCGGTCGATCCTTTGGCGGCTCGCCGCAGCGACGCCCCGCTTCTGCACCCGGAGGCGAAGACCAACGAGATTTCGGTGCGGACATTCTCCTACGGCGATGTGGAGGGCGCTTTCGCGAAGGCCGATGCACGGGTCAAGCTCACGGTCGATTATCCGCGGCTGTCGTTCACGCCGATGGAGTGCTATGTGGCAGTGGCGAGCTACGATCCGCTCGACGGCAGCTATGACGTGCTGGCGAATTTCCAGGGACCGTTCAGCACGCACCCGGTGATGGCGCGCGCGCTGCGGGTGCCGGGCACAAAGTTCCGCGTGCGCATTCCGCCCGACAGCGGCGGCAGTTTCGGCATCAAACTTTCGGTGTTTCCCTACATGGTGCTGACGGCGCTCGCAGCGCGCATCACCGGGCGGCCGGTGAAATGGGTCGAGGACCGCGCCGAGCATCTCGTTGCCGCGAGCAGCGGGCCGAACCGGATCACCGAAATCGAAGCGGCGGTGACCAGGGACGGCCGCATTCTGGGGTTGAAGCTCGATCAGTTGGAAGATTATGGTGCCTATCTGCGCGCGCCCATGCCCGGACCCCTCTACCGCATGCACGGATCGATCACCGGCGCCTACGACATCCAGAACGTTGCGGTGGTGAACCGGGTGGTGCTCACCAACAAGATGCCTGCGAGTCTCATCCGCGGCTTTGGCGGGCCGCAGCTCTACTTGGCTTTGGAGCGGTTGGTGCAGCGCATCGCTGTGGAGCTGAAGCTTGATCATCTCGACGTGATCCGGCGCAATCTGATCCCGGCGGAAAAATTTCCCTACAAGACCGCGGCGGGCGCGCTTTACGACTCCGGCGACTACGAGCGGGCGATCGCTGCAACCGTCGGCAACGGCCGGCTCGAGGAGCTGAAGCGGCGGCGCGATGCAGCGCGCGCCGAGGGCCGCTACTACGGCATCGGTTTTGCGGCCGTGGTGGAGCCCGGCATGTCGAACATGGGTTATCTCTCCACCCTTCTCACGGCCGAGGCGCGCGAGAAGGCAGGCCCGAAAAACGGCGCCATTTCCATGGTCACCGTGAATGTGGATCCGCTCGGCGCGGTCTCGGTCACGGCCGACGTCACCATGCAGGGGCAGGGACACGAGACCGTGATCGCGCAGATCGTGGCCGAGCAACTGGGCCTGAAGGTCGAAGATATCGAGGTGATCCTGGAAATGGATACGGCGAAAGACCAATGGTCGATTGCCGCGGGCACCTACTCCTGCCGCTTTACGCCCGGCACGGCGGTGGCGGCGCACATGGCGGCGCAAAAGCTGCGCGAGAAACTGGCGAAGATCGCGGCCAAACAGCTCAACGTGCTCCCCGACGACGTGGAATTCGTCGCCGGCAAGGTGCGCAGCCGCAGCAATCCCGACAATGCCTTGCCGTTCGGCCGCGTGGCCGGCACTGCGCACTGGTCGCCGGTGATGCTGCCGGAGGGGATGCTGCCTGCGCTGCGCGAGACCGCGGTGTGGTCGCCGCCCGAGCTCGAGCCGCCGGCGGACGACGATCGGGTCAACACCTCGCTCACCTACGGCTTCGTGTTCGACATGTGCGGGGTGGAGATCGATCCGGTCACGTACCAGGTGCGGGTGGACCGCTACGTGTCCATGCACGACGCCGGAAAACTGCTCAATCCCATGATCGCCGAAGGACAAATGCGCGGGGCGTTCGCGCAAGGCATCGCCGCTGCACTGTACGAGGAATTCGTCACGGACGAGAACGGCGCGTTTCTGTCCGGGACGTTTGCCGATTATCTGGTGCCGACGGTGAGCGAAATCCCGCCGGTCGAATTGCTGCACCAGGAATCGCCGTCGCCGTTCACGCCGCTCGGCGCCAAGGGAATTGCGGAAGGCAACTGCATGAGCGTGCCGGCCTGCATCGCCAACGCCATCGCGGACGCACTCGGCGTCAAGGATATTTCGTTGCCTGCGTCGCCGCGGCGCATTCACGCGCTGCTGCAGGACGTGGAAGCGCGGCAGGCGGGTGCCGCGGTGCGGGCTGCCGGAGCCGGGCGATGAAGCCGCGGCCGTTCGATTATGTGCGGCCGGACTCTGTGGAGGAGGCGCTATCGCTGCTTGCCGAACACGGAGAGGCGGCGCGCGTGCTCGCGGGCGGCCAGTCGTTGATGGCGATGCTCAATCTGCGGCTCGCCGAGCCGGACGTGCTGATCGATATTTCGCGGCTCGCGGAGCTCGACAGCATCCGCGAGATCGACGGCAAGATCGAGGTCGGAGCCGCGGTGACGCAGAACAAGCTGCTAGCGTGGCCGCTGCTGAAGGACAAGCTGCCGCTGCTGGCGCAGATGCTGCCGCATGTGGGACATTTTCAGACGCGCAATCGCGGCACGGTCTGCGGCTCGATCGCCCATGCGGATCCGAGCTCCGAGCTGCCGCTCGCGCTTGCCGTGCTCGGCGGCGAGGTGGTGCTGCGCTCAAGGCGCGGGACGCGGATGCTCGCGGCCAGCGCGTTCCAGCGCGACATGCTAACCACGGCGCGCGAGCCGGACGAGCTGATCACCTCAGTGCGGTTCCCTGTTCAGGGCTCGAAGCAGGTCGCGTTTCGGGAGGTCGCGCGCAGGCACGGCGATTTTGCCATCATCGCCGTTGCGGCGATTGCGGAGGGAATGTCCAAGGTGCGGTTCGGCGTGGGCGGGGTGAGCGGGCGGCCCGTGGTCATGCAGATCAATGCCGGAAGCGAGCCGGCCATTCGCGACGCGACGGCGGGGTTGGCGGCCCGGATCGAGGGCTACGACGACATCCATGCCTCGGCGCAAATGCGACGCGACATGCTGTGCCGGCTCGGGCCGGTGGTCGCCATGGAGGCGTTGCAATGCGCCGCGTGAGCCGCGACCAGCGGGTGCGGATCGCGTTCACGCTCAACGGTCGGCCGGCGGCCGGGGAGGCGGAACCGCGCATGCTGCTGTCGGATTTTCTGCGCGAGCAGATGGGGGCAACCGGCACGCATGTGGGCTGCGAGCACGGCGTGTGCGGTTGCTGCACAGTGCTGATCGACGCGGTGGCGACCCGCGCGTGCCTTGCGCTTGCGGTGCAGATCGAGGGCAGGGACGTGCGCACGGTGGAATCGCTGGCCGGCCCGGATGAGAAGCTCAACACCCTGCAACAGGCGTTCCAGAACAATCACGCCCTGCAATGCGGGTTCTGTACGCCGGGGATCCTGATGTCGTTTACCGATTATCTGGCGCGGAACCCAAAGCCGTCGGAGGCGGAAATTCGCGAGGTGCTGAGCGGGCACTTGTGCCGCTGCACGGGTTATGCCGGGATCGTCGCAGCGATCAAGGAAGCGACCGGGGGCATCTAGCGGCTACGCGAGTTTCGACCATGCACGCGAGCGTCTTCGGCAAGCACAGACCGAGCATTCCCTACCAGCCGATCGCCGAATTGTTTGCAAAATATCGAGCCCGCGATCCCAATAAAACCGCGATCGTCGATCTCGACGCCAGCACGTCGATCACGTTCGGCGAGCTCGATCAGCTCACGACCGACATTGCCTTCGATCTCAAGCGCCGCGGGCTTGGCAAGGGCGACCGCGTTCTCCTGCTTTCCGACGAATGTCTGGAAAAGCTGCTGATCTGGTTCGGGGTGTGGCGCCTCGGCGCGGTCGTCTGCCCGCTCAATATCGAGATCAACGCCAACGCGATGGTGGAGCTGACGCGGTCGGTGAACCCGCGGCTGATCTTTGCGCACGGCGATCTTGACCTCGACGCCCTGGTCGAAGATCACGCGGCCCCACGGCTGCGGTTTGCGGCTTGGCGTGATGCCGGTGATGCATACTTCGGAACGCTGGCGCGCAATCGCCGGCCTGAGGAAGTACCGGAGCGGAACAATCCGGAGGACATCGCTTGCATCTTCTGCACCTCAGGGACCACGGCGCGGCCGAAGGTCGTGGTTTACGATCACTGTGCCTACTGGCTGAACGGGCTCTCGACGCTGGAATTCCTTGGGCTCACCGCGCACGACAGGACCCTGGAATATCGCTCGTTCGGGTGGAACTCCGCGCAAGTGTTGAGCCTCATGCCCTTCCTTGAGAAGGGACTGACCATGCACATTGCAAAACGCTTTTCACACAGCCGTTTTTTCGAATGGATCAAAACGTATGGCATCACGTTTTCCGCCGGCGTGCCGACGGTGCTTAACATGCTGCTGAACAAGCCGCTGGGATACACGGCCAAGGACGTGCCGACGCTCAAGCTCATGACCTGCAGCACCGCCCCGCTTACCGCGGCGCAGTGGATGCAATTCGAGGAGATGTACGGGGTGAAACTCCTGCAATGCTACGGCATGTCGGAGGCGGGTTGGGTGTGCGGCAATCGCACCTACAAGAACAAAATCGGCACCGTGGGGGTGCCGGCGCTGCACCAGGAATTCGAGATCGTCGGGCCGGACGGCAAGCCGGTGCCGCCGGGCGTCGAGGGCGAAATCACCGCCGGCGGGCCGCACACGGCCGTCGGATATCTGCGCGAGGACGGAACCATCGAGCCGTTGCGGCCGAACCGGATCAAGACCGGCGATTTGGGGATCATGGACGCGGAGGGATTCGTTCGCGTCACGGGGCGGACCAAGGACCTGATCATCCGTGGCGGAGTGAACATCGCGCCGCTGGAGATCGACGAGATACTGCTCAAGCATCCCGGCATTCTCGATGCGGCGTCGGTCGGGGTTCCAGACAAGATCTACGGCGAGGAAATCGTGTGCTATGTCGCGCCCAAGGATCGGAGCCTCACCGAAGAAAGTGTTCTGCGCCATGCGCGGCAGTATCTGCCCGCTGCAAAAACGCCCAAACAAGTGGTGATCGTGCCGGAGCTTCCCAAGAACGACCGCGGCAAGGTTCTGCGTGACGCGTTGCGGGAGGATTGGCTCAGGCGAACGGGGCTCTCCGGCTGACCTCGGATACGGTATAGTTTGCCGGGGAGACGACGGGAAAGCTGCATGGACGCCGCCACCAAGCCGCGCAAACCGGCCGCAAAGCCAAGTCTCGGCGCTGGGGCAAGGCGCGGCTATCCGGATCTGCACGACCACGTTCGCGCGCTCGATGAGGCCGGGCTTTTGGTGAGAGTCGACCGGCCGATCAACAAGGACACCGAGATGCACCCGCTGGTGCGGTGGCAGTTCCGCGGCGGCATCGCGGAGAAGGACCGCAAGGCGTTTTTGTTCACCAACGTGATCGACAGCAAGGGTCGCAAGTACGATATCCCGGTGCTGGTGGGCGGGCTTGCGGCCAATCGCGAAATCTATCGCCTCGGCATCGGTTGCCCCTTCGAGGAGATCGACGCGCGCTGGGTGCGCGCAGCGCAAAATCCGCTGCCGCCCAGGGTCGTCACGGAGGCGCCGTGCCACGAGATCGTGATCGCCGGCAAGGCGCTCGATAAGCCGGGGCAGGGGCTCGACGGGATTCCGCTCCCGATCTCCACGCCGGGGTGGGACATCGCGCCCTATGCCACGCTCTCCCAATACATCACCAAGGATCCCGACACCGGCGTGCAAAACATGGGCAATTACCGCGGCCAGGTGAAAACGCGGCGCCGGCTCGGGATGAATCCGTCGCTGGAGTTGCGACCCGGCATCTATAACCACTGGGAAAAGCTGCGGGCGCGGGGTTTCAAGAAACTGCCGTGCGCGGTGGTGCTCGGCGCTCCGCCATGCATCACATTCGCTTCCGTACAGAAGCTTCCCGAGTCGGTGGACGAGATCCATGTTGCCGGCGCGCTGGTCGGCGCACCGATCAATGTGGTGAAGGCGAAGACGGTCGACCTGCTGGTGCCGGCGGAAGCGGAGATCGTGGTCGAGGGTTTTATCGACACCGAATTTCTCGAGCCCGAGGCACCGTTCGGCGAGTCACACGGACACGTCAATCTGCAGGAATTCAATGCCTATATGGACGTGACCGCGATCACGCGGCGCAAGGATGCGATCCTCACCTCGATCATCTCGCAGGTGACGCCGAGCGAATCGAGCCTGATCAAGCGCCTCGGCATGGAGCCGCTGTTCCTCAATTTTCTGCGCAACACGCTCGGCATCAAGGGCATCAAGCGGGTGTCGATGCACGAGCCGCTCACCAATATCCGCAAGCTCATCGTGCTGATCTGCGAGCGCGACATGCCGCGGAACGAAATCTGGCGCGCCCTCTACGGCGCCGCGGTGCTGCATCGGGCTGCGGGCAAGTACGTGATTGCGGTGAACGACGACATCGATCCGGAAAATGCCGATGCCATCTTCTGGGCCATGTCGTATCGGGCGAACCCCGCGCTCGATCTGCACATTCTGCCGCATCGCGATCAGGGGCACGGACCGCGCAGCAAACGCAACGGCGGCGAGGATGCTTCGGTGCTGCTCGATGCCACGTTGAAGGAGAATTTTCCGCCGATCTCGCTGCCCAAGCGCGAATATATGGAGCGGGCAAAGCAGATCTGGGAGGAGCTCGGGCTGCCGAAGCTGAAGCCGGAGGCTCCCTGGTACGGCTATTCGCTCGGCGAATGGCCGGAGGAGCTCGAGCAGGCGGCGGCGCGCGCCGTGCGCGGCGATTATTTCGAAACCGGCTGGGAACTGGAGAAACGCCGGCGCAGGGACGTGGCGATGAACACCGAAGTGCGCAACGTCAGGCCGAGCAAGAAAACGCGGCAGTCGTCCGACAGGGACTGAAGCGGGGAAGGATGGTCCGCTGCCGAACGGCGCTCGGCAGCGGACCGGTTGCTTAGTGCGTGGTGTGGCCGTTTTCCAGATGCGCCAGGGCAATTGCTGAGTTGCCGCCAAAGCCGTGCGCATCAAGTGTCGACACAAGGTTGGACACCTCAGGCATCACGTCTCCATGCGACCCGCCGATCAGATCGCCGATCAAATCGATCAGGTCGGAGATGATGTTGAGGAGTTTGGCCACGATGTGCGGGCCGGCCGAGGGTCCGCAAGGCTGGCATGAACCGTGGCCGCCGGTGCCGACGTTCCAGTCGTGGTCGTCGGAGCCGCCGTTGGCCCAGTGTTTTTTATGGCAATTGTCGTTGCCATGTCCGTGGCCATTGGCGTGGCCACCGCCCTTGCCGCGGCCCTCCACGTTCACCGTGATGTCCACCACCGTGGTTTCGGAGTCGCCGTCCTCATCGGTGGCGGTGTAGGTGAACGTGTCGTGGATCGTTCCTGACTTGATGTGTTTGAGAACGTCCAGCGTACTTGCATCGTAGGTGTAGCTGCCGTCCGCATTGAGCGTCAGCATGGCACCGGACGGGAGCTCGAAGGCGGTTCCGACCTTCGAAGCATCGCCGTTGACCGCGGAGACCTGCAACAGGCCGTCGCCGGTGTCGTTGGCGAGCACGCCGCCGGCGGCATCGACCACGAGCACGCCGTTGTCGTCGTCACCGTTGCCGCCGTAGCCTTTGCAATTGCCGTGCCCTTTGCCTTTACCCTGCACGGTGACCGCCGCCGTGTCGAAGTTGGCGTCGACCGGATCGTCGATCGGGTTGACGGTGACGACGACCTCACCGGTGTCGCTGCCGCCGTTGCCGTCGCTGACCACGTAGGTGATGGTGTCGGTCCCGTTGAAGTTGGCATTGGGCGTGTAGTTGAGGGTGCCGTCGGGATTGACGGTGACGATCCCGTTCAGCGCCGTCGGAGTGCCGTCGATCAGGAGGGTGTCGCCGTCCACATCAATGTCATTGCCGAGCACATCGATAATGACCGGCGTGTCCTCATTGGTCGTCGCGGTGTCGTCGACCGCCACGGGGGCGTCGTTGACCGGGTTGACGGTGACCGCCACCTCGCCGGTGTCGCTGCCGCCGTTGCCGTCGCTCACCACGTAGGTGATGGTGTCGAGGCCGAAGAAGTCGGCGTTCGGCGTGTAGTTCAAGGTTCCGTCGGGGTTGACGGT
>DATLYX010000079.1:0-24442 GCA_035574295.1 Xanthobacteraceae bacterium
CCACCACCATGCCCGTGCCGCTCGCGCAACTGCCCCCGCCGCCGCCCAAGGCCGAGCCGCCGGCCAAGACCGCGGCCGCCCGCGCGCCCGCGCCGCAGGGCAGCCCGCCGCAGTCGCAACTGCGACCCCTGCCGCAGCCGCAGCGGCCGGCCTTCAACCCGTTCTCCTTCTTCGGCAGCTTGTTCCGCTGAGCGTTGGATCGGGGCTGACTCGCCCAAAGCGTGAGGCGTTGATGTTGGCACGTCCCGGACGCGGCGCAGCGTGAGCGCGAAGTGATGCATCGCAGTTCGGTGTGTCTCGTATGCGGTGCAGCGTGGAGCGAAGCGGAACGCTGCACCGCTGATCCGGGACCGTTGCAGGCTCAGAGTGTGTAGCAGTGTGGCTCGGAGTCCGTAACGGTCCCGGGTCTGCAGCGCACCGCTCCGCTTTCGCTGCGCGCTGCGCTGCGCCCGGGACACGCGTGTCGTGTTCAGCACCCCAATTCAACAGCGTCCTTATTAAACTCCACGTCCCGGATGCGGTGCAGCGTGAGCGCGAAGTGATGCATCGCAGTTCGGTGTGTCCCGGATGCGGTGCAGCGTGGAGCGAAGCGGAACGCTGCACCGCTGATCCGGGACCGTTACAGGCTCAGAGTGTGTAGCAGTGTGGCTCGGAGTCCGTAACGGTCCCGGGTCTGCAGCGCACCGCTCCGCTTTCGCTGCGCGCTGCGCTGCGCCCGGGACACCATTCGATCTCAAGTCATCAGGCTTTGGGGCCGCAGCGGGCTCACCGCGGCAGGTTGGTCGAGCCCATCAAAAACTTGTCGATGGCGTGCGCGCACTGGCGGCCTTCGCGGATCGCCCAGACCACGAGCGACTGGCCGCGCCGCATGTCCCCGGCGGCAAAGACCTTCGGCACCGAAGTCTGGTAGCGGTTGGTGTCCGCCTTCACGTTGCCGCGCTGATCGAGCTCCACCCCGAGCGTCTTGATCATGCCGTCGTGGACCGGGTGGATGAAACCCATGGCGAGGAGCACGAGATCGGCCTCGACTTCGAACTCGGTCCCCGGGATCGGCTTGAACTTTTCGTCGCAATGCGCGCAGTGCAATTTTTTCACCCGTCCGTTCTCGCCGGAAAATTTCAAGGTCACCACCGAAAACTCTCGCTTGGCGCCTTCCTCATGGCTTGACGAGGTGCGCAGTTTCAGCGGCCATTCCGGCCAGGTGAGCAGCTTGTTCTCGCGCTCCGGCGGCTGCGGCATGATTTCGAAATTGGTCACCGATTTCGCGCCCTGCCGGATCGCCGTGCCGATGCAGTCGGAGCCGGTGTCGCCGCCGCCGATCACCACCACATGCTTGTCGGCGGCGAGAATCGGTTTGACGTCCCCGATCGGCTCCCCGCTCACGCGCCGGTTCTGCTGCGGCAGATAGTCCATGGCGAAGTGGATCCCGTCGAGTTCGCGGCCCGGGATCGGCAGGTCGCGCGGCTGCTCGGCGCCGCCCGCAAGCGCCACCGCGTCGTACTCCGCCAAAAGCTTCTCGATCGGAAAATTCACGCCCACATGCGCACCGTAGTGGAACGTCACGCCTTCGGCCTGCATCTGCTCGATGCGCATGTCGATGATTCCCTTCTCCATCTTGAAGTCGGGAATGCCGTAGCGCAAAAGCCCGCCCGCCTTGGCGTGCCGCTCGAACACATGCACGTCGTGCCCCGCACGCGCAAGCTGCTGGGCGCAGGCCAGTCCCGCCGGCCCTGAGCCGACGATCGCGACCTTCTTGCCGGTTTTGTGCGTCGGCGGCTCCGGCTTGATCCATTTGTTCTCGATCGCGCGGTCGGCGATCGCGCATTCGATGGTCTTGATGGTCACCGGCACGTCCTCGATGTTGAGCGTGCACGAGGCTTCGCAGGGCGCCGGGCAGACGCGGCCGGTGACTTCCGGAAAATTGTTGGTGGAGTGCAGGTTGCGCGCCGCCTCTTCCCAGTTCCCGGCGTAGACGAGATCGTTCCAGTCCGGGATCTGGTTGTTGATGGGGCAGCCGATGTGGCAGTACGGCACCCCGCAGTTCATGCAGCGCGCCGCCTGCTCGCGCGTCTCCGTCTCCGACAGCGGAATGACGAATTCGCGCCAGCTCTTGATGCGCTCTTCGACCGGCAGATAGTCGCGGTCGTTGCGCTCGTATTCGAGAAAGCCGGTAACCTTGCCCATCCGCCGTCACTCAGCGGCTTGCAGCGCCGCCGCCTTCGCCATCTCGGCCAACGCACGGCGATATTCGACCGGCATGATCTTGCGGAATTTGGGCAAGTACGCGGACCAGTTGTCGAGGATGTCCCGCGCCCGGCGCGAGCCGGTGAATTCCGCATGGCGGTGGATGAGGATGCGCAGCCGCTGCGCGTCGTAACGCGACAAGTCGGCGGATACGTCGACCAGGCCGTGGGCGCCGAGGTCCTGCGCGTGGCCGTAAATCCGCGCCGACACATCCTCTTCTTCGGGCACCGGTTCGAGCTCGACCATGGCGAGGTTGCAGCGGGTCGGGAAGCTTCCGTCCTCGTCGAGCACGTAGGCGATGCCGCCCGACATGCCGGCCGCGAAATTGCGCCCGGTGCGGCCGAGCACCACCACCACGCCGCCGGTCATGTATTCGCAGCAGTGGTCGCCCGCACCTTCGATCACCGCGATGGCGCCCGAATTGCGCACCGCGAACCGCTCGCCGGCCACGCCGCGGAAGTAGCACTCGCCGGAAATCGCCCCGTACAGCACCGTGTTGCCGACGATGATCGACTCCTCCGGCACGATCCCGGCGTCCGGCGCCGGCCGGATGATGATCCGCCCGCCGGACAGGCCTTTGCCGACGTAGTCGTTGGCATCCCCCTCCAGCTCGAAGGTGATGCCGCGCGCAAGCCATGCGCCGAAACTCTGCCCCGCGGTGCCTTTGAAGCTGACGTGGATGGTGTCGTCGGGCAGGCCCTCATGGCCGTAGCGCTGCGCCACCCGTCCGGACAGCATCGCGCCTGCGGTGCGGTCGGTGTTGCGGATCGCAAAGGACATGCGCACCGGGGTGCCGTGCGCCAACGCCGCCTGCGCGCCTGCGATCAGTTTGCGGTCGAGGATGTCGTGG
Organism: Xanthobacteraceae bacterium; assembly: GCA_035574295.1. GTDB lineage: Bacteria > Pseudomonadota > Alphaproteobacteria > Rhizobiales > Xanthobacteraceae > PNAI01. The sequence continues at coordinate 3,095 of DATLYX010000079.1, forward strand.
ATCTTGTGGTCCTGCGGCTCGCACTTGTAGATCGCCACGCCCTCCGGCGCCACCGGCTTGGTGAACAGCTTGGAGAAATCGAGGCCCTTGGCCTTCCAGTGTTCGATCACTTTGCGCTGGTCGAGCATCTGCATCTGCCCGACCATCTCGTCGAACTTGCGATAGCCCATCTGCGCCATCAGCTCGCGCACTTCCTCGGCCACGAAGAAGAAATAGTTGATCACGTGCTCGGGCTGTCCCTTGAACCGCTTGCGCAGCACCGGATCCTGCGTGGCGACGCCGACCGGGCAGGTATTCAGATGGCACTTGCGCATCATGATGCAGCCGAGCGCGATCAGCGGCGCGGTGGAGAAGCCGAATTCGTCGGCCCCGAGCAGCGCGCCGATCACCACGTCGCGGCCGGTGCGGATGCCGCCGTCGACCTGCACCGCGATGCGGCCGCGTAAGCGATTGGCCACCAGCGTCTGGTGCGTCTCGGCGAGCCCGATTTCCCACGGCGAGCCCGCGTGCTTGATGGAGGTGAGGGGGGAGGCGCCGGTGCCGCCCTCGAAGCCCGCGATGGTGACATGATCGGCGCGCGCCTTGGAGACGCCGGCCGCCACCGTCCCGACGCCCACTTCGGACACCAGTTTCACCGAAACGTCGCCTTCCGGATTGACGTTTTTTAGATCGAAAATGAGCTGCGCCAGATCCTCGATCGAATAGATGTCGTGATGCGGCGGCGGCGAAATCAGCCCCACGCCCGGCGTCGAATGCCGCACCCGGGCGATGATCTTGTCCACCTTGTGCCCGGGCAACTGGCCGCCTTCGCCCGGCTTGGCGCCCTGCGCCATCTTGATCTGCATCATGTCCGAGTTGACCAGGTACTCGGTGGTGACGCCGAAGCGGCCCGACGCCACCTGCTTGATGGCCGAGCGCATGGAATCGCCGTTCGGCAGCGGCTTGAAGCGGTCGGCTTCCTCGCCGCCTTCGCCGGTGTTCGACTTGCCGCCGATCCGGTTCATGGCGATGGCGAGCGTGGTGTGCACTTCGCGCGAGATTGAGCCGAACGACATTGCGCCGGTTGAAAACCGCCTGACGATGTTCTTGGCCGGCTCCACCTCCTCGATCGGCACCGGCTTTCGGCCGTCCTCTTCCGCCGATTTGATGCGGAACAGGCCGCGGATAGTGACGAATCGCTCCGACTGCTCGTTCAGCGTCTTGGCAAACGCGTGGTACTTTTCGTACGAGTTGCCGCGCACCGCGTGCTGCAAAGCGGAGACCGTGTGGTAGTTCCACGCGTGATCCTCGCCGCGCACACGCACCGCGTAATCGCCGCCGACGTCGAGCATCGCGCGGTAGATCGGCGCGTCGCTGAACGCATCGCGGTGCCGCCGCACGCATTCCTCGGCGATCTCAGGCAGGCCCACGCCTTCGATGCGCGTCGCGGTGCCGGTGAAATAGCGGTCGACGAATTCCACCTTCAGGCCCACCGCGTCGAAGATCTGCGCCCCGCAGTAGGACTGGTAGGTCGAAATGCCCATCTTCGACATCACCTTGAGCAGTCCCTTGTCGACCGACTTGATGTAACGCTTGATGATTTCCTTTTTGTCGAGCTTGACCGGCAGCTCGTCGTGCATCGCGATCAGGGTCTCGAACGCCAGATACGGATTGATCGCCTCCGCCCCGTAGCCGGCCAGGCAGCAGAAGTGGTGCACCTCGCGCGGCTCGCCGGATTCGACCACCAGCCCGACCGAGGTGCGCAACCCGCGCCGGATCAGGTGGTGGTGCACCGCCGCACAGGAGAGCAGCGACGGCATCGGGATGCGGTCGCTTCCCGCCTTCCGGTCGGAAAGAATGATGATGTTGACGCCCTTGCGCACCGCCTGCTCGGCCTCCGCGCACAGCGCCTCGAGCGCCGGCTCGAGCCCGGCGGCGCCTTGCTCGGCGGACCAGGTGCAGTCGAGCGTGAGCGATTTGAAATGCGAATCGCCCACGGTGGAAATCTCGCGGATTTTTTCCAGATCCTCATCGGTGAGGATCGGCTGTCGCACCTCCAGCCGTTTGGTGTTCGACAGGCCTTCGAGGTCGAACAGATTGGGCCGCGGCCCGATGATGGAGACAAGACTCATCACCAGCTCCTCGCGGATCGGATCGATCGGCGGGTTGGTGACCTGGGCGAAGTTCTGCTTGAAATAGGTGAACAACAGCTTCGGCTTGTCGGACAGCGCCGAGATCGGCGTGTCGTTGCCCATGGAACCGACCGCCTCCTCGCCCTGCACCGCCATCGGCGCCATCAACAGCTTCAGGTCCTCCTGCGTGTAGCCGAAAGCCTGCTGGCGATCGAGCAGCGCGAGATTCGAGATCGGCGGCTCGGCGCGCGCGGGCGGCAGATCTTCGAGCACGATCTGCGTGCGCTCGAGCCACTTCTTATAGGGATGCGCCCGTGCCAGCTTCGCCTTGATTTCCTCGTCGGGAATCAGCCGGCCTTCTTCCAGATCGACCAGCAGCATCTTGCCCGGCTGCAGCCGCCATTTGACGACGATGTCCTTCTCCGCAATCGGCAGCACGCCCATCTCGGAGGCCATGATGATGCGTTCGTCGCGCGTCACGAAATAGCGCGCTGGCCGCAGGCCGTTGCGGTCCAGCGTGGCGCCGATCTGCTTGCCGTTGGTGAAGGCGATGGCGGCCGGCCCGTCCCAGGGCTCCATCAATGCCGCGTTGTATTCGTAGAAAGCGCGCCGCTCCTCGTCCATGAGCGGATTGCCCGCCCATGCCTCGGGGATCATCATCATCATCGCGTGCGCCAGCGAGTAGCCGCCCTGCACCAGAAATTCGAGCGCGTTGTCGAAACAGGCGGTGTCCGACTGGCCCTCGTAGGAGATGGGCCACAGCTTGGCGATGTCGTCGCCGTACAGCGGCGAGGAAACGGACGCTTGCCGTGCCGCCATCCAGTTGAGGTTGCCGCGCAGCGTATTGATTTCGCCGTTGTGCGCGATCATCCGGTAAGGATGCGCCAGCGACCAGGTCGGGAAGGTGTTGGTGGAGAACCGCTGGTGCACCAGCGCCAGCGCGCTCTCGAAATCCAGTTCGTGCAGATCGGGATAATAGGTGCAGAGCTGGTCGGCCAGGAACATGCCCTTGTAGATGACGGTGCGGCAGGACAGCGACACCGGGTAATAGCCGGACAGGCGCCGCTCGCGCAGCGAATAGATCTTGCTGGAGATGGCCTTGCGCAGGATGTAGAGGCGCCGCTCGAAATCGTCTTCGGTCGTGATGCCCGGACCGCGCGCGACGAACACCTGCATGTGCACCGGCTCGGTGGGTCTCACCGACTCGCCGAGCGTCGAATTGTCGGTCGGCACGTCGCGCCAGCCGAGCACCCGCAGGCCCTCCTCCGCCGCCAGCGTTTCGTAGGTCTTGCGGATGGTCTCGCGCCATTCCGCATCGCGCGGCATGAACAGATGGCCGACGCCGTATTGCGACGGTTCCGGCAGCTCGAAGCCGAGCTCCGCGCATTTGCGCGCGAAGAACTTGTGCGGGATCTGCACCAGGATCCCCGCGCCGTCGCCGGCGCGCGGGTCGGCGCCCACCGCGCCGCGGTGCTCGAGGTTGAGCAGGATCGTCAGCGCGTCTTCGATGATCTTGTGCGACTTGCGGCCCTTGATGTCGGCGATGAATCCGACCCCGCAGGAGTCCCTGTCGCGCGTCGGATCGTAGAGTCCGAACGGCGCGGGCGTGCCCGGATCGGCGGAATCGGCAAAGCGCAGGCGCGCAGCGACGGCCGCAGTCGCAGGGCTGCGTCCGTGCGGACCTTGCTCGTCTCGCGTCGTCCTCATCCTCTGTCGCCCTCGCTGGATCGACGGATCAGCCGGCGCACCTGCCTCCTCCGCGCGCCGTCTCGGCGTCGCGGTCGGTGGCGAACCGTTATTCAAAGGGCAGCCTTCTCGCGGGCCGCTCGCCGCCGGCACTACGCGCAACGTCGCATGTTGAGCGCCGTTCGAAACACACGCAAGTCTTTCGCCGGCCGCGGTTCCAACGCGCGCGCCGCCCAGCTGCGCCGATTGGGACAGTAATACTGTCCTATGCCGCCCGCGCTGGCAAGTGTTTTTCGTCGCGTGTGGGCCTGATGATGAGAAAATTAGGGATTCGCCGGCCAATTACGAGGCCGATTTTGCGAATCGCGGGCCTTGGCGAGGCGCCTCCGCGATGCCCCATTCGTCGGTATTGTCTGCCACCGACGCGGCGAGGAGAGAATTGTGAACAGAATCATATGGGGTGCGCTGCTGGGCGCGGTGGCGAGTTGCGCTGGCACACCCCTTGTTGCCGCGGAGCGCGCCCCGCGGCCAAGCCTCCTGCCGCCGCATGAAATCATCACGGTGGTCCGCTCCACCGGCCTTGTGCCGCTCGGCCGTCCCGCACGGCGCGGTAACGATTACGTGCTGCGGGCAAGAGACGAGATCGGGCAGCAAGTGCGCGTCGTGGTGGACGGCCGTGTGGGAGAGGTGCGGTCGGTGGCGCCGATCGCGCTTGGGCGCCGCGACCGCGACGAACCTCCCTATCCGAGCATTTTTGAATCCGGCCCGCCGATCTATGATCGCCGTCCCGCGATCGGCAGCCCACCGGTCATCGGTGAAGAGGACGACGAGCCGCCGGTCTATCGCCGCGCCGCGCCGCCGCCGGCCGCGCCCCCGGTGGTGATGCCGCCGCAGCCCGCCGAGCGCGAAGCCTTGACGCCGGGCGCGCCGCCGGAGAGCGTCTCGCCGCAGATTCTCACGGTGCCTCGCCCGCCGGCTGCGGTTCCGACTTCGCCATCGACCGCGGCGCTTCCCGAATCGGAAAGCGAGGAAAACGTGCTGTTGCCGCCGCCGCCGCCGCGCTTCCCCCAGCGTGTGCCGCCGAATGTGAAGCCGCAGCAGAAGCCGGCCCAGTCCGCTACCAAGCCGAACGCCGCAAAGAAGCCGGACGCCAAGAAATCCGACGCAAGCCCATCGCGCGAGACTGTGCCCGCGAATTCGAACCCGCCCGCCGCAGGCTCGAATGCCCCGCCGCTGCAATTACAGAATTAAGAGGCGAAGTGCGACACACGCGCTGCGGATCAGGAACGGCAGGCCGCAGTCAGCGCCGCCTTGAATTCCGGCGCAATCGGCTGCTTTGAAATTTCGCCGCGCGCGTCGATTTTCGCCCACACCCGCGCCTCGTAGCCCTCGAAGATCGGCTGCCCGTCGCGCGCGCCCTTGTAGCGGATGCGAAAGCTCGTCGTGCCCCAATGCACCACTTCGGCTTCGACGATCAGGCGATCATCGAAAGTGGTCGGCGCGACGAATTTCGCGCCCGCATCGATGATCGGAACATGCGCGCCGAACCGTTCCGTGAGGATATGCTGGGTCAGCCCCGCTTTGCGCAAAAGCGCGCGGAACGCGATGTCCATGTAATGGAAGTATCGGGGGTAATAGACGATGCCCGCGGCATCGCAATCTCCCCACGCGATCAAGTTTTCCGACCTGGCCGACATCGTGCTGCGCGGTACGTTTAGCCGTTTGCTCGCATACCGGGGCGCGGAGTGCAAGCGCGTCGCGGCCCGCAAAACAAAAGCGCCCCGGTTTTCCGGGGCGCTCCTCAGTCCAGGCTCGAAATTTACGCGGCCTTGGCCTCCACGATCTTCGCCTTGCCGTTCTTGCCGGCGCTGATCGGGATCTGTCGCGGCTTCTTGGCTTCCGGAATCTCCCGCACGAGATCGACGTGCAGGAGGCCGTGCTCCAAGGTCGCGCCCTTCACCTCGACGTGCTCGGCGAGCTGGAACACGCGCTCGAACGCGCGCGCCGCAATGCCTTGATAAAGCACCTCGCCGGCTTTTTCCTCGTTCTTGGCGCGCCGCTCGCCCTTGATCGTCAGGGTGTTTTCCTTGACTTCGATGGACAGATCGTCCTCGCCGAAGCCGGCCACCGCAACGGAAATGCGGTAATTGTTCTCGCCGGTGCGTTCGATGTTGTAGGGCGGGTAGCCCGGCGCGGAATCGAAGGCGTCGAGCATGGAGAACAAGCGGTCGAAACCGATGGTCGAGCGATAGAGGGGAGCGAGATCGAACGTGCGCATTTGCATATCCTCCTGTTTGAGCGACATGCGGGTAGGTCCTCCTAGAGGCCGGACCCCCCGTCGAACGGCACAGCCGACATTGGCCTGTGCCGCTATCTGATGTAGGAGCATCGAGGCCGCCCGCAAGAGGGCGGAACGGCACATTGCCTTGGCAATTAACCAAAAAGCCCGTCAATCCAGTCGGTTAGGCCGTGAACGAACAGTCCCCATCGGCCCCGGTCCTTGAGCGCCCTCCGCCTGCGGCGCCGCAGGAACCGGCGGCAACGCCATCTGCCGCCCGGCTGGTGTCCATCCCGGCCAACCCGGTGCCGGAAGGGGCGATCGTCGGTGTGCTGCGCGCCCCCGACGGCGTTGCCTTGCGCTATGCGCGCTGGCCGCCGCCGGCGACCGGCCGCAAGGGAACGGTTTGCCTGTTCCAGGGCCGCGCCGAGTTCATCGAAAAATATTTTGAAGCGATCGGCGAGCTGCGCGCGCGCGGCTTCGCGGTCGCGATCCTGGACTGGCGCGGCCAGGGCCTTTCCGACCGCGCCCTTGCCGACCGCCGCAAGGGGCACGTGCGCGATTTCGACGAGTACGGGCTCGATCTTTCCACCTTCATGCGCGAGATCGTGCTGCCGGATTGCCCGCCGCCGCTGTTCGCGCTGGCCCATTCGATGGGCGCGAGCGTGCTCTTGCGCAGCCTGCACGAAGGCCGCCGCTGGTTCGACCGGGTGGTGCTCTCGACGCCCATGATCGAGTTGACCGGCCTGCGCGCCTCGCGCAGCACCAGGTGGCTGGCGCGGATTCTCGACGCTGCGGGCTTCGGCATGGCCTATGTGCCCGGCGGCGACGAGACGGTGCTCGGACTGCGCCCGTTTCCCGGCAACCCGCTCACCTCCGATCCGGTGCGCTATGCCCGGGTGACCGCGGTGATGCAGGCTGAACCCGCGCTGTGCCTCGGCTCGCCGACCGTGAGCTGGGCCAACGCCGCCTATCGCGTGATGGATGAGTTTGCCGATCCCGCCTATCCTGCCAGCATCCGTCAGCCGCTGCTGCTCATTGCCGCCGGCCGCGACGAGATCGTCTCCACGCCCGCGATCGAGAATTTTGCGGTGCACTTGCGCGCCGGCTCACACCTCATCGTCCCCGGCGCGCGGCACGAGCTCATCATGGAGCAGGACCGTTATCGCGCCCAATTCTGGGCTGCCTTCGACGCCTTCGTCCCCGGCACGGCGCTATACTGAGCGCGCTGTCAAAGCAAAGCCCCCGGCCGCCACCGGGGGCTTGTCGGAATTTCAAAATTCTACCGGAATCGGTAATTCATGCCGACCCGCACGATATTGTCCTTGGCGCGGACGCGAAATGGTATGCCCAGAATGGTGTGGGTAAAGTTGCCGGTGTCGAAATACAGGTATTCGGCCTTCCAGCTCCAGGCTGGCGTGATCAACGCCTCCACTCCGCCGCCCGCGACCCACCCGACGCGAGTGCGGGACGAGCTGGCCGTACCGACGCCCGCAATCGTAATTGTGCTCTCAACTTCGCCGTAGCCGACGCCGCCTGTGGCATAGATGAGCATGCGGTCGGCGGTGAAGCCCGCGCGGGCGCGCGTGGAGCCGAACCATGGGATCTTGTGCGTCTCGGTGAAGGCGACTCCGCCGCTGACGCCGGACACGCTGAGCTTTTGTCCGCTCAATTGGATGTCAGATTCCACCCCGAGAACCCAGGTGCCGAACTGTGCATTGAGTCCCAGTTGACCGCCGCCCACGACCCCGTCGAGATCGCCGGAAACAGTCGCCGTCACGCCTCCGATAGTGCCGGTCGCTGTTCCGCGCGCCCAGCCGTAGCCGATGTTGCCGCCGACATAGAAACTGGTCCAGGTGGCGACCGGATGCGGCGAATAGAGCGCGCGCAGGATATCTGCAGACGCCGAATCAATCGCAACGCCCAAGGCAACGGCGGGCAGCAAACCGAGACCGATGCGTCGCATGGCGAAAGTCCCCCAACCCAAAAGCGCTACGAGCGTAACACCCAAGCTTCAATTCTGAAGGGTATTGCAGCGAGTTTCCCCAGCTTTTGGGGGGCACAGTTAACAACAAAGGGATGTTTAGTCCGTCCGTTATTTGACCAAGCCCGTGTTGATCAAAATAAATGGTTGCGGATTTCGAGGTGCCGAACGCAAATCCTAATTTCGATCCGCAAAGACTGCACTGCCCGAAACCCGTTGGGGGTCCGAGGGTTGCGGGCGGCTACGCGCCTTCCTTCAGCACCGCCAACGCCTGTGCATGTGCGCGTGCGTCTCCCGCGGCGACGATCCGGCCTCCGGCCTTCGCCGATCCGCCGTCCCACGCGGTAATGACGCCGCCCGCGCCAGTGATGATCGGGATCAGCGGCAGCACGTCGTAGGGTTTCAGCTCGGTCTCGATCACGAGATCCACGTGCCCTGCGGCCAGCATGCAATAGGCGTAGCAGTCGCCGCCATAGCGCGACAGCCGCACCGCCTGCTCGACCCGCCCGAATGCGGCGCGGTCCGCCGCGTTCATCAGCAACGGACTCGTGGTCGCAAGAATGGCGTCGGCGAGCGCCGCGCACCGCCGCACTCGTAGGCTGCGCTTGCCGGCCGGGCCGCGATAGTCAGCCGCCGCGCCGTCGCCGGTGAACTGCTCGCGCGTGAACGGCTGGTACATCATGCCGAACACCGGCTCGCCGCGCCGCATCAGCGCGATCAGCGTGCCCCAGATCGGCAGTCCGCAGATGAAGGATTTGGTGCCGTCGATCGGATCGAGCGCCCACACATATTCGGCGTCCGTGCGCTCATCGCCGAATTCCTCGCCGATGATTCCGTGGTCCGGAAATGTTTTGCGGATCAGCGCGCGCATCGCCGCTTCCGCCGCGCGATCGGCGGCGGTGACCGGATCGAACTTACCCCCACGGCCCTTGTCCTCCACGCTCAGCGAGGTGCGGAAGAACGGCAGGATGGCCTCTCCCGCGACATGGGCGAGCCGCTCGACGAAGGCCGTGAAATCGATGGCCGGCATGCCAGCTATGGGTTCTTTTGCATTGAAAGCCTCAGCCGTCTCGGCTTAAGCGGGAGGCTGCTGCGCGCTTTCGGCACCTTCGCTTCATACGTGGCCGCGGAGCGGAGGGGAAGGTACTTGATGACCGACCGTGGATTCCCGGCCAAACCCCTGAGCTTCGCCCTGCTGACCGCGGCAGGCGTGGCGACGCTGTGCGCGCTCTATACGATGAGCCAGTTCCTGCGCAATTCCGTGGGCGTGATCGCGCCCGATCTTGCCAGGGAAATTCAGCTCTCCGCCGCCGAGATCGGCTTTCTGTCCAGCGCCTATTTTCTGATGTTCGGCCTGGCCCAGGTCCCGCTCGGCATCGCGCTCGATCGCTTCGGTCCAAAACCTTGTCTCTTGGTGAGCGTGTTGATCGCGGTTGCCGGTTGCGTCGTATTTGCGACCGCAAGCAGCGCCGGCGGTCTGGTGCTCGGCCGGCTGCTCATGGGTCTCGGCACCGCGAGCTATCTGATGGCGCCGCTTGCGCTCTATGCGCGCTGGTTTGCGCCCACGCAGTTTTCCACCATGGCCGGCCTGCACATGGGCATCGGCACTTTGGGCGCGTTGCTGGCCACCGCGCCGCTTGCTTGGTCCGCGGGTCTCATCGGCTGGCGGGCGACATTCGCCGGCATCGGGGTCATCACGTTCGCCTTCGGCGCGCTGGTCTGGCTGATCGTGCGCGATGTTCCGCAGCAAGCCGCAAACCCGAGCCGTCACGCAAGCCTGCGCGCGGACTTTGCCGGCCTTTGGGAAGTGATCCGCACGCCGTCGATCGGGCGGCTGTTTCTCGTGCAGCTCACCAATTATCCGAGCTTTCTTCTGATCGTCGGCCTCTGGGGCGGACCGTACCTTGCCCATGTCTACGGCCTCGATCTGAAGGCGCGCGGCGACATTTTATTCATCCCGGCACTGGCCCAGGTGATCGGTTCGGTGTTCTGGGGCCCTATGGACCGCGTGTTCGGCCGCTACAAGCCGCCGGTGCTGATTGCGGTGACCTTGGTGCTGGCCTCGCTCGGGCTGCTCGCCCTCTTGGGCAAGCCGGCGCTGCCGGTGTTGCTGGTGCTGCTCGCCGTGCTCGGGTTCTCCACCGGGCTCACCTCGCTGATCATGGGCCAGGCGAAAATGCTGGTGCCCCCGCACCTCTTGGGCCGCAGTTTTACGTTGCTCAATATCGGCCCCATGGGCGGCGGATTTGCCGTGCAGTTTGCCAGCGGCGCGTTGATCAACGTCTTTCCGTCGCCGGGCGGCGTCTATCCGCTTGAAGCCTACCAATTGGTCTTTGCGCTTCAGGGGGCTCTGCTGCTGATTGCGGCCATCGCTTACCTTGGCAGCCGGGATTCTCGGCTGAAGGACTGAGAAGCGAAAAAATAAGCCTTTTCGAGGGGATGGCCGCCGAATGGGCCATCGAATGCACCATCGAACGGGCCATGCGACAGGCATTCATCAGCCTTGCCCAAATAGGGGGGGTGCCCCCTTGCTTTTTGTGCGCTGCGATGCCAGATTGTTGCAGCGCGGCAATGCAAGTACCTCGCATTTCCGCCGCCCTCTTTGGGCGTTTCCTCCCTAAACTTGGGCCGCCTGCCCTGCAGGCGGCCCATTTTTTTGCCTTTTATAGCGGTGGACCGCGGGGGTCCTGTTTCGCAATCCTGTTGTCCGATTATTCCGCCGCAACCCTGTAGGGGCGCAGCTCCTCCATGGGGAGGCCGGCCAACCGCTCCGCCAGAACCTCCAGTTTCGCCGCCAGACGCGGAAAATTGCCGTTCCGCTCGAATCGCCGCTCGTCCATATAGAGCGCGCGGTTGATCTCGAGCTGGATGGCGTGCAGCCCGGCCGCCGGGTTCCCGTAGTGCTCGGTGATGAAGCCGCCCGCATAGGGCTTGTTCCGGCTCACCGACAGCCCGAATCCGCACAGGGTCGCCTCGATCGTCTCCGACACCGCTGCCGCGCAGCTTGTGCCGTAGCGGTCGCCCAGCACCACATCCGCTCGCGGCCGCTCGTCCTTGGCGCTGCTCGCCGACGGCATGGAATGGCAATCGACCAGGATCGCTGCGCCGCAGTCCTGGTGCACGCGCGCGAACAGCCGCCGCAGCGCGCGGTGATAGGGCTTGTACAGCGTCTCGATGCGACGCAGCGCATCGTCCACGGAGATGCGCTGGTGATAGATTTCCTGTGCATCGCCGACCACGCGCGCCACGGTGCCGAGTCCGCCGGCGACCCGCATCGAGCGTGTGTTGGCGAACGCCGGCAGGCGGCCTTCGAACATGCGCGGGTCGAGTTCGTAGGGTTCGCGGTTCACGTCGATGTAGCAGCGCGGGAAATGCGCCCGCATCAGCGGAAAGCCGCGCTCCACCACGCCGCGCACCAGCTCGTCGACGAAACAATCCTCCGAGCGGCGCAGCGTTGCCAGATCGAGCCGCGTCGCAACCAGAAAGGCTTGCGGATAGACATTTCCCGAGTGCGGCGAGTTGAAGATGACCGGGCCCCGCCATTCCTTCGGCTCGAGAATCTCGAACGGCGGATCGAATTCGTCGGAAATTTGACTCATGGCTTGGATGATCTCGCTGCAATGCGGCACCGGCGCGGCAGCCCCCGAGGCCGGAAATCCGGCCGACATTTTTAGCCGCTCCGGCCCCGGTTTTCCAAGCACGGTGAACTGCCGCAGCGGGGTTTCACCCCTTGTTTACCAGCCTCCCGGCTAATGCAACCGCAAGCGACGGCGCGTAACGCAATGGCAAACCCCGCATGACAGGGTTGCTCGACGATGCAAGCCGTGCGCAAATTTCCCTAGGATAAGGGGCATCGTCGGGGGACGTCGGCGGCAGGGCCTAAACGTTGGGGTTGGGGACTGATGGCGAAGATACTGCTGGCCGAGGACGACAACGATATGCGCCGTTTTCTCGTGAAGGCGCTGCAGAACGCGGGATTCGAGGTCACCTCCTACGACAACGGCCTCTCCGCCTATCAGCGGCTGCGCGAGGAGCCGTTCCAGCTTCTCCTCACCGACATCGTGATGCCGGAGATGGACGGCATCGAGCTTGCGCGGCGCGCCGCCGAGCTCGATCCCGAGATCAAGATCATGTTCATCACCGGCTTTGCCGCCGTGGCGCTCAACGCCGATTCCTCGGCACCCAAGCACGCCAAGGTCTTGTCCAAGCCGGTCCACCTGCGCGACCTCGTGAGCGAGGTGCAGAAACTGCTGGCGGCCTGAACGCGACATCGAAACGCAGCCGCGCTCGCGCGCAGTCAGTCGCGCGCTGTCGGTAGGAAGGGAGGCGGCCGGCGTAGCGGAGAGCCCGTGGTCTGGCGCTCCGGGGCGTGGCGATCTTGCCTGCGTTCTGCCGAGCCGGTAAACCGGACGTCGCGGGTGCGTAGCTCAGCGGAAGAGCACTACCTTGACATGGTAGGGGTCACAGGTTCGATCCCTGTCGCACCCACCATTCGCGCCCGCTATGGCCTCACGGGCGATTTGCCGCCTGAATTTTGCTGATCGCCTGTAGCGAACGCCGGGCTTTCCCGCGGGCTGGATTCTGCTTGCTCACCGCCGCAACACACGCTGGAAAAAGCCGGCGAGCAGCGCCCCTGCCACCACCAGCGCCGCGATCGGGATCGCGACCAAAAATGCCCCGATCAGGAGCGCCACGATCAGGATGGCAAGCGCGGCCCCGAGCAGAGCTACGAGCATCATGCCGAACGGCCCGATGCGGCCGATGTAGATCCGCTGATAGCCGCCGGCCTCTTCGTAGGCCGCATGCCGCGCCGCGCGGCGCAGCTCGTCCTCCGCGACGCGATCCGGCGGGATGATTTCCGGCTCGGAGCGCGGGCGTTCCGGTTCGATGCTCGACATTGCCCTCAAGTGGCGCGTTGGGCGCGCCGGCGCAAGGGCCTCAAAGCCCCGCGACCTTTGGCATCACCTCGCGCGCGAACAGTCGCATTGATCGCTCCGCGTGCTCCACGCGCATGGTCGAGGGCATGACCAGCAGCGAGGCCGAATCGATGCCGCCCACTTTCTCGTTATAGTCGCGGATCATCCGCACGAGGTCGTCCGGCGTGCCGATCCAGCCCACGCCCTGGCCGATCTGGTTCTCGATCGTGTCGGAACTCACGTGCGCGATCATCTTGTCGTAGCCCGGATAGTCCTTGGTGCTCGCGCCGTGCATCCATTCCTTGGCCGCCTCGGCAAGCCCGCGCAAGTGCCCGTTGCCCGCAGGGATGCCCGCCGCATGCGCCTGCGCGCGCGTTTCCGCACAGCACATGATGAAGGAATTCATCACATGGCCCTTGCCCGGATGCCCCGCCGCGCGCCAGGCCTCGCGATAGGTGGCGATCAACGCGCGCATCTTTTCGGCTTCCAGCGGAATCGCCATCACGCTCGCGCCCATTGTGCCCGCAAGCGCGAAGGTCTCCGGCGTCGCGGTGGCGGCGATCCACAAGGGCGGGTGCGGCTTCTGCGTCGGGCGGGGCAGGGAGGTGACGTTGCGGAAGGAATGAAACTCACCCTCCGACGACACATTCTCCTCGCTCAGGAGCAACTTGATCTGCGCGATGCCTTCGTTGAAACGCCGCCGGCTCTCGTCGAGGCTCACGCCGAACTGCGCGAATTCGTGCGGCAGGAACGCGCGCGCAAACCCCACTTCGAGCCGTCCGCCGGAAATGCCGTCGAGCATGCCGATCTCGCCGGCGAGTTTCAGCGGCGAGTTGAACGCCGGCAGCACCGCGCCGGTGATCAGCCGCGCGCGCTGCGTGCGCTGCGACACCGCGGTAAGAAACACGATCGGGTTCGGGCTGTAGCCGCCGTAGGGCTTGAAGTAATGCTCGACCTGGCGGATGTGCATATAGCCGAGCTCATCGGCGAGGCTTGCCAGGTGCAGCGCCTCGCGAAAGAACTGCTCGGCCGACTTCTGCGCCGGCGCCACGCAGGGGAAGAAATTCAATCCGAATTGCACGCCAACCCCGTCGTCAGTTCTTGGAAACGCGTCGTCCGAATAGGAGGATTGCCGCGATCGGCAGCATAAATCCGATCGCCACCACCCAGATCAGGAGCGGCCCGAGCTCCGCATAGTTGCCGCGCTCGACCGTAAAAATCTCGTTGAGGAACTTGGTCTGCAGCGCGCCCGCGACCAGCGCCATGTTCATCAGCGAGGCCATCAGCGCAAACCAGGTGGCGCGCTGGCCGGCCGGCGCATAAAACGCGATCAAGGTCAGAAGCGGCACCATGCTGAGCTGCTCGAATGGCGAGGCGGCGGCGGAGTTCACCAGCGTAATGGTGCGTGCGCCGAAGCCGAAATGCGCCTCGGTCCATTCGTGCAGGCCGTAGATCAGCCCGATATTGGGCAGCGACAGGATCGTGCCCGCCACCGCGATCCAGAACAACACGGTGGTTACGGGATATTCGGTGATCTGCTTGCTGAATATCCACATGGCCGAGATGGCGATGACGGCCGCGGTCTGCCGCAGCACGCCGTAGAATTCGGCGTCGAATTTCAGCACATCGAGCGTCCACCAGAAATAACCGTCGCCGACGGTGGGCGTGGCGCGGAACGCGAAGATGATGATGCTCGAATAAAGAATGGCGAGCCGCGTCTCTTTCGGCAGCGTGCGCGTCACCAGCACCAGCATGGTGCAGATCACCGTCATCGAGATCACGAACGTGAGTTCCTGCGCATAGGGCATTCCGCCGAGCGCGATCGTCAGCACCGTGGCGCCGAAGGCGATGCCGCCGCCGAGGATGCGCCAGTCGATGGGGCGGCGCTCCGGCGGCCGCTTGCGGCGGACGAATACGCCGGTGATCGAGATCAGCGGCACCAGCAGGCCGAGCAGGAACACGGTCTGCCGCGAGAACATGCCGGCGAGCAGGCCGGAGAGGCCGGCCACCGCCAGAATCCCGGCCGACAGCGACAGCCGCCCGAGCACCTGCACCATGCCGAGCTCCGCGCGCACCTCGTGCTCCGGCCGCGGCTGCCCGGCATCGTCGGTGCGATCGACCACTTCCGTGGACATGGCGTCCGCCACCACGTCTTGGATCACCGTGCCGATCACGATCAGCATGGCGCCGAGGATGTAGAGTTGATTGGGATTGGCGAATGCGAGCCAGCCGCCCGCCGCGCCGGCGAGCGTCAAAAGACCGCTGGCCGTGAAGGTGGCGCCGATCAGCACATAGGCGGCGCGCTGCGAGCCGAAGATCGGCACGCAATCGACCAGTTCCCCGAACACCATTTTGATCGTCCACGGCAGGCTGAGCCACACCGCGATGCCGGCGAGCTGCGCCGGCGACAGCGTGAGCGCCTCCTTCACCCACATGTCGCGCGTCACGTCGATCACGCCGAGCGCGCCGTAGGCGAAATAGACCATCATCACCGGCAGATAGCGCAGCCGGAACGATCGGATCGGCCGCAGCAAATTCTCGGTCAAGATGGGCCGTATGCTTGATGTCGGCGGCGCGTGCGCAGCCACCGACTTTGTCGCGGGCGAGGCCGATTGCGTCGATTCAGTCATTGCGGGCGGCATCCATGACTTGCATCAAACAAGATATCGCCAGCATGGTATCGTGCCGGCAACCGCTCTTAGCCTCACAGTTCCATCCCAGCAGTATTTGGCATGGCGCTCAAACCCATTCTCGGCCCTGTGGAACTCACCTTCTACAGCGTCGGCGTCATCGTCGGAGCCGGCGTGTATTCGATTATCGGCGCCGCGGCGGGCCTGGCGCTGCAGGGCTTGTGGCTGAGTTTTGCGATTGGTGCCGGCGTTGCGCTGCTCACCGCTTTCTCCTACGCCGAAATGGCGACGTCCTACCCGCATGCCGGTGCAGAATACATATACGTTCGCCGCGCTTGGCCCAAGGCCCATTGGCTCTCGTTCGGCATTGCCATGGTGATTCTGATTGGTGCGGCGGCGAGCTCCACGACGGTCGCCATCGCCTTCGGCGGCTATCTGCGCTTCTTTGTCGATGTTCCGCCGCTTTTGTCGGCGTTGTTCCTGCTGGCGGCCTGCACCGCGCTCAACATCTGGGGCGTGCGCGAGTCGAGCATGGCCAACATCATGTTCACTCTGATCGAGGTCGGGGGTCTGCTTTTCGTGGTTGCCGCCGGCCTGGCGCGCGAGAGCGGTCCGCCGCCACCGCCGGTTGAAGCGCAGCCTGCCATCCTGGCGGCGGCGGCGCTATTGTTTTTTGTTTTTCTCGGCTTCGAAGAGGTCGCCAATCTTACCGAAGAGGTGCGCAGGCCCGGCCGCGACATTCCGCTCGCGCTGTTTATCAGCATCGCGGTGACGACGGCGCTTTATGTGCTGGTGGCGCTTGCGGTGGTGCACATGGCCACGCCTGCCGAATTGGCGGCAAGCGAGGCGCCGCTGGCGACCGCAATGGAAAGGGTTTGGCCCAGCGCCGGCGGCATGCTCAGCGCGATCGCCCTGTTCGCCACCGCCAACACGGTTCTCATCACGTTGATCGCCGGATCGCGCCTGGCATTTTCCATGGCGCGCGACCGGGAAATCCACGACGCTTTTGCACGTCTGTTGGACACGCGGCAGACGCCGTGGCTGGCTGCGATCCTGCTTTTCGTCATGTCGGCAATCCTGCTGCCGATCGGCAGCGTTCGTCTGCTTGCGGAAATGTCGTCATTTGCCGCGCTCATGGCATTTCTGGTGGTCAATCTGGCGCTCATCAGCCTACGCTATCAGCAGCCGCATCATGCGCGGCCATTTCGCGTTCCCGGCGCGATCGGCCGGCTGCCGGTGCTGCCCGTGCTGGCGATAGCGTCGATCCTGGTGTTGATGGTTCACTTCGACTGGCAGATCTATCTTGCCGGCGCCGTCGCGATCGGACTGACCGCGGTCGCCTACGGCGTCCGGTGGGTCCTGCGCGCCGGGCCGACCTGATCGGCTAAAGCAGGCTGACTTGAAATTGGCGTGTCCCGGGCGCAGCGCAGCACGGAGCGCAGTGAAGCGGAGCGGAGTGCTGCGCCGCAGACCCGGGACCGTTGTAGCTTCCGAATCTGAAACGGTTCCGGAACTGCGGCGCATCACTCCGCGCTGGCCCGCTGCGTGCTGCACCGCGTACGGGACACGTCGATTTCATCGCATCTCGCTTTATTGCCAAAACCGCCTTGTCGCGATCCGCGCCCCTTCCGCCATGGCCGCGAGCTTCGCCCACACCACGTCCGGATCGACCGCCGCCTGCCCGACCCAGGTGCCATAGCCGCAGTCGCTGCCGGCGATCACGTTCTCGCGCCCCACGAGTTTGGCGTAGCGCCCGATGCGTTGCGCGATCAATTCCGGATGCTCGATGAAGTTCGATTTCGACTCGATCACGCCGGGGATCAACACTTTGCCTTCAGGCAGCTTGACGCGCTCGAACAAGGCCCATTCGTGCGCGTGCCGCGGATTGGCCGCTTCGAGCGAGATCGCCGCCGGCCGCGCCAGAAACACGATGTCGATGATGTCGGCGAGCGGCACGTCGCAATGGTGCGGCCCCTCGTAGTTGCCCCAGCACAGATGCATGCGGAGTCGTTCCGGCTTGATATTGCGCAGTGCATGATTGAGCGCCTCCACGTGCATGCGGATACGCTTGCGGAACTCGGCAAGGTCGAGGTCGGCATATTGGATGTGCCGGCCCATGGCGAGGTCCGGGCAGTCGATCTGCAGCACGAATCCGGCCTCTGCCACCGCCTCGTATTCGTCGCGCATGGCTTCCGCGATCGCGTACAGATAGGTCTCGTGGTCCTTGTAGTAGTCGTTGCGGAAGAACAGCGACACCACGCCCGGCGATGCCGCGCTCAGAAACGCGCCCGTTGTTTTCATTTCCGCGAGCGCGGCTTTGAGGTTGTCGATGTCCGCGCGGGCGGCAGCCGCATCGCGTACGCTGATCGGCCCGTTGCAGGCCGGCGTCTTGCGGCGCGAGCGGCCCGGATCGCCGAACACCCGTTTGGCGAGATTCGGAAAATCGACGAGGTCCTGATAGACGAACGTGTTCCCCGTGCCGCCGAAGCCGTTGAGCCGGTCCTTCACGTAAGTTGCATAGCTCGGCTTCGACATCTCGCCGTCGTTGACGATGTCGACGCCGGCGGCGACCTGTTTCTTGACCACTTCGGCGACGGCTTGGCGCACGCGCGCCGCAAGCGCCGCGCGGTCGATCGGCAGGCCCTCTTCCTTGGCGTACATCGCCTGAACGAGGTCGTCCGGCCGCGGCAGGCTGCCCGTGTGCGTGGTCAAAAATCTCTGGCTGCTTCGGTACACGATCCCTCGCTGTCCTGCGATGATTAACCCACTGACTGAAAAAAGATTTCCGGGGCAGCGCTGCGCATCGCGGCAGGGCACCTGCCTTGCCGCCCCTGTGTCACCTCGTCGCGGTTGTCCATGACACTAAGCGCTGAGCGTTTGGTGCGGTCGGGGTCGGCGATGTTGTTGCACAGCAACCACACCGCTGCGGGAATTGCCATAAGCCATTCCAATATCTTGCCGTTGCTATCCACAATGCGTCATTAATGATAAATTAATCATGGTCATCGAATCGTGGACTTTTTGGTCATCGGTTCAAAGGGGAGCTCAAGACGATGATGAAAACGACCTCGAAATTCCTATTGGCGGGCGCCTTTGCGGCTCTGGTGGTCGCGATCTCCGCCGCCCCGTCTGAGGCCGGGAGGGCGAAGAGGACGGCGGCTGCAACGCCGGCCTGTCAGCCCCTGACCTACTGCGCGACCAATTGCGCAAACGGCTGGTGCACCGTCTACCAGTGCGGTTTCGACGGCAAATACTACCAGTCGATCCTGCCGCCGGTTTGCGCGCAGGGGCTCTGCGTCAACGTGCAGAAGAAGTGCTGACCAGTCCTCGGTTCAGGCCTCTCTGAACGCCTCACCGATATTCGCCGTGCCTCCGAATCGTCCGCAGCCGGAGGCACGGCGACGCTTTTTTTGCGCGGTGATCGGCTCGCGCATTGACTTGGCCCGCGCGCATTCTTAAGGGTTTGCCCGATCGAGCCCCGGCAAGGGCCCGGCCACTGGGAAGCCGCCCATGAAAGTCCGCAATTCGTTGAAATCGCTGCGCGGTCGCCACCGCGACAACCGGATCGTCCGCCGCAAGGGCCGCGTCTATGTGATCAACAAGACGCTGCGCCGCTACAAGGCGCGGCAGGGCTAAGGCGCCGGCCCAATTCCGTCGAAATTTCGGCCTTCAGTGGCGGGACTTTTCTGCCGGCGCCCGAAGGTTTAACATTTTACACCATGGCACCGCGAATTGCCGCTCTCTCCGTTACCGCCGCCATAATCGCTGCGGGTTTTGTCGCGCCCGTCTCTGCGCAGACCGGCCCCGCGCCGCTGCAGCCTGATCCGCCGTCCGCCATCGCGCCCATGCAGCCGCCGAGCGACTTGCCCAAGCCGCAACGCGGTGACCGCGTGCGCAATCTCGATTTTCTGTTTGATGCCTTGAAGGCGGCGCCCGACGACGCCAGTGCCAAGGCGGTGGAGGATCGCATCTGGGCGCTGTGGCTTGCCTCCGGCAGCGATACGGCGAACCTCTTGATGAGCCGCGTCAAGGCCGCCGTCGAGGCGCAGGATCTCGATCTGGCGATCAAGCTGCTCACGGCGATCATCGAGCTCAAGCCGGATTACGTCGAGGCCTGGAACCGGCGCGCCACCATTTACTACATGAAGCGTGAATTCGGCGCCTCGCTTGCCGACATCCGCCAGGTGCTGGCGCGCGAGCCGCGCCACTTCGGCGCCATCTCCGGGCTCGGCATGATCCTGCAGGAATTCGGCGACGAGAAGAACGCGCTCGAAGTGTTCCGCCGGGCGCTCGCCATCCATCCGCGCCTGCCGAAGATCCCCGAACTGGTCAAGCAGCTTTCCGAGAAGGTGGAAGGCCGGGATATTTGAGCGGTTGCCGCGCCGTCTCTCCACCCCGCCTCGTCCTTGAACGCGCCGCGTCTGCGGCGGCGCCGGCATCCGCTTGCGGGGTGCGCATGCAGCCGAGCGCGCTGCGCGTCGTCGGCTCCATGCGGTGATCCTCGGCCAGCACAGTCCAGGCCAGCCAAGGCAGTGCCGCCGCGGTGGCCAAGTTGCCGAACATGATCGCGAGGATGGTCGGGGCGAACATGGCGATATCCGGAACGCAAAATTTTCTGCGGCCGCCTTCGCGGCTTTCGACCGGGCTTTAGTCCAGGAAAGCCCGAAGGGTTGCTATCAAAGATTGGTACGGCAGCGATATTTCGCAAGCAGCACTCGCTTTCCAAGCCTTGGGCACGCTCTTGAAAATCGGGCAGCGGCTTCTAACTCGATTTATGGCCACGCCCAGCGCGTGGCTCCGGGCGCCATTCGGGCCCGGCTTGCGGGCGCCGGCTCAGGTGTCCGACGCCCCTCGTACCCATGTTGCTCAGAAGGAGGATGTGGCTATGAGGAAACTGGATCTTACCCCTCTGTGGCGGTCGACCGTCGGGTTCGACCGCGTCTTCGACCTCATCGACGATGCGCTTCGCGGCAACGGCGGCGACAACTATCCGCCTTACAACATCGAACGCCTCGGTGAGGACGAATATCGCATCACGCTGGCTCTGGCCGGCTTCAAGCCGGAGGACATCACCGTCACGGTCGAGCAGGACGTGCTCACGGTGGAGGGCCGCAAGGCCGAAACGGGTGATGAGAACTATCTCTACCAGGGAATCCCCGCGCGTCCGTTCCGGCGCGTGTTCAACCTGGCCGACTATGTCCAGGTGAAAGGCGCCTCGCTGGCGGACGGGCTGCTCACCATCGATTTGGTGCGTGAGGTTCCCGAGGAGATGAAGCCGCGGCGGATCGCCATCATGAGCGGCAGCAAACAGATCGAGCACGCCAAGGCGGCGTAAGCGCGCGTGCAGCGCTTGCCCGTCAACCGGCCGCGCGCGGTTTGCGCGCCGGCCGGAGGGTGCAGAAAGGAGGACAATATGGCCATCAGAGACTTGATCCCATGGAACCGCCGGCGCGATGTGTCGGTCAGGCGCGGCGAGGAGGTCAATCCGTTCCTGGCGCTGCATCGCGAGGTCAACCGGCTGTTCGACGACGTTTTCCGCGGGTTTGATCTCGCCCCGTTTTCTTCCGATCGCTTTTTTGACCGGGCGATCGGCTGGCCCAACATCGAGGTCAGCGAGACCGACAAGGAAGTGAAGGTCACCGCCGAGCTTCCCGGTCTTGACGAGAAGGATGTCCAGGTTGAGCTGTCGAACGGCGTCCTGGTCATCAAGGGCGAGAAGCGGACCGATACGGAAGACAAGGAT
>DATLYX010000080.1:0-15367 GCA_035574295.1 Xanthobacteraceae bacterium
CGCCGCAACAGCGCCTCCGCCAACATGGGCGGCGACGGCTATGCGCTCGCGCTGCGCGCCGGCGCCCC
This sequence comes from Xanthobacteraceae bacterium, assembly GCA_035574295.1. Classification (GTDB taxonomy): domain Bacteria; phylum Pseudomonadota; class Alphaproteobacteria; order Rhizobiales; family Xanthobacteraceae; genus PNAI01. The sequence continues at coordinate 69 of DATLYX010000080.1, forward strand.
GCTCGTGGACATGGAATTCGTGCAGTTCTTCCCCATCGGGCACCTTGCGCCGCGGCTGATCGGCATGGATCCCATCATGTGGGATCCCTTCCGCTACAAGCTCGGCGGCAAACTGCTCAACAACCGCGGCGAGGAATTTACGCAAAACTACGGCGTACCCGAGGACGGCCGCTACCTGATCGCGCGCGACCTCGGCACCTACGCGATCCTCAAGGAGGTCGAGGCCGGCCGCGGCTCGCCGCACGGCGGCGTGTACCTGAGCTTCCGGCACTGCACGGAGAATGAGCTGCGCGCAGCGTTCGGCCCGGTGATCGACCGCCTCGCGGCCAACAACATCGACTTGACCAAGATGCCGGTGGAAGTCGCCCCCATCGCCCATTACCACATGGGCGGGGTGAAGGCCGACGCGCGCATGCAGACGGAGGTGCCAGGACTCTTCGTGGCCGGCGAAGCGGTCGGCGGCGCCAACGGCGCCAATCGGCTTTCGGGAAATGCCATCACCGAAGCGCTGGTGTTTGGCCGCCGCGCCGGCCGCAGCGCGGCCGAGCATGCGAGCAAGATGAAAGCCACGGCTTCCGATCCGCGCGCCGCCCAGGATGTGATCGCTCTTTTGTCCCGCGACGCTCCTACCGAGGGCCCCAATACCGCGGCGATGGTCCTGGAGCTGCAATCGATCATGGCGGACGACGTGGGCCCGCTGCGCACCAAGCAGAAGCTCCAAGGTGCACTCGCCCGCATCGACGCGTTGAAGCAGATGCTCGGCGAAGCCCCCTGCGGCAACCGCCATGCCTTCGATTTGCAGCGTCTGGAATGGTTCGATCTGCGCAACATGCTCTTGGTCGCCCGCGCCGTGGCCGAGAGCGCGCTGGCCCGCACCGAGAGTCGCGGCGCCCATCAGCGCGAGGATTTTCCTGCAACCTCGCCGGACTGGCATATGAATCAAATCGTGCGTCTGAAGGATGGCAGGCCCGCACTCACGAAAAGCTCCAGAAAATCACCTCCCTCGCCTGCAGGGGAGATCGACGCGCGAAGCGCGTCGGGAGGGGGCTGATGCAAACTCGACTTGCCCCCTCCGCAGCCCTCCCCCGCAAGCGCAGGGCGATCGCATCTGAACCAAACCTCCCCCTTTCAGGGGGAGGGAAATCCACATGCGATGGCCCTGCCCGCAAGCGAGGGAGGGGGAAAGATGTTTGCTCATGAGCCTCATCGCCACATTGCACGTCTGGCGGGGCGAGACGCGCGACAATGGCCGCTGGGAGACCTACCAGGTGCCGTTCGAACGCGGCCAGTCGGTGCTCGACGGCCTGCGCTGGATCCGCGCCCATCGCGACCCCTCGCTCGCCATCCGTTTCTCCTGCATCAATGCCAACGCCTGCAAGGAATGCATGGTGGAACTGGACGGCGCGACCGTCTATGCCTGCACCGCGCGGCTTGAGCCGCGCCCGATGCGGCTTGCGCCCTTGTCCAACAAGCAACTGGTGCGCGATCTCGTCACCGAAATTGCCCCGCCCGGCGAGCGGTTGACGCCCGGCTGCAGGTAGCAGCCGCTTGCGTCGCGCGCCCGCCAATGCGAGTTTCCCCGCGACAAGGAGCGAGCATGTTGGATCGCAAACCCATAGCCTTCGGCGACCTGCGCAACTGGATCAAGACACTCGACGCCGCCGGCGAGCTGCGCGAGGTCAAGGCGCTGGTGGACTGGAACATCGAGCTCGGCACCATCGTGCGGCTGGCGCAGGGTCCGGGCACCGGGCCTGCACTCCTGTTCAGCAACATCAAGGACTACAACGCCCCCGACAGCCTGTGCCGCCGCGTGTTCGCCGGCGCCTTGTCGAGCTATCGCCGCATCTCGATGATGCTCGGGCTCCCCTCTGACACCCATCCGCGCGAGCTGGTGAAGATCGGCCGCAACATCCTCACCGGCAGCGTTCCGCCGAAGATCGTGGCAACCGGGCCGGTCAAGGAGAACATCGTCAAGGGCGACGCCGTCGATCTCTACAAGTTCCCCACGCCCTATTGGAACCGGCTGGACGGCGGCCGCTACATCCTCACCTACGGCGGCTGCGTCACCAAGGACCCCGACACCGGCGTCATGAACGTCGGCGTCTATCGCGGCATGGTCGCCGGGAAAAACAAGATCCCGATCCTGATGTGGCGCGCCCAGCACATCGGCCATCATGTGACCGCCTGGCAGAACAAGGGCGAGAGTCGCATGCCGATTGCCGTCGCGATCGGCTGGGAGCCGTCGCTCGATTTCGTCGCCGGCTCGCCGGTTCCGAAAGGCGTCTGCGAATACGACGTGGTCGGCGCCATCCGCGGCGCACCGGTCGAATTGGTCAAATGCGAGACGGTGGATCTGTACGTGCCGGCCACCGCCGAGATCGTGATCGAGGGCTATCTCGATCTCGATCCGGCGACCTACGTGATGGAAGGCCCGTTCGCCGAGTTCACCGGCTATGTGGCCGGCGACAAGTCGCCCAAACCCACGATCCACGTCACCGCCATCACCCACCGCCACGACCCCATCCTGCGCGGCTGCATCGAGGGCGGCCTGCCCGGCAGCTATTCGGAGAACACGGTCTGCTCCTCGATCATGCGCGCCGCTACCGCCTGGAACGTGCTCGACCGCGCCGGCGTGCCCGGCATCACCGATGTGTGGTGCCCGCCGGTGCACGCCGGCATCAACCTCTTGATCCGCATGAAGCAGAGCTACCGCAACCAGGCCAAGCAGGCGGCGAACGCCATCTGGGGTTCCTCCGCCGCCCACGTGCGCTACAAGCACATCACCGTGGTCGACGATGACATCGACATTCACGATTACGCCGCGGTGGACTGGGCCATCGCCTACCGCGTGAACGCCGGCGAGGATGACATCGTGATCATGCCGTCCACCTTCGGCGCCGGCCTCGATCCCTCCACCCGCAAGCGCGACCGCAACCCGGCGCTGTTCGGCACCGGCAAGTGGAACCGGGTGCTGATCGACGCCACCATGAACCTCGACTATGACCCCGACCCCGACTTCGGCGGCGCGCGTTTCCCGCCCACCGTCTGGCCCGCCGAAGACGACATTGCCGCCGTCAAGGCGCGCTGGTCTGAGTTTGGGCTTGACCGCAAGCGTTGATGCTCACAGCGCGAAAGCAAACGCACCTTAAGGCCAACTCGACCCCGAGCACCGGCGAGCACGCGGCACCTCGCCACCACACCATCCAGCGCGTAGGGTGAGCTGAGCAAAGCGACGCCCACCGCAGCGCGGCCGGAAAATGATGTGCCATGGGCTTCGCTCAGCCCATGCTACGGGCTCAGGACGACGGCCTGATCGGCGGCAGCGCCAGCGCCGCGTCCACCAGCGCCGTCGCGCGCTTGTAGTCGTACAGCCGGTTGATGTTCTGCTTCACCGTGTAGCTGCCGCCGCCGTAGAATTTTTCGTACTGCTGGTGCCGCCCGCCGAATTCGCTGCCCAGAAAATCCCAGATCAGCCGCATCAGCGCCACGCGACCCTTCGCATCCGACGACGCCGAGCGCATGTAACGCTCGATGTCGCGCGCCATCTCCGGATTGTCGAAATCGGCCGCCGAGGACGGCAGCGTGATGAACGCCGAGCCGGCCAGCTCGCGGATCATCTCCAGCATCCGTCCGTTGAATTCCGATTGCAGCGCCATCACCGCATAGAGCGTCGTGCGCGAGGGCCATACCACTCCTTCGTCGTCGATGGTCGCCACCACTTCCTGGGAGATCGCCATCGACTCCACGATCGACACCAGCGCCGCAAGCTCGCCCATTGCCATCTGCACCGGCGGGTTGGTGTCGTGGCCGGTCATCTCGTTCATGCGCTTGGCCAGCCCGATCATGAAACGGAGCTTGGTGTAGTAGCGCACCTGCGCCTGCAGATTGCCGTAGGCGTGCGACGGCGTCTGCCGCCACTGTTCCCGGCAAAGGTCGATGTTGCGGTAGCAGTAAACGTTCTCCCACGGCACGAACACGTTATCGAAGATCACGTAGGAATCGCTCTCGTCGAACCGGCTGCTCAAGGGATAGTCGAACGAATTCATGTCCGGCCGCGCGAACGGCCGCCGCGGGTAGAGCTTCAGTCCCGGCGCATTGATCGGCACCACGAGGCCGTTGGCATAATTCTCGTCGCCGGGCTGCAACGGCTGGATCACCGACAGATGCAGCCAGTCGGAATAAATGCCGGCAGTCGCAAGTTGCTGTGCGCCGGAAATGATGATGCCGTCGTCGCGCTCCTTCACCACGCCGGCATGCAGCGTGGGATCGCTCTGCTTGTGCGCAGGTTTTGAGCGGTCGATCTGCGGCGGGATGATCGCGTAGGAGATGTAAAGGTGGTTGTCGCGCGCCTCCTCATAGAGCCGCACCACGTTTTCGGCATACTGCTTGCCGGCCGCCGCGAACACGCCCGGCTTGGCCGCATACCCGGTGAAGAAGCTCGACACATGGTCCGGCGAGCGGCCCATCAGGCCGAAGGTCGCCTCCGCCCATTTCTCCGAGAACAGCCGCCGCGCCTTCAGGTCCGCATGCGTTTTTGGGATCTGGAAGCAGCGCAGCACCGGTCCGCCGGTCTTGGGCGAGGTGAAGGTCATCAGCTCGCGGTTCTCGGGCGCGGCGGCAATGTCGTAGAGGCAGGCGATCGCCCGCGCCGCCTCGCGCAGCGCCGGGTGCTCGGTCACGTCCTTCACCAGTTCGCCGTTGAGGTAGACGCAGCGGCCGTCCTTGAGCGAGCGCAGATACTCCGCGCCGGTTCGCAAGGGCTTGGCTGCCGAAGGCTTGGTCGCGGTCGCGCGCTGTACGCTCATGTTCGTCACCTTGGCTGACAGGGCCGGCCGCTGCCGCCCCGTTCGCCATTTGGCCTTGTCGGCGGGGGTTTCGTCAATCGCGCTTGTGGGCACACGACCGATGCAATACGACTCGCCGCATGTCTGAGCTGCAACGCTGGGAGGAGCGCTTCGCCGCGCCGGACTACTGGTTCGGCAAGGCGCCCAACGCCTTTCTCAAGCGCCACGCCCACCTCCTTCGTCCGGGCCAGAAGGCGCTTGCCATCGCCGACGGCGAGGGTCGCAACGGCGTGTTCCTCGCCGAATGCGGCCTCGACGTTCTCTCCCTCGACTTCTCACCCAACGCCGTTGCCAAGGCCAAGGCGCTGGCAGCCGAGCGCGGGGTGACGCTGCGCGCCGAGGTCGCAGATATTTTTCAGTGGCAATGGCCGCCCGCGGCGTTCGACGTGGTGGTCGGCATATTCTTTCAGTTTGCGCCGCCCACGCAGCGCACGCAGGTATTCGCCAACATCAAGAAGACGCTGAAGCCCGGCGGTCTGCTCTTGATCCAGGGTTACCGGCCCGAGCAGCTCAAATACGGCACCGGCGGCCCGCCGCACGCCGAGAACCTCTATACGCGCGCGCTTCTGGAGCAGGCATTCGGCGACTTTTCCTCACTTGAAATCAGGGAGCACGACAGCGTGATTGCGGAAGGGGTCGGCCACAACGGCATGTCGGCGCTGATCGACCTTGTCGGACGCAAGTGAACGGTGCGTCGACCTCCCCCGTTGTGGGGAAGGAACTGCAAATGCGATTGCCCTGCGCTTGCGAAAGGGCTGGGGGAAATCAAAGCTTCTCCGCCAGGAACCGCGCCAGTCGCGGTGCAAGGAACCCGGAGTAGCTCCCGGGCTCCTCGATCGGGTCGCTCATCCAGTAGTGCGGCGCGCCTTGCAGGATGCACGGCCGCACGAAGAAGCCGGCCTGCTTGAGCGCGTGCAGGAACGCATCGGTCTGCGCTTCCTTGTTGACCAGATCGTCGTGCGTGCCGCAGGCGAGCATGACCGCAAGTTTGTTGTTCGCGGTCGTCGCGTAGCTGATGGGTGAGGCCTCGAAATACGGCCTCCGGTCGTCGAGCGGCGAGACGCCGATGTGTTTCTCGACGTTGTTCTCGCGCGGGCTCTGCTGATTGTACTTCTGCCACATCTCGAGCGCGTCGTAGATGCCGTACACGCCCACGAACACCTTGACCTTGCTGCTCACCGAGGCATGCGGATCCTGCGGATAGCCGCCCGCAAACGGCGCCCGTTCGCCGGCGAGCGCCGCCAGCGCGGCAAGATGCGCGCCGGCTGAGGCGCCGATCAGCCCGATCCGCTCGCCGTCGAGACCGAGCTCGCCCGCCTTGCCGCGCACGAACTGCACGCCGGCGATCACGTCCTGCACCGCGTGCGGAAACGTTTTCTGCCCGGTCCTGGCGAACCGATAGCTGATGGCGAACAGCGCATAGCCGCGCGCGGCAAGGTAAGGCCCCCAATACTGGAACGCGCTGCGCGCGCCCTGCACCCAGCCGCCGCCGTGCACGGCCACCAGCGCCGGCTGCCGCCCCGCCCCCTTCGGAAGGTAGAGATCACCCTGCAGCGCCACCCCGTCATGCACTGCATAGGTGAGGCCTGAGCGGACTTCCGCGTTCGCCGACCCCTCGCGCATGCCGCACCTCGCCGCTCTCGATCTGCCGCGCGCATTGTACGGCGGGCGTTGAGATCACGCCCGCGCATATTTGCCGCGGCCGAAGAAGCGATCCTTGTTATCTTCGGTCGCGGTGTCGCGGCTCGACTTGATGCCCGCCACCTTTTCGATCATGGTTTTGACCGCCGGCCGCGCGGCGATCTCGTCGAACCAGCGCTTGACGTTGGGCAACTGATCGAGCTTCACGCCTTGCGCCTGATGATTGCGCGTCCACGGGAACGTCGCGATGTCGGCGATCGAATATTCGTCGCCGCCGAGATATCGGGTTTGGCCGAGTCGCGTCTGCAAAAGGTCGTAGAGCCGCAGCATTTCGGTACGGTAGCGGCTCAGCGCATATTCGTTGCCCGGCTTCGGCGCATACATGTTGAAGTGTGTGAACTGGCCGAACATCGGACCAATTCCGGACATCTGCACCATCAGCCACTGAATCACGTCGTACTTCTTGGCCGTGTCCTTCGGCAAAAACCTCCCCGTCTTTTCCGCGAGATACATCAGGATCGCGCCGGACTCGATCACCGTGTACGGTTTGCCGCCCGGCCCGTCATGATCGACGATCACCGGGATCTTGCGGTTCGGATTGATCCTGGTGAACTCGGGCGAATATTGCTCCGCCGCCCATACATCCACCGGCTTGAAGGTGTAGGAGAGCCCGCACTCCTCGAGCATGATGAAGATTTTTTGCACATTCGGGCTGGTCAATCCGTAGAGGTCGATCATTCCATTCTCCACTCAGTCGCCGCCGCCGCGTCTGCAGCGCGGTACCTTCCCACGGGACGGCAGGTATTTACCGCCTTCGCCGGCTCCGCGCCACCGCCCTGCTGCACAGGCCCTTAAGATGATTGACACCTTCGCGCCGTCTTGAAACGCTCCGCCTCCCGGGAGGGGCCCCGAGTCCCAACAGCCTGCGCACGGCTGTGATGTATTCCGTGCGGTTCACCGCGCTCCGGGAGACGATGTCGTCTGTCGGCCATATCCGGACGCGCCGCATGAGACTGACAGACAGGCGCTAGCCGCAAAGCCGCAGCAATGATAATCGATTGAGAAAAAGGGATCGGGAAACGATCGACCGAACTTCTCCGCCCAGGGGGGAGGCGCAAGACGCATGGAAGGCATCGTCGCAGAAGCTGCATTTATGGGCGCGGCTGCAAGCAAGGCGTTTTTAGCCCTGCTGGAGCCGCACCGCCTGATGTTCCTGTCGCTCGGCTGCATCATGGGGCTGGTGCTGGGGATCGTACCGGGCATTGGCGGGCTTGCCGGTACCGCTATGCTGCTGCCGTTCACCTTCGCCATGGACCCCTACTCCGCCTTCGCGTTGTTGTTGGGTCTCGGCTCCACCACCTCGACCGGCGATCCGATCCCGGCGGTGCTGTTCGGCGTGCCGGGCGGCGCCGCTTCGGCAGCGACCGTGCTCGACGGCTATCCCATGGCCAAGCGCGGCGAAGCCGGACGCGCGCTCAGTGCTGCCTACATGTCCTCTTTGATGGGCGGAATTTTCGGCGCCGCGCTGCTCGCCGTCTCGATCCCGATCCTTCGCCCGGTGATGCTCTACCTCGGATCGCCGGAGCTGCTCGCCTTCACCATCCTCGGCATATCCATGGTCGCCGTGCTGTCCGGCAATGCGCCGCTGCGCGGCCTTGCCGCCGGCTGCCTCGGCGTCATGATCGCCATGATCGGCTCCGACCCGCAGACCGGCACGCTGCGCTGGACCTTCGACAGCCTCTACCTGTGGGACGGGCTGCCGTTCCTGCCGGTGCTGCTCGGCATCTTCGCGCTGCCGGAACTGTGCGATCTCCTGATCGGCCGCACCACCATCTCCAAGGTGCTCGACAAGGCCAGCATCTACAAGGGTCAGTGGCAGGGCGTGAAAGACTGCATGAAGCACTGGTGGCTGATTGTGCGCTGCTCCTGGATCGGCGGCGGCATCGGCTCGATCCCCGGCATCAGCGCCTCCGTCATCGACTGGCTCGCCTACGGCCACGCGCTGAAGACCGAAAAGGGCGCCCGCGAAACCTTCGGCAAGGGCGACGTGCGCGGCGTGATCGCCTCCGAAAGCTCCAACAACGCCAAGGAAGGCGGCGCGCTGGTGCCGACCATCGCCTTCGGCGTCCCCGGCAGCGCCACCATGGCGATCCTGCTCGGCGCGTTCCTGATCCACGGCCTGGTTCCCGGGCCCGACATGCTGACCAAGCACCTCGACATCACCTACACGATGGTATGGTCGGTCGCTCTCGCCAACATCCTCGGCGCCGGCCTGTGCTACGCTTTTAGCCCGCAGTTCGCCCGGCTTGCCACGCTGCGCTACACGCTGATCCTGCCTGCGGTGCTCGGCGTGGTCTACATCGGCGCGTTCGCGGACCACCGCAGTTGGGGCGACCTGATCTCGCTGCTCGTCTTTGGCGTGATCGGCTGGCTGATGAAGCAGTTCAAGTGGCCGCGGCCGCCGCTCGTGCTCGGCCTCGTGCTCGGCGACAGCATGGAACGCTACATGTTCATTTCGGTGGAGCGTTACGGGTTCGCCTGGCTGTGGCGGCCGGTGGTGGCGGTGATCCTGGTCATGGCGATTGTCGGCCTGATGCGGCCGCTGATTCAGGATATCCGCCGGCAGGGCGGGGTGCTGCAGCTCGTGTCGAACTTCGGCGCGCCGCGGTTCCACCCCTCGCAGCTGTTCGGCCTGTTCTTCCTCCTGCTGTTTACCGGACTCGTGATCGCCGCATTGCCGTGGCACTTCAGCGCCAAGCTCGTACCGCTGGTTGTCGGCACCATCGCCATCATCGCGACCGTGCTCAGCCTGTTCAACGACATGTGCCGCAAGCCGACGGCGCCCAAGGTGGCCAGCCTCGGCGAGCAGGCGCAGCAGGAGGTGAGCGCCACCATCCACATGGACCTGACTTCCGATACCGATCATCTGCCGCTGCGCACCATCGTCGAGCGTGCCGCGCGCTTCTTCGGCTATCTCTTGGGATTCATGGCGGTGATGGCGGTGATCGGGCTGATCCCCGCTGCGTTCATTTTCGTGATTCTGTTCATGCGGCTTGAGGGGCCGGAATCGTGGCGGCTGACCGTGGCCTATGCCGCCTGCCTCACGCTCGCGATCTTCGTCGTGTTCGACTACTTCATGTCGCTGCCGTGGCCGCCGACGTTGTTGGGTCAATGGTTTCCGGCGTTGAAGTTCATCCCGTCGCTATAGCAGCGCGGCCTGAACGCAAGCCTGTTCGACAATCGGGACGCGCGCATCCGCCGCAGCGCGCTGCCTGCCAAATCAACTTCGGCCTCCGGATTGATGCTTTCGGCGCGCTCGGCTTCAGGCGGCCTTGCTGTCGACGCGATCGTGCTCCGCAACCGCCTGCGCCGGGAAATATACGGTCGTCTCGAACGAATAGCCGCAGGCGTCGCAGTTCCACAGATGCCGGATGCAGCGCTCCTTGACGAATTCCGACCACACCGGCGCGAGCAGCGCATCGCCGCACTGCGCGCATCGATTGAAGTATTCTCTCGTTTTCGTCTTCGTCCGGTCCTCCTGTCGACTCATGACGAAACCTCCCGATCTCAGGTTTTTTATATCGATGCCCGCACCCGCATCGGCCACGATAAGCCAAATCCGCGCGCACCGTGAGCGAGCCTGTGAACAACTCTTCGTGTAACGCGCTGCCGCCGAGAGTTTCTCGCAGCCGCGAGACGGACGTCCGATAGCGGAGGATTTCTGACTGGGAGGAAAATTCCGGCGCGCAAGATTTCGTCAATTGCGCCGCCGCTACGTCAGCCCTGTTGTCGCTTCGCGCCGGTCGCGCGCGGGCGCGGCTATGCTGCGGCAATCAGCTCCCCGGCCGGCTTTTTCAACGCTTCGAAAAACCGATCGCCCCAGTTTTTCACGTCGCTTTTCAGAAGCGTCTTGTACAGCTCCTGGTGCCGCGACCGCCGCTCCTCGAACGGCATGGTGAGCGCACGGGCGATGGCGTCGCCAACCGCCTCCACGTCGTACGGATTGACCAAGAGCGCCGAGGTCAGCTCCAGCGCCGCGCCGGCAAACCGCGACAGGATCAGCACGCCCGGATCCTCCGGATTTTGCGCCGCAATATACTCCTTGGCCACCAGGTTCATGCCGTCGCGAAGCGGCGTGACAAGCGCGGCCCGCGAGAGCCGGAACAGGCCGGCGAGCGCCGAGCGGCTGTAGGTGCGATTGACGTAGCGGATCGGGGTCCAGGCCGCTTCCCCGTAGGTCCCGTTCACGCGCCCGACCGTTTCCCCGATCACACGCGCCATTTCCGCATATTCCCGGATTTCCGAGCGGCTCCGCGGCGTGATCTGCAGATAGGTGACAGCGCGATGCCACGGCGGGTTCTGCGCCAAGAACCGCTCGAACGCCTGCACGCGCAGCGCAATCCCCTTGGTGTAGTCCAGCCGGTCGACCCCGATGATCAAAGCGCGATCAGCGATACTTGCCATCACCTCGCGCACGAACGGCGAGCGCGCGGCGCGCTCCGCCAGGCGATTGAACTCCTCCGTTTCGACGCCGACCGGAAATGCCGCCAGCCGCAGGGTGCGCTTGCCGGCGACGAAGGTGCGTCCGTCGCGGCTTGTCATGTGGCATTCGCTGGCAAGATACCGCGCCAGATTGTCGGCATAGCCGTCGGTCTGGAAGCCGATCAGGTCATAGTGACAGAGCGCCGAAATCAGTCGCTCGTGCTTGGGCAAGCCGGTGAGCACCTCGGGCGGCGGGAACGGCACATGCAGGAAAAAGCCGATGCGATTTGAGTGCCCGCGGTCGCGCAGCGCCTTGGCGAGATACAGAAGATGATAGTCGTGCACCCAGATGATGTCGTCCGGCGCCAGCATCGAGTGCAGGACGTCCGCAAACCGTTCGTTGACGCGCAGGTAGCCGTCGAATTCCCGGCTTGAGAACTCCATCAGGTCCAGCCGATAGTGCAGCACCGGCCAGAGCACGCGGTTGGAGAAGCCGAGATAGTAGTCGTTGTAGTCCGCCCGCGAGAGATCGGTGGTGACGATCGTGAGGCCGCCGTGGGTGACGCTGTGGATTTCCGGCTCGCCGCGCGCCACGCGGCCGCTCCAGCCGAGCCATACGCCGCGATGGCGCTTGAGGAACGCCCGCAGCGCGACCTCAAGGCCGCCCGCCCGATTTCCGCTGTCTCCGCCTGGAACCGCCACGCGGTTGGATACCAGCACTATCCGCGCCAATAGCGATCCTCCCAGCTCCGCGAAAGCCGCATCGCGGTCAGAATCAGACCCGCCATCGAATAGGTCTGCGGAAAATTTCCCCACAGTTCGCCGGTCTGCGGGTGAATATCTTCTGACAGAAGACCATAGCGGTTGCGATACCGCAATGCATCGAGCAAAAGGTCGCGCGCCTCCTCCCGGCGGCCCATCAGCCACCAAGCATCGATGAGCCAGAAGCGGCAGATCAGGAATGCCGTCTCCGGCAGGCCGAAATCGTCGGCATTGACATAACGAATAACGTGTTTCGAGCGCAAAAGTTCGCGCTCGATCGCCGCAACCGTGCCGATAAAGCGGGGATCGTTTGCCTCAATTACGCCAAGTTCCGGCAAAAGCAGCACGCTTGCGTCCACATGGTCGCTGTTGAAGGCCGCCGTGAACGCATTGCGCCGCGGATTCCAGGCCCGTTCGAGCAGCACCTGGCACAGTTGGTCCGCGGCGGCATTCCAGTGCGCGGCCCGCTCCGCAAACCCGAGATGTGCGGCGATGGCGCCGAGCCGGTTGAGGGCCGCCCAGCACATGGCCGCCGAATAGGTGTGCACTTCCCGGCGCTGGCGATACTCCCAGATTCCTGCATCGGGCATGAGCGCCACCTCTTGCGCCTTCTTTCCCAAGGCTTCCAGCAGGTGGAACAACGCCTCGTCACCCGGCTTCGGCAGTCTGCGGTCGAAGAACATGGGCATGGCGGCCAGAATGATGCTGCCGTAGATGTCGTGCTGGTTTTGCAGCACCGCCGCATTGCCGATGCGCACCGGGCCGTCGCCGCGATAGCCCTGCAAATTAGGCGCGATCCGCTCCTCCATCGAATCGCTCGGCACCACGCTGTACACCGGCCTAAGGCCGTCCGGATTGTTGGCCGCGATGCTGATGATGAAGGACATGAAATCCTCCATGGTGCGCGTGGCGCCCAGCCGGTTGAGCGCCTTGACCACGAAATAGGCGTCGCGCAGCCAGCAGTAGCGGTAGTCCCAGGTGCGGCCCGACCCCGGCGCCTCGGGAATGGAGGTGGTGTGCGCGGCGATGATGCCGCCGGTCTCCTCGAAATTGGACAGCTTCAGCGTGATTGCGGCGCGGATGATGGCCTCCTGCCACTCATAGGAGATGTTGATGCGCCGCACCCAATCCTGCCAGTAGTCGATGGTACGGTTGCAGAACTCCCGGCTGATCGTGGCGAGATCGCCCGTGACGGATTCGTCCGGCCCGAAGATCATGTGCAGGGGCCGGGTCAGCACGAACGGCGTTTCGTCCGCAAGGTAGGAGAGCGGCGCATCGGTCGTCACGCGGATCGCCGTATCGCCGCCCGTATAGCTGATGTGATTGCTTCCCGCCGCGCGTTGCGTGATCGGGACCCCGTAGCTGTGCGCGGGCCGCAGGCGGATGCTGATGCGGGGCAAGCCGGACACCGGCTCCAGCATGCGCACGAGCTGCGGCGGCCGAAACCAGCGGTCGAGGTTGCGATATTTCGGGGCGAAGTCGGTGATCCGCACCGCCCCGCCGTTGTTGTCGGTCAACACCGTGCTCAGGATTGCGGTGTTGCGCACATATTCCGATTTGTGCTCGACCATCCCGTCGAGCACGACGTCAGTAAAACCTTTTTCCTCGTTGCCTGCGAGCAACCGGCAGAACACCGGATCGCCGTCGAACCGCGGCCAACACCACCATACGATGCGGCCGGTGGGCTCGATCAGCGCGGCCGTGCGCCCGTTGCCGATCACGGCAAGGTCCAATCCGAAGTCGCTCATTCGCAATCGCTCATGGGTTCCCAATGACGCGGGCGCCTGCGGCCCGCGGCAGCCCAATGGGCAACTCGAATGTGTCGGGTTTGTGCAATTTCACAACCGCAAACCGCATGCTTTAATAATGCTTCAATAATGCAGACAACCAAATATGCATTGTTGCGGCGACCTGATAGCGGCCTGCCCGCAACACCGGCGGCCGCTACTGGCTCCGCAGGTGCAAGCATACAGGCACCGCCCGCCGCATGCGACCGAGCGACCCTTTGCGTGATGCGTTCTGACTGCGCACCGGCGAATCCGGGTTATTCGTCGATGATCTCGACAACTTGGCTCGTGCGCGGATCGACCAGAACCAACTGGTCGTTGACGTAGACATACCGCAGTCGTTCGAGTTCCGGTGCGACCATATACACGGGCTCGGGCAGCGGCGCGAGTACGACGGTGGGCGGCACGACCGCACCCCTGCGGATGACGATCTCCGCCGTCGGCACCTGCCGTTCGCGCCGCACCGTGCGGTAGATCACCGTGCGCTGCTCTCGGGAGAGAGACAGGGGTTCGCGCACGGTCTCGATCGTGGTGATCGTGGTTTGCGCATGCACCGCCGGCGCGAAGCCGACTGCGGCAAAGGCAAGAGCGGCAGGGACAAGAGCAACGAATCCGATCCGATGAAGTGGCATGGCGAATCTCCTCCTCTTTCGGCCGCGGCAGCGTCAAGCTGCCGCGGCCCTTTCAGACGTGATTGCGCCGTTCAAGTTCAGCGTGCGCGGCGCAGCTCGAGGCTGGCAACCGCCACGGCGAGATTGAGCCCGGTCTGGCCCTGCACGGAGATCGGCTGCAGCGTGACGGTGCGATCCGAGCCGCCGACGAGAACGTTGGCTCCCGCTCCGACCCCGACCGTGGCCTCTGCGCTTGCGCCGGTGTAGCGGCCGGCGAGCGCGCCGATCCGCCGCGACGTCGGCGCATAGACCGTCCACAGCATGGTTCCGCCGGTGGTGCCGCCGATGTCGACCCCGAGCTTGTTGATGGTGCCGAAATAGACCTCGCGCGGCCCCGGCGCCGACGGTGTGAACATGCACCGCACCTGTTTTTGCGAGGCAACGATCAGGCCAAGCCCGCCCGAGATGTCGCAGGTCAGCGTTCCGACCTTGACGCGCCCTTGGGCGGCCGACGGCCCGATCGCGGCCGCGCTTGCAACCAGAGCGGCCACCGCGGCTGCAGCCAACGTGTTCAACGAACGATACATGTGGACCTCCATCCTGTCTGGACTCCATCCCGTAGGAATCGTTCTCCAAGTGGGGATCGTTCTCCAAGATGCGCCGCTGCATATGAAACGTCTCGCGGCCGAGAGAGTTCCTGCCGCGCACGTTCGTGTGAGCAGCGATGATTATTCAGGTAGGAGCAAAAAGAAGCGGTGCAATGGCCGCCCAAGGTCCGGGGAATCGCTTAAAACGCGTCCGACAAGGGCAAAAAAGCGGCGAAACCTCCGTGTCGCCGCAGCCGTTTATATATGATCGACCGGCGCGCCCGCCCGCGCGGACGCGCCCGTTTGATCTGCGCGATCGCGCATGTGCGACGGCTCTCGCGTCTAGCGAAGCGATATGCGCATGCCGCTCACATCTGCCGTGGCCTCGAGGCCCACCTGGCGGCCGCTCAGGTGCAGCACGACGCCGCGCGCGTTGACCAGACGCGCGACCCTGCGCCCCGCCACGACGGCATAGCCGACGCCGGTGGCCCGATAAGTTCCCTCGATGTCGGTGACGCGGCGAAGGTTGTAGACCCGTCCCGACAGGCGGGAACCCGCGAGCCCGATCGTGGCGCCGATGCCCAC
>DATLYX010000081.1:0-16877 GCA_035574295.1 Xanthobacteraceae bacterium
CGGCAACAACACGCTCACGCAGGTCATTGGATAGAGGTCGGGTCATCGGATGCTGGCCTCCGCCCCAGCCAGCATCTTGAATCACAAATCGTCCTGATCCGGAATCCCCACCCGATTCAATCAAGACATGAACCGCTCTAAGGCGCGGCACGATCTTCGGGGGGATTGAAACGCTTGGCTGCGGCAGGGGCTCAAGGCGCGGTTGAGAGCGCAGGTCTCGAGCGTGCCGCCTGCATAGCCTGGCAGCGCGCCGGTGTCAAGGAATTTTTTCCGTTAGAAGGAAAATAACCATGTTGGCGGAGAACAGGCGGGCGCCTCGGCGTCGTGGGAACCCGCCGCAGCATTGCGCGTTGGCAGCGTGCGGCGATCACCTGAGCAGGGGGGTGACGGAATTCGGGCCACGGTTCCTTCACCCCCCACCTTTTTCCCATTTTTCCTCGATTATTTCCCCTCGATTACGGGCGAGATGGACCGAAACCGGGTTTTGCGGAACTTTTGCCGAACGCCTGTGGATAACCTGCCCCGCTGCTCCGCTATGCGTTTGATTCTGAGTTCTTTTTGGGGTGCCCCGTGGCGCGCAGCCCGCATTGAGCGAAGCGAAATTTCCCTTCCCCTGAAAGGCAGGGCGATCGCATCTGAATCTCATGAATCTCACCTCCTCCTGAAAGGGGAGGATGGCCGGGCGGATCGAGGCGGAGCGGTGCGGCGCGCTGCATCCGGCGTGATAGCGATCTCCTTTGTGTCCCGGGCGCAGCGCAGCGACTGGCATGTCCCGGGCGCAGCGCAGCGCGGAGCGTCAGCGGAGCGGTGCGCTGCAGACCCGGGACCGTTGCACACTCTGAGCTTGTGGCGGTCCCGGATCAGCGGTGCACCGTTCCGCTTCGCTCCACGCTGCACCGCATCCGGGACGTGGGTTTGAATGCAGCATTGTGTATGACACTCGTGTCCCGGGCGCAGCGCAGCGCGCAGCGAAGCGGAGCGGTGCGCTGCAGACCCGGGACCGTTACGGACTCCGAGCCACGCTGTTACGGACTCCGAGCCACACTGTTACGGACTCCGAGCCGCACTGTTACGGACTCCGAGCCACACTGCTACACACTCTGAGCCTGCAACGGTCCCGGATCAGCGGTGCAGCGTTCCGCTTCGCTCCACGCTGCACCGCATCCGGGACACACCGAGCTGCGATGCATCACTCCGCGCTCGCGCTGCACCGCATCCGGGACATGTGGTTGAACTCAATGCTGTGCATCTCGCGTCCCGGGTGCTACGCGCTCCACCGCATCCGGGACGTGCCTGATCACGCTTTAACCGCACTTGGCTTACCCGCACTTGGCGACGCCTTCGTTGAACGAGGCGGCGGGCGAGACGCTGCAGTGTATGGGCTGCACATTGGAACGGGAGGCGAGCACGATCAGGATGACCATGGCGGCCACGGCGAGGGCAACTTTCCATCCGGTCTTCCGCGATCGCTCGCCGACGATGCTTTTCATGCCGTGGTTTTCGTGTGACATCGCAGCGATCCGGAGCGAGGAACGCGGTCAAACAATCGCGGCCGCACATCGGGAGCGGCCGCGCCATTGCCGCAGCCTTAAGGCAAAAATCTTGAAAGTGGCCTTGCGCCCGCGCGCAAACCAGGGGGACGGGCTCAATATCTCGGTAACCAAGGGAGCCCGCATCCGGCGCCGCAACAGCCGGGGCCGCCATGGCCCTACGATTGCTCGGCTTCGCCGGAAATTCCCGCATTTCGCTTCGCTCCATGCGGGCTACGGGCTACTACGGGCTGCGCGCTCAAAGCATGCGCTGCAGGTCGGCCTTGGACACCGCCTTGCAGGATTTGACGAAGCGCAGCACGCGCTGTGCGGTCTCCTCGCTCAAATTATAAAACTTGTCGAAGGCGGCCTTGCGGCCGGTGTCGTCGTCCGACACGCCCAGCATCACCGCGAGCACGTGGCGGGTGTCCGGCCAGCCGAGGCCGATCGCCTTGCACAGAATCAGCACGCCGTCCTCGGCTTCGGCGCGCAACAGGCTGCGCACGGATTCGAGCGGCAGCTTGCTCAGCGCCGCCAGGGTCTCCACGGTGCTCGGCCGGTCCCCGTTGCGCGCGAATTCCGCGAGTTGCGACTTCAACCGCTGCGTATCCTGATGCGTGAGCGTCACCGCCGAATGGCCGGAGCCCTGCGGCCGCGGCGGCGTCACCTGCGCGGCGATCTCCGTCAGGGTCTGGTTGATCCGGATGCGCATTTCGGGGGCGGCGTGCTTGAGCAGCCGCTGGCGGACGATGTCGGTGGCGCGGCTCAACAGATGATCGAACACATCGGGCGGAATGTCGGCGCGATGGGCGAAGGCTTCGGCGAGCGCCGGACTCTCCTTGGCGCGGTCGGCGACGCGCAGCATGGCGGCGCGCGAGAAGCGCGCGCCGCGGTTGCCGGTCACCTTCAGCGTGACCGCGGCATTGCCGCGTTCCACCAGCACGTCGGTCACCGATTCCGCGATCTGCGGCCGGCCGGCGATCGCTTCGAGATGCTGCTGGCTTTTCGAGCGCGCGAGCTCGACCAGAAACTCGTCGCTGAGCACGGCGGACTGCTGCAACACCGGACGGGAGATTTCGATATCGTCGTCGCGCGCGAGCCGCTGCACCACCCTGGTCGGCGCTTTGGGCACCGGCGCGAGCTCGGCGCTCAAGCGCACGAGCGCCTGCCGCTCGATGGCCTCGATCAGGCGGTTCATCACCTCGTCGAACAGCGCCACATGCCTGTCGTTGTAGGCGTCCGCGCCGGCGAGGAACAGGCGGGTGACGCGCTGGAGAATATCGGCGCGCTGCGCCCCGGTGCCGCGGCGCAGCGTGGTTTCCAGTTCCTCGATCAGGGATGGTGCGCTCAGCATCGGCCACTCCGTCGGCGCGCGCGGGCGCGGCGTCCGGCGCGGCAGCATCGGCGAGGAGGCGCTAATTTTTTCTTGCCCGGTTGGGTTAACCGCAGGCAAAGGACATCATTGCGCCGGCATTTGCGGATCGCCGGAGGTGGATGAGCGCAGCGGCCGCTCCTCCATCAAGTACAAGGCAAGCAGGCTGATGCCGAGAAAAAGCAGCGCGGCGAAAAACACCCAGCGGAACACGCCCGCGGCATCGAAGCCCTGCGCGCCGACCGTCTGCGCCAAAACCGAGACCGAGGCACCGCGCTCGGGCGCGGCGCCGAAGCCGGCCAGGATGATGGCGCCCATCACCGCCACGCCGAAGGCGCTGGCCAGCGAGCGAAAGAAATTCAGCGCGCCCATGGCGACACCGACCTGGTGCGTGGCCACCGCGTTCTGAATCGACACCGTGGTGACGGGATAGCAGGTGCCAATCGCGGTGCCGACAACGCTGAGCAGCACAATCACAACGACGAGCGGAATGGCCGGCTTCCAGACCAGAACGGCGAGCGCCGCAATGGCGCAGGCAAGCCCGGCCATCGGCACCCATTTGTAATGACGGCCGTAGAGCATGGCGCGGCCGGACAGGAGCGAGCCGGGTGTGGTCAGCGCCAGCGGAATCAAGGCCAGCCCCGCATCGGTCGCGGACAGCTTGTGCACCACCTCGAAATAGAGCGGGGTAAAGATGGTGAGCGCGATCGAGGTGGCCATGGCGAAAGCAGCGGCGAGCGTGCCCATGCGCATCACCGGATTGTTGAGCACGGCAAGCGGCAAAAACGGCTCGGGCGCGCGCACCAGCCGCCATGCGAAGGCAAAGGAGAGCACGAACGAGGCGGCGATCAGCGTCACGATCACCGGCGACAGCCAGGCGTAGCGCACGCCGCCCCAGCTCAGCGCGAGCAGCAGCGGGATCGCCGAGGCCATCATCAACAGCGCGCCGAGAATGTCGAGCGCGTGGCGGCGCTCGTGGCGCGGAATGCGTTTGAGATAGGTTTGCGTGAGCCAGGCGGCGAGGAGCCCGAGCGGCACGTTGAGCCAGAAGATCAGCGACCAGTGCAGATGCTCGGCAAGCGCGCCGCCGAGCACCGGCCCGCCCACACCGGAAGTCACCCAGACCACGCCCATGTAGGCCTGGTAGCGGCCGCGTTCGCGCGGCGCCACCACGTCGGCGATGATGGATTGAGCGACAGGCAAAATTCCGCCGCCGCCGATCCCCTGCAGGCCGCGGCCCAAAACGAGGATCAGCATGTTGGGCGCGGCGGCGCACACCGCGGAGCCGGCCATGAAGATGCCGGTCGCGGCGAGCATCACCGCGCGGCGGCCGTAGATGTCGCTCAGCTTGCCGTAGAGCGGCGCCACCGCGGTCGAAGTCAACAGATAGGCGGTGACCACCCAGGACAGATTTTCGAAATCGTAGAAGTGCCGGCCGATGGTGGGCAGCGCGGTGGCGATGACGGTCTGGTTGAGCGCGGCCAGAAACACCGTGAGCATCACGCCGAAGAAAATCTTGCGCACCTCGGCATGGCTCATGCGCGCGGGCGGGCGCGGCGGCGCGACCGCGGCGGCGCCGGAGGAGGCATCGGTGCCGGGCGCATTTTCGCCGGCCGAAGCGGCTTCGGCCGGCTTGCGTTCGCGTGGCTGCTTGTTCGGGGCGGCCCCCGAGGGCGGGGTCATCAGGGCTTATTTCTATGCACAGATTCAATGCAATAAACATTACAACATCGCATTGCTTCCGTCCGCCCACAATTGTTCAGAACGCGGGGCTGATATGAGACGGGGCCGCGCGCCTCCCGAAAACAGCCGTGAAAATCGTCGGCGAGCTCCTTGGTTGATGCCGGCGACTTCCTCGGTTGATTCGGCACAGGCCCCTCCGGCGCACAACGCATTCAACCGCACGTCCCGGATGCGGTGCAGCGTGAGCGCATTTCTACGTCCCTACGTCCCTACGTCTCTACGTCCCTACGTCCCGGATGCGGTGCAGCGCGGAGCGCGAAGCGCGGAGCGGTGCACCGCTGATCCGGGACCGTTGCAGGCTCAGAGTGTGTAGCAGCGTGGCTCGGAGTCCGTAACAGCGTGGCTCGGTGTCCGTAACGGTCCCGGGTCTGCAGCGCACCGCTCCGCTTCGCTCCGCGCTGCGCTGCGCCCGGGACGCGAGGGTCGTGTTCAGCACCCCAATTCAACAGCGTCCTTATTAAACTCCACGTCCCGGATGCGGTGCAGCGCGGAGCGCGAAGCGCGGAGCGGTGCACCGCTGATCCGGGACCGTTGCGGGCTCGGAGTCCGTAACAGTGTGGCTCGGAGTCCGTAACGGTCCCGGGTCTGCAGCGCACCGCTCCGCTTCGCTCCGCGCTGCGCTGCGCCCGGGACACAAAGGAGATCGCTATCATCCCGGATGCAGCGCACCGCTCCGCTGCGCGCTGCGCTGCGCCCGGGACGCAAGGAGATTGCTATTACTCCGCTCCGCGCTGCGCTGCGCCCGGGGCGCGCAGGCCTTCGCTCACGCCCCGGGATCACCAAGAGAACCAAGAGACACGTTGTAGAGTTTGCCGAATTTTTCGCGCAGATAGGCAAGGTATGGGTCGACGGTCAGCGGCTTGCCGGTTGCGCGCCGGATCAATGCGTCGGGCGGATATTTGCGGCCGTGACGATAGAGATTTTCGCGCAGCCAGCCGTGCAGCGTCGCGAAACGGCCGGACTCGATCTCGCGCGGAATCTCGGGATGCGCAGCAAGGGCGGCCTGCATGAATTGCGCGCTCAAAATGTTGCCGATGGTGTAGCTGTGGAACGCGCCGCCCACGCTGCCCGCGTACCAGTGCACGTCCTGCAGGCAGCCGTTGCGATCGTCGGGCGGGGTGAGGCCGAGATCCGCCTGCATGGCCGCGCGCCAGGCTTCGGGCAGATCCTTCACCTGCAGGCGGCCTTCGAGCAGGTCCAATTCCAGGTCGAAGCGCAGCATGATGTGCAGATTGTAGGTCACCTCGTCGGCGTCGGTGCGGATCAGCGAGCGCTCCACCTTGTTGATGGCGCGCACGAAGGCGTCGAACGGCACGCTGCGGAAATGCCCGAAGGCCTCCTGCAGCAAGGGATAGAAGCAGCGCCAAAAACCCTCGCTGCGCGCGACGAGGTTCTCCCACAGCCGCGATTGGCTTTCGTGGATGCCGGCGGAAACGCCGGAGCCGAGCGGGGTGCCGTCGAGGTTTTGGTCCACACCCTGCTCGTACAGCGCGTGGCCGGCCTCGTGGATCGAGGAGAACAGCGCATCGCCCAGATCGCGCTCATTGACGCGGGTGGTGATGCGCACGTCGCCGTGGGCGAATCTGGTGCAGAACGGGTGCGGCGTCTTGTCGAGCCGACCGCGCGCAAAATCGTAGCCGAGCGCCTTCACCACCGCGTGGCTGAAGGCAAGCTGCGCAGGCTCGGGGAACCTGCCTTCGAGGCAACGGGTGTCGACCGGCGGTTGCGCGACAATGGCGCGCAGAAGCGGCAGCAGCTCGCGCTTGAGCGCCGCGAACAGTTTGCGCACGGCGGCCGCGGTCAATCCCTCGTCGGCGTCGTCGATGAAGGGATCGAGGATCGACTCGTAAGGAGCAAAATATCCGGCATATTCGCGGCTCAGCTCCACGGTCTTTTCCAGATAGGGCCGCATGCTGGCGAAGTCATCGGCCGGTCGCGCCCGCGTCCAGGCGTCGTAGGACTCCGAGGTGTGGGCCGCGAAGCGGGCGACGAATTTTGGCGGCAGTTTGCTCGCCTTCTCGAAATCGCGGCGGGCGACACGGATCAGGCTGGCGTCAGTCTCGCGCAAGAGGCGGCCGGCATGCGGCTCGAGCGCGTCGAGCAATTTGCCGAGCGCCGGATCGACCGAGCGCTCGTGCGCTAAGCGGCGCAGCACGGCGAGCTGGCGGCCGCGCGCGGGAGCGCCGCCCGGCGGCATATAGGTGGACTGATCCCACCCCAGCACCGAGGCCGCGGCGTTGAGATCGCTGATGTCGAGCAGCCGCTGCTTGAGCTCGGCCAGCATGGCCTCGACCGGACGGCGGGCGGGACCGGCCTGAGCGGCTCGCGCAACGGGGGAGGCGCGCCGGGATCGGCGGTGCCGGCCGGCTGCGGTCTCGGGCTTGCGGTTCACTGCCATGCCGAAACGTTATTGCCCAGCGGCGGGCCGCCGTCCACTATTTGCGCCGGCGCGTTTCATCGGTACTCTCAAATTTCGGATTGAGCGTCTCACATGACCACCAATGGAAAACAACCGGTGCTGATCGTGGGCGGCGGCATTGCCGGGCTCGGCACCGCGCTCGCGCTGTCGCGCAAGGGCATCCCTTCCCACGTCATAGAGCAGGCGCCGGAGTTCAAGGAAATCGGCGCCGGGATTCAGCTCGGGCCGAACGTGTTCCGCATGTTCGAATACCTCGGGCTGACCGAGGAGATGAACAAATGGGCGGTGTTTCCGGAGGGGCTTGAGTTCCGCGACTCCATGACCGGCGAAACCTTCGTGTTCCTGCCGATCGATCACCGCTTTCATGACAAATACCGCGCACCCTATGCGGTGATTCACCGGGCCGACCTGCTCGACGTCATCTACCAGGCGTGCCGGAAGTCCAACCTGATCCAACTGACGCCGTCGCAGAAGGTCGTCGGCTTCGCGCAGGACGACGACGGGGTGACCGCGCGCACCGAGAGCGGCCAAAGTTTTCGCGGGGCGGCGTTGATCGGGTGCGACGGGCTGTGGTCCACGATCCGCGGGCTGCTGGTGGGCGACGGCAAGCCGGTGGTGTCGGGCCACATCGCCTATCGGGCGGTGATTCCGACACCGGACTGGCCGAAAGAATACCGCATCAACCGGATGATTTTGTGGGGCGGGGAAAAGACGCATCTGGTGCACTATCCGCTCCGGCGGGGCGAGCTGTTCAACCTCGTGGTGGTGTTCCATTCCAACCGCTACGAGGAGGGCTGGGACACGTTCGGTGATCCGACCGAGCTGCACGAACGTTTTGCCGACAAGTGCGAGCCGGTGCGCACGCTCCTGAAAAAGGTCAATGCGTGGAAGATGTGGGTGCTGTGCGACCGGCCGCCGATCAAAGAATGGAGCAAGGGGCGCGTGACGCTGCTCGGCGATGCCGCGCATCCCATGCTGCAATACCTGGCGCAAGGGGCGAACATGGCGCTGGAGGATGCGGTGTGCCTTGCCGAACAGATCGCAGCGCACGGCGGCGACTATGCGGCGGCGTTCCGGAAATATCAGGCGCTGCGTTACTTGCGCACTGCGCGGGTGCAGTTGATGGCGCGCGTGTTCGGCCAGATCTATCACGCCGAGGGCGTGCTGCGCGAATTGCGCAACCAGGTGCTCGGCGAGTGGACGGCGCAGGGCTCGCTCGACATGTCGTGGCTCTACGGCCACCAGGCGCATCTGCCGCGGGTGGAGAACGTGGCGGTGCCGAAGCAGGAGTTGAAGTTCTGACGGGCTCGCCTCATCCTTCGCGCCGCGCTCGCTGCGCTCGCGCTCCTCGGGATGAGGCGGCATAAGCGATGCTTCATGCATCGTTGGACGCCGGATAAATCCGCAATCACGTCGCAATGGGGAGGCACGCACATGGCAAAGCTTGACGCGCTGATCGAGGAACTGGTCACCGCCAACCGGATTCTGGCAAACGAAGGCATCGTGGACTCGTTCGGCCACGTGAGCGTGCGCCATCCCGACAATCAGCAGCGGTATCTGCTCTCGCAGGCGCGGGCGCCGGAACGGGTGGAGGCCGCCGACATCATGGAATTCACGCTCGAGGGCGAAGCGGTGGACGCGCGCGGCCGGCGGCCGTATCTGGAACGCTTCATCCACGGGGCGGTGTACGAGGCGCGGCCGGACGTGATGGCGGTGGTGCACAACCACAGCCCGGGCGTGATCCCGTTCGGCGTCACCGGCCGCAAGCTCAAGCCCATCATGCACACCTGCGCCACCATCGGCCGCGAAGTGCCGGTGTGGGATCAGCGCAAGAAATTCGGCGACACCAATCTGTTGGTCGAAAACATGAAGATGGCGCGCGATCTGGCCAAGGCGCTCGGCAAGGGCCGCACCGCGCTGATGCGCGGGCACGGCTGCGTGGTGGCGGCCGCAAGCCTGCGCGCGGCCGTGTTCACCGCGGTGTATCTGGAGGTGAACGCGCGCTTGCAGATGCAGGCCGAAAGCATGGGCAAGGTCAAATTCTTGAGCAACGGCGAGGTGGCGAAAGTCACCGCCGCCACCAACGAGACCTGGTACAACCGCGCCTGGCAAAACTGGTGCCGCAGGGCGGAGCGGCCGTATGTGGAGTAAAGCGGCCCCTCTCACGCATCTGGCAGAATTGCAATACGCAAAAGTCGTAAACGGTATGGATTGGCTGCCGGTGCGGGCGGCGGGCGACAGTTGAGCGCGACACAGGGCGGAATTGACATTTCGAGGGTGCGCCCCCACCAATCGAAGATGATATAGTACGCACACTCCAACCCACTCTCCCCTGGGGTCAGCACCATGCATAAGATTCTTGCTGTAATGGCGGCGGGCGCCGCGCTGCTTGCAACTGCGCCGGCGAAGGCGCAGGCAGACTATCCGAACAAACCGATCAAGGTGGTGGTCACGGTGCCGCCCGGCGGCGGCGTCGATACCGTGACGCGGCTCCTCACCGACAAGATGCGCACGACGCTCGGTCAGCCGTTCGTGATCGAAAACAAGGGCGGCGCGGGCGGAAACCTCGCCGCCGAAATGGTCTATACCGCCGACCCGGACGGCTACACGATCATGGCCTCGCAGCCGGCGCCGATCACCACCAACGCGGTGCTCTACAAGAAGCTCAACTTCGACCCGACCAAGTTCGAGCCGATCGCGATCATGTCGACGATCCCGAACGTGCTGTTGGTGAAGAACGACTTCCCGGCCAAGACGCTGGCGGAGTTCATGGCCTATGTGAAGTCGAACCCGGGCAAGCTCAATTATGCGTCGCAGGGGCCCGGCACCACCTCGCATCTCACCGCCGAGCTGTTCAACAAGGTCGTCGGCACCAAGCTGGTGCACGTTCCGTACAAGGGCACCGGCCCGGCGCTCAACGATCTCGTCGCCGGCCACGTGGATCTCATCTTCATGCAGCTTGAGTCGGCGCTGCGGCTGCACCAGGGCGGCAAGGCGCGCATTCTGGCGGTGTGCACCGAAAAGCGGATTGCGGCGCTGCCGGACATCCCCACCATGGGCGAAGTCGGGGTGAAGGACTTCATCTCCGACACCTGGAACGCGCTGAGCGCGCCGCCGAAAACGCCAGCCCCGATCATCGCCAAGCTCAACGGGGCGGTGAATACGGCGCTGAAAGCGCCGGACGTGGTGGAGAAGTTCAAGAGCCTCAATCTCGAGCCCGGCGGCGGCACGCCGCAGGACATGGCCAAGATCGTCAAGGCGGACACCGAGCGCTGGGGCGGCGTGATCCGCACGCTCGGGCTGAAGGTGGAGTAAGGCGGAGTAATGCCCTCGCACGGTCCCGGATCAGCGGTGCAGCGTTCGCGCTATCGCGTTCACGCTGCACCGCATCCGGTACATCGGTTGAACACAACGCTGTGCATCCACCTTTGCGTCCCGGGCGCAGCGCAGCGTGAGCGCAGCGAACGGTGCGCTGCAGACCCGGGACCGTAAAAAACTCCGAACCTCGAACGGTCCCGGATCAGCGGTGCAGCGTTCCGCTGCGCTCCACGCTGCACCGCATCCGGGACATACCGACCTCGTCTCATCACGCTTGAGTTCGGCGACATCGACGCAAGTCGAACGAATGGCGCGTCGGTGTCAGTTCGTGCGCGGCGCGGGCGGCGGTCCGGGCGGCGCGGGCGGCGGCAGCGCCTCGCGCACCAGTTTCAATCCCTCGACGCAGACCCACGGCCGGCTGATGCGGAAGCCGCGCACCACATCGGAGGCATGAACGAGGCTCCGGTAAGTGACCTCGATGCGCTCGATACGCTGCAGCTCCAGCGTCAGCCCGAACGGCCGCGTGGGGCGGTCCGGCCAGGCATAGGCCTGCACGATCACGTCGTCGGCCTCGGTGCGGCCTTCGTAGGTGATGCGCACCCGATCGATTTCGATCGGGGCGTTCTGCACCAGGAGCCGGATCGCCCGAAAGCGGCCTTCCGCATGCGCGTCGAAAACATCGGTATCGGCGCCGAACACCGGCACCGGCTTGCAGCGGTCGATCGGCACCCATTCCTCGCTGCGCGCCACACGCCGCCGCTCAAGCTCGCCGTAAACCGTGACGCTGGCGTTGGTGCGCCGCCCCTGGGGGTCGGTCCGGTACTGCATCCGGATCTCTTTGATGTAGCTTACCGGCTGCGTGAAATCGTGACGAAAACGCTCGCCGCGCCGCACCAGCCGGTCGCCGAGATCGTAGGTCTCGGTCCAGCCGTTGATGTAGGTGATGACCAGCCGTCTGAGCTCGATGTCGTTGTCGTGCACGACGAAATGCAGCGAGCGGAACCAGCGGTTCCGGTACCAGTCCTCGCCGAGCTCGATAGGGATGACGTCCTCTTCCAGATCGAAGCGTACCCGCCTTTCGCCGAGCAAGAGGATTTCGCCCGCAGGGGTGCGGCTGCCGAAGCGGTCGCGCTGGCGATCGCCGAAGCTGCGGCGCTCCTCGAAGTCGCGTTGGCGAAAATCGTCGCGCTCGCGGAATTCCCGCTCGCCGAAATCCTCACGATCCCGGAACTGGATCCGCTCGCCCAACCGGCCGCGCTCCCAGACATCGGCGTCGTCGCCGCGGGACCGATCCCAGCGGTCGCGATCGCCCTGAGCGGCCGCGGCGGACAACAAGAACATCGTGAAAAGCGCAATCGCGCCCGTCAGTCGCAACATTTCATCCCCCTGCAAAGCCGCCATCCGCCGGCGGCCGGCGCGCGCCGGCCGCCTACAACGATGTCCTCGCCTCCTGCAAGCCCTCGGCGCAGACGGTGGCGCGACGGACCCGTTCGCCGAGCACGACGTCCGAGGGCCGCACCATCCTGCGGTACGCCAGTTCGATTCTGTCGATGCGGCGCGTCCAGCCGCGCAGGTCGAGCGGCTGCGTGCGCTCGCCGACGCGCAACAGACGTTGGACGCGGATGTCGTCCGGCTCGCCGCCGCTGTAGATCACCCTGAGATCGAGCATCTCGACGTCGGCGCCCTGCGCGTGCAGCCGGATGGCGCGGAAGCGACCGTCGCGGCGGCCGACCTCGATCACATCACGGTCGCGGCCGAACAGATCGACCCGCCGGCAGCCGAGCTCCACCCACTCCGCGCGGCGGCCGTCGCCGGGGCGGTCGGCGAAGCGCGCGGGCTCGCCGAACACCCGGATAAGGGCGGGACGGCGCGAGTCCGAACCGGAGCGGTAGATCATCTCGATGCGCCGGATGTAGGAGCGCTCTCCGCGCAGATCGACGGCCAGATCGGAGTCGCGGGGGATCACCCGGTCGATCTCGATCTCCTCCTCGTAACCGTTGGAGTAGGTCAATCGGACCCGACGCATTTCCACGTCGTTGCGGTCGACCATAAAGCGCAGCGCACGGAACCGGCGGTTCCGATACCAGTCGTCGCCGTAACGCACGTTGATCACGTCGCGCTCGACGTCGAAGCTGACCCGCCGTTCGCCCAAAAGCTCCCAGTCGCGCGGGATGACGCGATCCGGCCGGTCGGCAAAGCGCGCCGGCTCGCCGTACACCTTCACCAGCGCGCGGCCGCCGCCCTCGCGCGAGCGGTAGACCAGTTCGATCTCCCGGATGTAGCTGCGCGTGCCGGGCAAATCGACCGCGAGGCGCCCTCCCTGGCGAATGACGCGATCGACATCCATCTCCTCGCTGTAGCCGTTGAAGTAGCGCAGCCCGAGGCGGATCAGATACACGTCGTTGCGCTCGGCGAAGAAATGCAGGGCGCGAAACGCGCGCTCCCTGAACCAGCCTTCGGCAAGGCCGACGCGGATCACATCGCGGTCGACATTGAAGCCGACCCGCTGCTCGCCCAACAGCACCCACTCGCCGCTGCGGTCGCGATCGATATCGCGCTGGGCATGCGCGTGGGAAATGAGAAGCGCCGAAAACAGCGCAATGAAACTTGCTTTTCGCAATTTGGCCTCCCGCAGGTTCATCGCCGTGCCGGCGGCGGATTCGCGCCGACGGCTGCTGTGCGCAGGCGATGGTCGTTCGTGAATGGGATTAGGTCAGCATCCGTGGGCTGATTTCGCCCCCAATGCATTGTACCCCGGAACAAATGCGCCTCCAAGGTTGGCGGCCGTGCCTGCAATCGCCCGACCGCCGCGGCGGCCTCATTTGCATTTCGACAGGTCGCCGGGCCGGAACACGTTCGGGTCGGCGCCGTCCATGATGGCCGAGCACCGGTTTTTGTAGAGACGGTACAGGCCGTTGTGGTCGCGGGCGCAGACGAGCAGCCCGCCTTCCGGACAGCGGGTCGGACATACCTCGCTGAAATCCTCAAGCCCGGTGCGGCCGTAGTAGCGGTACTTGTGGCCGATGTCCTTGTCTTTGTCCTTGCCGCGCGGAGGCTTGGGCGGCGCATTGAAGTAGATGTCGTCGCCGTATTTTCGCAGGATGGTGATCTCCTGCTGCAGCTCGCGTTCCGCCTCGATCGGCGGAACCTGGCCGGCAACGCGATCCGGCAGGGTTTTGGCGAAACATTCGTTGATGAACGGCTCGAGCGGCGGCGGTTTCAGCGCCTCCTTCAACGGCAGCTCGCGGCCGGTGCGGTTGATGCGCATGATCCGCGCGCAGACCGGCTCATAGGTGTACGGACAACTGACGCGCCGCGGACATTCGCGGTCTATGATGACGACCGCGCCGTCGATCTCCGCCATGCAGCGGTTCGAATAGGTCACCACGATGCGGTGGCGGGTCACCGCGCACACCGGCTTCCACTCGATGAAGCCTTGGTTGCATTCCGGCGACCAGGGATACGGCGGCTTGGGCGGCGGACGCGAGCCGACCACCTGGATGGTGCTGAACGGCGAGAGGACGTTGGTGACCGTGGTCTGCTTCTCGGCCGACGCCGGCAAAGTCAGAGCAAGCGCACCGGCAAGTCCGGGCAGACACACTCTCCACCGAACCCTGCGCATCCCTGCTCCCCCCACCTACCAACGTCCGACTTACAACGTCCGACCCTAACGTCCCGACCCCGCTGCCTAGTAATGCCATCCGTGCAGCGGTCGGCGATGACAATGCACCCGCCATTCGCCCCAGTAGGGATCCCAACGATAATCGCAGTGCGCGCGATAGTGCGGGTCGTGCAGCGACCAGGTGTGAAACCGCGCCGGCCGCACGCGGCGCGGCGGCTGAATCACCTGAATGGTCACGAACGGCGACAAGATGTTGTTGACCACAATGTCGGCGGAAGCCGAACTGCTCTGCACCGAAAAACACGCCGTCGCCGTGACCAGCGCGGCTGCCGCAGCAAACGTCCGGTACATCGAAGTCCTCCAATCCTTTGCGGAGCGAACGACTGTCACCGCGATGCTGCGGCCAAACTGCGCCGGCGGGGCGCCCGGCGGGCGAAATCGCCGTCAACCTCTCGATCCGCTCCCAAAGCGGATCTGCCCGTAAGTTTCGGTATTAACTTTCAATCGCGGGAGCGGCACAAGGCGCAAAGGAATCCATCCCCAAAATGTTGCGGGGTGTTGCAAGGTCGCAACGCCGTTTTCCGGGCGAATCCGCATGGCGGCTGGATTTTCAGGGGGTAAACCGGGGTGTCCTACGGTTTTGCACTTTTGCACCGGGTGTGCACAGCGGTGGGCGCAACAGCTGCGGCGGCGAGAAGAGCCGGCGCGCGCCGGAGGCCAACATCCCGACGGCGCATTGCCTGATGGTTAGCAGAATCTTCCGGCATCAATTTGCAGAGCCGTGCATTGCTTAACAGCACAATAATTTTGCGGGAATAGCCTGCGGCGCGAATCCGTGGGAGCAGGCCATGCTACTGCGCAATTTTTTGCAAAACCGGGAGGGAAGCGTCGCACCGCTGCTGGCGCTCACGACGCTGCCGCTGTTCGGACTCATCGGCGCTGCGGTCGATTACAGCCGCGTCAATGCCGCGCGCACGACCATGCAGGCGGCGCTCGACGCCACGGTGTTGATGCTGGCGAAGACCACGCAGAGCCCGAATACGTCGGTTACGGAACAGGCGCAGACCTACTTTGTCGGCAATCTCACCACGTCGAGCGTGAGCAACGTGTCGGCCACGGCCACGGTTGCGGCGATCTCCGGCGGCCTGTCGGTGAGCGGAACCGCCACCGGCACGGTGAGCACGCTGTTCATGCAGGCGCTCGGGTTTGAGACGCTGACGATCTCGGTGAAGGCGACGGCGATCGCGCTGAGCGACGGGCTCGGCTGCGTGCTAGCGTTGAATCCGAGCACGAGCGGCGCGGTCACCTCGCAGGGCTCGACCGCCGTGGCGCTCAACAATTGCAGCCTCTACGACAACTCCAACCATGCCACGGCGCTGGTGGCCGGCGGCTCCTCAAGTCTGTCGGCGCTGTCGGTCGGCGTGGTGGGCGGCATCTCCAGCAGCAACAACATCACCACCATCGAGGGGATCTACACCAACATGCCGGCGCCGGTCGCCGACCCCTACGCCAACGATTCCTTCCCGGCGCCGCCGTCGAGCTGCCAGAACCAGGCGCCGATTCACAGCACCAAGACGCTCTCCCCCGGATTCTTCTGCGGGCTCATGCTCAACGCCGACGCCAACGTGACGCTCGACCCCGGCATCTACTACATCGGCAAGAGCGGACTCAGCGTAAACGGCAATGCAACGCTCACCGGCACGGGCGTGACGCTGGTGTTCACCGCAAGCAACGGCGGCTACGGCGGCGCCACCATCAACGGCGGCGCAACCGTGAACCTGACCGCGCCGAATTTCGGGCCGACTGCGGGGATCGTGATCTTCGGCGACCGCAACATGCCGACCGGAACAAGCTTCAAGCTCAACGGCGGATCATCGCAATATTTCGGCGGCGCGGTCTACGTGCCCAAGGGCGCGGTGGAATTTTCCGGCAATCAGGGCACGAGCACAGAGTGCACGCAGATCATCGGCGACACCGTGACCTTCACCGGCAATTCCACCGTCACGATCAACTGTAGCAGCTACAAGACCAAGCCGTTCAGCCCTTATGTGGTGCGGCTGGTGAAATAGCGCGCAGCAACGATTCCGGCGCGTGATGGCCTTAGATTGAACGTATCTCCGGCGCAGCACGGAGCGGAGTGGTTGCGCTACAGAAGACCGCATCCCGCGCGCGTCCCGGGCGCAGCGCAGCGTGAGCGGAGTAATAGCAATCTCCTTGCGTCCCGGGCGCAGCGCAGCGCGGAGCGAAGCGGAGCGGTGCGCTGCAGACCCGGGACCGTTACGGACTCCGAGTCACGCTGTTACGGACTCCGAGCCACACTGCTACACACTCTGAGCCTGCAACGGTCCCGGATCAGCGGTGCACCGCTCCGCGCCTGACGGCGCTCCGCGCTGCACCGCATCCGGGACGTGGAGTTTAATAAGGACGCTGTCGAATTGGGGTGGTGAACACGACTCTCGTGTCCCGGGTGCAGCGCAGCGCGGAGCGTCAGCGGAGCGGTGCGCTGCAATAGCAATCTCCTTTGCGTCCCGGGCGCAGCGCAGCGCGGAGCGTCAGCGGAGCGGTGCGCTGCAGACCCGGGACCGTTACGGACTCCGAGTCACGCTGTTACGGACTCCGAGCCACACTGTTACGGACTCCGAGCCGCACTGCTACACACTCCGAGCCTGCAACGGTCCCGGATCAGCGGTGCAGCGTTCCGCTTCGCTCTACGCTGCACCGCATCCGGGACGTGTAGGGGGTGCGTTACATTACACTCGGGGTTCAGAACGCATTTGGACGTACAAGTATGGTCCGGCGATATTTTGTCTACATTCTGGCGAACCGTCCGCGTGGCGTGCTTTATGTCGGCATGACGAACGACCTGATGCGGCG
>DATLYX010000082.1:0-10228 GCA_035574295.1 Xanthobacteraceae bacterium
TCCGGCGCCACCGGCGATCCTGCCGCCAGCGCGGAACTCAAGGACTCCTTGAGTTTTTCCGCCGCCGTAATTTCGTCGGCGGTCGCGGCAAAAACGAATTCGTTGACAAAACACTGCCGCGCCAGCGCGCAGCGGAATTTCAGATCGTCCGCGTCCGCCGCGCCGGGGCTGCCGCGCACGGCGGTCTGCAGCAGCGCGCTGCGCACGCACGTCAGCAGGCGCTCGAGCTCCACCCCGCGCACCGGCGCGCCCACGAGCATGCAATGCATGAGCGGATCGCCGGCCGCCGCACGATAACCGTTCGCTCCGAAAAGCTCTTCGAGCGAAGTGCGCCGCGGCCATGCGCTCATGGCACGCATGGCCGCGGTGCCGATCGCCGGATTTATGTTGAACAGCGTGCCGCATATGGCGCCATATTCGTCAAACAACTCCGGCGTGAGCTCCAGCGCCTTGGCGAACTGCGCCGCCGCCTCGCCGGCCCTGCCCTGCTGCCACAGGGCGATCGCCAGGTTGTTGTAGGCGCGGCCGTTGTGCGGCTCGAGGCTGGTCGCGCGTTGAAAATGCGCCACGGCATCGTCGAGCCGACCGAGCGCCTGCAGCGCGAGCCCCATTTCGTTTTGCACAGCGGCGTCGTGCGCATTCGACGCGATCGCTCTTTTGAGCCAATCGACCGCGGCATCCGGCCGCCCGACATGCAGCGCGATCGAGCCGAGGATGTGCAGACTGCCCGCGTGGTGCGGATCGATGGCGATAATTTTGCGGCAGAGCTCGTCGGCCGCGGCAAGCTGGCCGTTTTGCAGATGCTGGCGCGCGCGCGCGAACATTTCCGTCGCCGCGCCGGGACCCGCCGCGCCATGACGCGTTGCCGACCCCGCTTGCGCGTCAGGATGTTCGCCCATGCTCCTCCGGCCCGCTTTCGACGGCCGTGTGACGTTTCTGGCGCCTCATGCGCCCCCGCTCGGTTGCCGTCACGCGGCTTAAAGAATCTGGCGGAGACGGAGGGATTCGAACCCTCGATACGGCTTTAGGGCCGTATAACGGTTTAGCAAACCGCCGCCTTCAGCCACTCGGCCACGTCTCCGTCAAAACCGGATATGCCCGACGACCGCGGCAATGGCAAGGCAACGGCGCTCCGGGAAGGCGGGAGCGTTTGCGGCTTGCGTCAGGCCGCCGCGTTCAGGGTTTGCGGACGCGGGGCGAAGGCCGCCGGGTGCTGCTTGATATAGTCGCGCGCGGCGCGCTGTGCAGCGCCGATGTCTGCAGCCGACATCTGCGCCGCGATCTCACGGCGCAGCCGTACTGCATCGAGGCTGCCGAGCATGGCGGCGAGATTGAACCATTTGTGGGCCGAGATCAGGTCCGTGGCCTCCCCGCCGATCGAGCATTGCATGCCGAGCGCATAGAGCGCCTCTGCAGTGCATGGCGCATCCGCATTGATCGCCTCGTCGATCCTCATGCTTCGGTTCATCGTCGCCTCCCGCACAGGCGCCTGTTTTGCGCCTTCGCACGCGATCGAATTGTTCGACCGTACATCGCGATTTTTTGCGGGAAATTTGAACAGCAGTTTAAATTGTTGGATGAATCGCGCGTGAACCCATTGCAATAGACGCCGTGCGCAAACCGGCCGTTAAGCAGCTAAATCTCTGAGCAGATGGGTGTCGATCATCGCGGTCATCAGGTGCTAACCGTCTCGATTGGTCCGCGGCTAACCATGGAACGATCCGCAGGGCAAGCGTGATGACTTGAGACTGAGCCGCGTCCCGGGCGCAGCGCAGCAACTTGAGACTGAGCCGCGTCCCGGGCGCAGCGCAGCGAGTTGAGACTGAGCCGTATCCCGGGCGCAGCGCAGCACGGAGCGAAGCGGAGTGGTGCGCTGCAGACCCGGGACCGTTGCACACTCCGAGTCCGCAACGGTCCCGGATCAGCGGTGCACCGCTCCGCGCTTCGCGCTGCGCGCTGCACCGCATCCGGGACGCGGGTTTGAATGATCGCTGCGCTGTGCATCACCTTCGTGTCCCGGGCGCAGCGCAGCAACTTGAGACTGAGCCGCGTCCCGGGCGCAGCGCAGCACGGAGCGAAGCGGAGTGGTGCGCTGCAGACCCGGGACCGTTGCACACTCCGAGTCCGCAACGGTCCCGGACACGCCAATTTCATCGCATCACGCTTTGTTTGCAACGAAACCGCGTCTTGCCCGGCCCCTCGTCCTGACTATCCTGGTCCCGTTCGACGGGGTTTTGCATGGTGAGAACGTGGCTGATGGCAGCGGCGCTCGCGCTCCTCGCCGGCAGCGCGGCAATGGCAGCCGACCCGGCGGGCACCTGGCTGGTCGAGGACCGCAAGGCCAAGGTGCGCATCGCCCCCTGCGGCGATGCCCTGTGCGGTTCCGTGGCGTGGCTGTCGGCCCCCCTCGACGCCCAAACCGGCAAACCGCTGACCGACCGGCTGAACGCCGACCCGGCCAAGCGCAGCCGGCCGATCCTCGGCCTGACGGTGCTCATCGGCATGCAGCGCAACGGCCCCGACGCACGCTGGCACGGCCGCATCTACAATCCCGAGGACGGCAAGACCTACGCCGGCAGCATCGAAGTGGTGGGCAGGCGGCTTCACGTGCGCGGCTGCGTCGCCTTCTTTTGCGAGACCAAGATTTGGACCCGCGCTGACTGACGCAGAATGCAGAATTGCAAAATCAAGCCGGACGGGCGCGCTGATTGAACAGCACGGCGCGCACCTTCGGGTCCTTGATGTCCACCTGCGAGGCCTCCGCGATGCGGATTCCCATGCCGCGTTTGACCGCAGGCCGCGCCAGGATCGTGTCCATCCATCGCCGCACGTGGGGGAACTCGTTCATATCCTGGCCCTGCCGCTCGTAGCGCGAGGCCCAGCCGATGCAGGCCATGTCGGCGATGGAATATTTGCCGGCCAGAAATTTTCGATCCTTCAGCTGGTTGTTCATCACGCCGTAGATGCGATTCATCTCGTTGGTGAACCGCTCGATAGCATAGGGTTGCTTCTCCGTTGCATAGTTGCGGAAATGGTTGGCCTCCCCCGCCTTCGGCCCCAGGTTCGCCATTTGCCAGAACAGCCATTGATCGACTTCCACGCGGCTGCGCTCGTCGGCGGGATAGAATTTGCCGGTCTTGCGACCGAGGTATTGCAGGATCGCCCCCGATTCGAAGATCGAGATCGGCCGCCCGCCCGGCCCGTCGTGATCCACGATCGCCGGCATGCGGTTGTTGGGCGAAATTTTTAGAAACTCCGGCTTGAACTGATCGCCCCTGGCGATGTTCACGGGGATGACGTTGTAGGGCAGCCCCATCTCCTCCAGCGCGATCGAGATTTTCCACCCGTTGGGGGTCGGCCAAAAGTAAAGGTCGATGGGCTTCCGCTCCCGTGCGGTCATCTTGTTAAGACTCGGCTTCCCAAGAGTCTTCGAGTTCCTGCCTTTAGCTTTTCGGGGCTGGGGCCTCCTCGTCATCACTTAGTCCTTTCCGCGAAACGATTTGTTCGCTTTCCGTCTATCCCGCAGGTGCGAAGCACGCAACCATCACCTTTCCAAAGTTTCATTTGTGTCCTTGCCGTCCTCGTTTTTGAATTGTTCGACGCTGCCGGCCATGAGAGCAAAATCAATGCTCCGGTTTGCCGTTGTCCTTTCGAGCCTGCTCATCGCCACGTTGCCGGCGGCCGGCGCCCGCATCACCACCTGCTTTGTGCCGGGTGAGGACTGCACCGGCCGCATCGTTCGCGAGATCGACAAGGCCGACGAAGAGGTGCTCGTGCAGGCCTACGGCTTCACCTCTTGTGCGATCATCGAGGCGCTGCTGCGCGCCAAACAGCGCGGCCTCGTCGTTGGCGTGCTGCTCGACCGTTCCAACGAGCAGCGGCGTTATGCCGGCACCATCGTTACGCTGCTTGCCAACGGGATCGAGCCGAAGATCGACCACAGGCCGAGCACCTATGTGGCGCCCGATGGCAGCGAACGCACGCGGGGAATTGCCCACATCAAAGCCATCATTCTGGACCGGCGGATGGTCATCACGGGCTCGATGAATTTCACTTGGTGCGGCCAGCACTGCAACGTCGAGAACGTGCTGTTCGTGTCGGTCAAGCGCACGGCGCGCGAGCACGTTTCGAACTGGCGGCAACGCGAGGCTCTGGCGCGCAACCCGACGATCGCTGCCGGGATCATGCCGGCTTGCGCCGCCGCGGCGACGAAATCGTCATTTGCAAACTGATTTTGGGCACACTGATTTTGGCGGCCGGCACGGGTGCGCCCGTTCCCGGCGCCATCATCCGGTTATCCACCGCCGGCCGCAATCGACCGCGAACGCACACGGGGCTCGAAAAGGCTTTGAATGATTGGGCATTGCCAACCGGCGACGGGTCCGGGCGCGCGTTTTTTTCACAGGCCACGTTGCCGTTGTCGGCCCCTCGGGGGTTTAATGCTGCGCTTCGGGGACATGGCCGAACGCCGGAGCACCTCGGACGTCCGGCCCTCCACCAATGACCTGAGGGGGCATTCATGTTGAAATATGCAGTTGCCGCTGCAGTCGCAGTCGTTCTCGCTACCGCACCGCTTTCGTTTGATGCGAATCCCGCATTCGCCGCCACCGACAAGAAAACGCCGACCGAGGCCCAGAAGGCTGCTCAGGAGCGGCAGAGGAAGTGCGCTCAGGAATGGAAGCAGGCCAAGGCCGCCAAGAAGGTGGAAAAGGGAATGACGTGGCCGAAGTTCAACGCCGCGTGCCAGAAGCGCCTCAAAGGCTCCGCCTGAGCGGTGGGCTCGAACGCAACGAGCCTCAATAACCGAACCATCGCGACCGACTGAAAACACCGAGGGCGTTGGCGAGACCGAAAGATCTCTCCAACGCCCTCTGCTGCATTCCCGAACCGGCGCCCGTGGCGGATAGCGGTCGCTTATCGTTGCTCAGTGCTGCCGGCCGGTGCGAAGCAATCTCCGACTGAACTCAAGCTGTCGAAGATTCCAAAGCGGCAGGACTCTTACTTCTTCTTCCGACGCTTCGTCTTCTTCGCCGCTGCCTTCTTTCTCCTCTTCGCCATGCTGCCCTCCTGGTATCAAGTGGCGACGTCGCAAAAGTGCAGTCGCGAATCGACCTGCACTGCAAATCGATTACTACAGACTGACGAAAAAAACAGCGACCTTGTTCCGCTTGACGCGTTTTTTGGCCGCGCATGCGCACCTCCTTGCGCCGCGAACGATTTGTCAGCGCACGCCGCAACGGCGATCATCCGCGGTTAGAATGGCGCCGCCGCACGAATTTTCGGAGTTGCAGAAACCCGCATGAAATCAGGCGTTTCGACTATTCCGCGCGGTCGAAGATTGCATCACCGTCCACTGATCATCACGGCGAAAAAATTCGCCGCCGCGGCGCCTCGTCGCGACATCAA
This sequence comes from Xanthobacteraceae bacterium, assembly GCA_035574295.1. Taxonomy (GTDB): domain Bacteria; phylum Pseudomonadota; class Alphaproteobacteria; order Rhizobiales; family Xanthobacteraceae; genus PNAI01. The sequence goes on from DATLYX010000082.1 coordinate 5,407, forward strand.
ACGCGCGCTTTTGGTCGTGGAAAATTTTTCACAGCCGGCGACATTCTTGCGCCTTCGAAGCTGTTCATTTGTTCAGAATTGAGCGAATCAGTCACCAAGTGATTCGCGCACCGCGATCACTGCGGCGGCCGCGCGCGAGACTTCTCGTGGTTATCCCTTAAGTGTCGCACGCTGAGCGACCTTCTCCGCCACCGGCGTTGAGCGGTTGCAGCGTCTGAGTGCGTGGCTCACGTGGCGAGCTTTTTTTTGAGCAAAGCGTTCACTGCCTGCGGGTTTGCCTTGCCGCCGGACGCCTTCATCACCTGGCCCACGAACCACCCGATCACCTTCTCGTTGGTCTTGGCTTGCTCGACCTTGTCCGGATGTTGGGCGATGATCTCGTCGACGACCTTCTCGATGGCGGCAACGTCGGTCACCTGCTTCAAACCGCGCGTCTCGACAATGGCGCGCGGATCGCCGCCCTCTGTCCACAAGACCTCGAACAGATCCTTGGCGATTTTGCCGGAGATCACGCCCTCCGCCATCAGATCGAGCACCCCGCCGAGCTGTGCCGCGCTCACCGGCGAGGCCGTGATGTCCTTGCCTTCCTTGTTCAGCCGGCCGGTGAGCTCGTTGATCACCCAGTTTGCCGCCGCCTTGGGGTCGCGCCCCTTGACCACCGCCTCAAAATACTCCGCCAGCGCCCGCTCGCTCACCAGCACTCCGGCATCGTAGGCTGACAGCCCGTAACCGCGCATGAACCGGGCCTTTTTGTCGTCCGGCAGCTCGGGCAGCGCCCGCCGCAGTTCCTCGACCATGGTTGCATCGAGTTCGAGCGGCAGCAAATCGGGGTCCGGGAAATACCGGTAGTCATGCGCCTCCTCCTTGTTGCGCATGGAGCGGGTTTCCCCTTTGTTGGGATCGAACAAACGGGTTTCCTGTTCGATCCGGCCCCCGTCTTCCAGGATTTCGATCTGCCGGCGCGCCTCGTAATCCACCGCCTGGCCGACGAACCGGATCGAGTTGAGGTTCTTGATCTCGCAGCGCGTGCCGAGCGGCTCGCCCGGCCGCCGCACCGACACGTTCACGTCCGCGCGCAGGTGCCCCTTCTCCATGTCGCCGTCGCAGGTGCCGAGATAGCGCATGATCGTGCGCAGCTTGGCGAGAAACGCCTTGGCCTCCTCGGCCGAGCGCAGATCGGGTTTCGACACGATCTCCATCAGCGCCACCCCGGCGCGGTTGAGATCGACATAGGACATCGACGGGTGCTGGTCGTGCAGCGACTTCCCCGCGTCCTGCTCCAGATGCAGCCGTTCGATGCCGACCCTGATTGTCTCGCCCTCCGGCAGATCGACAGTAATTTCGCCCTCCCCCACGATTGGCGATTTGTATTGGCTGATCTGATAGCCGGGCGGCAGATCGGGGTAAAAATAACTTTTTCGGTCGAACACCGATTGCAGATTGATCTTCGCCTTCAGCCCAAGCCCGGTGCGCACCGCCTGCCGCACACATTCCGCATTGATCACCGGCAGCATGCCCGGCATTGCCGCATCAACCAGAGAGACTTGCGCATTGGGGGCACCGCCGAACGCAGTGGAGGCGCCGGAAAACAGCTTTGCCTTGGAGTCGACCTGGGCATGCACTTCCATGCCGATGACGACTTCCCAGTCGCCGGTCGCACCCTTGATCAGCTTCGATGGTCTACTTACCGCTGTCATGGCTTCCTCTTAACGCCTCCTTTGGCCGCCAGCCAGTGGAGTACCGTTGCGCGTGCAATGCGCAGAGCTCCGGATCAGTTCAGATCAGCGCAGCGAGAATCTCGTCCCACTCCTCGTCAAGCGACGACTTTGCCGCCGGCCGGCGCGCCTGGGTGTACCAGTACCGCGCATTGGCTTCGTCTCCCTCAACGCGATGCAGGTAGGCATGCACCCAGGCCGCTTCGCGGCTGCTGATGTTCATCACGATGCGATGTGCCTTGTCCCAATCCCCCTTCTTCGCCCACCACAAGGCCTGAAGCGCAGGCGCAAGCGCCCGCGGCGGCACCGAATGACCCAGGCTTCGTTTGAACTCAGCAGGGGTCATTGCGCCAAGTGGCGCGACCGCGTCGCTGCGGTCGGCGTGAATTTCGCAGCGGCCGGCGTCACCGGGTGCAGGATGTCACCCATTGCAGGCACACGCGGCGGCAGCCCTGTCCGCGAATGCACGACGTACCCCACTCGATGCAGACGCGCTTGCACGCCGCAAGCTGAAACGACGGCGCCGGACCGACCGTCGCCTTCTCGGCGGCAGACGTTGTCACGGCGCCTGACGACGACGGCGCGCCGCCGGCCAAAACGAACAATCCGATGATCAGCGCACGTCCTGTTTGCAAGAGTTTCATAGCGGCTCTCCTGGTCTTCAACGCGCCAACCCTGGATCCCGGCGGCTCGAGAGGTTAACCAAGCGCGTGATTTTTGATTTTGCAGATCAAAAACAAAACGATCAATCGCCGGCCGCAAAGAATCGCTTGCTTTTCGCCGTTTGCCTAATCCGGCAATCCGGCCTCTACCACCATTTCTCCGGCACAAAACGGCCCGCCGCATCCTCGATAACGGCGGCCAGCGAAAACAAGGTCTCCTCGTCGAACGGTCGCCCGATCAATTGCAGCCCGAGCGGCAATCCCTGGCTGTCGAGCCCCGCCGGCACGGAAATCCCCGGCAGTCCCGCCATGTTGACGGTCACCGTGAACACATCGTTCAGATACATCTCGATCGGGTCGCTGCCCTTCTCGCCGAGGCCGAAGGCCGCCGAGGGCGTGGCCGGGGTCAGCATCGCATGCACGCCGGCGGCAAAGGCATCCTCAAAATCCTTCTTGATCAGCGTGCGCACCTTCTGCGCACGCAGGTAATAGGCGTCGTAATAGCCTGCCGAGAGCACATAGGTGCCGATCAGGACCCGCCGCCGCACCTCTGGCCCAAATCCCTCGCCGCGGGTTTTTTCGTACATGGCGGTGATGTCGCGGTCGGGCACGCGCAATCCGTAGCGCACGCCGTCATAACGCGCGAGATTCGACGACGCCTCGGCAGGATTCACGATGTAATAAGCTGGCAGCGCATATTTGGTGTGCGGCAGGGAAATATCGACGATGTCGGCGCCCGCTGTCTTCAGCCATTCGATCCCTTGCGCCCACAGCTTTTCGATCTCCGCCGGCATCCCATCGATGCGATATTCCTTCGGGATCCCGATCCGCAGCCCTCTGACCGACTTCCCCACCGCGGCTTCGTAATCCGGCACCGGCAGATCGACGGAGGTGGAATCTTTCGGGTCATGGCCGGCCATGGAGCGCAAGAGCACCGCCGCATCGCGCACCGTGCGCGCAAAAGGCCCGGCCTGATCGAGCGAAGACGCGAAGGCCACGATCCCCCAGCGCGAACAGCGGCCGTAGGTCGGCTTCATGCCGACCGTACCGGTGAACGCCGCCGGCTGCCGGATCGAGCCGCCGGTATCGGTGCCGGTCGCGCCGAGACACAAATTTGCCGCCACTGCCGCCGCCGACCCGCCCGATGAGCCTCCTGGCACCAGCGGCGTGTTGGCGCCCCGCCGTCGCCAGGGGGAGATCACGGGGCCCATGTACGAGGTTTCGTTCGACGAGCCCATGGCGAATTCGTCGTTGTTGGTCTTGCCCAAAAGCACCGCGCCGTCGCGCCAAAGCTGGGCGGTGACGGTCGATTCATAGGTCGGCACAAAATTGTCGAGGATGTGCGAGCACGCGGTGGTGCGCACGTCCTTGGTGCAGAACATGTCTTTGACTGCGATCGGGATGCCTTCCAGCGGTCCGGCTTCGCCTTTGCCGAGCCGCGCATCGGAGGCCTTTGCCATGGCGCGCGCCCGCTCCGGCGTCTCCAGCACGTAGGCATTGAGCGTGCGGGCGCCCTCCATGGCCGCCAGATGCGCCTCGGCCAGTTCGAGCGCCGAAAACTGCCTTTTGGCAAGCCCCGCCCGCGCTTCGACGAGCGTGAGTGACGTCAGATCAGTCATTCCGGTTCGTCGCAGACAAAGCGCGAATTTTTGCGGGCCGGCGCTTGCGCCGGCGCGGCATCATCATCCGGCTGCGAGATGATCGTCACCTCGCATTGCCACGGCTGCGCCCCCGTCTGCTCGGCCTTCTTCTTCTCCTCTAGGTCGTCGAGATAGGCGAAATACAGCTCCATTTCGAGGCAGGCTTCACACATCACTCAACCACCTTCGGAACGAGAAAGAAGTTGTCAGCCGTCGCCGGCGCGTTCTTCACAATATCCTCCGCCATATTGCCGTCCGTGACCACGTCCTCACGTTGTTTGAGTTTCATTGGCATCACCGAGGTCATGGGCTCGACCCCTTCGACATTCACTTCCGCAAGCTGCTCGACAAAGGCGAGAATTGCGTTGAGCTCGCCTTTCAGATGCTCGATGTCTTCCTCGCGCACGGCAATGCGCGCCAGGTGCGCGATTCGGCGAACGGTGTCAGCATCAACGGACATGAGCCGGGGTTCCGGGAACCTGCAGAGCCTATAGCAAAGCGCCTTTTCGCGCGACAACCCGCTAGGCCGCGAGCCGCCATGCTTCAGCAGCCCCCGTTCGCGCTTCTGGTTGCTGTGGCGCATGAGGTTTTTTCCGCTGCCGCCGGTTGTGCGCCGTGCCGAAAACCCCGATATAGGAGCTATGGATGCACCAAATCCCTCGGTCGCGCCCACCTTTGCCAGCCGCACCCCGTTGCATTGCGGCGCGGTGGGTATGGTTGTGCGCGACCTCAATCGCCTCACCGCCTACTATCGCGACCTGCTCGGCCTCACGGTGATGGAGAAAACCGGGGGTAAGGCGCGCCT
>DATLYX010000083.1:0-39982 GCA_035574295.1 Xanthobacteraceae bacterium
GCATCCGCGGTCGAGGTCGAGGCGACGCCGGCGACCACCGGCACGCGACCGCCTGTGGCCTCGACCGTGGTCTGCACAACGGCCGCGCGCTGCGCGTGGTCGAGATAGGCGAACTCGCCGGTCGAGCCGAGCGGTGTCAGCCCATGCACGCCCGCCTTGATGAGATCGTCGACCAGCCGCGCCAGCACCTTGGTCCTGACCTGGCCGCGCTCGTCGACCGGGGAAACGAGATAAGGGAAGACGCCGTGGAAGTTCGACATGGTTCTCCTTTTCAGCCCCCCTCATGCGGCCGATGTCAGTCTTCGCGTGCGCGGAGTTGTCGGAGATTTTTCAGCACGAACGGGGCAACCAGCGCAATCAGCGCAATCGCAAGCAGGGTTGCGGAGATCGGGCTTTGCAGCAACACCAGCGGATCGCCGAGGCTGATGGCGAGGGCGCGGCGCAACTGGCTCTCGGCCGCCGGGCCGAGGATCAAGCCGACCACCACGGGCGCAATCGGGTAGTCGAAGCGCCGCATCAGGAAGCCGAGCATGCCGAAAGCGGCCAACAGGGTAAGCTCCACGACCGAAGGTTTTGCCGCGATCGTGCCCATGGTCGCAAACACGAGAATCCCGGCGTAGAGCCACGGCTGCGGGATGGCGAGCAGCCGCACCCAGAGCCCGACCAGCGGCAGGTTGAGCACGAGCAGCATGGCATTGGCGATGAACAGGCTGGCGATCAGGCCCCAAACCAGTTCCGGCCGCTCGGCGAACAACAGCGGGCCAGGATTGAGGCCGTATTGCTGGAAGCCGGCGAGCATCATCGCCGCGGTGGCGGAAGTCGGCAGGCCGAGCGTGAGCAAAGGCACGAGCGTGCCGGCGGCGGAGGCGTTGTTGGCAGCCTCCGGCCCGGCCACCCCTTCGATGGCGCCGTTGCCGAATTCCTCGGGATGTTTGGTCAGGCGCCGCTCGGTTGCATAGGAGAGGAACGTAGGGATTTCCGCGCCGCCAGCGGGCAGGGCGCCTATGGGAAAACCGAAGGCGGTGCCGCGCAGCCAGGGTTTCCAGGAACGCGCCCAGTCCTGCCGCGTCATCCAGAGCGAGCCTCGGATCGGTTCGATCGTCTCCTCGCCCCGGCGGCGGCGCGAGGCGACGTAGAGCGCCTCGCCGACGGCAAAAAGGCCGACGGCCAGGGTGGTGATCTCGATGCCGTCGAGCAGTTCCGGCACACCGAAAGCCAGGCGGGGCTGGCCGGTGAGCCGGTCGATGCCCACAAGGCCGAGCGCAAGCCCAAGAAACAGCGCGGTCAGGCCGCGCACGGGCGAGGTGCCGAACGTCGCCGATACGGTGACGAAGGCGACGCACATCAGCGCGAAGTAATCCTCGGGTCCGAATCGCACGGCGATCTCCACGAGCCACGGCGCAAGGACCACGATGCCGATGGTGGCGATGGTGCCGGCCACGAACGAACCGATGGCGGCGGTCGCCAGCGCGGGCCCGCCGCGGCCGGCCTTGGCCATCTTGTTGCCCTCCAGCGCCGTGGCCATGGAGGCGCTCTCGCCTGGGGTATTGATGAGGATCGCGGTGGTGGAGCCGCCGTACATGCCGCCGTAATAGATGCCGGCAAACATGATGAGGGAGCCGGCGGGGTCGAGCTTGTAGGTCACCGGCAAGAGCAAAGCGACGGTGAGGGCGGGGCCGATTCCCGGCAGCACGCCGACCGCGGTACCGAGCAGGACGCCGATCAGCGCGAACAACAGATTGGTCGGCTGGACCGCGATCGCGAGGCCCTGCAACAGCAGCGCGAGCGCATCCATGGCCGGCGCTCAGAGCAGCCGCTCGAGCGGCCCGGCCGGCAGGCTGAGCGTCAGGAGCTTGACGAAAACGACATAGATTATGGCGCCCAGCACGATGCCGATCGCAAGGTCGGCGAGGATGGCGCGGCGGCCGAACGCGGTCGCAGTCGCGGCGAACAGCACGGCGGTTGCGGCGATAAAGCCCGCGCCCAGGCCGATGAGCGCAATCAGCGCGAGCTGGCCACCGAGGATGAAGGCGATCGCCTTTGGCGCGACCGGCTCGCGGGCGGGCAGTTCGCCGCGCCAGGCCATGATGAGATTGCCGAGCACGAGCAGCAGGAGGCCGCCCGCGACGACGTAGGGCATTGCGGTCGGCCCGACGCCGTAAACCGGGGCAATCTGCAATTTGGTTGCGTCCCAGAGAATGACCGATGCAAGCGCAAGCAACAGCCCGGCAATGATGAAGCCGGCGCGATCGAGAGGGCGGGCGCGGGAATCATCCATGCAGTTGTCCGTTACTCTGAAAGCCGGCCAGATATTGGCTTTCGATGCTCGCGCCGATCTGCGCTCCTCAGCCTCGCTCGCGCGCAGGCGAGCGAGGCGGTCGGGATTCCGGCGCGGCTCCGGCTACGATTTGACCAATCCGACGGATTTGAGCACGTTGTGCACACGCACCTGTTCGTCCTTGAGGAATTTTACGAACGCATCACCGGCAAGATAGGCGTCGTCCCAACCGCGCTGCTTGAGGATGTCTTTCCAGGCCGCGGACTTGGCCATCTTCTCGATCGCGTCTTCGAGCGTCTTCTTCTGCGCCGACGAGATGCCGGGTGCGGCCATCACCGAACGCCAGTTGGTGAGCACGAGGTCGATGCCCTGTTCGCGGAAGGTCGGAACGTCGACACCGGGGAGCCGTTGCGGCGAGGTCACGCCGATCGGGCGCAATTTGCCGGCCTTGATCTGGCCTTCGTACTCGCCGTAGCCGGAAATGCCGGCGGTCACCTTGCCGCCGAGAATCGCGGCGAGCGACTCGCCGCCGCCGGAGAAGGCAATGTAGTTTACCTTCGCCGCCTCGGCGCCGGCCGCGCCCACGAACAGCGCCGCCATGATGTGATCCACGCCGCCGGCGGAGCCGCCGGCAAAGGTCACTTTGGCTACGTCGGCCTTGACGGCGGCGGCAAGATCCTTGGCATTCTTGATCGGTGAATTGGCCGGCACCACCATCACCTGCGTCTCCTGGGTCAGCCGCGCGATCGGGGTGACCTGATCGAGGCTCACCGGCGACTTGTTCAGGAGAATCGCACCGACCATGACGAAGCCGTTGACCAGGAGCTGGCTGCCGTCGCCCTTGGCATTGTTGACGAACTGCGCAAGGCCGACCGTGCCGCCGGCGCCGGCCACGTTATAGACCTGCACGCTTTTCGCAGCGCCCGAGGCCACCAGCGCCTGTTGCATCGCGCGCGCGGTCTGATCCCAGCCGCCGCCGGGCGCGGCGGGCGCCATGATCTTCAACTCCAGTTGCGCAAGCGCGGGCGTTGCGAAGGCCGCCGTGGCGGCAACGGCCAGGACGCGGGAAAACCGAGAGAGCAAAATCATCGATGATCCTCCATCTATGCAGTGGAGTCTGGGCCGCTTCGGGATGCCCGTCCAGTAGCGATTCCGCGACCCTGCGTTTCGCTGAAATCAGCCGGCAAAGCCGCCGTTGTCGAGGAATTCCTGCTCGGCCGGGGTGGTGGCGCGACCGAGCACGGCGTTGCGGTGGGGGAAGCGGCCGAAGCGGCGGATGATGTCGGCATGAATCTCCGCCCATTTCAAGGCTTCGGCGTCGCCGGTTGCGCGGCAGAGCGTGACGCAGCGTTCCTGATCGGCGAGGTTTTCCGAATGCGAGAACGGCAGATAGAAAAAGTTCCGCTCCGGCATGGCGAAGTGTCGATCAAAGCCGCGGGCAATGGCGCGGTCGGCAATCGCGCGCGCCAAGGCATCGGCGGCATAGGTGCGCGGGTTGCCGCGAAACATGTTGCGCGGGAACTGGTCGAGCACGATGAGCAGCGCAAGCGCGCTTTCGGGCTCGGCTTCCCAGGCGGCAAGCGCTCCGGCTGCGGCGGCCTCGTAGGTGGAGAGGAAACGGCTTGCGATGTCCGCATCAAAGGCCGGATCTTTTTCGAACCATTTGGCCGGCCCCGCGGCGCGCCAGAATGCCAGGACTTCGTCGGGAGCAGCCACGGAAGGCACGACACGATATTCCCTGCCGATTTCGCCGGCGTTAAATCCGAACCAGGCCGTTCATGATCTGCTGGCACAGCATCGCGTCGAGCGGCACGAAGGTGCGGCGCTGGGGATCGTTGAAGTAGATCGGTTCCCGGCACATGGCCGGATCGAAACCCTGCCGCACGAGGTCGATCTTCTTTTGCTTGAACGTGCTGGTGACGTCGATCTCGCTCTGGATGCGCAGGAACAGCGGGCGCGCATACTCCGGCAGATGCGCGGTAAGATGGGCGTGCAGGGCGGCCAGATCGGGTTGCACGCCGCTTTCGCAGACGATTGCCGCCATGCCGGCGCGCCCCTCGCGGCCGGGCACGTGCACGCCGTAGACGTTGGCATCCCTGATGCCGGGGAAGCTCGTGATCACGGCGGCGACCTCCGACGTGGACACGTTCTCGCCCTTCCAACGAAACGTGTCGCCGATGCGGTCGACGAAATAGAAATAGCCGCGCTCGTCCTGCCGCATCAGGTCGCCGGTACGGAACCAGGCATCGCCGCGCTTGAAGACATTGCGCAGGATCTTCCGCTCGCTCTCATCGGGGGAAGCGTAGCCTTCGAAACGGCTGCCTGGCTTGGACGGTTTGTTGATGATCTTGCCGATCACCTCGCCGACCTCGTTCGGCGCGCAACGGATGCAGAAGCCGCGCGCATCGCGCACCGGCTGCTCGCGCTCGACGTCGAACTTTACGATGGCAGTCGGAAAGCGATGGGCGACGAACCAGGGGATGCGGCCGACCGCACCCGGTTTGCCCTCGAAGTTGAAAATGTTCACGTTGCCTTCGGTGGCGCCGTAGAACTCGAGAATCTGCGGGATGCGAAATCGCTTCTTGAACGGCTCCCACAGGTCGGGGCGTAGGCCGTTGCCGCAGGCGAGTCGCAGCCGGTGCCGCGTCTCGTTGGGATTGACGGGTGCATGCACGAGGTAGCGGCACAATTCGCCGATGTACTGGAAGATCGTGCAATCATGGCGCACGACGTCATCCCAGAAATCGCGCACGGAAAATTTTTCGCGCACGAATACGGAGCCGCCGCTCAGCAGCAGCGCGCCGGTGGCCACGATGCCGCCGGTGGTGTGATACATCGGCAGGCAGTCGTACATGCGGTCGCGGGCGGTGGTGTTCATCACGCCGGCAAAACCGTGGGAGGCCAGCATGATGCGGTAGTGGTTGAGGTTGGCTGCCTTGGGCAGGCCGGTGGTGCCCGAGGTGTAGATGTAGAGCGCCCGGTCGTCGATGTGCAGCGGCCGGCGCTCGGCGGGGGACAGCGGCGCGCCGGAGAGGCCGGCGACGGCGGTGTCGATGCGCGGGAAGTTGGTACTGTTGCCGTGCGACCAGACCTGGGCCTTGCTCTTGAGAAACGGCGTGGCGCTGGCGAGCGTCTGCGCCAACTCGCTTGCCACGATGATCAGCCTGGGCTGGACGATGTCGATGCAATGGGCGAGCGAGGGGCCGACGAGATTGGTGTTCAGCAGCGAGACCACGCCGCCGATGCGGGTGATGCCGATCCACACCGCCATGTATTCGGGGCGGTTCAGCATCAACAGGCAGATGGTGTCGCCCTTGGCGACACCCTGCGAGAGGGCCCAGCGGGCATAGCGGTTCGATTGCTCAGCAAGACCGCGATAGCTCAATTGCTCGCGGTCGGAGATGAGCGCCGGTGCGTCGCCGAATTTTTCCGCCAGTTCCTCGATCACGCCGGGAAATACGCGGGTCGGGTTCTTGGCAATGGGCGTGGTCAGCCGCAGCGCCCGCCAGGCGCCGCGCAGGAAGGTGATGTCGTCTTTGATGTTCTGAATGAAACCCATCGGGCCGGCCTCGGCGCGTAACATCCAAGAATCGCGGTGCGCTGACAAGCGCGGTGCGGTGCCGCGCGACGCGCGATTAAGCCTGTTCGACCGATCTCGCCCGGTCTAGCGATCCGGGCCGCCGAAAGGACGCAACGGATTTTCGGTTAGAGCCTGCCGGTCCGGCCGGTCGATGCCCGCCTGGTTGAGAAAGGCGGCGAACAATTCACGGATCGCGCGCTCCTCGATGTCACGGGTAATGAAGACAAGGCGGGTACGGCGGTCGTCGTCGGGCCAGCGCGGCAGCCGCGCCGGCGGATGCAGAATGTGCTGCACCCCATGCACCACCAAGGGCTCGTCCGGCGTCTCGGCCAGCTTCACCACACCCTTGAAACGGAGCAGGTTCGGCCCGTGCATGGCGCGCACGAGCTCGAGAAACAGGTCGAAGGCAGAGGCCGGAATGGCCGCTTCGGTGGCCAGCACGAAGGCGCGGATGCGGTCGTCATGACGATTGACGTCATGATGGTCGTGGTCGTGGGGGTGCGCATAGGCCTCCTCGGCGAGCCACCGCCGCACGTCCGGAATCTTGCTTTCGGGATTGTACAGGCCGCAGTCGAGGAGCCTCGCCGGGGTCGCCTCGCCGGCGGCGGCATCAAGCAAAGGCGCCGCTGGGTTGAGATCGCGAAGGCGGGCGCTGAGGCGCTCGGCGGCGGTGCGACGGTCCGGCGAGTCGAGCAGGTCGGTCTTGGTGAGCACGATGCGGTCGGCGACCGCCGCCTGCTTCACGGACTCCACATGGGCGTCAAGGGTGGCAAGCCCGTTCACCGCATCCACCACTGTCACCACGCCGTCAAGGCGGAAGCGCAGAACGAGGTAGGGGTGCGCCATGCCGGTCTGCAGAATGGGCGCGGGGTCGGCGAGGCCGGTGGTCTCGATCACCACGCGGCGGAAGCGGGCGCGGCCATTGTCGAGGTCGCGTAACAGCTTCTCCAGCGCGCGCACCAGATCGCCGCGCATGGTGCAGCACAGGCAGCCGCTTTGCAGCAGCACCAGATTGTCGTCGATGCGTTCGACCAGAAGATGATCGAGGCCGATTTCGCCGAATTCGTTGATGATGACCGCGGTCTCGGAGAGCGCCGGATCCTTGATCAGGCGGTTGAGCAGGGTGGTCTTGCCGGCGCCGAGAAAGCCGGTCAGCACCGTGAGCGGAATCGGAGCAACGGGTTTGCGGGCGAGGGCGGCTGGCGCGCTCATTGCCCGTTCGGCCGGGCATTCGGCCGCGGCCGCGGCACCGGCATCGGCGGAGGAGACGGCGGCGCGCTGCGGGTGAATTCCGTCGGCGGGGTCACGGGCGCAAAGCTCATCACCGACGATGAAAGCTGGGACACGCTCGCGCCGCCGGATGCGTTCTCCGCGGTCGCGCCGGGCGCCGTTGCGGCCTGCTCATGCAAAGCTTTCAGCTTGGCCTTGCGCGCCTTTTCCAGTTTCGCGCGGGTGCCGGCAAACTGCAACTCGGCCGGACGGCGCGAGGGACCGACGTAAACTTCGATGGGCGCCGCCTCGACCTTCGGTCCAAGCAGCGACGAGGGCTTTACGCTCGGACCAAGATTGGACAGCTTAAAGGTCTGCGTCGGGTTCGGCTCGTCGCTGGCGACGGTGTCGTCGTCATCGTCGTTGTCTTCCGCCGGCGGCTTCTTGCGCTTCGGGCTGCAGATGGTGTCGCGCAGGTCGGGCGGCGCTGCCTCGATCGGCCGCAGCGACTCCACCGTGCCCAGCGAAGGCGCGATCCACCCGAGCCCGCCGCCGTTGAAGCCGCGTTCGAGCAACTGTGCCGCTTTCAAGGTGCGGGCTCCGGAGCTGTAGGCGCCGAGCACGACGGCGATCAGCCGCCGACCTTTGCGGGTGGCGGTGGCGAGCAGATTGAAGCCGGACGCGCAGATGAACCCGGTTTTCATGCCATCGGTGCCGGGATAGCGGCCAAGCAGCCGGTTGTAGTTCTGCGTGGTTTTGGGCCCGAACCGGATCGCCGGAATGCGCCAGTAGTAATCGTATTCAGGAAACTCCAGCAGCAGCGCGCGGGCAAGAATCGCGAGATCGCGGGCCGAGCTGATCTGATCCTCCGCGGGCATGCCGTTGGGGTTGACGAAGCTCGTCTGCGTCATGCCGAGCCGCTGGGCGGCGATGTTCATGGCATCAGCAAAATTCTCCACCGACCCGGAGACGCCTTCGGCGAGCACCACCGCCACGTCGTTGGCCGAGCGCACCATGAGCATTTTCAGGGCGTTGTCGACGGTGATCTGGGAGCCGGGCGGAAGACCCATTTTCGAGGGTTTCTGCACCGAGGCGAATTGCGAAACGGGAAGCAGCGTATCGAGGGTGATGCGCCCCTCTTTCACCGCCTGCAGGACCACATAGGCGGTCATCACCTTGGTCAGCGAGGCGGGGTACCACGGATAGGTGGCGTTCTCCGCAAACAGCACTTTGCCGGTGTCGGCCTCAATCAGCAGCAGGGCTTCGGCGGATGCGCGCGTAACTCCGCTTACGCTTACCAGCGTGGCGGCCAACGCAACAGCGGACGTTCGCAACAGCATCAATGCAAACGGCACGGATCACGAGCCCCGGATCAATGATTCTCCACGTGGTGTGCGCGGCTATCTAGACCGAAGGCTGGCCGTTGGCAAAGCCGACCGTGCCCTCACACGAATAAATTATTATATCTCCGTGGCGCCGTGTGGTAAATGCCACACAAAGCGACCAAATTTCGGCAACAGGAGCGAGGGCATGACCGCCTGCATCGTGGGTTGGGCGCACAGCCCGTTCGGCCGGTTGGACAACGAGACGGTGGAAAGCCTGATCGTGCGCGTCACCAACGCCGCGCTCGCCGATGCCGGCATCGCGCCGCGCGATGTCGATGAGATTGTGCTCGGGCATTTTAACGCCGGATTCTCCGCGCAGGATTTTACCGCGTCGCTGGTGCTGCAAGCCTCGCCCGAGCTGCGCTTCAAACGCGCAACGCGCGTGGAGAATGCTTGCGCCACCGGATCGGCGGCGGTGCATCAGGGACTGAAAGCGATCGCCGCGCGGTCGGCACGCATTGTCCTTGTGGTTGGCGTGGAGCAGATGACGACCACGCCGCCGGCGGAGATCGGCAGGAACCTCCTGAAGGCGTCCTATGTGCGCGAGGAGGCGGATATCGAGGGCGGATTTGCCGGCATTTTCGGCCGCATCGCCGCCCTCTACTTCCAGAAATGGGGCGATCAGTCGGATGCGTTGGCGCTGATCGCAGCCAAGAATCACAAGAACGGCGTGGGCAATCCCTATGCCCAGATTCGCAGGGATTTGGGCTATGACTTTTGCCGCAATGCCAGCGAGAAAAACCCATTCGTGGCCGGTCCGCTGAAGCGAACCGACTGTTCGCTTGTGTCGGATGGGGCGGCGGCCGTGGTGCTCGCCGATGTGGAGACCGCGCTCAAGCTCGGCAAGGCGGTGGCGTTCCGCGCCACCGCGCATGTGCAGGATTTTCTGCCCATGCGCGGTCGCGACATCCTCAAATTCGAGGGTTGCGCCGAAGCCTGGCGGCGGGCGCTGATGGCGGCGGGCGTGACGCTCGAAGATTTGTCGCTGGTGGAAACCCACGACTGTTTCACCATCGCGGAGTTGATCGAATACGAGGCGATGGGGCTCGTGCCGGAAGGGCAGGGCGCGCGTGCGATCAAGGAAGGATGGACGACAAAAGACGGGCGGCTGCCGGTCAATCCTTCGGGCGGATTGAAAGCGAAGGGTCACCCGATCGGAGCGACCGGCGTTTCGATGCATGCGCTGTGCGCCATGCAGCTCGCCGGCACCGCCGGCGATTTTCAAGTGAAAGACGCAAAGCTTGCGGCGCTGTTCAACATGGGCGGCGCGGCGGTGGCAAACTACGTGAGCATTCTCGAGCGCATCAAGTAGCGCCGCGCGTGTCGCGACATTTTCAGTCGTAGGACTCTGGCTCCAACTCTTCGTCGGCGCCGAGGGCGGCGGCGGCGCGGCGGCGATCGCCTTCGCTCAACAGAAATTGCGCGCGCGCGAGCGCGGCGAACTTGCCGCCGCGCTTCATCAATTCCTCGAAGGAGCCGGTCTCGATGATGCGGCCGGCATCGAATACCAGGATGCGCGTGGCATTGCGCACGGTGGCCAAACGATGGGCGATGACGAAGGTGGTGCGGCCCTTCATCACTTCTTCGAGCGCGGCCTGAACCTTCACTTCGGTGGCGGCGTCCAGCGCGCTCGTGGCTTCGTCGAGAATGAGAATCGGCGGGTCCTTCAGAAGGGCGCGCGCGATCGCCACCCGCTGGCGCTCGCCGCCGGACAACGCGCGGCCGCGCTCGCCGACGCTGGTCTGCAGCCCTTCCGGCTTGGCCTCGATGAATTCCAGCGCCTGGGCGCGGCGGCAGGCGTCGCGCACCTCCTCCTCGGTGGCGTCCGGCTTGCCGATCAGCAGATTCTCCAGGATCGAGCGGTTGAACAGCAGCACTTCCTGGAACACCACGCCGATGTTGCGGCGCAGCGCGGCAAGCTTGAAGCCGCGAATGTCCATGCCATCGATCTTCACGCTGCCGGACTGGGGGTCGAACACACGGTAGAGCAAGGCCAAGGCCGTCGATTTTCCCGCGCCGGTCGGCCCCACGAGGGCGATGGTCTCGCCGGGCCGGGCGGTAAAGCTTAAGTCCACGACCGCGGGGCGGACGCCGTCGTGGCTGAAGGTCACGTGGTCGAACTCGACCGATCCGCGCACCCGGCCGGGATCGACGGCGCCGGGATTGTCGCGCACCTCGGGCACTGTGTCGTAGACGTCGAAAAACTCCTTCAGGCGGGGCGCGTCGAGGAACAAACGGTTGGCGAAACCGACCACCTGTTCAAGGCGCGTCACCAGCATGCCGGCGTAGCCGGTGAACATGACGATATCGCCGATCTTCGACAGCCCCTGCGTGAACAGGATCGTGCCGACGATGTAGATCGCCAGCAGGGTGAGCGTGGTGGAGGCGCGCGTGATCACCGCCGCGAAAGCCCACCATGACAGTACCGGCATCTGCGCGCCGAGCAATTTGGCGATCACGTTTTTGAGGCCGATCACCTCGGCCTCGACGCGGGCGAAGCTCTGCACCAGCGCCACATTGCCAAGCGCGTCGGAGGTGCGTTCGGCGAGATCCGAATAATGCCGCTCCACGGTGCTCTGCAGCGACTCAGCCTTGTGCAGGACCAGCGCGGTCAGGGCGCTGAAGATCACGCAGAGCACGATCAGGAGCAAGGCGAGCCGCCAATTCAGGTAGATGGTGAAGGGCAACAACCCGACCAGAAACACGAAGGCGGCAAGATGCTCGCGGAAGAAGCCGAGCCAGAGCCACCAGATCGAATCTGTGCCGGTGAGCATGACCTTGATCAGGCGGCCGGAGTGAGTGCCGCCGTGATAGCGGAGCGGCAGTTGCAAGACGTGCTCGAAGTAGGCGGTGAGCACCACGTGGCGGCGGCGATGTGCGAGCCGGTCGGCGTAGAGCGCGACCACGGTGCCGCAGACGATGGCGAAAAGGCTGAAGCCGACCCAATAGCCGAAGAGCTGGATCAGGGTGTTCCAGGCGGGCGGGCCGCCTGCCTTCTCGGCATCGACCAGAGTGTCGATGATCCAGCCGAGCAGCATCGGCTCCACCAGATGCGCAAGGGCGAGCAGCACGTTGGCGACCGCCAGCGTCCAGCCGAGCCAGGCCTCGGACCCGAGGAGTTTTAGGACGCGAACGTAGATGCCGAAAAAAGCTTTCATGCAGGAGAATCTGTCGCCATGCGCTGAGGGAGGCTAGAGCATGTCGCGTTCCGGTGGAATCGGGACATGCTCGAGCAATCTTGCGCGGCGCATGGCCTTTGCGGAAAACCGGTTCCCACTTTTCCGGGACATGCGCTAGTTCTACGCCAATGGCGGCGCGTGCGGGAGGTGGTCGGCGCGTTGCGGCTGCGAAAATATTTGTGCCGGGCCTTGCACCGACGCTTTGCGCCGACTCAGTGGGTCCGCCGGTTGTTTCCGGCGCTCGGCAGGAACGCGGCGTCGAAAATGTCGGCGACCTTGGGCTTGACCTTGAACTCTTGAGTCATGGCGAGCTGGTCGATCGCCTTCTCGAACCGGGAGGGATCGATCGCGCCGTTCAAGAACGACCGCACGTCGGGGACGAAGATGTTCTCGCGCAGCACCATGCGCAGGCGCTCAAGCTCCACATCCCTGACCAGGGCGTCGTTTCGCTTGATCACCGATTCGACCGCGGGGCCGGGAGCCCGCAGGGTCTCGCGCAGGCTGCGGGTGAAGCCTTGCAAGAAGCTCCGCACCGCGTCGGGTTTCTCGGCGGCGAATTTGGCGTTGACCACGATCGCACCGCCGTAAAGTACCAGACCGTGATCGGCCATCAACATAAGCACGATATCGTTGGCCGGAACGCCCATGGATTTCAGGTTCGGCACGATGACATAGGAATAGCCGATGACGGCGTCGACCTGGCCGCTCTGCAGCAACGGCTCGCGCACCGGAAGTCCGACGTTCTCGATCTTGATCTCCGCGGTATTGATCTTGTTCACCTGGGCGAACAGCCGCCAATGGGTTACGGCGACGTCGGCCGCGGGGGCGCCGATCTTCTTGCCGGCAAGATCGGCCGGCTTGTTGACCTCCCGGCTCTTGCGGCCAACCACCGCATAGGCCGGTTTGCTGTGCACCATGTAGACCGCCTTGACCGGCACCGCGGGATTCTGATCGCGGTATCTGATGAGCGCGTTGATGTCGACAAACGCCATGTCGTAGTTGCCGGACGCGACGCGGGCGATGGATTCGGTCAGGTCTGCTGCACTATCGATGGTGAGGGCGATGCCTTCGGCCTTGTAGTAACCGCGGTCGATACCCACCAGGAATATCGCCGAGGTTCCGTCAAATCTGGAATCCAACGAGAATTTGATGGGGACGAGGGCAAAAGCCGGCCCGCTGGCAAGCGCGATCTTCAGCGCTGCCGCAACCAAAACCCGCTGCCCGAGGCCGACGATGCCCATGCCTTCGATCCCCTTTCGCATTACACCCGACACACGCGCTGGGGGTATTCACAAGTTTGGGACGGCAAGCATTCCGTCAACAGCAATGACGGATATATGTATGGCGCCAGAGAAATACATGTTCGGCAAAAGCGCAAGCGAAGATCGCTGCGCGCACCATTCTTTGCCGCGCACTGTGGTTTTTTCGTTACCGGAACATGGATCGGCGTCATAAGGTCGAGAGGCGGACTCGTGGCGCCGCGATCGGCTTGCGGGCAAAGGCTGTGAACCTGATCGGCATGCGGTCATTGCGGGCCGATCCGGAGATTTCAGATGAGCATATCGGCGGCCACTCACAGCAATCTCAGCCGGGCTGTTCCGGCCTTCGCCGCTCCCTATGCCCCGCCGGACGAAGAGCTCGCGGCACGGCTGCTCGCGACCGCGCCCCTCGATGACGCCGCCGAGGCGCGCATCGACGCCCGCGCCCGGCGCCTGATCGAGACCATTCGCGCCCACACCGGCGGGCTCGGCGGGGTCGAGGACTTCCTGCATGCCTATTCCCTCTCCACCAAGGAGGGGCTCGCGCTCATGGTGCTGGCGGAGGCACTCCTGCGCGTACCGGACCCCGCCACCGCCGACCGGCTGATCGAGGACAAGCTTGCCAGCGGCGACTGGTCGCAGACCGGCAAGTCCACGAGCCTTCTGGTTTCGGCTTCGGCGTGGACCTTGGGTGTCACAGCGCGCGTCATCCATCCGGGGGAGACCCCGGAAACTATCCTGGAGCAACTGCTGAAACGGCTGGGCCTGCCGGCGGTGCGGGCCGCCGTGCGGCAGGCGATGCGGCTGCTTGGCGGGCACTTTGTGCTCGGGCAAACCATCGAGGAGGCGTTGGCACGGGCGCGACGCCATCCGGAAGAACGCCACTCCTTCGACATGCTTGGGGAAGGGGCGCGGACCGCAGCCGACGCGGAGCGCTACTTTCAGGCCTATTCGGACGCGATCATTGCCATCGGCAAGCAGGCCGGAGGCACAGCGCAGAGCGGCCGGCCCGGTATTTCGGTCAAACTTTCGGCGTTGCACCCCCGGTTCGAGGCCATTTCGCGGGAGCGCGTGATGG
Organism: Xanthobacteraceae bacterium; assembly: GCA_035574295.1. Taxonomy (GTDB): domain Bacteria; phylum Pseudomonadota; class Alphaproteobacteria; order Rhizobiales; family Xanthobacteraceae; genus PNAI01. Next base: position 13,969 of record DATLYX010000083.1, read on the forward strand.
CCGAGCTTGCGCCGCGCCTGCTCGATCTGGTCCGGCAGGCGCAGGCGTTCGACCTGCAATTCACCATCGATGCGGAGGAAGCGGACCGGCTGGAACTCACGCTGGAGCTCGTGGCCGCCGTGGTTGCGGACCGCTCCCTCGACGGATGGGAAGGTTTTGGGCTGGCGGTCCAGGCCTATCAGAAGCGGGCGGGGGCGGTGATCGACTGGCTCGCCGCGGTCGCCAAAGCCCTCGACCGCAGGCTCAATGTGCGGCTGGTCAAGGGCGCCTACTGGGACACCGAGGTCAAACGCGCCCAGGAGCGCGGCCTTGCCGACTACCCGGTCTTCACCCGCAAGGCCATGACCGACGTCAACTACCTTGCCTGCATGCGGCAGCTCTTGGCGGCGCGGCCGCGCTTGCAGCCCCAATTCGCCACCCACAACGCGCTGACCGTGGCCAGCGTGATCGAGGAGGCCGGGGGGGTCGAGGGTTACGAATTCCAGCGGCTGCACGGCATGGGGGAAGTGCTTTACGAGGCCCTGCGCGCGGAAGTGCCGGGAGTTGCGGTGCGTGTCTATGCGCCGGTCGGCGAGCACCGGGATCTGCTCGCCTATCTGGTGCGGCGGCTCTTGGAGAACGGCGCCAATTCATCCTTCGTCTCCGTGGCGGCCGATCCCGCCGTGCCGATCGAGACCATCCTGAAACGGCCACAGGCCTGGATCGTCAGCGCGCAACAGGCGCGCCATCCCAAAATCCCTTTGCCGCGCGACCTCTATCGGCCGGCGCGGGCGAATTCCGCAGGCATCGAATTCGGAGATCGGGCGGCGCTGACGGCCCTGCTCGCGGACATTGCACGCGCCGCGCCGGTCAATGCCCGGGCGGCCCCGATCATCGACGGCGTCGAACTCGGCGGTCCGACGCGGCCGGTGGTCTCACCGATCGATGCGTCAACCGTGGTCGGGGAGGTCATCGAAGGCGACGCGGCGATATGCACGGCGGCGATGGCCGCGGCGCAGGCGGGTTTTGCCGCCTGGTCCGCCACCGGTGTGGAGGCGCGCGCGATGATTCTTGAGCGCGCTGCCGATCTGGTCGAGGCCGAGCGCGGGGCGCTGATTGCGCTCTTGCAGGCCGAGGCCGGCAAGACCCTCGACGACTGCGTGGCCGAGGTGCGCGAGGCCGCCGACTATTGCCGCTACTACGCCGCCGAGGCGCGGCGCCGGCTCGCGAGCCAGGCGATGCCGGGCCCGACCGGCGAGAGCAACACGCTCAGCCACCGCGGGCGCGGCGTGTTCGTCTGCATCAGCCCGTGGAATTTTCCGCTGGCGATCTTCCTCGGCCAGGTGAGCGCGGCGTTGCTGGCCGGCAATGCAGTGGTCGCAAAGCCGGCCGAGCAGACGCCTCTGGTCGCGGCCAAGGCCATTCGGCTTTTGCACCGCGCGGGTGTGACGGAGAGCGCGCTGCATCTCGTTCCGGGTGACGGGAAGGTCGGCGCAGCGCTGGTCGCCGATCCGCGCACCGCCGGCGTAGCTTTCACCGGCTCGACCGAAGTCGGGCGCAGCATCAGCCGCGCGCTGGCCGCAAAGAGCGGGCCGATCGTGCCGCTCGTTGCGGAGACCGGGGGCATCAATCCGATGATCGTTGATGCCACGGCGCTGCCGGAGCAGGTGAGCGACGACGTGATCGCCTCGGCCTTCCGCTCCGCGGGTCAGCGCTGTTCGGCGCTCAGGCTGTTGTGCGTGCAGGACGACGTTGCCGACGAGGTGATCGCCATGATCTGCGGCGCGGCGCGGGAGCTTGCGCTCGGAGATCCGCGCAACGTCGCCACGCATGTCGGTCCGGTGATCGATACCGAGGCCAAGCGGCGGCTCGACGGTTGGATCGCGGCGATGGCGGCGCAGGGACGCATCGTCTTCCGCTGGGACGACCATCGCCGGTTGCCGGCGCAAGGCTATTACGTGCCGCCGACCATCGTTGCGCTCGATCGCGCACGTGATTTGAAGGAGGAGGTGTTCGGTCCCATCCTACACGTGGTGCGTTGGCAGGCCGACGCGCTCGACGCGCTGCTCGACGACATCGCTGCGAACGGCACTGCGCTCACGCTCGGCATTCACTCGCGCATCGATGCGACGGTGCAGAGGATCGCGACGCGGCTTGCCAACGGCAACGTCTACGTCAATCGCAACATGATCGGCGCGGTGGTCGGCACGCAGCCGTTCGGCGGCACCGGTCTGTCGGGCACCGGGCCGAAGGCCGGCGGGCCGGATTATCTTTTGCGCTTTGCCACCGAGCAGGTGCTCACCATCAACACCGCAGCGGTCGGAGGTAATGCGGCACTGCTCGCGACCGAGGATTGAGGTGCAGCCCGCACGCCGCAACGGGCGTGGGGCGAATTCTGAACATCCGTTCGGATGCACGTGAACGTTCGTTCGGGTACCTTACGAAAACATAACTTGCTGCGACCCGAAATTGACGCAACGCTCGCCTAACTTGAGCATTGAAGCGTGAACCAGTTTCGGAGGGCGAACATGGTCACCTGGAAAATCCGCGCTGTCATCGTCGCCGTGGTCGCCGCGATCGCGCTCACCGCGATAAGCGCCGATCCTGCGGAGGCGCAACGCCGGCGCTACAGCAATGACGCAGCGGCTGCCGCGGCGTTCGCCGCGGTTGCCGGCACGATCGCGACGATCATCATCGCGGAGCAGCGCCGAAAGGCGTGGGAGAGGCGGCACCGCCACTACTACGGGTACTACGGCTATCCGTATCCGCCCCCGCCTCCGCCGCCATACTACTACTATCGCCCCTATTAAGGGCCGCGATCGCAGGAATCCTGATCGGCTCTGCCCCTCGACAGACGGGCGGAGCCGCTGATTCGGCGGCGGGGCGTCCATGCAGAGGATCGGGGGCCTCCGTCCTGAGAACCCGATCGAAAATTCGTGCGATAAATTGCGGTCGAGCGAAAGCGACCCCTCTCCCTCGCCGGGTCGGCGTCCGCAACCCAACGTGGCGTTCGTTGCGCGCTTGTCACGGGCGCACGCCTCCCTTCCTCTCCCCCTCCCATTCGCAGGGCCACCGCATCAAGCCCGCCGGCACGATATGCGCGAGCGCGAATGGGAGGGGGAGAGGGGGATCGAGCGCTAACGCCGGACAGGACACTCTGCACGCCGACAAAGAGGCGTTCACGCGAGCGACGGAGAGGGGGTGGGCCATATCTCCTACGGAAAAGCGTCTGAATTTGCCGAACGAATTTCCGGCCAGCCCCTGAGGATCGGCGGTACGGGTTCGGCGGCATTTACGATGCCGGCGGAGCGGCCTTCGACCGCGGTGGACAATCTCCGGCGTCACGGTTAAGCCAAGCGCGCATGCTCCGCCGCATCTACGACTGGTGTATCGCCGCCGCCGGCCGGCCCCACGCGACTTGGCTGATGGGATCGGTCTCGTTCGTCGAGAGCTCGTTCTTTCCCATCCCGCCCGACGCCATGCTGATCCCGATGTCGCTCGCGCGGCCGGATCGCGCCTGGTTCTACGCGCACGTCTGCACCATCACGTCGGTCGCCGGCGGCCTGCTCGGCTATTACATCGGCGCCGCGCTGTACGACTCGATCGGCCTGTGGCTCATCAAGCTGTATGGCTACGGCGAGCAGGTGGACGCCTTCCGCGCCTCCTATGCGCACTGGGGCGGCTGGATCATCCTGATCAAGGGGGTCACGCCGATCCCCTACAAGGTCGTCACCATCGCGTCCGGCTTTGCCGGCTACAATCTTCTGATGTTCATCCTTTTGTCGTTCGTGGCGCGCGGCATGCGGTTCTATCTGTTGGCCTTCCTGCTCAGCCGCTATGGCCCGCAGGCGCGCGAGATCATCGAACGGCGGCTGGGGTTCTGGGTCGGGGTGAGCGGCGTGGTGCTGATCGCGGGGATCATCGGGGCGGTATATCTGTTCTGAGCCGACTGCCAGGTTCGCGCGCATTCCTCATTTTCGCCATGGGGCGAGGCGAAAAGAATGGTCGCGGCAACTCCGCTCTTGCGATAGGGTTGCAGCGGGAATTGACGGCCATGACTGGCATAACCGCAATCGCGCGCGCCCAGGCCGCGGGGGGCCGGTACGGTCTCGCTTGGTTTGCGGCGATCGTGCTTGCCGTTGCGGTGACAAGCGCGGTGACTGCCCAGGACGCCCGGCAGGACACGCGCCCGCCGCAACAGGTCGAGCAGCCCGGTGTGCTGGAATCGATTGCGCGCTGGCTCGAGCGCGGCTTGAGCAGCATCACGGGCGGTCTCGGCAACGCAAAGAACAACATCGACAGCCTCGGCGAGAAGGCGGCGACCGCCGGACGGACCATCGGGGAGACGGCCACCGAGGCGGGCAAGAGCGCGGCCGACGCCACCAAGGGTGCGGTCGACGAGGTGATGAAGCTGCCGACCACGCGCATGGTGCAGGGGCACGTGCGCTGCGACATTTCCCCCAATGGCGCGCCGGACTGTCGCTCCGCGGCGCTGTCGCTGTGCGCGAGCAAGGGGTTTTCCAAGGGCACCAGCGTGGACTTTGTCGCGGCGGAAAAATGCCCGCCCGCAGTCTGGATGCAACGCCGCAAGCCCGAGCCCGGCGAATGCGTGACGGAAACCTTCGTCACGCGCGCGCTGTGCCAGTAGGCGCGCACGATTCGCATCTGCGTCTGCCAAATTGTATTGACGATCATGCGAACGGCGCGGTGCTTCGTCCATGCGCCCGGCGTGGCCGTTGCTCGTGCAGGCAAAGGCAAGTGATGCCGCCGCGCCATTGAGAGAACACCGCCGTCGTCCTTAAGGCGCGGGCCGAAGCGCGAGCCGCGACGGACGACGGCGTGCGACGCTCAAGTCGAATGAATGGCACGGCGATATGAAAGGCGCCGCCCTTGTTACGGGCGGCGCCATCAAGGATCGACCGATTCCCTGGCGATCGCGATCAATATTTTGCGGCGATGGGGAGCTCCTCGGCCGGGAACAGGCTGATGACGCGGTGGCCCTTGTCGGTGACCACCACTTCCTCCTCGATGCGCGCGGCGGAATAGCCGTCGGCCGCCGGGCAATAGGTCTCGAGCGCGAACACCATGCCTTCCTTGATCACCGTCGGGTGCTCCATGGACACCACGCGGCTGATGATGGGGCGCTCGTGCAGATTCAGACCGAGGCCGTGGCCGAACTGCAGGCCGAAGGCGGCAAGCTCGTTCGGGAAGCCGAACTCGGGCGCCTTGGGCCACACGCTGCATACCTTGTCGGTGGTCACGCCGGGCTTGATCAGCTCGATCGCCTTGTCGAGCCACTCGCGGCATTTCTTGTAGGCGTCGATCTGCGCGGGGGTGGCGCGGCCGACGTTGAAGGTGCGATAGTAGCAGGTGCGATAGCCCTGGAACGACTGCAGAATGTCGAAGAACACCTGGTCGCCGGGACGGATCAGGCGGTCGGTGAAGTTGTGCGGGTGCGGATTGCAGCGCTCGCCGGAAATGGCGTTGATCGCCTCCACGTCATCGGAGCCGTGCATGTAGAGGAACTTGTTGACCTCGGCGACAATGTCGTTCTCACGCACGCCGGGCTTGAGCTGTTCGTTGATGAGATGATAGGCGCCGTCCACCATGGCGGCGGCGCGGTTCAGAAGCGCGATCTCATCCGCGGACTTGATCTCGCGCGCCTCAAGCATGACCTGCTGGCCGTCCTTGATCTTCAGTCCCGCCTTCTCCAACTCGGCGAGCATCGGCGGCTCGATGATGTCGACGCCGAGCGGCATCTTGTGCACGCCGGCCTCCTTCAACAGCGAAGCGATCTCCTCGGCGTGGTGCTTCATCAGGCCGAAGGAGGGATGCACGGTGCCGCGCAGGCCGACAAGGCCGGCCTTGCAGTTCTCCGGTTTCAGCCAGGGCGAATAGAGACGGTGATGCACCGCCGCCGATCCGAAGTCCCACAGGATCGGATCGCCGCCGCGTGTGAGCAACGCCCAGCGCGAGAGTTTGTCGCGCGCCCATTCGCCGATCTTGGTCGAGGTGACGTAGCGGACGTTGTTGTCGTCGAACAAAAGCAGCGCGCCGAGGTCGGAATTCTCCAACGCCTGCAGGGCGCGGCCGAGCCGGTAGCGGTGCATGCGGCGGTAATCGACGCGCTCCTCGAAGTCGACGCCCATGGTGCCGAGGCACGGGAGCGCACGACCCCAATTATAGCGCGGGTTGATGTCTTCGGCCTTGATCTTGACCGGCTCGCGCGTGGTGATGTCGTCCATGAGATCCTCCTAGTTTCAAACCGCGCTCTTTCTTGCCGCGCTTGTTGGTTGTTGCTTGACTGCCGTCGGGCGGCGAGCGGGTGCCGGCATTTGCTGGCTCAAGTTCTCTTATATACCTCCCACAGGCCAGGAAAACCACTTATTCAGGCCACCTTGCGGCCCCACAACCGCGCGGAGGCGATGTCGGCGCCCTCGCGGATCGATTTCAGCTTGAGCCAGACCACGGGCTCGATCACCCACTCCCGCTTGGTGAAGGTGCCGAAGCCGCAGTCGGTGCCGGCAATCACGCGCTCGCGGTCGCCGACCGCGGCCACCGCCTCCTCGATGCGGCGCGCCACCACCTCGGGATGCTCGACGAAATTCGACGTGGTCTCCACCACGCCGGGAATCAAAATCATGTCCTTCGGAAACGGGCAGCGCCTGAACGCCGCGTATTCGTGGGCGTGACGCGGGTTGGAGAACTCGATCGACAGGGCGCCGACCTTGGCCTGATAGAGCGCCGGCAGGATTTTTTCCAGCGCAATGTCGTGAATATGCGGTCCTTCCCAGTTGCCGTAGCAGACGTGCAGCCGCACGCGGTCGCGCGGAATGCCCTCGATGCCCTTGTTGATCGCCGCCACGTGGCGTTCGCAGCGCTTGACGAATTCGGCATCGGACAGATCGCGGTACATCATGGTGCGGTCCATGGCCAGATCGGGCGCGTCGATCTGTAATATCAGGCCCGCCTTGTGGATCGCCTGATATTCCTTGCTCATCTCGCGCGCGATGGCGTCGAGATAATCGTCATGGGTCTTGTAATAGGCGTTGAGCATCGTGGTGGAGATGATGCCGGGGGAGGCCGCGGTCATGAACCGTTCCGCGAAGGCGCCGAGCTCGTCGGCGATGCGGATGAAACGGGCGGTCTCGTCCTGGATCGGCTTGAGATCCTTGTATCTGATGTCGGCTTGCGCCTCGGGCGCCGCGTGCTGGCCTTTGGTCTGATGCGGGAAGCGCCGCATCAGATAGGCCAAGAGCTCCGGGAACTCCTCGAACTCGCGGCCGCGGCGGCGCTTGGACACCCCGGCAAAGCCGGTCATGCGCTGCGGCACATAGGTCTGGAAGCCGACGCGCTGCTGCTCGCCGTCGTTGCCGATGTCGATGCCGGCCTCCATCTGTTTGCGCACGACGTGGCGGACCGCCTTGTCCATCTCATCGGCCATCACATCGGCATCAAAATCCTTGCCCTCCTCCTGCGCCATCAAGAGGTCGGAGAGTTTTTCGTTGCGCGGCAGACTGCCGACGTGCGTGGTGAGGATACGGTCGCGGCTCAACAGCATCGATACCTCCCGGAATTATTTTGCATCCGACCGGCGCAAGCCGTGCAGCCGCCATTGCGGCGGCAGCATGGCATCTGCATAATAGTTTATCTATTCGAGGGGAAGGCGAATGGCGCCGGCGGCCGGTGCGCGCGTGCATACAGGATCGGATGTGCCCGCCGATCCGGTGGGCAGCATCCCGCGCGAATATAATTTTGCGGCTGACATTCTGCAGCGCAATCTCGCTGCGGGGCGCGCCAACAAGCCCGCATTCATCGACGGCCGCGGGATGTGGACCTACGGCCAGCTCGCCGACCGCGTGGACCGCTTCGGTGCGTTTCTGCGCGCGCTCGGGGTGCGGCGCGAGGAGCGCGTGCTGATCTGTCTCTTCGACAGTATCGACTGGCCTACGGCGTTTCTCGGCTGCCTCAAGACCGGGATCGTGGCGGTGCCGGTCAATACGCTGATGACCGAGGACGACTACCGCTTCATGCTGACCGACAGCCGCGCGCAGGCGCTGGTGGTGTCCGAGGCGCTCTATCCGAAATTTGCAAGATTGATAACCGAGTGCGGCATCCGCCATGTCATCGTCTCGGGCGAGAACGCGCACGGCCATCTGCGGTTCGAAGACGCGATCGCGCAGGCGAGCGCCGAGCCGTTCACGGCGTCGACCGTGCGCGACGACATGTGCTTCTGGCTGTATACGTCGGGCTCAACGGGGAAGCCCAAGGGTGCGGTGCACGTGCATGCGGACCTGCGGCTGACCAACGAGCTGTATGCCGCGCCGATCATCGGCATCACCGAGAACGACGTGTGCTACTCGGTGGCGAAGCTGTTCTTCGCCTACGGGCTCGGCAATGCGCTGACCTTTCCCATGTCGGCCGGCGCCTGCACGGTGCTGCTCCCGGATCGGCCGACACCGGACGCCGTGGCGGACCTGCTCAAGAAGCACGGCGTGACCGTCTTCTATGGCGTGCCGACGTTCTATGCGGCGTTTCTCGCCAGCCCGGCGGCGCCCAAGCGCGAAGAGCTGAAGTTGCGGCGCTGCATTTCGGCGGGCGAGGCGTTGCCGGAAGAGGTCGGCCGGCGCTGGCTCGACCGCTACGGCGTGGACATTCTCGACGGGCTCGGTTCCACGGAGATGCTGCATATCTTCGTGACCAATCGGCCCGGCGACGTCAAATACGGCACCAGCGGCAAGCCCGCGCCCGGCTATGCGGTCAAAATCGTGGGTGATGACGGCCAGCCGGTGAAAAAAGGCGAGATGGGCGAGCTTTTGGTGAGCGGACCCACGAGCGCGATCATGTACTGGAACAATCGCGAGCAGTCGCGCCGCACCTTCCTAGGCGAATGGACGCGCTCGGGCGACAAGTATCTGGAGGATGAGAAGGGCTATCTCGTCTACTGCGGCCGCAACGACGACATGCTGAAAGTGTCGGGCCTCTACGTTTCGCCGTTCGAAGTGGAGAGTGCGTTGCAGAGCCATCCGGAGGTGCTGGAATGCGCCGTGGTGGCCTGGCGCGACGCCGACGGTCTGATCAAGCCGAAGGCGTTCGTGGTGCTGAAGGACCCTGCAAAGGCGGGCGACACGCTGTCGCGGGAACTGCAAAACCACGTCAAGGGTCGGCTCGCCCCCTACAAATACCCGCGATGGATCGAATTTCGGAGCGATCTGCCGAAGACCGCGACCGGCAAGATCCAGCGCTTCAAATTGCGCGCCGAGAGCACGGCGCGCTAGACTGGCGACCAACATCAACCTGGGAGGTAATCGATGTACAGGAAATTGCTGTTAGGCGGGGTGGCGGCCGCTGCCGTCATGGTGCTGGCCGCCGCGCCGGCGCTGACACAGGGCAAGACGATCAAGATCGGCTTCATCAGCACGTTCAGCGGACCGCAGGCGGTGATCGGCGCCGACATGCGCAACTCGTTCGAGCTTGCTCTCGATCACCACGGCCGCAAGATCGGCGGCCTTCCGGTCGAGGTGATCTACGAGGACGATCAGGTGAAACCGGAAATCGGGCTGCAAAAAACGCAGAAGCTGATCGAATCCGACAAGGTGGATTTCATCGTCGGCTACATCTGGTCGAACGTGCTCATCGCTTCGCTCAAGCCGATCATTGACTCCAAGACGTTTACGGTCGTCACCAACGCCGGTGCCTCTCAGTTCGCCGGCGAGATGTGTTCGCCTTATGCGTTTTCGACCTCTTGGCAGAACGACCAGACGCCGCAGGCGGTCGGGCTCTACATGAACCAGAAAGGTATCAAGACCGCCTTCCTGATCGGGCCGAACTACGCGGCAGGAAAGGACATGCTCGAGGGCGTCGCCTCCACCTTCAAGGGCAAGATCGTGGGCCGCGAGCTGACCACGTGGCCCACACAGGTCGACTTCAACGCCGAACTGTCGAAGGCGCGCGCGGCGAAGCCGGACGCGATCTTCGCCTTCTATCCGGGAGCGCCCGGCGTGCAATTCTTGACGCAATATGCGCAGTCCGGCCTGAAGGGGCAGATCCCGCTCTACACCGCGTTCACCATCGACGCGCTGTCGCTGCCGCGGCTCAAGGACCTCGCCCTCGGCATCCCCGGTGCGCAACACTGGGTGCGCGACCTGCCGAACGAGACCAACAAGCGGTATGTCGCCGATTACCGGGCCCGGCATAAGTCCGACCCGGCGTTCTACGGCGCGCAGACCTATGACGCGGTGGCGCTGCTGAATGCCGCGGTCACCGCGGTCAAGGGCGATCTCAGCAACAAGGACGGCATGAAAAACGAAGTGCGCAAGGCCAACTTCCCCTCGGTGCGCGGCAAGTTCAAATACGGGCCGAACCACATCCCGATCCAGAACTTCTACCTGCAGGAGGCGGTGAAGGAAGGCGACGAGTACCGCATGAAGACGGTGGCGACCATCGTCGAAATGGATCAGGACCGGCACTGGCAGAAATGCAAGATGCCGAACTGAGCGGCATCGGATGAAGAGACGGACGGCGGAAGCGTTTGCACGCTTCTGCCGTCTTGTCATTTGCACGCGGCTGGGGCCTGATCGGAGCGGGGGTGCGGACTACGCGGACGCGCAGAACGGATCGCCGGCTTCCGGAAGCGGCCGCGCGCAGCCGTTGGCTTGCACCCCGAAGGCCGCGGGGCGGGGCGGAAGCGCGGCAGTGTCAAAGGCGGCGGGGGCGACATGCTCTATCTCATCGAACAATGCCTGAACGGCATCCAGCTCGGCATGCTCTTGTTCCTGCTCGCGGCCGGGCTGACGCTGATCTTCGGTATTATGGATCTGGTGAATCTGGCGCACGGATCGCTCTACATGCTCGGCGCCTATTTCGCAGCCACCTTCGTTCTGGCGACGGGCAGCTTTGTGGCGGGGGTCGCGCTCGGCCTGGTGGCGACGTTCATTGCCGGCGTTGTCATGGAGGTGATCGCGGTTCGACCGCTTTATGGGCGGGATCATCTCGACCATGTGCTCGGCACCTTCGGCCTGCTCATCTTCTTCAATGAGCTCGTGCGGTTGATCTGGGGACCCGAGGGCCTGACCATCCTGCTGCCGCCGGAAATGCTGACCGCGGTGCAGGTGCTGCCGGGCGTGTACTATCCGCTCTATCGGCTGATCATCATCCTTGCCACGCTCGCAGTCGCGCTTTTGCTCTACGTCCTGGTCATGCGCACGCGGATCGGCATGCTGATCCGCGCCGGCGCATCGAACCGGGAGATGGTCGGGGCGCTCGGCGTCAACATCAAGCTGCTGTATACGCTGGTGTTCGGGCTTGGCGCGGCGCTCGCCGGATTTGCCGGGATGATGCAGGCGCCGATCGGTTACGTGCAGATCGGCATGGGCGAAAACATTCTGATCCTCGCCTTCGTCGTGATCATCATCGGCGGGATCGGCTCAATCCGCGGCGCCTTCGTCGCCGCAATCCTGGTCGGGATGATCGACACGATGGGGCGGGTGTTCCTGCCCGACCTCATCCGCTACTTCGTCAGCTACAGCGCCGGCGCGAGCGCAGGCCCCGCGCTGTCCTCGATGCTGATCTACGCGCTGATGGCCGCGATCCTGATCCTGCGGCCGGAAGGTCTGTTCCCGGCGTCAGGCAAATGAAGGCCCTGCTCACACCGCGCAACACCGTCGTGGCGGCCGTGGTCGCGCTGCTCGCGTTGCTGCCGTTGTACGCGGGCGCGACCGGCAACACCTTCCTGCTCACGCTGTTCACCCGCATCGTCATTCTGGCCATTGCGGCGGTGAGCCTGAACCTGATCATGGGCTTCGGCGGCATGGTGAGCTTCGGCCACGCCGCCTATCTTGGCATCGGCGGTTATGTGGTCGGAATCCTGGCCAAGGAAGGGGTGGGCTCCGGCTTCGTGCAATGGCCGCTGGCGTTGGTGTTGTCGGGGCTGTTCGCGCTCGGGGTCGGTGCGCTCAGCCTGCGCACGCGCGGCGTCTATTTCATTATGATCACGCTCGCCTTCGCGCAGGTGGCCTATTATGTGGCCAACGGGCTCGACCGCTACGGCGGCGACGACGGGCTCACCATTCAACGGCGCAGCGATTTCGGCGCGCTGATCAATCTGTCGAACCGGACGGCGTTCTACTATCTGTGCCTGGTGATCCTGTTCGCAACGCTCTACCTCGTCTGGCGCATGGTCAATTCGCGGTTCGGGCTGGTGATCCAGGGGGCGCGCTCCAACGACCGGCGCATGCGTGCAATCGGGTTTCCGACCTTCCGCTACAAGCTCGTCTGTTTCGTCATCGCCGGCGTGCTGTGCGGCTTGGCCGGTGTGCTGTTGGCCAATCATACCAATTTCATCAGCCCGGCGCTGATGCACTGGACGCGATCGGGCGATTTGATCGTGATGGCGGTGCTGGGCGGAATGGGCAGCGTGTTCGGCCCGGTGATCGGCGCCATTACGCTCTTGGTGCTGGAGGAGATGCTGCCGCATCTGATCGGCCTCGTCACCTTTGTCACCACGGGCAAGGAGATCGTGGCGGCGAAGGAATATTGGCAGCTCATCCTGGGGCCGATGCTGCTGTTGATTGTGCTGTTCGCGCGCGGCGGCATCGACGGGCTGCTCTCGGGCCTGCGCCGTGGCTGACGCGCTGCTCAAGATCGAAGGCCTGACCAAGCGCTTCGGCGGTGTCGTTGCGTCCGACAACATCGTACTCGAAGTCTATCGCGACGAGCTGCACGCCGTGATCGGGCCGAACGGCGCCGGCAAGACCACGCTGATCGGCCAACTTACCGGCGAAATCGTGCCCAACTCGGGGCGGATTTTCTTCAACGGGGCGGAAGTCACCGGGATGCCGGTGCACGCGCGCAGCGCGCTCGGCCTTGCCCGGTCGTTCCAGATCACCTCGCTGTTTCTCGATTTCACCGCGCTCGACAACGTGGCGCTCGCGGTGCAGGCGCATTCGGGCCATTCGTTCCGCTTTTGGGGCAATGCGCGCCGCGACGAACGGCTGCGCGAGCCGGCCCGGGCGGCATTGGCGCGCGTCGGGCTCCTGGAGCGGGCCGACGTCATCGTCAAAAATCTCAGTCACGGCGAACAACGGCAGCTCGAAATCGCCATGGCGCTGGCGACAAAGCCGCGCATGCTGCTGCTGGACGAGCCGATGGCGGGCATGGGGCCGGAAGAGTCGGCACGCATGGTGAAAACGTTGCAGGAACTCAAGCGGGAGCTGCCGATTCTCCTGATCGAGCACGACATGGAGGCGGTGTTCGCGCTCGCCGATCGCATCACCGTGCTGGTCTACGGCCGGGTGATCGCGACCGGCGCTCCGGAGGCGATCCGCGCCAATGAGGAGGTGCGCAACGCCTATCTGGGCGAGCAGGAGGCGACCCATGGCTGAGCCGCTCCTGCGCGTGGAAGGGATCGAAGCCGGTTACGGCCAGAGCCAGGTGCTGCACGGCATTTCGCTCGAGATCGCGCCCGGCGAGATGGTCACGCTCATGGGCCGCAACGGCATGGGCAAGACCACCACGGTGCGCGCCATTCTGGGGCTCACGCCGGCGAGCGCGGGCTCGATCCGCTTCGACGGCACGGAGATCCGCACTCTGCCGGCCTATCGCATCGCGCAGCTCGGCATCGGACTCGTGCCGGAGGGACGGCAGGTGTTTCCCAATCTGACGGCGCGCGAGAATCTGGTCGCCACCGCGGCCAATCACAGCGGTACCGCCGACCCGTGGACGCTGGAGAAGGTCTGCGCTTTGTTTCCGCGGCTGGCGGAGCGGCTGTCCAGCATGGGCAACCTTTTGTCCGGCGGCGAGCAGCAGATGCTGGCGATCGGCCGCGCGCTGATGACCAATCCGCGGCTGCTCGTGCTCGACGAGGCGACCGAAGGGCTCGCACCGCTGATCAGGGCGGAGATCTGGCAGTGCCTCAGTCGGCTCAAGGCGGAGAAGCAGTCGATCCTCGTGATCGACAAGAACGTCCAGACGCTGACACGCATTGCCGACCGGCATTATCTCATCGAGCGGGGAAAGGTGGTGTGGAGTGGCACTTCGCAGGAGCTCGCGGCCGCGCCGGAGGTGCAGCACAGGTATCTGGGGATCTAAGTTGGGCGCGGCCGTCCTGTGGGAATCGAGATGGGCCGGAACGAGCCGGCCATGACAAACCGATGGGTGCATGAAAGTTCCATGACTTCGCTTGCCGACCAAGGATTTCTCGACATCAACGGTGCGCGGCTTGAGTACCGCATGGTCGGGCCGCGACCGGACACGACGCCCACTCTCGTGCTGTTGCACGAGGGGCTCGGCAGTGTGGCGGTGTGGGGCGATTTTCCCGAAATGCTTGCCGCGGCGACCGGCCTCGGCGTGTTCTCCTATTCGCGGCAGGGCTACGGTCAATCGAGCAAGGCCGTGCTGCCGCGAACCGTGCGCTTCATGCACGAGGAGGCGAACGAAGTGCTGCCGCAGGTGCTGGAGGCGATCGGCTTTCGCCGCGGCCTGCTCATCGGACACAGCGACGGCGGCTCGATCGCCGCCATCTATGCAGGCAGCCGGCAGGACCATCGCGTGCTGGGGCTGGTGCTGATCGCGGCGCATTTCTTCACCGAGGAGATGGGGCTCGCCGAGATCCGCCGCGCGCGCGAAAGCTTCGAGAAGGGCGATTTCCGACAGCGGCTCGCGCGCTTGCACGCCGACCCGGAGGGCGCATTCTGGAGCTGGTGCGGACCGTGGCTCGATCCGGAGTTCGTGAAGTGGGACATCACAGAGGAGCTCGCCTATATCAGGGTGCCGATCCTGTTGATCCAGGGCGAGAACGATCAATACGGCACCGTGCGGCAGCTCGAGGTGGCACAGCAGGAATGCTACTGCCCGGTGGAGGTGGCGCTGTTGCCCAACACGCGGCATGCGCCGCATCGCGAGGCGCCGGAGGCTACCCTTGCCGCAACCGCAGACTTTGTGCGGCGCGTGCTGAACGCCCATGAAGCGGGGCGGGCGCGCGTGGCGTGAGGCTCACTCGGCCGCGGCGCGGGCCGAGCCGGTGCGGGTCGTGACGAAATAATCCATGGCCGCCTGTACACCGCCTTTCCTGTGCGGCACGCCGGCGACCCCGAGCGCCATTTCGGTCGCGCCCAGCGCGCCGATCATCATGGTCTCGTTGACGTCGCCGAGATGGCCGATGCGGAACATTTTTCCGGCAAACGGTCCGAAGCTCGATCCGTAGGCGATGTTGAAATGTTCGAGCGCAAGCGCGCGGAAGGCGTCGGCGTCGTGCCCAT
Source organism: Xanthobacteraceae bacterium (assembly GCA_035574295.1). GTDB lineage: Bacteria > Pseudomonadota > Alphaproteobacteria > Rhizobiales > Xanthobacteraceae > PNAI01. Next base: position 29,205 of record DATLYX010000083.1, read on the forward strand.
CGGGCATCAGCACGCCGGTGATGGTGGGCGAATAGTATTTCGGATCGCGGCAGATGATCTCGAGGCCCCAGGCGCGAACGGCGCGGCGGGTCGCTTCGGCGAGGCGGTCGTGACGCGCGAACACGTTCTCAAGACCCTCCTCGTGCAGCATCTCGATACTTTCGGCGAGACCGTGCAGCATCTGCGTGGCCGGCGTGTAGGGAAAGAAGCCGATCTTGTTCATGGCCAGCATGTCGTCCCAGGACCAGAACGATTTCGGCAACTTGGATTGCTTTGAGGCGGCGAGCGCCTTGTCGCTCACCGCATTGAACGACATGCCGGGCGGCAGCATCAGCCCCTTCTGCGCGCCGCCGACGGTCACATCCACGCCCCACTCGTCGTGGCGGTAGTCGGTCGAGGCAAGCGAAGAAATGGTATCGACCATGTACAGCGCCGGGTGGCCGGCCGCGTCGATGGCCTTGCGGATCTCGGCCACCGGGGAGAGACACCCGGTCGAGGTCTCGTTGTGCAGCACGCACACCGCCTTGATGGATTTTGCGGTGTCTTTGCGTAGCGTGTCCTCGATCACGTTGGGATCGGCGCCGATGCGCCAGTCGGTCTTGATGAACTCAGGCTTCAACCCGAGGTTCTCGGCCATGCGCTTCCACAGCGTGGCGAACTGGCCGGTCTCCACCATCAGCACCCGGTCGCCCGGGCTCAAGGTGTTGACCAGCGCCGCTTCCCACGCACCGGTTCCGGTGGCGGTGTAGATGATGACCGGCTTGGTGGTCTTGAAAATGGTCTTGATCCCGTCGAGGCAGCGGCGGGCGAGCTTGGCGAATTCGGGGCCGCGATGGTCGATGATCGGGGTGTCCATCGCCCGCAAGATGCGGTCGGGAAGCGGGGTGGGGCCCGGGATATGCAGGAAATGACGGCCGGGCGTGCGGGCGGAATTTTGGGCCATGGGCGAGAGGTCCTTTATGGGCAGCGGACACAGGAAGCTTGTGGCGTTGAATACCGGATGCCACAGTCCGTCAAGCCAATTTCGGAACACAAGCCATCAGCCTGATTGATGCAGCATCAGGCGGACAAAAGCGGAGGATTTGGTGGCGGAGCGGCGTTTGCCGGGACTGGAAAGGCGGTTACGGAGTGAGGTTTCCGGCGATGTGGCGTTCGACCGCTTCACGCGCGGTCGCTACGCCACCGACGCCTCCCATTACCAGATCATGCCGCTCGGCGTGGTGGCGCCGCGCAGGGTGGAGGATGCCGAGCGGGCCATTGCCATCGCCCGCGAGGAGGGAGTGAGCGTGCTTCCCCGCGGCGGCGGCTCATCGCAGGCGGGGCAGACGGTGGGCGAATCGCTCATCATCGACTGCTCGAAACATCTGAACCGCGTGCTGGAGCTCGATGTCGCAGGACGGCGCGCCCGGGTCGAACCGGGGATCGTGCTCGACGAGCTCAACCGCCAGCTCAAGCCGCATGGGCTGTGGTTTCCGGTGGACATTTCCACCTCCTCGCGCGCCACCCTCGGCGGCATGGCGGCGAACAACTCGTGCGGGGCGCGCTCGCTGCGCTACGGCAATACGCGGGAGAACCTCATCGCCATCGACGCGCTGCTCGCGGACGGCCGCAGCGCCCGCTTCGGACCGGTGGCGCCCGACCTCTCCGACGTAGGAAGCGATTCCCCGATCAAAGGGCTGGCGCAGGATTTGTTCGCGCTCGGCGCGCGCGAGGCGAACGAGATTTTGGCGCGCTTTCCCAAAGTACAACGGCGCGTGGGTGGCTACAATCTCGACGCGTTCCTGCCCGGACGCAACGACGTCAATCTCGCGCACATCCTGGTCGGCTCCGAAGGCACGCTCGCCTTTTTCAAATCCATCGAGCTGAAGCTTTCGCCCCTGCTCGGCCGCCGCGCGGTCGGCGCCTGCCACTTCGGCAGTTTCCGCGGCGCCATGGAGGCGGCGCAGCACATCGTCAAGCTTGCGCCGATCGCGGTGGAGCTCGTGGACCGGACCATGATCGGGCTGGCGCGCGACATCGCCATGTTCCGGCCCACGCTCGATGCGTTCGTGCGCGGCGATCCGGAGGCGCTGCTGCTGGTCGAGTTTGCGGAAGATGATTGGGATGAGAATCTGCGGCGCCTAAGACGGCTCGGCGAACTGATGGGCGATCTGAGCCATGCCTGGGACAAGGCCGGTGCGAAGTACGGCGGCGTCGTGGATGTGCTCGACCCCAAGCTCCAGGCGGCGATCACCGAGCTGCGCACCGCCGGCCTCAACATCATGATGTCGATGAAGGAGGAGGGAAAGCCGGTCTCCTTCGTCGAAGACTGCGCGGTGCCGCTCGAACACCTGGCCGATTACACCACGCGGCTTAACGAGGTGTTCAGGAAGCACGGCACGAGCGGCACCTGGTACGCGCATGCCTCGGTCGGCTGCCTGCATGTGCGGCCGATCTTGAATCTGCGCCTGGAGCGCGATGTGAAGGCCATGCGCGCGATCGCCGAGGAGGCGTTCGCGTTCGTGCGCGAGTACAAGGGCTCGCACTCCGGCGAGCACGGCGACGGCCTGGTGCGCTCGGAGTTTCACGAACAGATGTTCGGGCCGCGGCTGGTGCAGGCGTTCGGCGAAGTGAAGCAGCGGTTCGACCCGGCGGGCCTGTTCAACCCGGGCAAGATCGTGAACGCGCCGAAATTCGACGACCGCCGCAATTTCCGCTACGGCCCGAACTACCACGGGCTGGCCATGACCATGCGACTCGACTGGTCGGCCTATCCGGGCGCGGGCGGCGGATTTCAGGGCGCGGTGGAGATGTGCAACAACAACGGCGCCTGCCGCAATCTCGGCAGTGGCGTGATGTGCCCGAGCTACCGCGTCACGCGCGAGGAGCGCGATGTGACGCGCGGCCGTGCCAATACTTTGCGACTCGCCATCACCGGCCAGCTAGGTCCGAATGCATTCACCTCCGACGAGATGGCGGAGACGCTGAAACTCTGCGTCTCCTGCAAGGCCTGCCGCCGTGAATGCCCGACCGGGGTGGACATGGCGCGCATGAAGATCGAGGTGCAGGCGGCGCGCGCGGAAATTCGAGGATTCTCGCTGCGCGATCGGCTCATCGGCTGGCTGCCGCGCTATGCGCCCTATGCCGCCGGCGTGCCGTGGCTGATGAATTTGCGCGACACGATGTCAGTGGCGGCGCAGCTCTCTGAGTTGGTTTTGGGCTTGAGCGCGCGGCGCAAGCTGCCGCAGTGGCGCCGCGACTTCTTTTGCGATCCGTCCGGGCCGCTCGGGGTCGCGAACGGACCGGAAGTGATCCTGTTCGTCGATACCTTCAATCGCTATTTCGAGCCCGAGACGATCGACGCCGCCATCGCGGTGCTCACGGCGGCCGGATATCGCATCCGCTTGGCGCGGCCGCACGACGGCGATGCGCGGCCGCTGTGCTGCGGCCGCACCTTTCTTGCGGTCGGCGCGGTGGAGGAGGCGCGCGCCGAGGCCGACCGCACGCTCGCGGCGTTCGGCGAGCACCTTGAGCGCGGTGTTCCGGTGGTGGGGCTTGAGCCGAGCTGCGTACTCGGGTTTCGCGACGAATTTTTGGCGATGATCAAGGGCGAGGCGGCGCGTCGTCTTGCGAGACAGTCGTTCACCTTCGAGGAATTTTTGCTGCGCGAGGCTGCGGCGGGGCGGCTGAAGCTGCCGCTCAAGCCCTTGGCGACGCGGGCGCTCCTGCACGGCCACTGCCACCAGAAGGCGTTCGATGCCTTCGCCGCGGTGGAGCAGGTGCTCAAACTCGTGCCCGAGCTTGCGGTGGAGACGATCGAGTCGAGCTGCTGCGGCATGGCCGGCAGCTTCGGCTACGGCGCGGAGACCATCGACGTTTCGCTTGCAATGGGAGAATTGTCGCTGTTGCCGGCCGTGCGTAAGGCGCCGGCGGAGGCGATCATCGTGGCAGACGGCACCTCGTGCCGGCAGCAGATCCGCGACGGCAGCGGCCGCGAGGCTTTGCATGTGGCGCGGGTGCTGGCGCGAAGCCTGCAATGACCAGGACGGTCGGGCTCGTTCCGGCGGTTGGTGATCTCAAGTCGATCCCTTGCTTAAGAATGAAGGGGCCGGGCGCCGTTTAATCGCAGCGCGTTGGAGGGATCAGCAGCCAAATCAGATAACCAATAGAAATTGCCTGAGAGATTTTCTGGATCTTCCGATTTGGGCTGCCAGTCGCTCGCAACATCGCGATCGCCTCTTGCTTTTCGCGATGCAGGATTTGCGCCAAGGCGATCGACGGATCGCTGTCGGGCAACCAGGTGAGATAACCGATCTCGTTCGCTCGCATGCGAGGTTCGGGGTGTTTGCGCCGTCACTCGACGGCAGAGAGGCCCTTGTCGATAATGCGGTCGAGGTGTCGCAGGTGTGCGGCGCGTCGGGTGGAGCGCCAACTGGCAAGATATGCAAGAAACCGGGATAGCTTCTCGCTGCGGGGAGCAGCTATTCCTGGCATCGCGGTGGTGTGGGCGGCGAGCAGCGTTTTGCGCGTAGCGTTTTGTCGGCTTGCCTTCACGAAGATGACCTCCGCTCAATTTTTGGCATCGGCAATACGCATCACCTCTGCGCAAAAGATCCTTTGCGCAGCGCAGCATTGCGATTGAACGGCCAAAAAACCCGGTGTCCTTGAGCGCGAACATCGGCCGCTGTAAAACGATAGGGCAGGATTGTTGCGCAAATATTTGCAGCGGGGTCCTCAGCAGGTCGATCGTCCACGCGGATTTCCTGATCACGCTTGGAGTAATAAGCCGCCCGTATCCTTCGAGAAACCAAGGCAGGAAGAGAAATGCCGAAGTTCGTCAAGTACGGATCGATGACCTTCGAGTCGGACTTTCTATTCGGCAGCGACGAGGAGGGTGCAACCGTTAAGTTCAGCCGCGCCGAGCGGCTTCTGCTTATCAAATTCACGCAGAGCCCAAAGTCGGTCCTGTCACGCGACGAGCTGCTCGATGTCGTTTCCGGTGTCGGCTCCGAGGCGGCAGACCGCAACATCGACTTCGTCATCAACCGACTGCGTCGCAAGCTCAAGGATAACGCGCGCAAACCCGCCTATATCGCGACCCAGTATGGCGAAGGCTATGTGTGGGTAGCCGAGCAGGCCGCGCTCTCCACCCGCAGTGCCGGTGCCTTCCTGGTGGTCGGACCTGTTCGGGGGATTGGACATGTGGGGACATTTGCGGCGCTTGCCCAATCCTATGCCGAAAAACTTCACGACAGCCTCGACCGGAAGACCGCCAAGGACAGCAAGGTCGTGCTCGATGCGGATTGTCCGCCGGCCGAGCAGTTCGTCGGCGAAAAGCCGCGCTTTGCCGCGGAGCTGAGCTTCGTCAATATCGGCAGCCGTCTGGACTGCGCTATCACGCTTAAACAATTTGCGACCGGTCAAATCCTCCGGGTGTCGCGGCACACCGTCGCGGAGGGCGCGCCTGCCGCTGCGGCCGTCGATCCGAAGCGGGTCGAGGCCGCAGCGCACGAAATTACGACTGCAATCTGGGACACCCTTACCTATCGTGCCGGAGCAGTGCCGACTCCGTCAGATGAGCCGCTCGCGGTTCGCATGCACGACGCCGCCAATCTGCTCGCCGACACGGCAAGCTGGATGGAGACTGAGCGACGCCTCAGGTCGGCGCTGGAAGCCAATCCCAACGACCATCGCGCGAAGCTGATGCTCGCCACCTGCATCCACTCGAAGTATCTCACCTCGGGGCCGCTGCTTCTGCCGCAGCACGATTTTCGGGCGCAGGACGAAGACGAGATGGAGCGGCTGGTGCTGTCGAGCCTGCCGCACCTGCAGGACAATCCCATCTTCATGATGGCGGCGGGAAAGCTGCTCTACTTCATCGACCGCGGGCACAGGCCGCTTGCGATCAAAATCGTCGAGGACGCCTATCAATCTACCGTGGCGTTCGCCACGTCATTTGCGATTCTCGGGCAGATCCGGATGCTGGAGGGGGACTTCGAGGGGGCTATGTCGCTGTACGATCAGGGGTTGGAGTTGTGTCGGGACGGCACCGAGTTCCAGATTTATCTCTTGGTGCTCAAATGCCAGGCCCTGCTTGCGTTCGACCAGCGCAAGGCGCTCGCCGATGCGCTCGAGGTGCTTTACGCCAAGAAACCCGGAACCCGGGAAGTCTTGTCTATCTTCTTCGCGCCGCCGAATGCCGATGAGATCGCCCCCGAGGTGCATCTTGTGCTCGACAGGCTCGATCAGTCGCGCGCGCGAGCCATGCTGGTTTACGTCAACTACATCTGCGCGCGGCTGTTCCGTTTCGCGGAGCATCGCGAAAACATCCTGCGCGGACCGCTGACACTGTTCGTCGACAGGTTCGGACCGGAGGTGGTGCCGGAGGATGTGCGTGCATCGGTGCCGGCGCTCGAGGCCGCTCTCTGCCGTGACCAGGAAAAGGAAGCCGGTCGCGCGCTGCGCCGCGCGCGGTCCGGGGCCAAGCATGAGCGATCCGGACCTAAGGATGAGATGCGGCCTTAGGCCGCGAGCGGAATCTGCGATGCGCCTCAGCCGCCGTAGAACACCCTGATCAGAACCAGCGACAACCACGGCACGTAAGTGCAGAGCAGCAACACCGCGAGCAGCACGCCGATGAAGCCGAGGTTGTGCTTCGTCGTCTCCCAGATGTCGGACTTGGCAATCGAGCACGCGGCGATCAGTACGGAGGCAACGGGCGGTGTCTGTTGACCGATGGCGAGGTTAAGTGTGAGTACGAGACCGAAGTGAATTGGGTCGATGCCGACCTGATTCACCAGCGGCATCACGATCGGCACGGTAAGGATGATGGCGGCCGCCGAATGTAGAAACATACCGAGGATGAGAAAGAAGATGTTTAGCAGCAGCAGCACCAGGTACGGGTTCGTGGTGACGCTTACCATGGCGGCGGCCAGCTTCTGCGGCAGCTGCGTCTCAGTGAGATAGACGCCTACCAGCGCCGACGAGGCGACCAGCAACATCACTACGGCAGTCTGCAATGCGGAGTCGACACAGGCTGCATACATCGACTTGAGGTCGAGATCGCGGTAGATCACCACCGCGATCACAAGCGCCGCGAGGACCGCAAGCGCGGCACCCTCGGTTGCGGTGACAAAACCGCCGAAGATTCCGCCGAGAATAATGATGGGCATGAGCAAGGCCCACGCGGCCTCCTTAGTGGCGCGCGCCACGCGGCGAAATTGCAGGGCTTCCTCGACCGGAAAATTGTACTTGCGGGCGTAGTAGTAACAGAGCGCCATCAGGCCGAGCCCGCCTATAATCCCCGGAATGATGCCGGCCACGAACAGCTTCACCGCCGACTGCTCGGCCATGGCGGCATACAGGATCATGGGGATCGAGGGTGGGATGATAATGGCGAGGCTCGCCGAGGAGGATACACAGGCGGCGGCAAACTCTTTCGAATAACCGCGCTGCTTCATGGCCGGGATGAGAAGCGTTCCGAGGGCGGCGACATCGGCCACGGCCGAGCCGGAAATCTCGGCAAAGAACATCGAGGAGCCGACGGTCACCATGGAAAGACCGCCGCGGATGAAGCCGAGAAGAGCGCTCGCGAGATTGATAAGCCGCCGGGCGATCGAAGAGGCATTCATGATGCCGCCGGCCAAGATGAAGAGCGGCACTGCGAGCAAAGGAAAATTGGTCGCCCCCTCGAACATCACCAGCGCCGCGTTGGGCAGCATGTAGGTGCCCTGTGTCAACCAAATGGCCCCGACCGCCACCACGCCAAGCGCCACCGCGATCGGAACGTTGATCATCACCATGGCGATCATGGCGACGAGCATGATGGCGACAGAGGCGGTCATGAGCGCGGCTCCTTGCCGCCGGCGGCGATCCGCCCGTGCTCCAGTGCCTCCTGTAGCTCGCGGTCGATAAGCGGCCCGCGGCGCGCTTCCTCGATTAACGTGGGCAGGCGAATCAACTCGGCGCCGATCACCAGGATCGATGTGATGGGAATGACCGAGGCGGCGTACGACTGGGATATCTCTGGCACCGATACCAACGTGATCCCGGCGATGACCTGCACGACTTGGTAGCCCATTACGGCAAGCAGGGCGAAAAAGGAGATGGTAATGGCCGAAGCCGTCACCGTCGCAATGACTCGCCAGCGGGAGGACAGTGAATTGACAAAGCCTGCAAACCCGATGTGGGCGCCGCGCAGGGCGGCAAGTGCCGTCCCGTAGTAGGTGAGCCAGGCGAGCGAAATCGAGGCGACCTCGTCATACCAGACGAGCGCTTGACCCAGACCGCGCGCGATGAAGCCGGAGCAGACGATGACCGTGACCGCCAGGATCATGACCACTGCGATGGCTTCAAGCACGCGGTCGTAGATGCGGCGGAGCGCAGCCATGTTCGATGACGGTCGGCCGTATGGGGGTGTTGTGGGTGAAAAAAACGTGCCGGGCAGTCCGCCCGGCACGCCGATTAGACGGTCAGGACCCCTTGGCGAGGCCGAGCGCCTTGTCGATCAGCTCCTGCCCGCCTTTCACTTCCTTGGAGAATTCCTGATAGATCGCCCTGCTGGCGTTGATGAACGCCTGCTTGTCCGCCTCGTTGATGGCGATGCCGGCGCTCTTCATCTTCTGGGCGAGCTCGTTGTCGACCTTTTCCGCAAGATCAAGAATGACCGGCTCGGACGCCTTCAGCTCGTCTTCCACGATCTTGCGCACGTCGGCGGGAAGCCGCTGCCAGCTCGCACCGGCGGTGACATAAGCCGGCGTGTAGACATGGCCGGTGAGCGACAGATATTTCTGCACTTCGTGGAAGCGGGCGGAGAAGATCTGCGCCAACGGGTTTTCCTGGGCATCCATCACGCCGGTCTGCAGGGCGACGAACACCTCCTTGATCTCCATCGGGCTCGGGCTTGCGCCGTAGGCCTGGAACATCTTCACGCGCCAGACGCCGCCGGGCACGCGCAGCTTCAGCCCCTTGAGGTCGTCGGGCTTGACGATGGGCCGCTTGGAATTGGTGATGTGGCGGTAGCCGTTCTCCCAGACCGCGAGAATCTTGTAGCCCTGCTTCTCCACGATCGGCCCAAGGATCGGATGGATGATATCCTTGGCGATGCGGGCGGCGTGGGCGCGGTTCTGCACCAGATACGGCATTTCGAATACGCCGAACTCGCCGGCGACCGAGGTCATCACGGTCGAGGGCAGGGCGAGATCAACGGTGCCGAGCTTGAGCTTCTTCAGCAGCTCGGTGTCGCTACCGAGTTGGCTCGAGCCATAGACCACCACCTTGGCCTTGTTGCCGAGCTTGGGATTGACGCGGTTGGCGAACAGTTCGGCCGACTGGGCGAACAGCGAGCCGGGGTTGCCGACGTGGCCGAACTTTATTTCGGTCTGGGCGAGCGCCGTTCCATTGGACAGCGCGACTGCAAACGCGAACGACGCGATAAGAATCTTCGGCAAAAACATTGCTTTCCTCCCGAATTTTGCCCGGGCGGCCGAGCACTTCCGTCCCGCGATCACCGAGGCAGATTGTATGCCATCAATGCAAATCCCGGCGCTCGTGGCAAGCGAGCGAATGCCGCGGCCGGAATAAGCCCAGACCCCAGCGACGAAGCGACCGCGGGTCGCGGCAGGCCGCCAGGGTCTCCGGCGGCTTAGAAGAAGGCCAAGGTGCGGATTTCGATGCTTTCGCGCGGCCGGGCGTTCGCCGGTGTGGTGGGGTCGTCGAAGGCAGTATGGGCGGTCCAACGGGCGCGGCCGTCCTTGAGCGAGTCGAAGACCTTGAAAACCAGCGCCTCCTCACGGCGCATCAGCGGGAACCAGTACCAGACATGGCGGGGGTTGTAGGTGACGGCGTAGGTCTGGCCGATGCGGTCAGGATAGCGGCGCTCGGAGATCACGAGATCGTCATCGGAGACGGTGCGGGCGTCGCAGATCGCGAGCGGATGGGTCTCGACCGGATGCTTGATCGGTCGCCAGACCTGAACGATGGCGAAGCGCCGCCGCAGCAGGTCCTCGGCTTCGTTCGGCAGAATGTCGCGCACGCGCTGCGGGGCCGACCATTCGGTGTAGTCGTTGTGGACGCGGCGCACGACCTCGCGAATCTTGCTGCGCTCGCGCAATTCATCGTCGGCGGTGCGCAGGGTGTGGTCGAACACCACCACGCGCGCGGCGCCGCTCTCGGCCTTAATCAGCGCTTCCATCTCGGGGTAGTAGACACGGCGGACTTCGTTCGCGTCGTAGAAATCCCGCACCTGGGTGTCGTGGCGCACGAAGCGAAAACCCTCGCGCTCGAGCTGAAATTCGTTCACGTGGAGCCGACCGTTGCGGATGGTCATCGCGCGCGGGTCGGGCTTGCCGCCGTGGCGCACATCAAGCGAGCCGGGGCCGCCGGTGTAGGTGTAGAGCTTGGTGCCGTCGTTGACGATGTAATTGAGCGTGGCCTCGATCGAAGCGGGGCCAACTTCCTGCTCAAGCACTGCGGCCATGATCAACTCCTTGGGTCACCCGTTCGCCGATTGTCGCGGGGAGCCTCATTAACGTATGCGACTACGATACTGCGAAAAGGTACGCGACGACGATACCGCGTAAAGGGATGAACGTTCCATTCCACGGCCGGTCGGAAGAACGTTCTCAACGCGCCGCGCGCAAAAAGTCGAAATCGCATCCCTGCTCCGCCTGCATGACGCGGTCGACATAGAGCCGGGCATAGCCGCGCTTGGGTTTCGGCGGGGCGCGCCATTGAGCCCGCCGGCGGGCAAGTTCCTCGTCGGACACCTTGAGTTCCAGGCGGCGGGTTGCGGCATCGAG
>DATLYX010000084.1:0-13656 GCA_035574295.1 Xanthobacteraceae bacterium
ATGGCCGGCACCTCGCCCATGGCAACCGTTGCTCGCGTGTCCGCACGCCCGCCGCTGCGGTCGATCTCCTTTGCGCCCGTTGCCGTCGAGCGAAGCGCGGGACCGAACGGCACCACGCTCCTGCGGTCGCAGACGCCGCTCCTGCCCTTCGAGACCAACCTGGCAAAAGTGTTTCGCGCCGCCGTTGAAACCGCGCCCGCGCGCATCTTCCTTGCCGAGCGTCGCGGCAACGCATGGTACGAACTGCGCTACGAGGAGGCCCGGCGCCGCGTGGACCACATCGCGGCGGCCTTCATTGAGCGCGGACTCTCCGCCGAACGGCCGGTGATGATCCTCTCCGGCAACGCGATCGAGCACGCGCTTCTGATGCTGGCCGGCTTCTGCGCCGGCGTGCCCGTGGCGCCGATTTCCGTCGCCTACTCGCTGCAAAGCCAGGATTTCGGCAAGCTCAAGCACATCCATCGGCTGCTTGCGCCCGGTCTCGTCTACGTCGCGGACACCGCCCCGTTCGCCAAGGCCCTCGCCGCGCTCGATCTGACCGCGAGCGAGCTCGTCGCCGGCCTCAACAACGCCAACCTCGAGCGCGTGACGCCGTTTGCTGAGCTCGCCGCGGAGCGCTCCACGCGCGCGGTGGATGCCGCGGTGGCGGCGATCCGGCCCGATACCGTGGCCAAGTTCCTGTTCACCTCGGGCTCCACCGCCTTCCCCAAGGGGGTGATCAACACCCACCTGATGCTCACCGCAAACCAGCAGCAGATCGCGCAAATCTGGCCGTTCCTCGCCGAACAGCCGCTCGTGCTCGTGGATTGGCTGCCCTGGAATCACACCTTCGGCGCCAACCACAATTTCAATATGGTGCTGCGCAACGCCGGCACGCTCTACATCGACGGCGGCAAGCCGGTGCCGGCGCTCATCGGCGAGACGGTGCGCAATCTCTCGGAGATCAGCCCGACCGTCTATTTCAACGTCCCGGCCGGCTACGGCGCGCTGCTGCCCCATTTGGAGAAGGACGAAACGCTCGCCCGCAGCTTTTTTGCCAAGTTGCGCCTGATCTTCTACGCCGGCGCCGCGCTGCCGCAGGACATGTGGTCTCGCCTTGAGGCCGTGGCCGCGCGCATCACCGGCGAGCGCATCCCCATGACCTCCTCCTGGGGCACCACCGAAACCTCGCCTTTGTCCACCGCCGCGCATTTTCTTACCGACCGCGCCGGCGTGATCGGCGTGCCGGTGCCCGGCGTGGAGCTGAAGCTCGTGCCGTCCGGCGACAAGCAGGAAATCCGCGTGCGCGGGCCGAATGTGACGCCCGGCTATTGGAAGAGCCCCGACCTCACGGCGGCCGCGTTCGACGAGGACGGCTTTTATCGGCCGGGCGATGCGGTGCGCTTCCTCGATGCCGCCGATCCCACGCAAGGATTGCTGTTCGACGGCCGCCTTGCCGAGGATTTCAAGCTGCAGACCGGAACCTGGGTCAACGTCGGCGCGCTGCGCATCGGCCTGCTCGCCGCCTGCTCGCCGCTGTTGCAGGATGCGGTGATCGCCGGCGCCGACCGCGAGCACGTGGGCGTGCTCGCCTGGCTCAATCCGGCCGGCTGCCAGAGTGTGGCCGCCGGCGTGCCGCCCGCCGAGCTCGCGCGCGATGCGCGCGTGCGCGAACACCTGCTCCGCGCCATCGGCCAATGGAACGCCGATCACCCCGGCCTCAGCACGCGCATCGCCCGGATTTTGCTGCTCGGCGAACCGCCCTCCATCGACGCCAACGAGATCACCGACAAGGGCTACATCAACCAGCGGCTCGTGCTCGAGCGCCGCAAGGCGGAGGTGGAACGGCTGTTCGCGGCCCCGCCCGACGCCGACATCATCGTCGTTTAGACCGCCAACCTTGCGCGCGGCGGCGAAACCTTGCGGGCAGTAGCGGAACCGTCCTTGGGCCTGGACATGCTAATCGAGCTTGCCGGCTGACGGCGGTGCGGAAAAAGTTCGGATAAAATCGAGCAACACGCGCATGCAGACATCCGCATCCTCGACCGCAACAGATTCCTGCGGACTGTGACTGATGCCTCCCGCGCAACGGACAAACAACATTCCGATGGGGCAAAGCGACGCCATGACGCTTGCGTCGTGGCCGGCGCCGGAAACCGACATCGGCGCAGGAAGATCCTGGCGGCGGATCGCCTGCATCAGGTGTTCCGTCATCCATGGCGAACAAGCGACCGCAGCCGCTTCGTGAACCACTTCGCTGACCAATCGGACTCCGCGTTTGTCGGCGATCTGCTCCATCGCCCGCATGATGTCGAGGAGCGCTCCGTCTCGATCCGCATCGTTGGGCGCGCGAACGTCGATGCTGAAGGCAACCTTGCCCGGAATGACGTTCGGCGCCCCGGGCATGATGTCGGCACGGCCGACCGTGGCGACCACATTGCCCGCGGCGCGGGCACCCCGTTCAATGGCGAGGATCATCTCCGAAGCCGCAGTGAGCGCATCGCGACGCAGGTGCATCGGCACCGTCCCGGCATGGCCGGCTTCGCCGCGGACATTGACGGAAAGCCGCTTCACGCCTGCGATCGCGGTGACCGCCCCTACCGGCGCGCCCGCTTGCTCCAGCGTCGGACCTTGCTCGATATGCGCCTCGATATAGCCCAGCACCCGGTCCGGATGCCGCGCGATCGCGCTGATGTGTCCCGGCTCGCAGCCGAACTCGATGAGTGCCTGCCGCAGGGTGATGCCTTCGCCATCGGTCATGTCGAGCCAGGCAGGATCGAACTGTCCGGCCAACGCGCGGGAGCTCAGAAGCGTCGTGGGAAAGCGCACTCCTTCCTCGTCTCCGAACGCCACAACCTCGATGGCAAAGGGCATGCGCTCCGAGCGCCTTGCCAGTTCCTCCACCGCAACGAGGCCGGCCAGCACGCCGAGCGCCCCGTCATATCGACCGGCATCCCGCACCGTATCGATATGCGAGCCGATCAACAGGGCCGGCGCGTTGGGCCGTGAGCCTTCGTAACGGCCGGTGAGCGTGCCGAGCGCGTCGACCGATACGGCGAGCCCTGCAGTCCGCATCCAGCCGGCAAGTTCCGCCACCGCCGCCTTGTGGGCGGGCGACAGATAAAGGCGCGTCAGTTTTCCGGGCTCGTCGCTATACCGTGCAAGCAAATCCAAAAGCGCCATCAAACGGCGGCCAAGAACCGGCTCGCCCATCAACCGCTCTCCCGCGGCGGATGTTCCTTGTGCCAGTGGCGGGCGATATCGATGCGGCGCGGCAGCCACACGCGCTCATGCGACAGCACGTAATCGAGGAAGCGGGCCACCGCTGCGAAGCGCCCCGGCCGTCCGGCGATGCGGCAGTGCAGGCCCACCGACATCATGCGCGGACGCTCGTCGCCCTCTGCATAGAGCACGTCAAACGTGTCTTTCAGATAAGTGAAAAACTGATCGCCGCTGTTGAAGCCGGGCGCGGAGCCGAACCGCATGTCGTTGGCATCGAGCGAGTACGGAATGATGAGCTGCCAGCCGCCGGGGCCCTTCACCCAATAGGGCAGATCGTCGGCGTAGCTGTCGGAGACATAGAGAAAGCCCCCGTACTCCATGACCAGACCCAAGGTGTGCTCCGAACAGCGCCCCGTGTACCAACCCAACGGCCGCTCGCCCGTGACCTCGGTATGGATGCGGACCGATTCCGCAATGTGCGCGCGTTCGTCTTCGCGCGTGAAATCCCTGTATTCGATCCATTTCAATCCGTGACAGGCGATTTCCCAGCCCGCTTCTTTCATTGCTGCAACCTGCTCCGGGCTGCGCTGCAGCGCGGTGGCGACGCCGTAAATGGTCAAACGGCAATGTCGGTCGTTGAACAAACGCCAAAGGCGCCAGAACCCGGCGCGGGCGCCATACTCGTACATCGACTCGACATTCATGTGCCGCTTTCCGGGCCAGGGCTGGGCGCCCACCACATCGGAAAGCAGCGCCTCGGAGGCGGCGTCACCGTGCAGAATGCAGTTCTCACCTCCCTCCTCGTAGTTCAGGACGAATTGGACCGCAATTTTTGCGTCGCCCGGCCATCGCGCATGCGGCGGCATTCTGCCGTACCCCAAGAGATCGCGCGGATAGGTCTTGTTGCCCGCCATCGATGCATCTCCCTGCGTATCGTCCCCATGTAACGCTGCCGTATTCGTCCTGCATGTCGCTCCGATCGCCGTTCAAGCGATTTCGAAGCGGATCGGTTGTGCGCCATTCCACAGCGTAAGGCGCCCCATGTCGGCCAGCTTGTCGATCCCGGTGGTAATCGTTGCAAAGTGATTGCCGGCGAGTTGACCTGCCTTGCTCGCGAAACGAACGGCGCCGTAGGCGAGAAGGATTTCGGTTTCGCTGATCCCGCCGGGATAAATAATGATCTCGCCCGGCGCCGGATAACTCGTTGGGCTCTCGAACGGCAGTCCGAAGTCGCGTTGTCCAAGCGGGATCCAGACCGCCTCCCCGCTCCAGCGGACATGAATGATTTTGCTCACGAAGGGCAGGAGTTTGCGGAATGTGGCACAGGTCTTGGGCGCCACTTCTTCTTCGAATCGGGCGGAAAAAACGAACGGCCCGGCAGTGATCTGAAGCATGCTCATCGTGCTGCGCTTTCTCTCGGCGTGCGCCCGATCGGACTGTCGCACCCCATTTTCGGGCTTGTCGGCCCGGAGTCAATTGAATACAATATTTAATAAAATTGTGTGCAAAAAATGGGAGGGGGCATGGGCCGAGCGGCCAAAGCGCGACGCGCGGTGGCGACCCGCAGGGTCAGTAGCGGCGATATCGTCGCCCAGATAACGGCCGCCATTCTGCAGCAACGGCTTGCTCCCGGCACCAAGCTCACTGAAGAGGTCCTTGCCGATATTTTCGGCATCAGCCGCACGAAGGTTCGGCAGGCGCTTGTCGAGCTTGCGGCCAACCATCTTGTCACTCTCTACCGCGGACGCGGAGCATTCGTCAGTCGGCCCAGCGTGCGCGATTCGCGGGAGCTGTTTGCGGCCCGACGGCTGATCGAGGGGGCCCTCATCAAGCAGTTCGTCGCGGTCGCGAGCGCCAAGGACATTTCGTTCTTGCGCCGTCATCTCGTCAGCGAACAGCGGGCAATCCGAGCGCAAAATCTCAATCTTGCGACGCGTCTGCTCGGCGACTTCCACATTGCAATCGCCGAGCGCGCAGGCAATCAGGTGCTCGCCGAGATCCTGCGCGATCTCGTTTCGAGAACTTCTCTCGTGATTCTGCTCTATCGGCAAAATGACGGCTTATCTTGCTCGATCGACGAGCACAAAGCTTTGCTGGACGCCGTCGCTCGCCGCGATGCAACGGCCGCCGTTTCGCTGATGACGCGCCACCTCACTCATGTCGAGTCCGAGCTGGCGCTGAGGGACAAGATCGTTCAGACACCGAACATACGCGCCGTGCTTGCCGGCGTCAGTGGCGACGTGTCGTGACGCTGGCTGCGACGACGGCACGTCTAGATCAAATCGAAGAGGGAGGGAGGGAGATGATGCTTTTCAGATATGTCCGGACGGGGTTTGTGGTACTGGCGCTCGCCGCATTCAACGGCCCGGCGCAGTCGCAGGACAAGATCACGCTCAAGGTGCTCGGGCAGCCGATCGCCAGCGGTCTTATCCAGAAGAACAAGGAGCAGCCGTTCTTCGAGAATTTGGCGGAGAAGTCGGGGTTACCTATCAGTGTCGATTACAAGCCGATCGACACGACCGGGATCAAGGATGTGGATCAGCTCCGCATCATGAAGTCCGGACTTTTCGAAATGGTGTCGTTGCGCATGTCGGTGATCTCGCGCGACGAGCCGGCGACACTCGGGCTCGACCTCGTCGGCGCCGCGCCGGACTTCAAGTCCGCACGACAGGTCGGCGACGCTTATTTGGAGGTGCTGGACCGCCGGCTGCAGAAGCAATTTCAAGTCAAGCTGTTGGGCGTGTGGCCCTTCGGCCCGCAGGTGCTCTTCTGCCGCAAGCCGGTGGAACGCTTCAACGACGTCAAGGGAATGAAGGTCCGCGTCTTCGATCAGATCCAGGCGAGGTTTTTCCAGTCGCTCGGCGCCACGGCGGTTCCCATGAGCTTCCCGGAGACGCATCAAGCGCTTTCGCTCGGTGTGGTTGACTGCGGGCTGACGTCGCCGGCATCGGCCAACGCCGCCGGCTGGCCCGAGGTCACCACCCACGTCCTGCCGATCGGCCTCCAGTTCGGAATGAACGGCTACGGCATCAGGCTCGCAACCTGGAGCAAGTTCAAGCCCGATCAACAGGCCAAGCTTGCCGCGATGATCAACACTCTGGTCGACGACATCTGGAAATACGCCGAAGCGCTTTCCGCGGATGTCTCGAACTGCAATTCCGGCAAGGATCCTTGCACGACTGGAAAGCGTTACAAATTGACATCGGTCGCCGTCAATTCGGCCGACATCGAGTTCGCCCGCAAAGCGATGCAGGAGTCCTCGCTGCCGAATTGGGCGGAGCAATGCGACCGGATCGATCCCGAGTGCTCGAGGAACTGGCGTAAAGCCGTCGGCCCGGTCGTGGGGTTGAAATGAGAGGAGGGCCGGCGGTCGCCTGGCTTGGCGCCGCCGGCCGACGCTGTTCCGGTTGAGCGCGACGCTGCAGGAGTGCTGCATGGCACGCGTTGAACGCATCCTGGCGGACATTTTCGGCTTCGTATTCCTGTTTCTGTCGTTCTTCGTTTCGGCCGAGGCGATAGCGCGCAAGCTCTTCAACACCTCGCTGCAGGGTGCCGACGAACTGGGCGGCTACGCGCTCGCCGTCGGCTCGACGCTGGGCTTCACCCTTGCCGTCATCGGGCGCAATCATATTCGCGTCGATGTCGTGCACGAGCTGCTGCCGAGCCGCCTGCAGGTGGCGTTGAACTGGCTTTCGAGCGTCATGCTGGCGGGGCTGGCGCTGCTGATCGTGATCATATGCGCGGATGTGCTGAAGGATTCGATCGCCTACGGCAGCACGGCCCCGACGCCGTGGGCAACGCGCCTCGTCTGGCCGCAGAGCGTCTGGTATGCGGGCATGGTCGCCTTCGCGATTTGCGCCGTGGCGTATGCACTGCGGGCCACGTTTCTGCTTGCGGCCGGCCGCATCGCGGTGCTTAACCACGAGTTCCAGCCCAAGAGCGCCAAGGAAGAACTCAAGGAGGAACTGGCCGATCTCGCCGAACGCGGCCGCGCAAATCAAGCCAATCAAGGAGCCGTGCCGTGAGCATGGAAATGACCCTTGCTGCATTCGGCGTCATGATTGGCTTGATGCTGATCGGCATACCGGTTGCAGTGGTGATGATGGCGGTCGGCGTGGGCGGCGGGGTTTATCTCTACGGCCCTTCGTTCCTGCAATCGGCGGCCGCCGTGGTCTGGAGCGTGCTCAACGACAATCTTCTGACCGGAATTCCCCTGTTCGTCCTGCTTGGCGAGCTGCTGCTGCGCAGCGGCATCGCCGATCGTATGTATGTCGCGCTTGCAGCATGGCTGTCGCGCATCCCCGGCGGCCTGCTGCACACCAACATCGGCTGCTGCGCTCTGTTCGCGGCGACCTCTGGTTCCTCCGTGGCGACGGCGGCCACGGTCGGCACCGTCGCCCTGCCGGCGCTCTCTGTGCGCAAATATGCGGTCCGCGACTCGCTCGGCAGCCTTGCGGCAGGCGGCACGCTCGGCATTCTCATCCCGCCCAGCGTCAACATGATCGTCTATGGTTCGCTGACGCAGAATTCGATCGGCAAGCTGTTCATGGCCGGAGTGATTCCCGGCATTCTTCTCGCCTTATGCTTCATGGGCTACATCTTTGCCGCCAGCTTGTGGCGCGGCGAGCGCCGACAGGAGTCCGTACCGCCGCTAGTCGAGCGCCTTCGGCTTCTCATTCATCTGGTCCCGCCGCTGGTCATATTCGGCCTCGTCATGGGGTCGATCTATCTCGGCATAGCGACGGCGACGGAATCCGCCGCACTCGGCGTCGTCGCGGCGCTGCTGCTGACCTGGATGTCCGGCCGCATGTCGCTCGCGCTGCTGCGAAAATGCTTCGTGCAGTCGGCGAAGATTTCGGGGATGGTCCTGCTGATCATCGTCTCGGCTTTTGTCCTCAATCTGCTTGTCAGCCTGTCGGGCGTTGCCGGCCAATTGACCAAGTGGGTCACATCCTTCGGTCTGTCGAGCATCGAGATTTTGCTGCTCTTGATCCTGTTTTATCTTGTGCTCGGCATGTTCATGGACGCCATGTCGATGCTCGTGGCGACCGTGCCCATTACCTATCCGCTGGTGACGGCGCTCGGCGTCGATCCCATCTGGTACGGCATCTTCATTATTCTCATGTGCGAGATGGCCCTGATCTCCCCGCCCGTAGGGATGAATCTGTTCGTCGTACACGGAGTGCGCCCGGACAAGGGAGGAATTGAAGACGTGGCCTGGGGCGTTCTGCCTTACATCGTCATCCTGATTCTTTTCACCTGCCTGTTGATGGCGTTCCCCGGCCTTGCGACGTGGTTGCCGCAGGCCGTATGACCTGTCGAGAGGAGTGTCTGTGCGGCTGCTGCTCATCAATCCCAATACCTCCACGGACATTACGGCGTTGCTGGTACGCGAGGGCGCGCCGCTGCTGGCCCCGGATGTCGAACTGACCGCCGTTACAGCTCCCCACGGAGTACCCTACATCGCGACGCGCGAGGATCTCGCGGTTGCGGGTGTTGCGGCTATGGCCGCTTACCGTAAATCGTCCGCCGCGCAGTCGTTCGACGTCGTATTGCTCGGCTGCTTCGGCGAGCCTGGCCTGGCCGCGATCAGAAATGCCGCAACGTGCCCGGTCGTGACTCTCGCCGACGCCGCTTGCGCCGTGGCAGCGACGGTGGCAAAGCGGTTCTCGATCGTGACCGCCGGTACCGGCTGGATTCCGATTCTCGAAGAACTTTTTCAGTCGCTGGGATACGGCATGCGCATCGCTTCGATCCATGCGCTCCCGATGGGGGGCGGCGACGTTGCCGCCGCGCCTGACGCCGCCCTTGCGCCGCTTGCCGACCTGATCGCCGCTTGCGTTCGGAACGATGGCGCCGATGCCGTCATCCTTGGAGGTGCGGGTCTCGCCGGAGTGGCGCGGCGGCTCGCCACGGGCTGCACCGTCCCCCTGATCGACAGCGTTGCGGCCGGGGTGTGCTACGCGCAGGCGCTCGTGCGTTTGAACCTTCGATGGCAGCGCCGCGCCATTCATTCGACTCAACATCCGTCATCCTGAGGTGGCCGGCAAAGCCGTCCCTCGTAGGATGACGGGCACGCCGTCGTCCTTCGCGACTCGCGCTTCACGCTCGCGACTTTAGGTGTTCTCTTAATGGCGCGGCGGGGATAATTGAAATCCTTGGCGCTCCCTAGGGGACTCGAACCCCTGTTTTCGCCGTGAGAGGGCGACGTCCTGGGCCGCTAGACGAAGGGAGCGGGGCCGCGGGATTTTCACATAGCCTTGAACCCGCGACCGGGCAAGCGCGCTGCGCGTTTTTCGATCACCGCCGCAGGATTCCGCCCAGCGTGCCGCGCACGATCGCGCGACCGATCGAGCCGCCGAGCGAACCGGCCACGGACTTTCCGACGTCGGCGGCGATTTGTCCGGCCACCCGGTTGGCGACCGTGCGCGTCACCTCGCGCGTGATGCGCTGGCCGGTCGAAAGCCGCTCCCCGCGCGGCCGGTTGGTGCCGAAGATGGTGCCGAGCATATTGCCGAGCTGTCCGAGCACGCCGCCCTGCGCCTGGCCGGGTGCCGGCGCTTCCGCCGCCTCGCGCATGCGCTGCTGCAGCAGCTCGTAGGCGGATTCGGAATCGACCGCGGTGTCGTATTTGCCCTTGAGCGGGCTGCGCGCGATCACCGCGCTGCGTTCCGCCGGCGTCACCGGCCCGATGCGCGCGGCCGGCGGCCGGATCATCGCCCGCTCCACCACCGACGGCACGCCGTTGCCTTCCAGGAACGACACCAGCGCCTCGCCCTTGCCCAGCTCGGTGATGACTTGCGTGGTGTTCAGCTTCGGGTTGGGCCGGAACGTCTCCGCCGCCGCCTTCACCACCTTCTGTTCGCGCGGCGTGAACGCGCGCAGCGCGTGCTGCACGCGGTTGCCGAGCTGCCCCAGCACCGTCTCCGGCACGTCCAGCGGGTTTTGCGTCACGAAATACACGCCCACGCCCTTGGAGCGGATCAGCCGCACCACCTGCTCGATCTTCTCCAGCAGCGACTTCGGCGCATCGTTGAACAACAAATGCGCCTCGTCGAAGAAGAACACGAGCTTCGGCTTCGGCGGATCGCCCACCTCCGGCAGGCTCTCGAACAATTCCGACAGCAGCCACAGGAGAAACGTCGCATAGAGCCGCGGATTGTCGATCAGCTTGTCCGCGGCGAGGATGTTGATCATGCCGCGGCCGTCGCGGTCGGTGCGCATGAAGTCGGCAAGATCGAGCGCCGGCTCGCCGAAGAACGCGGCCGCCCCCTGATTCTCCAGCACCAGGAGCTGCCGCTGGATGGTGCCGACCGTTGCCGCCGACACGTTGCCGTACTGCTTCTGCAGCTCGCCGGCATTGTCGGCGACGAAGCTCAGGATCGCCCGCAAATCCTTCAGATCGAGAAGCGCGAGCCCCTGCTCGTCCGCCACCCGAAAGGCAATGTTGAGCACGCCCTCCTGCGTGTCGTTGAGCTGCATGATGCGCGACAACAAGAGCGGCCCCATCTCCGACACCGTGGCGCGGATCGGATGCCCCTGCTCGCCGAACACGTCCCAGAACGTCACCGGAAATTCGTCCGGTTGATAGCTGAGCCCCATGTCGGCGGCGCGCTTGATGAGCGCCTCCTTGGGCTCCCCTGCCGCGGCGATCCCCGACAGATCGCCCTTGATGTCGGCCGCGAACACCGGCACCCCGGCCCTGGAAAAACCCTCCGACAGCACCTGCAGCGTCACCGTCTTGCCGGTTCCGGTCGCCCCGGTGATCAGCCCGTGCCGGTTGCCGAAATGCAGGTCGAGCATTTCGAACTTGCGGCTCTTGCCGACGATGATCTTGCCGTCGGTGGCGGGAGCGTCTTTCGCCGCCTTCGCTGCAACCGCATTGCTCTTGCTTTTCGCCTCTGCGCCGGTCATGCGTCGCGAGCTTGCCATGGCCGCCTCCATGTTGCGCGCGAAGGGTAGCACCCGCCTGCGAAGCCGAACAAGCGCGCGGCCGCCGTTTGGCCGGTGCGTGGTAACTTCGGCGTATCGGCGCAAGCCGACTTGCGATTCACATTGAGATTTTGAGATTCACATGGCGAACCGGCGCAAACTGAAAATCGCGGTTGCCGCATCCGAAGCCGGGGAGCGGCTGGACCGGCTGCTCGCCGCGCGCGTCGCCCTCTCCCGCTCGCGTCTCAAAACCTTGATTCTCGACGGCCACGTGAGCATTGGCCGGCAGGCGATTCGCGACCCGAACTACCGCCTCGCTGCGGGCGACACGATCACCGTCGCCTTGCCGCCGCCCGAGCCCGCAAAACCCGCGCCCGAATCGATTCCACTCCACGTCGTGTACGAGGACGACGCGATCATCGTCATCGACAAGCCCCCGGGTCTGGTGGTGCATCCCGCCGCCGGCCACGGCAGCGGCACGCTGGTCAATGCGTTGATCGCCCATTGCGGCGACAGTCTTTCGGGCATCGGCGGCGTGAAACGGCCCGGCATCGTGCATCGCCTGGACAAGGACACCTCCGGCCTGATGGTCGTCGCCAAGACCGACCGCGCCCATCAGGCGCTGGCCGCGCAATTCGCCGACCACGGCCGCCACGGTCCGCTGCGGCGCGGCTATCTGGCCTTTGTCTGGGGCGTCCCCGACCGCCCCAAGGGTACCATCGCCGCCCCGATCGGCCGCCACCCCCGCAGCCGCGAGCGCATGGCGGTGCGGCCTGACGGCCGCCCGGCGGTCACCCATTGGCAGGTGCTCGAGTGTTACCCGGGGAGCGGCGCCGCCGTGGCCAGTCTGCTGGCCTGCCGGCTGGAGACCGGCCGCACCCACCAGATTCGGGTGCATCTGGCCCATGCCGGCCATCCCCTGCTGGGCGATGCGCTCTATGGTCGCGGCTTCCGGACCAAGGAGAGCCTGCTGCCCGAAGACGCCCGTGCCGCCCTGGCAGCCCTTGGAAGGCAAGCGCTGCATGCATATCTATTGACCGTGCAGCACCCGACCAAAGGGGAAATTTTCGAGTTTCGGTCGGAACTTCCGGCGGATTTGGCGCGTTTGCGCAATGCACTGTCGGGGGCTCGCACCAACCGGGCGGATGGTTAATTTTCTTTAATCTGCAACATGTTGGTGAATTCGCGGCGCGCCGATCTAACGGGTAAGTGAAAGCCCAAATCTTCCTTTCGCCCCATTTAGTCAGCTATGCTTGGAACGACGACCAGCCTTAACGGTCGGAACTTGATCCGTGCCGCCGGCTCAAGGGAGCGGCGGCTTCGATCGCCTGCCGAATTTCGGGGGCAAACATTGGAGGGCGCTACCATGGCCCAGACGACGGCCTTGCCGATCCTGACCGCCGAGCGCGGTCTTACCCGCTATCTTGAGGAGATCCGGCGGTTCCCGATGCTGGAGCCGCAGGAGGAATATATGCTGGCCAAACGCTGGCGCGAGCATGGCGACCGCGAGGCGGCGCACAAGCTCGTCACCAGCCACCTGCGCCTCGTGGCCAAGATCGCCATGGGCTATCGCGGTTACGGCCTGCCCATTTCCGAGGTGATCTCGGAGGGCAACGTCGGCCTGATGCAGGCGGTCAAGCGGTTTGAGCCGGACAAGGGTTTCC
The DNA here is from genome assembly GCA_035574295.1 of Xanthobacteraceae bacterium. Lineage (GTDB taxonomy): Bacteria > Pseudomonadota > Alphaproteobacteria > Rhizobiales > Xanthobacteraceae > PNAI01. Next base: position 12,798 of record DATLYX010000084.1, read on the forward strand.
GCCTTGCCACCTACGCCATGTGGTGGATCAAGGCCGCGATCCAGGAATACATTTTGCGCTCCTGGTCGCTGGTGAAAATGGGCACCACGGCCAACCAGAAGAAGCTGTTCTTCAACCTGCGCAAGGCCAAGAGCAAGATTTCCGCGCTGTCGGAAGGCGATCTGCGGCCCGAGCAGGTGTCGACCATCGCCAAGCGTCTCGGCGTCACCGAGAGCGACGTGATCGAGATGAACCGCCGCCTCGGCGGCGACGCCTCGCTGAACGCGCCCATCCGCGACGACGGCGAATCCGGCGAATGGCAGGATTGGCTCGCCGACGAGAGCGAGGACCAGGAGACCGTGATTGCCGAGCGCGAAGAGCTCGACAACCGCAAGCGCGCGCTCACCGATGCGCTCAGCGTGCTGAACGAGCGCGAGCGCCGCATCTTTGAGGCGCGTCGGCTGTCCGACAATCCGGTGACGCTCGAAGAACTGGCCGAGGAATTCGGCGTCTCGCGCGAGCGCGTGCGCCAGATCGAGGTGCGCGCCTTCGAGAAGGTGCAGGAGGCGGTGAAGAACCGCGTGGCCGCCATGGAAACGCCGGCCGCGACCCACTGACGCCGCGAACCGTTCCGACCGCCGTCGCGATCCCGGCTGTCGCTGCCGCTCCACTGAGCTGTAGGGTGGGCAACGGCGCGATGTCGGCATTGCCGGGCGGCCGTCGATCTTCGCGCCGTTGCCCACCCTACGGTTGCTGAAAACTGACGCCGCGAACCGTTCCGACCGCCGTCGCGATCCCGGCTGTCGCTGCCGCTCCACTGAGCTGTAGGGTGGGCAACGGCGCGACGTGCGGCATTGCCGGGCGGCCGTCGATCTTCGCG
>DATLYX010000085.1:0-51538 GCA_035574295.1 Xanthobacteraceae bacterium
GCTCAATCTTGTGGCCGCGGAGGACATGCCCTGGGAGCGGTGCGCCGACGGGCTGATCAAGCATCTCGTGCACCACAAGCTCAATACGCGCGAATGTTGCGTCGAGGCCTACATGCAGTTCCTCAAACCGGGCGAGCGCTCCGGAAAGCACCGCCACATGTGGGAGGAGATCATCTTCGTCGTGGAGGGCGCGGGCTACGACCTGCACTGGGATATGAAGTTCGACTGCCTCGATGCCTTCAAGTGGGAATGGGAGGCGGAACCCAGGGCCTATAGCTGGAAGCGCGGCGACTATATCTACGTACCGCCCTACACCATCCACCAGCACATCGCCGGCGAGGCCGGCGACGCCCGGCTGATCGTGATCTCCAACCGCATCGTCAAGGAAATGGGGTTCAACTGGTTCGACCAGCTCGAACCGGCGCCCGGGTACGAAGGCTTCGCCGCGCAACGCGGCGCGCGGGGCTGACCCCGCATTTCCCGACACCTCTCCCCGCACCTCGGCGCCACCTTCCGATGCGAGCGCCGGGCGCGCAGCGTTAACGGCCGCTAAAGAAATTTAACGACTATGTGATAGGGGCGAGTTCGCATCCTTCAGCGGCGCGGTCGATGGACAGGCTGAAAATTCGCATCGGCACGAAGCTCGGCGCCTCGGCGCTGATCGGCCTCATTCTCGTGGCCGGCATGGTCGGCAACCAGGCACGCGTCAATCAGATCACGCGCGGCATGATCGACGCCGCCGCCAAAAGCCGCGATCTGCAACAGTCCGCGATCGAAGCCAAAATCATTCTCAGCGAATTGAACTCTATCGATCGCGATATCCGGCTTGCGGCCGAGGCAGCGGAGGTCACCCAAATTCTACAGCATCTCCAAGGCCGGGCGAGGGACGCCAATTTCGCGTATGAGGGAGCGCTTGCGATCGCGACGCATGAAACGGACCGACAGCTTCTTGCAACCGCAAAAGAGGCGTTCAGCAGCTATGTGCAAACCGCAGCGGAAATCGGCGCCATTCAGTTGCAGATCATCGCGCTGCGCAAGCAAAGGACGGCGGAGAACGCCGCCTGGTTCAAAGCGGTCGACGTGCTGCTCAACAGCCGGGAGATTTCGGTCGCCAACAACCGGCATGCGCTGGAAAGCAATATTCAACAAGCCAACGCGGAATTCATGCGGGCGGGCACCATCGCCGGGCGCTTCGACGACGCCGAGCTTCGGCAAATACTGACCGGTCTCGACGTTGCGTCGGTCCTGCTTGAGGAAGTCCGGCACATGGCGCGGGATCCGGCGCTGGCGGCGGCGATCGACGATTTGCTGAAATATCCGTTGCGGTCGAGAGACATTGCCGAACAGCTGGCCCAATCCGTGCAAACGCAGGACCGGTTGTTGCGCGAACAGGCGGTGCTTCGCCGCGCGATGGCGAACGATTCACTCGACCTCATGACCATCAGGGCGGACCAGAACGTGGACGAGATGACCGCCGCTGTCGTTCAGGAGGAGAGGCGCGGCGCATGGGTGAACTTCATCGTCGGCGCGCTGGTGATCCTGATCATGTTCGCAGCGGCGATCTTCTCGTCGGTGACGATCGGCCGGCCGATCCGGCTAATCGCCGAAGTGTTGATGGCGCTCGCGCGCGGCGAGAGCGCGGGGCAGATCCCGTATCAGGACCGGCGCGACGAAGTGGGGGACGCCGCGCGCGCCGCGAATATCTTCCGCAGCAATATCCAGCGCGTGCGGGAGCTGGAAGCGGAGCAACAACGCGCCCTCGAACAGGCCTCGTCGTTGCGCAAGGAGCAGACGCGGCGGCTCGCCGACGAATTCGAGCAGGCTGTGGGGGCGGTGGTGAACGCCGTGTCGCGGGCCACCGGCGAATTGCAGGCCACCGCGAAGTCTTTGGCGGAAACCGCCGAACAGACGCACCATCTCGCCAATTCGGCGTCGGTGGCGGCAACCGAGGCGTCGCGCAACGTCCGCTCGGTGGCCGCCGCATCGGACCAGCTCGCCGCGTCAATCGCGGACATCGGCCAGCAGGCGCAGCATTCGCGGGACATCGCCGGCCAGGCGGTGCGCGGCGCGGCCCTGACCGACGCACGCATCACGCAAATGTCGCAAGTGGTGGAGCGCATCGGCAACGTGGTGAAGCTCATCACCGACATCGCCGAGCAGACCAACCTCTTGGCGCTCAACGCCACGATCGAGGCAGCGCGCGCCGGCGACGCCGGACGCGGCTTTGCGGTGGTGGCCGCCGAGGTCAAGCATCTGGCGAACCAGACCGCGAAGGCGACGGAGGAGATTGCCGCGCAGATCGCCGACGTTCAGACGGTCACCAAAGACGCGGTGTCGGCGATCAAGGAGATCGGCGGGATCATCCACCGCGTGTCCGAGATCGCAACATCAATCACCGCAGCGGTCGAGAACCAGCACGCCGCCACGCAGGCGATCGCACTCAACGTGCAGGAGGCGGCGCAAGGCACCGACAGCGTCAGCAACAGGATCAAGACGCTGGAAGCCGACGCCAGCACCACGGGTGCGGTGGCGCATCAGGTGTTCTCCTTCGCCAGCCAGCTTGCGACCGAGGGCAACATTCTGAAGCTGCAGGCGGAAAAATTCCTCGAGACGGTGCGCGCAGCGTAAGTGGCAGCGCGATCAGGCGCGCAGCGCGCCGCTGAACTGGCGGATGGCCTCGATCAGTGCCGCAGGACTGGCGATCCCCCTGCCTGCAATGTCGTGGGCGGTACCGTGGGCGACGGAGGCGAACAGGATCGGCGCGCCGATGGTGAGCGCCACGACCGCATGTGGGGCCAGCACCTTGGCGGCGATATGCCCCTGGTCGTGCAGCATCACCACGAAGGCATCGAAGCCTTTGCTCTGGAACATGATGTCGGCGCCGACGGGGCCCGTGACCGAGATGCTTTCGGCCTGCGCCTGCGCGATGGCAGGCCCGATGATCTCGATCTCCTCGCGGCCGAACAGGCCGCCCTCGCCGGCGTGGGGATTGAGCCCGCTCACGCAGATGTTCGGCTGTCCGATGCCAAGGCGACGCAGCGCGCGGTCGGTTGTGCGTAAAACCCGGCCGATACGTTGGGGCGTGATCTCGGCGATCGCGTCGCGCACGCTCCGGTGCAGCGTGGCATGGGCGATGCGGGTGCCGCCGAAGCAGAGCATCATGAACACTTCGTCCTCGGGCGTTCCGGTCTCGCGCGCCACGAACGACGGATGGCCGTCGAACTTGATGCCGGCCATGGCCACCGAAGTTTCATTCTGCGGTGCGGCGGCCACCGCATCGACCTCGCCGGCGAGCGCCGCCTTCACAGCCGCGCGGCAGAAGGCGATCGAGGCGCGTCCGGCGGCGGCGCTGACAGCGCCAAAGGCAAGCGTCTCCGCCTCGTCCACCGGGCAATCGAGCACGTTGATCTGCGTGCCGGACCAGTCCGCTTCGCCGGTGTTCTTCACCGCGTGCAGCGCGACCTTAAGTCCGCACGACTTGGCCTGACGCTCAAGGATGCGCACATCGCCCACAAGAATGGGACGGCAGACCGCACGCACTTCCGCATCGCGTGCGGCCTTCAGCGCGATCTCCGGCCCGATCCCGGCCGGGTCGCCGACGGCAACGGCGATCCTGGGTTTGTTGTGGTTCACATGCCTGACCACGGAAGCAACAGCCAGATCCTATTCCCACGGCATCAGCGAGGCGTGAATCACGTCGGGCACGCCCTGGCCGCCGACCGAGCGGATGGCGAGGTCCACGTCTTTCAACCCGAACCGGTGCGTGGTGATCAGCTCGAGCGGAAACCGTTTTGAGGCAAGCTGCTGAAGCGCGAGCTCGCAGGCGCGGAAACTGTGGCCGCGGGCGCTGCGCACGGTGACGTACTTCACCGTCATCTTGCCGATGGGAAAATTGGGAAACTCGGCCATCTCGCCCTGCACGACGATGACCCCGGCCTTGCGCTTGAGCGCCTCGATGCCGAGCAGAACCGGCGCGGTCCCCGCCCCCGCGGTGCAGTCGAGCACCACATCGACGCCCTTGCCGCCGGTAACCTCGCGGATGCGCGCGAGCGGATCCTCCCTGCTGATGTCGATGACGACATCGGCGCCGAGTTTTTTGGCAACCTCAAGGCGCTTTGCGTCCTTGGCCGTGCCGGTGACGATGATGAGCGCGGCGCCGGCCTGCCTGCAGATCACGGTCTGCGACAGTCCCTGCTGGCCGGGTCCTTGAATCAGCACGGTGGAATTGTAGCCGACGCCGCCTTCGAACAGCGACCATTCCACCCCGTTCGCCATGGGCGTCACCAGGCCCGCGAGCTCCGGCGTGACGCCCCTCGGCACGTGATGCAGCACGGCGTTCCACGGCAGGTACACATATTGCGCAAAGCCGCCCCACAGGTGCGGCGCCTTCTCGGCGGAGGTGTAGCCATAGCGGATCGCGTCCGGATTGCTGCGCCAGTCGGTGTTCTCGCAGTGACGGTATTCGCCGCGGTGGCACCACTCGCACTTGCCGCACATCACATAGTGCTCGACGAAGACGAGGTCGCCTTCCTTAAATCCCTTGCGGCGGGTGAACTCGCGACCAGCCTTGGCGATCACGCCGATATTTTCGTGCCCCATGATGACCGGCACGGTGATCGGCGGATGGGCATAGAACTTGACATCGGTGCCGCAGATGCCGGCCACCTCCATTTTCAGAAGCGCTGCATCGGGCGGGATGTCCGGCATGGGGAATTCGCGAAATTCGGTCTTGCCAGGCCCGACGCGGACCGCCGCCAATACTTTTTCCGCCACTTTTTCACCTCCGCCGTTGGTCGGGACGCATCTTAAAGCACGCTCGCCAGGAATTGAATTTCGCGTCCGGGATGGGTCGGATGCGTGAGGTGCTTTGCGACGGGCGGCAGGCTGCGCCGAAAACACTGGGGCCGGCATTCCCGCCGGCCCCGGTTCATTTGCCGTGTCGCGCGGCTACTCGGGTTTCGCCGCCGGGGGCGGTTCGACTGCCTTCGGTGCCTCCAAGGTCTTCGGCGTCTCCAAAACTTTCTGTGCCTCGGGCTTGGCCGGCTCCCGCGCCTGGATCTTCTCGGGCAAGCCCGACTTGGCGAAGATCTCGGCAATGTTCGGTTTGATCGCCTTGGCCTGCTCGACGTCGGCATTGCCGCTGGGGTCTTGCCGGGCAAGCTTGGCCATGCCGCGGCCGAACAGCGCGCCGGGCAGACGCGGATTGAAGCGCAGCGCGGTGTCGAAGTCGGCGATGGCCTGCTCGAGCTGGCCGAGCTTCAGATAAGCAAGCCCGCGATTGTCGAAGGCGGGGGCGTTGTTGGCGCGGAGCTTGATCGCCTCGCTGCAGTCGCTGATGGCGGCCTGCAGGTCGTTGGTGAGCGCGCGCGCGCCGCAGCGGTTGGTCCAGGCATCGGCATTGGCCGGCTGCAGACGGATCACCTCGTCATACAGCCTGATCGCCCCGGCATAATCGCGCGCCGCAAGCAAAATGTTGCCGCGATTGTAGGCGGCGACCGCCGGCGCAGGATTGACCTTGATCGCCTGATCGACCTCCTGGATCACGCGGTTGTCCTCGCGCCTGACCTCGTAGGAGCTGCCGTGGGGGTTGAAGGCAATGGGGAAGTTCGGCATCACCTTGACGGCAATGTCGCCCTCGGGAATCGACGCATCATAGCGCCGCTTGTCGTAGTAGAGGATGCCGCGGTCGTGGAAGGTCGCGGTGTAGTTGGGGTTGAGCTTGATCGCCTGATTCATGTCGGCGATGTGACGCTCGAAGTCGCGCTTCTCGTAGTAGGCCATGGCGCGGTTGTAGTAGGCGGTGGCGTAGTCGCCGCGCAGCTTGATCGACTGCGTGTAGTCGGCGATGGCGCGGTCGATGTCGCCGTTGTTGCGATAAGAGAAGCCGCGATTGTTGTAGTAATACGCGTTGTTGGAATTGAGCTTGATGGCGGCGTCGAAATCCTTGACCGCCAGCGCATATTCGCGCTTCTCGTCATAGGCGAGGCCGCGGTGATTGTAGGCTGAAGCGAAGTTGGGGTTGAGCTTGATCGCCTGATCGTAGTCGGCAATGGCGCGGTCGAACTCGCGCTTGCCATAGAGGATATCGCCGCGGTTGAAGTAGGCGATCGAATAACCGGGGTTGAGCTTGATCGCGCGGTCGAACTCGGCGAGGGCGCGGTCGTTGTCGCCCTTGTTGCGGAAGGCAAAGCCGCGGTTGTTGTAGGCGCGCGGGTCCTCGGAATCGAGCTTGACCGCCATATCAAAGTCGGCAATCGCGCGATCGGTTTCGCCCTTCAGACCGAAGGCCAGGCCGCGGTTGTAATAGGACTGCGGATAGTGCGGATTGAGCTTGATCGCCTGGTCCAGATCCTGGATGGCGCGGTCAAGCTCGCCCTTGTTGCGGTAGGCCATGCCGCGGTTGTTGTAGGCGTAGGCATTCTTGGGGTCGAGGCGGATCGCCTGATCGAAATCCTTGATCGCCCGGTCGTAGTCGCGCTTGTCGCGGAAGGCGAGGCCGCGGTGGTAATAGGCGATCGCGTAGTTGGGATTGAGCGCCACCGCCTGGTCGAAGTCGCGGATGGCGCGGTCGTAATCGCGGTTCTCGTAATAGGCGCTGCCGCGGTTGTAGTAGGCGAGATAATAGTTGGGATTGAGGCGGATCGCCTCGTCATAGTTTCTGATCGCGCGGTCGTTCTCACCCTTGTTGCGGTAGGCAAAACCGCGGTTGTTCCAGGTCTGCGGATCGCGCGGGTCAAGTTTCACCGCCTGATCGAAATCGGCGATGGCACGGTCGAATTGGCCCTTGGAGCCGTAGGCGACGGCGCGATCATAGTAGGCCAGCGTGTAGTTGGGGTTGAGCCGGATGGCGCGGTCGAGGTCGGCGATGGCGCGGTCGAAATCGCGCTTGCTCAGGTGGGCGTCGCCGCGCGCAAACAGCGCCGTTGTGTAGTTGGCATTGAGGCGAATGCTCTGATCGTAGTCGGCGATGGCGCGGTCGGTCTCACCCTTGTTCCGGTAGGCCAATCCCCGGTTGTAGAAGAACAGCGCGTTGCGGGGGTCGAGCTTCACCGCATTGTCGAAGTCGCGAATCGCCAGGTCGAGCTCACCCTTGAATCCATAAGCGGTGCCGCGGTCGTTGTAGGCGAGCGCGTTCTGCGGATTGAGCTTGATCGCCTGACTTAAGTCGGCGATCGCCTGATCGTAGTTCTGCTTGTTGCCGTAGGCTGTGCCGCGGTTATGGAAGGCAGCGGAATCGTTGGGATTGAGCTTGATCGCCTCGTCGTAATCGGCGATGGCGCGGTCGAAGTCGCCTTTATCGAAATAGGCATTACCGCGGTTGTAAAAGGCCACGGCATAGCTCGGGTTGAGCTTGATCGCCTGATCGAAGTCGGCGATGGCGCGATCGAGCTGGCCCTTGGTGGCGTAAGCCACGCCGCGGTTGGTGAAGGCGAGCGACAGCCGGGGATCGAGCTTGACCGCCTGATCGAAATCCTGAATGGCGCGGTCGACCTGACCCTTGGCGCCGAACGCCAGGCCGCGGTCGTTGAACGCCACGGCATACCTGGCGTCGAGCTTGATCGCCTGATCGAGCTCCTCGATGGCGCGGTCGAAGTCGCGCTTGCGCGCATAAGCGTTGCCGCGATTGTGATAGGCGAGCGCAATCCTGGCATCGAGGCCGATGGCACGGTCGAGATCCTGGATGGCGCGATCAAAATCGTTCTTGCCGTAATAGGCAAGCGCGCGATTGTAATAGGCCCGCGCGTCTCTGGGATCGAGGCGCACGACCTGATCGAAATCAGCAATCGCCTGATCGTAGCGCCGCAGATGATAATAGCTCACGCCGCGATCGAAATAGGCCTGCGCACCGCGCGGATTGAGCCGCACGGTTTGATCGAAGTCGGCGATCGCACGCTCAAACTGGCGCTTCTCGAAGTATGCGTTGCCGCGATTGTGGAAGGCGACGGTGAGCGAACCGTTGAGCTTGATCGCCTGATCGAAGTCGGCGATGGCGCGATCAAAATCACCGCGGGCGGCGAAGGCGACGCCCCGGTCATTGAAGGCTTGCGCGAAGACCGGATTAACGGCGAACTGTTCGGGAAGATTGGGGACTGTCCGCTCGAAACCGCGCTGCCGGTCGGTGACGCTGCCGCGGCTCACGGCCGCCACCGTGAAACTGGAGCGCAGCTTCACGATCTGGTCGTAGTCGGCGATGGCACGGTCGTAGTCATACTTGTCATAATGGGCGATGCCGCGCTCGTGATAGGCGGCCACAAAGCCCGGATCGAGCCTGATCGCCTGGTCGAAATTCTGGATGGCGCGGTCGAGATCCATCCGCTCGTAGAAGGCAAGGCCGCGATTGTAGTAGGCGGCGGCGTAGCTGGGGTTGAGCTTGATCGCCTGGTCGAAATCGGCGATGGCGCGCTCGTAATCGTTCTTGTTGCGATAAGCAAAGCCACGGTTGTTGTAGGCCACCGCGTTCTTGGGGTCGAGCTTGATGATCTGATCGAAGTCGCGGATGGCACGGTCGTGGTCGCCCTTGGCGCCAAAGGCGACGCCGCGCTCGGTGAGGGACACCACGTCGTCGGGGGCCAGACGAATGCTCTGGCTTAAGTCCTGGGCGGCGCGGTCGAAGTCCCGCTTGTCGTAGTAGGCGATGCCGCGGTTGCGGTAGGCCACCGCGTGGCTGGCGTTGATGCGGATGGCCTGATCGAAGTCGGCAATCGCGCGGTCGACGTTGCCGCGGCTGCGGTAGGCGAAACCGCGGTTGTTGTAGGCCACGTCATAGGTGGGATTGATGCGGATCGCCTGGTCGAAATCGCGGATCGCAAGGTCGGTCTTGCCGGTGGCGAAATAGGCGTTGCCGCGCTCGTTATAGGCCAGCGCATAACTGGGGTTGAGCTTGATTGCCTGGTCGAAGTCCTGGATCGCGCGCTCGTAATCCTTCTTGCCCTGGGCGAAGGCATTGCCGCGGTTGTAGTAGCTGTAGGCGTCGTTGCCGCTGATCTTGATGGCCTGATCGTAATCGCGGATGGCGCGGTCGATCTCGCCCTTGGCCTCGTAGGCGAGGCCGCGATTGTTGAAGGCGAGGGCGTAGCCGGGATTGACCTTGATCGCGTCGCCGAAATTGCGGATCGCGGTGTCGATGTCGCCCTTGGTGCGATAGGCGAGCCCGCGATTGTGGAGGGCGATGTCGTAGTTGGGGTTGATGCGGATGGCCTGATCGAAGTCGGCGATGGCGCGGTCGGTCTCGCCACGCGACTGATAGGCGAGGCCGCGATTGTTGTAGGCGACGTCGAACTGCGGATTGTTGCGGATCGCCGCGTCGAAATCGGCGATGGCGGCGTCGATCTGCCCCTTGGCGGCCTTTGACACGCCGCGGTCGTTGTAGGCGGCGGCAAAACGCGGATCGAGCCGGATGGCGTGGTCGAAGTCCTGAATGGCGCGGTCGTAGTTGCGCTTCTCGTGATAGGCCAGGCCGCGATTGTTGAAGGCCAGCGCAAACTTGGGATCGAGCCGGATGGCCTGATCGAAATCCTGAATGGCACGGTCGAAGTCGCGCTTGTCGCGGAAGGCAAGCCCGCGGTCGTGCCAGAACGCCGCCGAGGTGGGATTGATGCGGATCGCCTGATCGAAATTCTGGATCGCCTTGTCGTACTCACGCTTGTCGGCGTGGGCGAGGCCGCGGTTGTAATACGCCTGGGCGAAGGTGGGGTTGAGCTTGAGCGCCTGATCGAAGTCGGCAATCGCACGGTCGGGCTCGCCCTTGTTGCGATAGGCGAAGCCGCGGTTGTTGAACGCCAAGGCGTTCTTCGGATCAATCCGGAGCGCCTGGGTGAAATCCTGAATGGCGAGGTCGAACTCGCGACGGTCGCGATAGGCAACGCCACGGTTGTAGTAAGCGATGTCGAAGGCGGAATGAAAGCGGATCGCCTGATCGAAGTCGGCGATGGCGCGATCGAGGTCACGCTTGGCCTGGTAGGCCTCGCCGCGGTTGTTGTAGGCGATGGCGTTCTTGGGGTCGATGCGGATCGCCTGGTCGAAATCCTGGATCGCGCGGTCGATGTCGCCTTTGGCGGCATAGGACAGGCCGCGGATGTTGAATGCCACGGTGTAGCTCGGCCGGATATTGATGGCCTGGTTCAGATCCTGGATGGCGGCGTCGTACTCGCGCTTGTCGTAATGGGCGAGACCGCGGTTGTAGTAGGCCGGGGCGTAATTGGGGTTGGTGCGGATCGCCTGGTCGAAATCCTGGATCGCGCGGTCGAGCTCGCGCCGTTCGTAGTAGGCAAGGCCGCGGTTGTAGAAAGCAAGGCCGTTCTTGGGATCGAGGCGGATGGCCTGGGAAAAATCAGCCACCGCGCGTTCGGGCTCGCCCTTCTCGCGATAGGCGATGCCGCGGTTGAAGAACGCCAGCGAATTCTTGGGATCGAGCTTGATCGCGGTTTCGTAGTCCTGGATCGCCTTGTCCACGTCGCCCATCGCCTTGTAGGCAAGGCCGCGACTGAACACCGCCTGGGCGTCCTTCGGATCGAGGCGGAAGGCCTGGGTGAGGTCCTGGATCGCGCGTTCGTATTCGCGCCGGTCGTAATAGATGATGCCGCGGTCGTAGTAGGCGACGGCATAATTTGGATTGATGCGGATCGCCCGGTTGTAATCCTGAATGGCGGTTTCGTAGTCGCGCTTGTCGTAATAGGCGTTGCCGCGATTGTAATAGGCGACGGCAAAGTTCGGATCGATCTCGATTGCCTGATCGTAGTCGTTGATGGCGCTGTCGACCTGACCCTTATAGCGATAAGCCATGCCGCGATTGTTGTAGAGCAGCGCGGTCTTCGGATCGCCCTTGGCCACGCTCTTGATCGCGTTGTCAAAATCCTCGATCGCCTTGTCGTAGTCGCCCTTGGCGGTGTAGGCGACGCCGCGGTCGGTGTAGATCGCCGGATTCTTGGAATCGATGCGGATGGCCTGGGAGAAATCCTGGATCGCCCGGTCGTAGTCGCGAAGGTCGCGATAGCACAGACCGCGATTGTACCAGGCGACGCCGTCGTTCGATCTGTTCTTGATGACGACGTCGAAGTCGATCACCGCTTGGTCGCACTCGCCCGCGGCGCGACGCGCCATACCGCGGTTGAAATAGGCGTTGACATCGCGCTGGTTGAGTTGGATGGCGCGCGTTAAGTCGGCAATGGCGTTCTTGTAGTCGCGCTTTGCGAAGTGCAGCTCGGCGCGCGCAGACCAATAGGCGGACTGGCGCTGATCGATCTGAAGAGCGCGGTCGAAATCGTCGATGGCCTGCTCGGTCTCGCCTTTCTCCTTGCGGATAAGGCCGCGACCGAAATAGGCGGCATGGCTGCGGCTGTCGAGCTCGATCGCCTTGTTGTATTCCTCGGTCGCCTGATCGAACTCGCTCTTGGCGCGATGGGCGTCGCCGCGGACGGTGTGCGCAACCGCTAGCACGGAGGGTGACTCGCGCCCCGCCTCGATAATGGCGATACAGGCGCTCAGTCTTGCGGCCGCAGAAGCGTCGGTACGGCCAAGACACGTGTTGCGTTGCTGGACCGCAGATTGGGCGAACGCATTTGTTGAGAGGATCGCCAGCAGGCTCGCCGAAGCGAAGACGAAACAGCCGATACGGCACCACAGACTACGACTCATTGCCCCGCCTCTTTCAGCCGGGGGCAGCACTCACGCCACCCTGACTTATTCCCTAATAATTGCGCAAACCTTAGCTCAAGCGCCTGTCGAATACCACCAAACGATTCGAATCGAACCGCAAAACTTCCAAACGGAATTATCGGGTAATATTAATACACGCGGATGCGGCCGCGACATCCGGGTGTCATCGTGCGGCAAAATTTCTGGAGCTTCGGCCGAGCTGCGCGCCGTCGCTTCATATCAGCGCAGTCGACGCGAACCTTGCGCACGCTAATCGGGCGTCCCCCTGCCCGAATGACCTCCCCCTTTGCAACTCCATCGCGGCGACGGCGCGATCAGGTCTTATTGGTTGAGTCGTGGCGCTTGAGAGGTGCCGATCGTCACCGGACTTAACCGTAAATCCGACGTGCCGGCGGGCGGGTGTCGCGCAGGATCGGGGGATTGTTCGCAAGTCAAAGAAACCCGAACTGCGCGCTTGCAAGCGTCACGCTTGTAGTTAATACTAACACAATCAAACCGGCATGCAACGGCTTATCTCCTTGGCGCTGGATGCAAAGTCGGACTACAAAAATCCAGATGCGGCCTAGTCTGGGCAGTGATCGGGCGATGCACTAAAAAGTCGGCAGGGGGCGCCGGCCAGAATCGTTAAGGTCATTGCGTTCATAAGTCTTTGCGTGTGGCGCGATGAACTTGATTCTCGTGAAAATGTTCGCGACCGCGCTCGCGCTGAGCCAGGTCACGACGCGGCCCGATACGGTCAAAACCGAATTCGATCCCATCAATGATCAGGCGGAAGTCGTGCAGATCCTGCGCGACGGCTGCGCGCACATCCGTAAAGAATTCGACGTCGAGGATTTCAACCTCGACGATCTCATCCAGACCGCCATGCAGGACCCGCAAGGGGTCACCGGCGAGATGCGGGCGTTCAGGGGCATCAACTTCGACGAACTTCTCGCCGCCTATAAAATGTTCTGCAGCAACGAGAAGGTCGATACTTCGATCTTCGACTTCCGCCAAGTGATCGAGTTCTACAACAAGGCGGCGGCGGGGCTGCCAGACCATACCCGGCTGAAGGGCCTGAAACTGCCGGGAACCAGCGTGGTGCTGGACAACAAAGGCAACAAATTCGCGGAGCTGTTCGAGTCGGACCACCGGCGGGTCTGGGTGCCGCTGAACGAAATCCCGGATTACGTGAAGCAGGCGTTCATCGCCGCGGAAGACAAGCGTTTCTACCAGCATCGCGGCGTGGACGAACGCGGCCTGATCCGCGCCTTCATCGCCAACATGGCGCAGCCCGGGCGCCCCCAGGGCGGCTCGACGATCACCCAACAGGTGGCCAAGAATCTTCTGGTCGGCGACGACGTCAGCTACGAACGCAAGATTCGCGAGATGCTGGTGGCGGTGCGGATCGATCGCGACCTGACGAAAGACGAAATCCTCGAGGTCTACATCAACTCGATTTATCTCGGCCGCGGCTCGTGGGGCATCGACATGGCCGCGCGCAGCTATTTCAAAAAACCGGCGTCGGCGCTGACGCTCGGGGAGGCGACATTGCTTGCCGGCCTCGCCAAGGGACCCGCCTTTTTCAGTCCGGACCGTTATCCGCGGCGCGCCCGCGAACGGCACGAATATGTGCTCAAGCGTCTGCAGGAAGACAACGTGATCACCGCGGCGCAAGCGGCCGAGGCCGGCAAAGTGATAGCCAGCATCGTCCCCTATGAACGGCCACGCCGCTCGGCCGGTTTCTACTTCACCGATCACATCGTGCGCGAGGCGCGCAGCCTGGTCGGCATGCAGTCGCTCACGGTCGATTCCTACGTGGTACACTCCACGATCAATGTGAAGTTGCAAGCGGCGGCGGAAGCGGCGCTGCAGGAAGGATTATTCCGCTACGAACTGGCCGCGCGCCGGCTGCGGTTCGAGAGGCCGGAGACCAATATTTCCGGGCTGATCACGCGCATCGATGCGGAGCAGAAGACTCGCGCCCAGCGGCGCGGCATGGTGGTGCAACCGCTGTGGCAGCAGGCCCTGCACCAGGTGCGCCTGCCGCTCTACGACGTGCACTGGACCCCAGCCGTGGTGCTGGAGAAGAGAAACACGGAGGGCGGGGCTGTCATCAAGGTCGGCCTCGCCGACGGGCGGATCATGCCGCTCAGCACGCCGGAGGGCATCAACCGTCGCAATCTCGGCATTTACGACGTCGTGTACGTCAAGGTGGTCGAAGGCAAGGGCAAGAACGACGCCCGGGCCGAGCTGCGGGTGCGGCCCAAGGTGCAGGGCGCAGCGATCGTGCTGGAAAACAAGAGCGGGCGTATCCTCGCCATGGTGGGCGGCTTTTCCTACGTGCTGAGCCAGCTCAACCGCACGACGCAGTCCTATCGCCAGCCGGGATCCTCGATAAAGCCGTTGGTCTACGCCACCGCCCTGCATAAGCGGCTGCAACCGAACACGCTCGTGCTCGACCAGTCGATCACGCTGCCGCCGATCCCCGGCTCGACCAACCACTATTGGACGCCGCGGAACTACGACCGCGGCGGGGGCGGGGCGATGACGCTGCGGCGGGCGCTCGAGCAGTCCAAGAACCTGGTGACGGCTCGGCTGTTGGCCGGCGGCATCGATCAGGACCCGCTGAAAAGCCTCGAGGCGGTCTGCGCGCTGGCGCTGGAAGCAAAAATCTACTCGCGCTGCATGAACAACTATCCGTTCATCCTCGGCGCGCAGGCGGTACGGCCGATCGATCTGGCGGCGTTCTACGCTGCCATCGCCAGCGAGGGTGCACGCTTCCAGCCTTACGCCATCGACAAGATCGAATCGAACGGACTGCTCGTGTATCAGCGGACACCGACGCGGCCGGTGATGCTGGCGGGCGGCGACCGCGTGGCGTTCTATCAGTTGCGCACGATTCTGGAAGGCGTCGTGGCGCGCGGCACGGCGATCTCCATCAAGCAGCATGCGGGTTACATCGGCGGCAAGACCGGAACCACCGACGGCGAGAACGACGTATGGTTCGCCGGTTTCACCAGCGACGTCACCGTTGTGGTGTGGGTCGGCTACGACAACGCCGCAGGCAAGCGCACGCTCGGCAGTGGATTTACCGGCGGCCGCGTCGCGGTTCCGATCATGGAAGCGATCGCGGAGGCGTCCTGGCAGTATCACGCGCCGAAGGCACCGCTGCCGCCGCCGTCGGCCGAGGCGCAGCGGCGCATGCGGGCGATGCCGATTGATGTGGCGACAGGTCGCAGGGTGCCGGCCGGTTCGCAAAACGCCTTCCTAGAGTATTTCCGCCTCGACGACAGGGGCCGCGTGTATGACACGCAGCATACGCTGGTCGGGCGCGGTGTCTCGATTGCGGGGGAGCGAGAGCGCGAGATCGACCGGCGCGAATCGCGATCGAGCGCGGAGGCGCGCGGGCTGCCGAGCAACGGCCGGCGATCCAGTTCCGGCTTCAATTTCTTCGGACTGCTGCAATGATAGCGGCGAAACGATTCGTGGGCCGGTGCGCAGGGGCCGATGCGCAGGACCGCGGTCTTTGAACGGCCAAAATCATGGGACATCTTGATTGAGAATCAGGATGTGAAATTCATGCGAATGCGGCAAGCCCTTGCCCTGTTGTGCGGAATGGCGGTGATCGGCGGGAGCGCGATGGCCGCGGCCGATTTTCAGGTGGTGCGAGTCAATTCGGTTCCGGCCTACGGCGTCGATCAGCTCAAGCCTCAGACCATCATCTTCAACGACCAGCGCCCGGACGACACCTCAAGCAACGGCTTCATCCGGTTCGACGATTGGTCGCGTTTGAAACCAATTCAGAAGCATTACCTCAGCCTCTATCCGAACTATGTGGAGCCGGTGGTCACAAAGAGCGTCGAGGGGGTGAGCAGGACCTACCGCGACGAAATGCAGCTCTACGTGGTAGAGGCGCGTTTTAAGCTCTCGCGGGCGCCGTCCTCGATCGACCTCAAGCGCTATACCACACTGCCGTTCATCGAGAATCTCGATCCCAGCATCAAACATCAGGTGATCTCGCCGAGCGAGACCACGCCGCTGACCGAGGACAAATTCGTCAACAACGTCAACCCGGACCGCAAATGGTGCGAGGGGCCGACGGTGACGCTGTGCGTGCGTTCGCACTACAAACTCGAAGGCAAACTGCCGATCGGGATTGCGCTCGCCAACAAGATCCGCGAGGGTGAAAAGAAGATTTTCCCGTACATCGACTTCGAGAGCGAAGTGCGCCTTTACACCCCCTCCGACGAGGAGGCGACGGGGCTAAAGAAGCTGACCGGGCTCGACACGGCGATTTCCGGCGTGATCGAGCAGAACATGTTCTACGTCAATCAGGTGATGCGCTTCGGCAAGCTCATGGCGGTGTTTCAGCATCATCCGACCGATGCCAACGCGACGATCACGACGGTGATGATCGCGCTGGCGGTGAGCTCGAGCACGCTCAACAGCCAGAAGAAATATCAGGACGTGCCGGTGCTGAAGAATCTCGTGCCGGTGCAGGTCCTGATGGGCAACAGCTCGTTCAACACGGGCAAATCAATCAGCGCCGGCCTGCCCGTCTATGTGCGCAACCGCATCAAGGCCATGGCGACGATCCTAGAACAGGAGTAGCCGCGGCGGGCCTTCGGGCCTACAGCGAAAGTTTTGCGAAAAATTGAAGCGGCGCCGGCGGGCGCCGCTTTCGTATTCGTGCAGACCGAGCTTGCGGGGTGGATCAGCGATTGGCGGCAATCACCGAATTCACCGCCGCGTTCATGGTCGCCGCGCTCGCCTGCTCCATGCTCGGCGGCATGAAATAGCCGAGCACGCGGTGCTTCGGGTACACACTTTCGGCGACCTTCTTGCCGTGATTGCCGGAAATCACGATCGGATTGCCGTCGCCGTCGGTGCCGCGCACGATGCCGACGTGACCGGTGAGCTCGCTCTTGCCGCGCGTGAACACCACGATGGCGCCGACCCGCGGCCCGTCGAGCGGCTTGCCGTATTTGAGGAAAGAGCGGGCGGCGCGGGAGCCGGTGCCCTTCTCGCCGGTCTGCTTGAGGATGAAGTTCATAAAATCGGCGCACCAGAGCTCGGCCGGAACGCCGACCTGGGCGGCGTTGGCCCCTTTCCAGCGCAGCGCCTCGAGCAGAGGATTGGTCTCACCGGTTTTGACAAGGGCTTCGGTGGACTTGCCGCTGCTGCTGTTGAGCACAAGCTTGCTTACGCTGCTGGTGGTGATTTTTCCGAGGCTGCGATTGGAATCCACGGCGCTCGCCAACGCCGGCCGCAGATCGTCGGCCGCAGCCGTCGGCAGCAACACGCCGCCCTCGACCGGACGCGAAGGCTTCACGCGCGGCGCCGGCGCGAGTGTTGTGATGGATTGCTGGCTGGAGGCGGCGGAGAAACGTTCAGTCAGTGACGACGCGGATACTGGCGACACTGTTACAACTGCAGCCGCAATGGCGGCGAGCGACATAACAGGGCGATGCATGGCACACTTCCGTCCCTAAGTAACGAACCAGACCGGAGACCCTCATATCCTCCTTTTTCCCTGTGCCGCCGCTCGCGGGGAATTGGATTCAGAACCTTATTTGTTTGATGAAGCGTCCCGCAAGTTGATTGCGAGATTAACCTCACCCCTGAACCGTATTATGATTAACCCCTGCGGCCGTTGCAACAGGATATCAGCGTATTCACAGGCAGCCAGGCAAATCGTCGCGGGTTGCTGAAAGCAACCAATTCTCGCGGCGCATAAGAACTACACAACACGATTGGAAAATCGTCGGGCCGCCCGGCCGCCGCAAGTGGATTCAGCATGATTGATACGGGGTCGCGCCTTGTGCCGCCCGGATCGTTAATCGGACACGGTGTGGGAGTCCGTACCGCCTGCTACCGCGATGCTCTCAACGGGGGCGTTCATTCACCGACGACGGGCCTTGCGGCGCTGTCGGCCAATCGGCCGCGGCCGGGCGTCGCGATCGAGAGGGGCCGCGCGAGAGGGACATGGGCCGTGCGGCAGCAAGCCGCGGTGACCGTGATTGACCATTCGATCGCCACTTCGGGCGCCCATCGTGCCGCAACAGCGGCGGTGGTGCGCATGATCGTGCGAAGACCTTCGTCCGCCAGCGTCTCTGAAATGCGGACACACGGACGCCGACGGGCGAGGATCGGACCAGCGCCGATGGTGAAGCTTGGGTGAAGCTTGCGACGCGACCCTGCACGCGGCCGACGCGAGGCGAACACGACGACAACCGGCGGGCGGCAGGCGTTAGCGTTTCCGCAACTTTGAAGCAAATGCCGGACGGCGGCGCGTTGCAGCCAACCTACCCGCCGCGCGCAGGGTAAATCGATTGTCACCTGGCGGCGAGGTCGGCGTTAAATCTTCTTTGCCCATAGGCAATTGGCACATATGAAAATTAAGAGCATCGCAATTTGCCGCCAATAAGCATTGCCAAATTCATAATGTGGGGCGAGCGCGTGCTGGAAAAAATCAACATTCTGAGAAAGCTCTACATTCTCCAACTGCCGAAGCTGCTTGCAGAGCGCCGGAGCACGGCGATCTTCGGCGCGCTGATCATCGTCATGCTGTGGGCCGGAGTGGTGCTCAAGTACTTTGACGATGTCCGCAAC
Organism: Xanthobacteraceae bacterium; assembly: GCA_035574295.1. Taxonomy (GTDB): domain Bacteria; phylum Pseudomonadota; class Alphaproteobacteria; order Rhizobiales; family Xanthobacteraceae; genus PNAI01. The sequence goes on from DATLYX010000085.1 coordinate 18,250, forward strand.
GACCGCAGAGAAGCGGAACGCGCGGGCAGAAATTTTGCGATGGTGTTCGAAGAGAACGTGCTGCGCTCGATCGGCGAGATCGACAAGGCGCTGCTCTACATGCGCAAAAGCATTGAGTCGCGGCTGCCCGGTACGGATCTTGCGACTGTGGCCTACACCACGGACGTGCTGAGCGAGATCATCGTCCAGGTCGCGATCATCGACCGCGACGGCATCATGCAGGCGTCCAATGTCGGCCCGCGGCCTTCCCCCAAGCTCGATTTGAGCGACCGCGAGCATTATCGGGTGCATGTCAACAGCGACAGCGACAAGCTGTTCATCAGCAAGCCGGTGGTGGGACGGGCCAGCGGCAGGTGGTCGGTGCAATTCACCCGGCGCTTCCTCGACAAGGATAAATCGTTCGGCGGGGTAGTCGTCGCCTCGCTCAACCCGGAGCACTTCACCAACTTTTACGACAGCATCGATTTCGGGGCATCGATGTCGATCTCGCTGATCGGCGACGACGGCATCGTGCGCTCCAGCGGCGGGAGTGCCGGGGGTTACCTGCTGGGTCAGGATCTGAGCAAGACCGAGATCGGCAAGCGACTGGCGGCGGGCTATAACGTCACCTTCGAAGACATAAACGCCAACGGCGATCCGCAGCTCGTCACGCTGCGTCGAGTGAGAGGCCACCCGCTGTGGGTGAGCGTCGGGACCAACGCGAAGGAGATCTACAGCGCCTCGACGGCAGCGTTGCAACTCAACGCGGCCATCGCCGCAGTGCTCACGCTGATCATTCTCGGGGCGATGGAACGCATTCTGCGCACCGAGGCCAAAGCGCGACTGAAGGCCGAGCAACTGCAACTGACGCTCGAAAACATGAGCCAGGGAATCATGCTGGTGACCAAGGACTTGCAGATTCCCATCATCAACGGACGCTGCGGCGAACTGCTCGACCTGCCGCCGGAATTCATCAAAAAGCCGCCGCGCTTCGACCAGCTGATCGAATATCAGACCGCGCAAGGCAAATTCCGGCACGCGGCAAGCGACAACGGCCGCGAATTCCTGGACAAAGCGGAGCAGGCCGCCGACACGGGCAATTTTGCCGTGTGCGAGCGCATGATGCCGAACGGAACCGTGATCGAGGTGCGCAGCGGCCATCTTCCCGACGGCAGCTTCGTTCAGACCTTCACCGACATCACCAAGCGGTGGGAAGCGGAGGCGCATGTGGCGCGGCTTGCCTCGGAAGACCCGCTGACCGGACTGCCGAACCGGCGCGTGTTCCGTTCCACCCTCGACCAGATGATCCGCCTGACGCAACCGGAGGGCGGCAAAGGGCCGACCAGCTTCGCCGTGCTGTTCCTCGATCTCGACCGGTTCAAGGTGATCAACGACACGCTCGGACACCGCATCGGCGACATGCTGCTGCAGGAAGTGGCGAAGCGGCTCAAACTCGCGCTGCGCCCGACCGACATCCTGGCGCGGCTCGGCGGCGACGAATTCGCCATCGTGGTGCCGTCGTTCGCCACGCGGAATACGCTGGAGGTGCTGGCCTCAGGAATCATCGTTGCGATCGGGCAACCGTATGAGATCGACGGCTACCGCATCCGTTCGAGCGTAAGCATCGGGATTGCGATCGGGCCGCAGGACGGGCAGACGGTCGACGACATCCTGATGGCCGCCGATCTGGCGCTGTATTCGGTAAAGGCGGGCGCCCGCGGCTCGTTCAAGTTCTACGAGAGGACCATGAATCAGGAGCTCAACGACCGCCGCCAGATCGAAACCGATCTGCGCGAGGCGCTCGAACGCGGCGAGCTCGAACTGCATTATCAGCCGGTCATCAACCTGCGGCGGGGCCGCATCACCGGATTCGAGGCGCTGGCGCGCTGGCGGCACCCGCTGAAGGGCATGGTCCCGCCGGCGCTGTTCATCCCGGTCGCCGAAGACTCAGGATTGATCCTGCCGCTCGGCGAATGGGCGCTGCGCGAGGCCTGCCGCACGGCGGCGAATTGGCCGGAAGAGCTGCATATCGCCGTCAATCTTTCGCCCATGCAGTTCACGGCGCCGAACCTGGTGAGCATGGTCAAAGACATCCTGCAGGAGACCGGACTCGCCCCGCATCGGCTGGAGCTGGAAATCACAGAGCGCATCTTCATGGAAAACAGCGAGAACACGCTGACCATCCTGCGCCGGCTTAAGGAGCTCGGCGTGCGCATATCGCTCGATGATTTCGGCACCGGCTATTCGTCGCTGAGCTACCTGCGCAGCTTCCCGTTCGACAAAATCAAGATCGACCGCGCGTTCGTCTCCGACCTCAAGGGCAGCTCGGAACATATCGTCATCGTGCAGGCGGTGGTCACGATCGCACGCGCGCTCGGCATGGTGACAACCGCGGAAGGCGTCGAGACCGAAGACCAGCAGAAGTTTTTGGAAATGCTGGGGTGCGACGAAGGCCAAGGTTATCTGTTCAGCCCGCCCGTACCCGTGCAAAGCGTTGCCGACACGCTCGCCAAGTGGCAGGCGGAGCAGAAAAAGACCATGGCGGCCTGAAGGGGAGCCGGCTCAGGCGCTGAGCGGCGGACTGCGGCGTTCCGCGGCGAGCTTGAGCGCCTCAAACTGCGAAAATCGCGCGGCCTTGGCGGCAATGGACTGAAGCTCAGCCAGCATCTTCTGCCGCGCCTCGTGGCGGAGCAGAAACAGCCCGGACGCCACCACAATGCTCGAGCCGACGAGCAGCGCGAGCGTCGGCACCTCGCCCCACACCAGAAAACCGATCAGGATCGCCCACACCAGCATGAAATAGTAGAACGGCGACACCGCCGTGGTGGGCGCCACATGCAGCGCGCGCGTCCAGCAATATTGCGCGGCGGCGTTCACCACGCCGCTGCCGATCAGCAGCGTCGCATCGATCGGGGTCGGCCATTTGAAGCCGAACACCAGAAGCAGGCTGTGGAAGAACGCGATCGTCACCATCTGCCACATCAGCAGCGTGTTGGCGGATTCGGTCTTGGCCATGCCGCGCACCGCCACCGTGACGCTGCCGTACATGACGGCGTTGGCGAGCGCGAACAGCGCCCCGATCTGCAGCGAATCCGCGCCGGGTTCGGTGACGATGAGCACGCCGAGGAAGCCGGCGATCAGCGCAGTCCAGCGCACGGCGCCGGCCTTTTCCTTGAGGAAGACGATGGAGATGAGCGCTGCAAACAGCGGGGCGGAGAAGTTGATGGCGATGGCGCCGGCCAGCGGCATCAGCCAGAGCGCGAGCACGGTGAAGGTCTGCGAAATCGACTGCGACAGGCCGCGGGCGATGTGATCGCGCGGCCGCTTGGTGGCGAAGACGGCAAGGCCGGTGACCGGCAGCACGAAGGCGGCACAGACGACGAGCGAGGCGGCGGAGCGGAAAAACATCACCTCGCCGACGGGATAGAGTGCAACCACCCACTTGGCGATGGCGTTCGAAGCGGCAAACAGAAGCGAGGCGGCGATCATGAACATGATCCCGCGCGGGATGTCGTCCTGGCGCTCGGCGGGTTTTGCGGCCGCCGAAGCGGCCTTGAGCCTGTCGTGGCCGGTCATCGTTGGCGCCCGTTGATGCTGCTCCCTCGCGCCGATGGCCCCTCCCCTGCTCACGCCGCCTCGCTGCGGCCGTCGACAATGCCGCTGATCAGGTTGGCGTCCTGCAGGCGCGCGGCGACCGTGGCTGCGGGCAGCGACAGCGGTACGAGTTTTTCGTGCAAAGTGTGCATCTGCTGCAACAACGCGCGGCGGGCCTCCACAGCTTCCTCGATGCTTACCGGCTCGAAGGCGACCTTGGCACCGATCGGCAAGCGGCCGAGCGCCGGCAGATCGGCGGAAATGACGGTGGCGAGTTTGGGATAACCGCCGGTGGTCTGGCGGTCGGCGAGCAGCACGATCGGCTTGCCGTTGCCGGGCACCTGAATCGATCCGGGCGCAATGGCGTCAGAGGTGATGTCGTAGCCGCGCGCGTGCGCGATGGGGGCGCCGTCGAGCCGCATGGCCATGCGGTCGGAGCCGGCGGCCACGGTGTATTCGCGGGCGAAGAAGTCGGCGATCGCAGACTCCGAAAAATAGTCGTGCTGCGGCCCGAGCACGACGCGAAAACGGGCGGGCGCGCCGAGATCGACGTCGTCGAGCCGGAATTCGTCGCGATCGGTCGCCCGGTCAAGCACGAGCGGAAGGCGGTCGCCGGCAATCAATGCGCGGCCGTGCCACCCGCCGAGACCGCCGCGCAGATAGGTCGAACGGCTGCCCAGCGCCGACGGCAGGTCGAAGCCACCTTCCACGGCAACGTAGAGGATGGCGGAGTCCCATAGCGAGCCAACGCGGATCACCGCGCCGCGCTCGAGCCGGACGCTCTCCATGGAGCCGATCAGCGTGCCGGCGGATGCGGTCGCGTCAGGCAGAATCTCGATGGCAACCTTGCCGCCGACAAAGGCAAGCCGCACGGAGTCCGCCTCGACGGCAAGCGTCGGCCCGACGTAAGCCACTTCCAGCGCCGCTGTGCCCGGGGCATTGCCCACGAGCACGTTGGCCGCATACAGGCTGAACGGATCGAGCGCACCGCTGACCGGAATTCCGAGATGCTGATAGCCCGGGCGGCCGAAATCCTGCACCGTAGTGAGCAAGCCCGGCGAGATGACGCGCAATGCCGCGCTCATGCCGCCACTCCAACGCCCGTCGCGATCGGTTCAATCTTGAGCGCGCGGGCCATCACCTTGGCGCACAGTTGGTCGAATTCGCGCAGCGATACCGGCGCGAACATGACCTGATCGCCGGGCGCAAGCAAAGCCTTGCCGGCCTCGCCATCCCAGAGCGGCACCGGGGAGCGGCCGATCAGGTGCCAACCGCACGGCGACTGAAGCGGGAAGATGCAGGTCATGTTCATGGCGATGGCGAGCGAGCCGGCGGGAATGGTGAGCCGCGGCGTGGCACGGCGGGGCAGGTCGAGCTCAGCCGGAAGGTCGCCCATATAGGCCTGCCCAGGCAGAAAACCGAGCATGTACACGTGATAGGTCTCGGCGCTGTGGCGCTCGACGACCGTCGTCGGGGTGAGGCCGGTGCGGCGTGCAACGTCCTCAAGATCGGGTGCCACGCACGGGTCGTAGCATACTGGAAGACGCCAAACGCGGCCGGCCTGCATCGCCGGCTGCAAATCGCGAACCAACTCATCGATCCGCACGGCAAGGGCGGCGTGGTTCAGCACCAGCGGGTCGTAATAGACCATCAGCGAGCGGAAAGTCGGGACGGTTTCGACGATGCCGACAAGGCGGCCAGCCGCCACGTTCTGCTCGATGCGGCGCGCCAGCGCCAGAACCTTGGCATTGAGCCTGCGGTCGATACCTTGACCGAACTCGACCACGAGGGCGGTATCTCCGGCGTGAAGCAGCCTGTAGTCTGGCATCAGAGACAACCCTCGCGACGCAACACAGGCCGCCCACTTACTGGTCTGCTGAACCGCCTTCGGTTCGGCAATGACAGGACAACTCGGTGCACAGCTTGGCGTCGGCGGGCAGGAACCAGGGCTTCACGCTCACGCCGCGCTGCAACGAGTACATGTAGAAAATCGGCAACCGCTTGGGGAACAGAATGCGGAACTTGCTGCTGTTGAAGGTGGCGAATATGGCATCGGGAAACGCAAGCTCCACCGCCCGCTTCTCGATCATGTTCATATGAAAATAAATGATCGCGCCTTCGCGCGGCGTGGCCGCCCCGTGGTACCATTTCATCGCACTGACGCAGAGCCGCGCCAGCATGTCCTCGGGAACCGCATCGCCGAGCGCATAGTCCTCCGGCTGCGCGTGCGTTGCGGAGATCAGCTCGCTCAACCGACACCAGGCAAATCCGCGCGCGGCCGCTTCCGGGGCCACCGAGGCGAAATAGTTATTGATGACATTCTCCGGATAGCCGTTCAGGCGCGCATGCGTGTCGGTGAAGATCAACCGCATTTCGGCTCCCGGCTCGTAGACTGCGGCGATGCGGTGCGCCATGGAGCCAAGAAAATCCAGGCATTTGCGATCGTGGCCGTCGAGCCTGCAGCGCGGGCCCTTGCCCCAGTAGAACAGGAAAGGGATCGGCCGATGCATGGCCACGGCGCGGGCGACAAACTGCTGCAGCAATTGCGGATCCGACGGCTGCTCGCGCTTGAACGACCAGGTGTTGAACGCGCGCAGGATCCGCTCCGCCTGCGCGGCCGGCGTCATTCTGCCCGGCGCGGCCGGCACGCGCTTGCCCGCCCCGCGCGCCGCATTCACGGATCCAGCACAGAACGTATCGCGACGCGAAAACGACGCACCATCGACCGGTTCGCTGATACTGCGGTGATCGTCCTCCGCCGGCGGCGAATGGCCGGCGAGCAACGCTTCATATTCCGACATGGCCTCCTCGGAATTTACGAATTGTTAATAGGTGTTAAAATTTCTCGCGCGTCAATTTCTATTAACCATCGTGACGCAACAAACGGCAGTTAAGGTTAACCTTGCCACAATCTCGCGACGGAAATTTGAAAGTTTTATTCCATTCAAGCGGCAAATCCGGCAGTCACATTCTTTTTGCAGCAGACTCAATCATCGACTGCTCGTGCGCACCTGTGCGATGTCCAATATTGGGACAACTCCGGACGCTACCATCACACCGCAGCGCGCTTGTTTGTGTTCTGGACTGAGCCGAAGAAGCGAGACTGGTGCATACACTGAGCAGGAACGCGCGCGCTTTGGGAGACTGTCATGAAAGCATTGGTGCTGAGAGGACCGAACATGCCGTTCGAGCTGGTGCAGGTGCCGGACCCGGTCGCAGGGGCGGGCGAGGCGGTGGCGCGCGTCATCACTTGCGGTGCGGGACTCACAATCCAGCACGCCAAGGCCGGCCGCCGGCCGATCCCCTTTCCCAGAATCATCGGCCACGAAATCACCGGCGAGATCGTGGAGGTCGGCGCCGGCGTGAAAGGTCTTGCCGTCGGCGATCCCGTCACCGCGTATTTCTATCTGAATTGCGGCCATTGCCGCTGGTGCCAGGCGCAGCTCGAACCCCTGTGCAGCAACAGCGGCGGCAACGTGGGCATGAACTGCGACGGCGGCTATGCCGAATACATCAAGCTGCCCGCGCATATCTTCATCAAGCTGCCGGAAAACCTGGACTACAAGGCGCACCCGGCCGAGGTCGGCGTGGTCACCGATGCGCTCGCAACGCCCTACAAGGTACTGCGCCGCGCGCAGATCAAGGCGGGCGAGACCGTGGCCGTGATCGGCGCCGGCGGCGGGCTCGGCATCCATCAGGTAATGATGGCGAAATGGGCGCGGGCGCGGGTGATTGCGGTGGATACGCGCCCGGCAAAATTCGATGCCTGCCGCAAGGCCGGTGCGGACGACACCGTCGATGCCGGCAAGGGCCGCGTTGCCGAACAGCTCCTGGAACTGACCAAGGGCGAAGGCGTCGATGTGGTCGTCGATTACGTCTCGCGCACGGACACCCTGCAGGCCGGCGCCAAGGCACTGCGGCGGCGCGGCCGCCTGGTGACGCTCGGCGGGGCCGGGCAGCCGTTCCAAGTCTCCTCGAAGGACATGCTGGACAAGGAACTGGATCTGCTCGGCAGCCGCTACGTCACCCGCAACGAAATCTTGGATTGTCTCGATCTTGTCGCGCGCGGCGAGGTGTTTCCGCTGGTTACCGAGGTGCGGCCGCTTATCGAGGCCGAGGCGGTGCACGAGCGGGTGGAGCGCGGTGAGATCATCGGGCGTGCCGCGCTTCGCGTCGCGTGAGCAGGATTCACGCGGCCTGATTGATTCCGCGCCAGTCCGAAGCCCGTTTAGTATTATGCCGGAGCGCCACTGAACGGGGGTAGCGATGATCAAGGCGGCAATGGTCGGTCTCGGCCGGTGGGGCCAGACCATCCTCAACTCGATCCAGGGCAAGAGCACGCGCATCCGCATAGTGCACGGCGTCACCAAGGAGCCGGAAGTCGGGCGCGAGCTGGCCGTGCGCTACGGGTTTCGGCTTTCGACCGACCTGAAAGATGCCATCGCCGACCCGGAGGTAGAGGCCGTGCTGCTCGCCACGCCGCATTCACTGCATGTGGAGCAGGTGCGCCTGGTGGCGGCGGCCGGCAAGCCGGTATGGTGCGAGAAGCCGCTCGCGCTCACCCGCGCGGAAGCGGAACGGGCAGTGGCGGCGACGCGCGCGGCCGGCGTCGTGCTCGCGACCGGAAACAACAAGCGCTGCTTTGCCTCCATGCGCGAGCTCAAGCGCGTGGTGGACAGCGGCACGCTCGGGCAAATCCTGCACATCGAAGGGCATTTCTCCAACGAGCACAGCACGCGGGTCGCCGGCGGCTGGCGCGACGATCCGAAAGAATCGCCGGGCGCGGGCATGACCGGCGCGGGCCTGCACGTGCTCGATGCCTTCGTCAATCTCGCGGGGCCGGTGCACTACGTCGATGCGCGCAGCATCAGCCGCAAGCCGCCGCCCGATCCGCGCGATGCGGTAGCCGTGCTGGTGCAGTTCGCGAACAGCGCCACAGGCGTGATGGCCACCGTGCGCGCCGCGCCCATGTACTGGCGCATCCACGTCTTCGGCACCCAAGGCTCGGCCGAAGCGCGCGGGGAGGACACGCTCATCATGGGCAAAATCGGCGGCACGGTGCAGGAGCACACCTTCGATCACGTTGATTCGCTAAAAGTTCTCCTTGAGGCGTTTGCCGATGCGATCGAAGGGCGTGCCGCTTTTCCGGTACCGCCCGAGCAGATGCTGGACGTGATCGGAGCTTTCGAAGCGGTCATTGCCTCGCTGACCAGGGGCGCGCCCGTGACGGTCACCGCACCTTCGGGCGGCCGCACAGCAAGCGCGGCCGCCGGCGCCTGACCGCGACATCGGGATGGCTTTGCGGCAGGCGCAATTTCGTCCATCATGTTCCGCCTTGAGGGAGGCGACGACGCGGGGGCCGACCCAGGCGGGCGCAAAGCCGGATGGCAGCGTATATCGAAGCGCGCAATGTCAATCTCACCTTCCGGCCGCCCAACCGCGCGCCGGTGCGCGCGCTGTACGGTTTCGACATCGACGTGCGGGAAGGAGAACTCCTTTCCATCGTCGGCCCCTCAGGCTGCGGCAAGAGCACTTTCCTCAACATCCTGCTCGGGTTGATCAAACCGGACTCCGGTCAGATTTCAATGCGCGGCAAGGCCATCAGCGGACCGGGACCGGACCGCGCCATGGTGTTCCAGGAATTCGGGCTGCTGCCGTGGCGCACCGTGCAAAGCAACATCGAGCTCGGACTGGAACTCAAAGGTGTGCCGGCGGAAACGCGGCACAAGGTCTCGCGTGAGCTGATCGAGATGGTCGGGCTCGGCGGGTTCGAGGCGCATTATCCCCACGAACTCTCCGGCGGCATGAAGCAGCGCGTGGGCCTTGCGCGCGCGCTCGCCACCGACCCGGACGTGCTGTTGATGGACGAGCCGTTCGCTGCGCTCGATGCGCAGACGCGCGATCTCATGCAGGTCGAGCTGCTGCGCATCTGGAACCAGGCGCGCAAGACCATGCTGTTCGTCACCCACCAGATCGACGAGGCGATCTATCTCTCCGACCGCGTGCTGGTGATGACCAAGCGGCCGGGGCACGCCAAGAAAATTTTCGACATCGCGCTGCCGCGGCCGCGCGATTACGAGATGCGGGTAACCCCGGAATTCAACGAATTGAAACTGGAAATCTGGCACGCATTGAAAGACGAGATCACGGTCTAGGCATGACACCGGACGGCGTTCCGCAAATTCCTTTTCTTGAGCGCAACCGCAAGGTCGCGCTGGGACTGCTCGCGGTGGTGTTGTTTTTCGGCGCGTGGCAGGCGGCGTTCCTGTATTTTCCTTTCAACCCGCTGTTCATCAGCAAGCCGAACCTCATCTTTGCGGGGCTGGCAGACCTGATCACGTCGGGCGAGTTGTTGTACGACCTGAGGGTGAGCGCGGTGCCGTTTCTCTACGGCTTCTCCGCGGCGGTCGTCGTCGGAGTGTCGATCGGCATCCTGATGGGCTGGCGGGTGCGGGTGGGATATGCGCTCGATCCGCTGATGACCGTGTTCTACGCAAGCCCGCTGGTGGCGCTCGCGCCGCTCGTGATCGTGTTCTTCGGCGTGGGCGTTGCGGGCAAGGCGATCATCATATTCCTGTTGTCGGTGTTTCCCTTCATCTTCAACGCCTATGCGGGCGTGCGCGCCGTGGACCGGCTGCTGATCAACGTGGTGCGTTCGCTGGGCGGGACGGAGAAGGACCTTTACCTGAAGGTGATCGTGCCGAGCGTGCTGCCGTATCTCGTGGCAGGCGCGCGCATCGCGGTCGGACGCGCGCTCATCGGCGTGCTGGTCGGCGAGTTCTTTGCCGCCTCGGAAGGCATCGGCTACGCCATTGCACGGTTCGGCGACCTGTTCGCGCTCGACAAGATGTTTGCCTGCATTCTGGCGGTCATGATCATCGCAGTGGTGATGACCGAGGGAATTCGCTGGGCGGAACGCGCCGCGTTTCCGTGGCGGGTGGGGCAATAGGCCATGAGCGAAACCCAGGCGATAGGCAGCAATGTCGTGGCGGCGGCGCCGGCCGACGAGCTTGCCCCGCAAAAGAGCGTCTGGCGGCGGATCGAGCCGACCGCCCTCGGCGCCGGCAGCATCGTGCTGCTGCTCGTGGTGTGGGAGTTGATCCCGCACCTCGTTACGGTGTCCGCCGGCACGCGACTGTTCTTTACCACACCCAGCCAGGTTGCAGGCACGCTGTGGACGATGTTCGCGACCGGCGCGGTGTGGGTACCGCTCGGGGTCAGCGCCTCGGGATTTGGGCTCGGGCTGGGGTTGGCGATCGTCGTCGGCTTGCCGCTCGGCGTTCTGATCGGGCGATCGAAAGTTCTGAACGCGATGTTCGATCCGTTCATCACCGCCTTCAACGCCACGCCGCGGCTGGTGTTCCTGCCGCTCGTGGTGCTGTGGTTCGGGCTCGGTCTGTGGTCGAAAGTGGTGATCGTGTTCATCGGGGCGTTGTTCCCGATCCTGATCAACACCTACGAAGGCGTGCGCAATGCCGACAAAGTCCTGATCAACGTGGTCCGCTCGTTCGGCGCCAAGGAATGGGATATTGCGCGGCTCGTGGTGATACCGAACGCAACGCCGTACATCGTCGCCGGCTTGCGGCTGGCGATCGGCAGGGCGGTGCTCGGCGTGGTGGTGGCGGAATTCTTCGGCTCGGAGGCGGGGCTCGGGGTGATGATGGTGCAGGCCTCGGGCCGCTACCAGGTGGACGTGGTGTTCGCGGGGCTGATCATTTTCGCCGGACTGTCGTTGGTGATGACCGGACTGGTGCAGCTTCTGGAAAACCGGCTCAGCCGCTGGCGCCCCCAGCCGCAGGGCGAGGGGTAATACCGCCGCGCCACGATCACCTCGGCCATGCGGCGACGACGGTACAGCACAGCGGCGGCGGCGACGTGGCTCACAACCTCCTTATACCGGTCACCGAACTGCCCTCGGCAGCAAAGCGCGTCAGCGTCTCGCGGATCGGCTCGATCGCGACCGCCATATGGAACCCGTTGGCGTGTAAGAAATGTTTCTCATCGCGCACGATCGCCACATGGCCCTTCCAGAACACGAGATCGCCACGCGCAACCCCGGAAAGATCGTCGCCCACGGCCACCGGCCGACCCACGACCGCCTCCTGCATGTCGCTGTCGCGCGGACAGGCAATGCCGCAGGCGGTGAGCGACACTTGCACCAGCGCCGAGCAGTCGAGCCCGAGGCTGGTCTTGCCGCCCCATACATAGGGCACGCCCACAAAGCGCTCCGCCACGGCGACGAAATCTCTTTCGAACTCGTTCAACCGGGCGACATGCACGAGCGGCACATAGCAGCCATGGGAGGTGATGCCGAAACGGCCCTCCTCGCGCAGGATCGCCAGCGTCGCTCCGAACGGCAGCACTTCCAGCGTCGGCATCTTGATCGAGGCGCCCATGAGCACCGGCGCCCGCAGCGTCGCAACCCGGTGCGTGGGTTCCGGCCCCGGCACGGCCAGCGCGCTCGCCGGCATCCAGCCGACATAGCGGTCGTTCTGCAGTTGTACCCAGGCCCAGCCTTCCTCGATCGTCTCGTAAACCATCACGCGCTCGCCCTTGAGGGCCTCGGTGTCGAGCGAGGCATCGGGGCGGGGCTCGCGCCGCACTGGCGCCTGCGCCTCGACCACCTCGCGCAGCTCGCCGTCGACGAAGCGCGCCGCCTGCACCTTGCCTTCCAGGAAGCGCGCGGCGAGATCCGGCCGCGCCGGCGTGACGCGCGGGTCGAAATTCATCGCGGCAGCCCCTTCGCCTTCGCCACCACCAGATCGCCGAGCCGTTCCACGTAGAGCGCACCCTTCACGGTACGCTGAATGATCACGTTGCGCTTGTCGCGCTCGTCGCGGCGCCGCGCCACCAGCCCCAGCTTGCCCATGGTGTCGAGCGCACGGGTGATCACCGGCTTGGTCACGCCGAGCTTTGCCGCAAGCCCCCGCACCGTATGCGGCGGCGGCTCCAGATAGATGGTGAACAGCACGTCGAGCTGGCGCGCCGACAAATCCGGCTCGCCGTCGGTGACCAACGCGTGCGACACCTCGTGCAGGAGTTTCAGCGCCTGCGCTGTCCGAATATCGATGCCCATGCGATCCACGAATCGTTTCGGAGCCGTATTATTTGCCCCGCACCCAGCCCTCGCAAGCGCCGCCGGAAATTTGGGGCAGGCGGGCTCGTTCATACCGACGCCGCCAACAGACGCCGCCATCCGGCGGTTAACCACTCATTAAAGTTAACGTTTTATTGCTCGGCCCTGCGGGCCGTCGGCCCGGATCGAGTGGCAGGTCATGCAAAACACATATCGCGCGATCCTTATGGCGGCGGCGCTCGCTGTTGCCGCGGCGATGTCCGGCTGCGCCGGCGCTCCTATGAGCGAGAAGGCCGAGGCGACCGGTACGGTAGCCGCCCAACCCGTCAAGCCGCGCACCGAGGCAGAATGGCGGCGCGAGGCGCAGGCTTTGGGCGAGCGCTATCGCGCCAATCCCAACGATCCCGAGATCGCCATGCAATACGCGCTGGCGCTGCGCGGCATGGGCCAGCGCGCCCAGGCCGCAGCGGTGCTGGAGCAGGCCTCCATCCAGAACCCGCAGAACCAGGCGGTGCTCGGCGCCTACGGCCGGGCGCTGGCCGATGTCGGAAATTACTCCCAGGCCCTTGAGGTCTTGAACCGCGCGCACACGCCCGAGCAGCCCGATTGGCGCATCCTCTCGGTGCAGGGCGCTGTGCTCGATCAGATGGGCCGCCACGAGGACGCGCGCCGGCACTACGCGAGCGCCTTGCGCATCATGCCCGACGAGCCGTCGGTGTTGTCCAATCTCGGCCTGTCCTACGCGTTATCGAAGGATTTGCAGAAGGCCGAGGAAACGCTGCGCCGCGCTGCGGCCCAGCCCAACGCCGAACCGAAAGTGCGGCAAAATCTGGCGCTGGTTGTCGGTTTGCAGGGCAGGTTCGCCGAGGCCGAGGAGATCGCGCGCGGCGATTTGTCCGCCGAGGAGGCGGCCGCCAACGTGGCCTATCTGCGACAGATGCTGCTTCAGCAGCAGGACTTCAAGAAGCCCAAACGGGCAAACACCGCCGCAAGCACAGCACGACCGAGATCATAGCCGATAAGGCTCAGATCCGTAGCTTTCGTTCGCAATTCGCCGAATCTCATCGGGTGGTTGTCGTCACTGCCGGCGGCTGCCGCGATTGCTGTTCCTGCGTTGCCATCACGCGGATCGCGGCCGGCCCGAGAATGACGATGAACAGCACCGGCAGAAAAAACAGGATCATCGGCACGGTCAGCTTGGGCGGCAGGGCGGCGGCCTTCTTTTCCGCCTCCGTCATCCGCATGTCGCGATTCTCCTGCGCCAGGACGCGCAGCGTCTGGGCGAGCGGGGTACCGTAGCGTTCGGCCTGTTGCAGCGCGAGGCAGACCGCCTTGACCCCCTCCAGCCCAGTCCGCTTGGCAAGATTTTCATAGGCCTGGCGGCGGTCCTGCAGATAGGACAATTCCGCGGTGGTGAGCGTCAGCTCTTCCGCCAGCGCTATCGATTGCGGGCCGACTTCCTCGCTCACCCGCCGGAACGCCGCCTCGATCGACATGCCGGATTCCACACAAATCAGTAGTAGATCGAGCGCATCGGGAAACGCGCGGCGGATCGAAAGCTGACGTTTCTGGATCTGGTTCTTGAGGAACAGATAGGGCAACTGCATGCCGAGATAGGCCGCGAAGACGCAGACGCTCAGCTTGATCAAGAGCGGCTGGTCCCATTCGATGACGAAAAAGAGGTAAAAAGCGGCGAACGGTACCGCCACGAAGGGCGTCAGCAATCTGAAGAACAGGTAAGTGATGTACGGTGCCTGGCCGCGATAACCGGCCTGCACCAGCTTCTCCCGCACCTCTTCCTGCGCCAGCCACTTGGTCAGGTTGAAGCGCTCGACCACCGCTTTCATGTACTGCTTCGGCGACTGGCGCAGCGAGACCTTCTCGCCGCGCGCAATTCGCTCGCGTTCGCGTTGCCGGATCTTTTCGCGTTCGAAGGCCACCGCCTTCATGCGCCGCCCGAGCGCGTCGGTGGACAACAGCGGCATGGCGAGCGTCAGCACCGTTGCGACCGCCGCCACTGCCGCCAGCACCGTCACCAGAAACTGCGTGTCATGCAACCGCGAGATCAGAACATCGAGCATGACGCACCTGCGCTAGAAATCGAAGTTGATCATCTTCTTCATCACCAGCACGCCGATCGTCATCCATACGGCGCTGCCGGCGAGCATCAGGCGGCCGAGTTCCGTCGTCCACAGCAGGGTGATGTAGTCGGGACTGGTCAGATACACGAGGATCATCACCGCGATCGGCAACGCGGCGATGATCACCGCCGAGGCCTTGGCTTCCATGGAGACCGCGCGAATCTTGGCCTGCATTTTCTTGCGGTCGCGCAGCACGCGCGAGAGGTTGGCCAGCGCCTCAGAGAGGTTGCCCCCCGCCTTCTGCTGAATCGAAATCACGATGCCGAAGAAGTTTGCCTCCGGCACCCGGACGCGCTCGTAGAGCTTGGCGCACGCCTCTCCGAGCGGCACGCCGATCGTCTGCGTTTCCACAATGGTGCGGAATTCACTCCTCACCGGCTCCGGGGCTTCCGCGGCGATCGCCTTCAGGCAATCGCCGACCGGCAGGCCGCTTTTGATTCCGCGCACGATCACGTCGATGGCGTCGGGAAAAGCGTTGAGAAAGCTCTTCTCGCGCCGCCGTTGCAGAAAAGTCAGCAACCACAGCGGCACCCCGAATGCCGCTGCGAATCCGATCGCCAGCGCCACCAAGAGCCCCGCGTCCATCAGCAGCGTGACCAGGAACATGACCAGGCCGAAAGCGCCCGTGCCCATCATGAAGCGTTCCTTCGACCAGTCGAGGCCCGCCTGCGAGATGCGCATCGATAGTGTGAGCCGCTGCGACCGTTTCTGACGGTTCTCGAGCTCCTTGAGCGTCTCTTCGATCTGCTCGCGACGCGCTCTTTGGCCGGTGCGAACGGCGCTGCGCGCCACGGGTTCGGATCTCGCGATGCTTGCCCGCCGCAACTCGGCCTTCCGCTGACCGGACAGGTACGGATATACGAACACCCATGCGATGCCGCCTATCGCCAGGCTGACGAGCAGGAACATCACCAGTGTCTGCGTATGGATCACGATAAGTCTCAACTCTTGTCCAGCTTGCTCGGCTTGTCTGCGGCATCGAGCATGGCCGCCAGCCGTTTTTCCTCGCCGTAGTAGCGCGCCCGATCCCAGAACCGCGGGCGGCCGATGCCGGTGGCGCGATGCTCGCCGATCAGCTTGCCGTTGGCATCCTCGCCGAGCAGCTCGTATACGAACAGGTCCTGCGTGACGATGACGTCGCCTTCCATTCCCACCACTTCGGTGATGTGGGTGATCTTGCGCGAGCCGTCGCGCAGGCGCGCCGCCTGGATGATCACGTCGATCGAGGCGCAGATCATTTCGCGGATGGTGCGCGAGGGGAGCTGATAGCCGCCCATGGTGATCATGGATTCGATGCGGGACAGCGCCTCGCGCGGGCTGTTGGCGTGCAGGGTGCCCATGGAACCGTCATGGCCGGTGTTCATCGCCTGCAACAGGTCGAAGGCCTCCGGTCCGCGTACCTCGCCGACGATGATGCGTTCCGGCCGCATGCGCAGGCAGTTCCGCACCAGATCGCGCATGGTGACCTGGCCTTCGCCTTCCAGGTTCGGTGGCCGCGTCTCCAAGCGCACGACGTGCGGCTGCTGCAGCTGCAATTCCGCTGCGTCCTCGCAGGTGATGATGCGTTCGTCGTCGTCGATGTAGCGGGTCAGGCAGTTCAGCAGCGTGGTCTTGCCCGAGCCGGTGCCGCCCGAAACGATGGTGTTCACCCGGCAGCGGCCGATGATCTTCAGGATTTCCGCCCCCTCCGGCGTGATGGTGCCGAACCGTACCAATTGCTCCAGCGTGAGCTTGTCGCGCTTGAATTTGCGGATGGTGAGAGCCGGACCGTCAAGCGCGAGCGGCGGGGCGATCACATTGACGCGCGAGCCGTCGGGCAGGCGCGCGTCGCAGATCGGCGAGGATTCGTCCACGCGGCGGCCGATCTGGCTGACAATGCGCTGGCAGATGTTGAGCAGCTGCTGATTATCGCGAAACCGGATGCCGGTTTTTTGAATTTTACCGGCGACCTCGATGTAGACCGTGCCCGCGCCGTTGACCATGATGTCGGCGATGTCGTCGCGCGCGAGCAGCGGTTCGAGCGGGCCGTAGCCGAGCACGTCGTTGCAGATGTCGTCGAGCAGTTCCTCCTGCTCGGCGATCGACATCACGATGTTCTTGATGGCGATGATTTCGTTGACGATGTCGCGAATTTCCTCGCGCGCCGATTCCGCATCGAGACGCGCGAGCTGCGACAGATCGATGGCCTCGATCAGCGCGCCGAAGATCGTGCTCTTGGTCTCGTAGTAAGTCTCCGAGTGCCGCACCTCGGTGAAGGCGGGAGCGGGAGGAGTCTCAGCCGGCGGTTTGCGCGGGGTCGCCGGCGCCGACACCAGCGGTGCGCCGAGCCCGACGGAAGGGAAGGGCGCACGTCCGGCGTTCGCCGCCTGCGGTGTTCCCGGTGCCGGCGGCGGAGCGAGCGGCTTCTGCGGCGCCGGCGGGAGCGTCTTTTGCAGCGAATCTGCGCTACGCTTGCCGAACACGTGGCCTCCGCTGATTAACCTTTACCCAGCAATTTGCGCAGCAGCGGGGTCAGTCGGCCGGTTCGCGGCTTCTTGCCTTCGCTGCGGCCGGTGAGGAGCTGCGCCAGTTGCCGGAAAGTCTCGGCAGCGCGGCCGTTCGCGGCAATTTCCGCGATCATCTGTCCGTTGTTCGCCGCCGTCCCGAACAACTGCGGCTCGAACGGAATCACCGCGACCGGCTGATCTTCCAGCGCCTTGGCGAATTCGGCCGGCTTGATCTCCGGCCGCTTCGGCACGCCGACCTGGTTGAGGCAATAGAACGGTCGATGGTCGTTAGCCCGCGCGGTGCGCAGGAAATCGAACAGATTCTTGGCGTTGCGCAGGTTGGCGAGATCCGGGGCCGCCACGATCAGGATTTCATCGGCGCTCACCAGCGTGTGCCGCGTCCAGTCCGTCCATTGGTGCGGAACATCGAGCACGACGCAGGGCGTTGACGCGCGCAGCGCGTCGAAGATTGCATCAAAAGCTTCGGCGGTGAAGTCGTAGGCCCGCTCCAGCGTCGCCGGTGCCGCGAGCAAGCTCAGATGATCGGTGCATTTGGACAGAAGCCGATCGACAAACGCATGGTCGATGCGGTCGGGTGAAAACACCGCATCGGCGATGCCTTGCGGCGGGTCCTGGTTGTAGTCGAGGCCGGCGGTGCCGAATGCAAGATCGAGATCGGTGATGACCGAATCGAGCGCCAGATCGTGCGCCACCGACCAGCCGATGTTGTGGGCGACGGTGGAGGCGCCGACGCCACCCTTGGCCCCGACCACGGCGATCAGCCGGCCCACCGGCTTGGCGTCGCTCGCCGTGAACAGCCCGCTGATCGCGCGCACGATGTCGAGCGAGCTAACCGGCGTGATCAGATAATCGCTGACGCCGCGCCGGACCAGCTCGCGATAGAGATTGATGTCGTTCTTCTGACCGACCACGATCACGCGGGTGTCCGCGTCGCACACCTCGGCCAGCTCGTCGAGCTGGGCGATGATCGCATTATCCTGGGTTTCCGTCTCCAGGATGATGACGTTGGGTGTGGGCGCGGCGCGATAGGCTTCCACCGCCGCCGCGGCGCCGCCGAGCTGCACCTTCAGATGCACCTTGGCCATGCGCCGGTCTTCGCCCGCCGCCTGAATGGCCGCCGCGGTCTCCACCGTCTCGCAGAACGCCTGAATCGACACGCGCGGCACCGGCGCGATGTGCTCGTCGCGAACAACGGCCTCTTCGCCGACTGTCGAAGCCCGGGTTGTGACTGCGGCGTTACTCATTTCCCGAGATCGCTGATGGCGCCCTTGGTTGCATCCGGATAGGTGGTCGCCGGGCTTTCGCCCTTGCGGTATTTGTCGAGTACGGTTGCGCGGCGCGCCGCGTAGATCGGCGTCTCGGCGCGCGGCTGCACGAGATCGGCCGGGTTGGCGACCATGGCGGCGAGGTTCTTTTGCGTGGCGCAACCGAAGTTCCAGTAGTGAATGTTCTCGAGATGCTTGCGATCGTCGGTGACGCCGAGATAGTCGGGCCATTGCCCGCAGCCGGAGACGTTGGCCGCAAGATGCGAATAGTTGACGGTGACCACGGCCAGCATGTCTCTGTGCGGCAACCGATACGATCGGACACTGATGGCCTGCGGCGGTACGCCCGACGCGGTCAGGATCGAGCGGATTTCTCTCACTGCGGCGCCGGCGGCGCCGGCGTTGCGCGCGTTGCTCGGCTGCTCGATGACGAAGCGTCCGCTGCCTTCGTTGCGCCAGCTCTGGGCAAAGGCCAGAACTTCCGCGCGTTGATCGGGAGACAGGCCGGCGCGGCCGCTGGCGACGAACACGTCGAGCGTGCGGTCCTTTTCCACCATGGCGATGGGGTGGCGCAGTCGATAGTCCGTCCACAGCGGACCCGGCTCGGGTTTGGTTTGGCAAGCTGCAAGCAGCGCGACAAAGCCGACGAGAACCAATCCACGCCGAGCGAACGACGCGAGGCGGTCGAACTTTGCGATGGAGTTGCGGTTCATCGTGGTCTTCTCCTCGCGCCCGATCAATTCAGGATGAAGCCGTAACTGCCGCGGTAGGTCTGACGCGGCTCGCGGGCCCCCGGCGCGCCGTACAACCGGTTGAAGCGCCCGAGCAGAATGGCGGAAGGATCGGCGGCATCGGCATAGCCGTCATCAGGCCGCGCCAGCTCCTTCTGCGACACCGCGCGCGCCACGTAAGGCGTCACGATGACCATCAGCTCGCTCTGACGGTTGATATAGTCCCGGCTCCGGAACAGGGCGCCAAGCACGGGCAGATTCATCGCGCCCGGCATGCCGTTGAGCTGCTGCTTGGTCTGCTCGTGAATCATGCCGGCGAGCGCGAGCGATCCGCCCGACGGAATCTCCACCGTGGTTTCTGCGCGCCGCGTCTTGATCGAGGGGATGGTCAAGGTTTGCGTCTGTCCGGCGCCGATGGATTGGACCATCGTGAGCTGGTTCTCGTTGGACAGTTCGGACACTTCGGTCAACACGCGCAGGCTGATGCGCCCCTCCGAGAGCACGACTGGCGTGAAGGTGAGCCCGACGCCGAATTTCTTGAATTGGATCTGGGTCTGGCAGTTGCGCGTGGTGGGGTCGCAGGTAAATCCGGCGGGAATGGGAAACTCGCCGCCGGCCAGAAAACTCGCGCTCTCGCCCGAGATCGCGGTGAGATTCGGCTCGGCGAGCGTGCGCAGGAGGCCGGCGCGTTCCATGGCGCGCAGAGTTGCCGTGACACCCCGGATGGCGCCGGTCAGTTGGTTGCCCGGAACCAGCGCCTGACCCACCAGCGGGAACGGATTGGCGTTGACAAAATCAAGCACGGCGGAACCGCGCGTGAGATTGCTGGACAGGTCGATGCCGAGCTGCTTGATGACGTCGCGCTGCACCTCGGCCACCGTGACCTTGAGCATCACCTGATCGCGGCCGCGCAGCACGATGCCATTCACCACCTTATTGCCGTCACCGACCAGCCGCGCTGCGATGTCCACCGCCTGTTGCGCCTCCGCCGGACTTGCAGCAAAGCCCGTGAGCATCACGCCGTCGGCCACGCCCTCGGCCCGAATGTCGGAATTGGGCAACAGTTGCTTGATCGCCGCGCGGATGCCGTTGAGGTCGCGCGTTACGGCGATGTCGAAGCCGGCGATCTGTCTGCCCTCGGCGTCGAAGAAGAAAATATTGGTCTGTCCGACGGCGGCGCCGATCAGATAGGCGCGGCGCGAGCTGCGCACCACCGCATTGGCGATCTTCGGATCAGCCACCAGCACGTCCTTAATGTCGCGCGGCAGATCGATCACCACCGACTTGCCGACGCCGAGCGGCACGAAGCGCGAGCCGGAGTCGCCCGCCACCACCTGGATGGTGGGCACCGTGGTTTCGGCGGCCAGCGCGCAATTGCGGACTTCAGACATCATCGAGATCAACGCCGCCAGGCACAATGCGCCGATGCTTGTCGCCAGCCTCATATTCGGCTCCTTCTCAACAATGCGTTTCCGCCGGACCGGCCGCCGGCGCGCCGTACACGAGGACTTCGGCGCCGCTGCTGTGTCCCCATGCAGCGAGAGTTCTGATGATCGCCGATTGAACCATAGCGGAGGGCCCCGCCCCCAAATCGCTGCGGTGATCGGGTGGAACAGGCCGGCCGGCGAGATGGCCGACTTCGCATCCCGGATAGCGCGCGGATTGCATTGCGCTCCCACTCACTCTGAGACCGCCCAATTCGTCCGCCGGCGGCGAGGGTCTGTTCCGCCCGCGGCGGCGACGCGGCGCTGACGCCGAGCCGTCCAGGATTTGACCAACGAAAGGTCAATCGATGGTTAAAAAGACGTATCCAAACGAAGTTAATAATGTCTTGCTGGCCGCTGAGCCCCGTCGCCAAGGAAGGCCTAAGAAGGGCGCCGCGGCTCACATGCCGAGCGTCTTCATCCACGGGGTCTCGGGATAGACGAGCAGCGCCGCGGCCGCGAGCGCGATGCCATAGGGAACGCCGGCGTCGAGCCGGTGCAGCCGCTTGAGCCATTCCTGCCCTTCGAGCAGCCTGGGCAGCGGCGCCTGCCGGAAACGCAGCACGACGATCGTCAATACGCCGCCCAGGAGCGACGCGCAGATCGCATAGGCCAGGAGTTGGTCGAACCCGAACCACAGCGCGGTGACGGCGGCAAGCTTGGCGTCCCCGCCGCCGATCCAGCCGCAGGCAAACAGGCAGAAGGTCACGGCCAGCACCGCCAATCCGGCACCGATATGCGACATCAGCTCCTGCCAGCCCATTCCGGTGAGGGCGGCGAGGACAAAGAAGCCGACCAGGAGCGTCAGCGTCACGCGGTTGGAAATGGTCATGGTGAAAAGGTCGCTTGAGGCCGCAAACGCCATCGTCGCGGGGAACAACAACAGCGTGATCGCTTCGACAACCATGGGGAAAATCTAGACAGGCAATGATTTCAGTTTGGTTTCGCGCTTGAAGCATTCGCTGAAAGCATTCACGCCCGCCGAAGGGCTCTTCGGCGGACGTGAATGAGCTTGCCCAGGTTCCGGATTGACGTTGCGCTCTGCGCTGGACCGGGCTCGCTGTCAGCCTTATTTCAGGTTGTCGGAAACAGCCTGGAATGTGGACGTCAGCTTCGTGCCGAGACCTTGCACGACGGCGATGATGGCCACGGCGATCCCGGCGGCGATCAG
Organism: Xanthobacteraceae bacterium; assembly: GCA_035574295.1. Taxonomy (GTDB): domain Bacteria; phylum Pseudomonadota; class Alphaproteobacteria; order Rhizobiales; family Xanthobacteraceae; genus PNAI01. The sequence goes on from DATLYX010000085.1 coordinate 40,198, forward strand.
GCCATATTCGATGGCGGTCGCCCCTGACTCATCGCGAAGGAACTGCACAAACTTGAGCATGAGGTTCTCCTAGTGTTGACGCTCGCGTTTCTGTTCAGCGGTAGGTGTTTTCACGTACCAGTGACGCGCGTCCAATAGCCCACCGCGTTTGAACAAAGCGTCTAGGGCGGCGACGCAGTTTGAACCGTCTTTGACCGGCAAGTCGCGACAATTTTCCTTCATATCCAATAGATCCTCGCGAAACGGTCCTGCAAAACGAAAAGGGCCCCGGTATCGCCGGAGCCCTCACCAGACCCGCGAATGGCCGGTTTATTTGAGGTTGTCGGACACCGACTTGAACGTGCTGGTCAGCTTGGTGCCGAGGCCTTGCACGACCGCGATGATGGCAACCGCAATGCCGGCCGCGATCAGACCATACTCGATGGCCGTCGCACCCGACTGATCCTTCACAAAGCGCGCTACTAGGGTCTTCATTCTCTGCTCCTTAGTGTCCACACGTGGCTGTCTGAGCTGGCCCGCGGCCGTTATGGGTCAGCCGCTTTTTGGACCGCGGCGGAAGTTACCCATCTTGTCTTGAAGTCGGGTTAACTGGGGAAAGAAATGTCAGGTTTTCTTGTTGCTTGGCTGGTGGTTAACAAATTGTTGGACGATCGAATACAAAATTTATTAGCTCCATTATTGCGAACTACTGGCCTATATTTCCCTTATCCTACCCCAAGCTGCGTGGCGAACTGCGATTTCTCCCGCGTGCGGCGTTGGCAATTCGTTCACCATTTTCCATTGAACATGGCGCGGCCAGCCGATTCCCCTGCAAAACCGTCGGTGGGCTTGTCGGTATGCCGCATTTGGAGTGACGTGCGATGGTGGTACCGGTTCGACGCCATGGGCGAGCGCTGCGCCTGTCAGCGATGTCCCTGTTCTGTCTTGCCGCTGTCGTAACGGCGCTTCCGGCCGCCGGTCAGTCCGTCGCCGTGGTGCTGGATCAGGCCAAAGTCATGCGGATTCCCGAACGTACCTCCACCGTGGTGGTGGGCAATCCGCTCATCGCCGACGTCACCGTGCAGACCGGAGGCCTGGTTGTCATCACCGGGAAAGGCTACGGCGTGACCAACTTCATCGCGCTCGACAATCGCGGCAACATTCTCCTGGAACAGCTCATCGAGGTGCGCGGTCCGGAAGATCACGTGGTTGTCGTTTATCGCGGCGTCGAGCGCGAGTCCTATAGCTGCACCCCCAAGTGCGAGCGCCGCATCACGCTCGGCGACACGCCGGACTATTTCGAGGCAGCCCTCACGCAGACCGGTCGGCGCGACGAGCAGGCGCGGGGTACCGGAACCGGCAACGAGCCGCGCGGCCGCTGATCCTGCCGCGCTCCGCAAATCCGCGCTACGGCTGGAGGCGGTAAACCCGCAGCGGCCCGGCAACCGGGATCGGCTCCAGCCACGCAGGAATCCTGCCGTCTCTGAGCTGCGCCCACAAACTTCGCTCGGCTTGCGCCACGGACAGGTGTTTTGGGCCGCGCGATCCGCAGGTCATCACATAGGCGGCTTGCGCGGCGCGCAAAAGGTCCCGCGCCTCCTCCGGCGGCGAGGCAAAGATGCGGTGGCTGGTCAGGATCCCATACGACATCCGGTGGTAAGGCGCCGCCAGCACGGAGTGCGGCGTGAGCGCCAGCACGAAAGGTCCGTAGTCGATGTCGGCGACGACGAGGCCGGGAGCCAAATGCGCCAAGGGCTGATAGCTGTTTGATTCAAAACACAAGGCGTCGGCCTCATGCTCGTCTTTGCGCGCGGCCGCGCCGCCGACCGTATCCACGAGTGCAATCACTCCGACCGAGAGCAAAATCGGTGTGAAAGGCAGAGTGATAAGGGCCTTGGCGGGCAGTGTCTTCAGACCAAGCCGCTCGTAGATGCTGGGAAACGCGGCGGCAACGAAGGGTATACCGAACCACAGCGCATAGGAGGCGGCGCGGATCGCGATCAAGGTCATGACGCTCGACACAATCAACGCCGCGAGGAGAAACAGAAACCCGCTGTCGCGGCGCACCGCTTTGTCACGTGCCAGCATGGCAGCGGCGATCAGGGCTGCCATCGGATAGGCCGCGAAGGCGTAACCTGACAGCGGCGACTTCTGCATCACCGCAAACAGCGACTGCGCCTCGCTGACGTGCGCGAGCCAGATGGGCTTGAGCGCGGGGTCCACCATCGCGAGCGGGCCATGCAGGCAGCGCGGTTCGAGCGCGATAAAGAGTCCGATCGCCAATCCGGCAGCGACCGCAAGCAGCGCGGCGCGCAGGCCCCGCCCTGCAGCGGAGCATCGGCCAGCGGCTGCCAGGATCAGCCCGCCGGCTACGGCAGGAGCGACCCAATTGACGGCCATGGCATCGCACGCGGTTTGCAGCCAAAGCTTGGGAGCGATGCTCGCGAAGAACACGAAGGTCGTGCTCATCGCCAACGCGAGTCCATAGCGCGACAGCGCCGCTGCGGCGTTGCCGTCAAGCACGTAGCGCGTGGCCATAAGCGCGCCGGCAATGGCAATGAAAGCCAAGCCCTCCAGGCCGATCGCCAGCGCAAGGCCGGACATGGCACCGGCCGCCCACGCTGCCCAGCGGATGCGGTCGGACCAGATCGCGGCCGCCAGCGTCAGCACCGCGAGGGTGATCTGTATATCGTGATGGTCGATCCGCCCCGGCCGGAACTGGGTGAACGCCGGAAGCCCGAACAAGAGCAGCAACAGGGCAACAAATGCCGCCGGCCGGCCGCCAAGCCTCCAGGCGAGCAGCAAGGCCCCTCCCATCGCCGGTATGAGCCACAGCAACGGCCAAACCACGCGCATGAGATGTTCAGCCTGCGCCGTATCCGTGAACGCATGAAACAGAATGAACAGCCCGGCGAGGCCGCCGTCGATCAGACGCGACCAGTGGGTGTCATGGCCGAACGGCGGCTGCAGCCGCGGCTCATGCAGGTCGAACCAGCCGCGCCCCGCGAGCAGCTCGCGCACCTGCACGAGCCGCATGGCGTCGTCGGTGTCGCCCAGCATCTCCGCGGTTTGTCGCCAGTCGAGCCAGAGCAGTTGTGCGACAATGCCGAACCAGGCGAGCACGGCAACCCAGACGATGTGGGGGGCGCCGATCGCGCGGTCGTCGCCCGCGAGGTTTGTCGCGTCAAGAGAGCTGTGCAAGCGATCCCCCACAGGCCGTCGAAGTGCGGCGTCCCTGCCGATACGGCACGCCGATTGCGTTTAACTTAATTGTCGCGCGCCGCATTGCCGCGCGCCGCGCGCTTCTCCGCGCCTGTCTATGATGCCGAATGTTAGGGTTAGCGCAATATGAACGCCCGATCTGCAGCGACGATATCTGCCGCAACCTTTCTCCAACCCACTTTTGCTAAGCACTGTCGCAGAAAACATCGCGCGTGATGGATTGTACGGCCATGCATCCTGGACAGCCAAACGCCCGCGCCGGATCGACCCCATGGCTGCGCCCGCTGCGCCGACTGTGGCGTCGCGACGACGGCGCGGCGGCGGTGGAATTCGGGCTGGTCGCCGTTCCCTTTCTGGCGCTCTTGTTCGCGATCATGGAGACCGCCCTGGTGTTCTTCGCCGGTCAGGCGCTGGAGACTGCGGCCGCCGACTCTGCGCGGCTGATCCTGACCGGCCAAGCGCAGATGCAGGGCCTCGATCAGACGAATTTCAAGAGCGCCGTATGCTCGAAGGTGTACGGGCTGTTCGATTGCAACAACGGCGTCAAGGTGGACGTGCGGAAATACACCTCGTTCTCCAACATAACCGTCCCCAACCCCATCGATGAAAACGGCAACCTGACCGAGGATTTCGTGTACCAGCCAGGCGGCCCTGGTGACATCGTCGTGGTGCGCCTGATGTACAAGTGGCCGATTGTCACATCGCTGCTCGGCCTCAACAATCTGTCCAACATGGCGGGCAGCAATCGTCTGCTCGTTGCCACCGTTGCATTTCGCAACGAGCCGTACCAATGAGCGCGTCATGATCCGTCGTATCGTTGCATTGCGTTTGCTCTGGAGCGATTTGCGGAGAATCGCACGCGATCAACGCGGCGCATCCGTGGTCGAATTCGCGCTGCTGCTGCCGCTGATGGTCACGCTCTATCTCGGCACGGTAGAGATTTCGCAAGGGATTGCCGTCGATCGCAAGCTCACGTTGACCGCACGCACCGTCGCCGATCTAGCGTCTCAGTATACCACGATCAACAATGCCGTCATGAATGACATCATGGCGGCCTCCACCGCGGTGATGTATCCTTATTCGACCAATACGTTGACGGTGACGGTCACCAGCGTCAAGATCGATTCAAACAGCAAGGCGACGGTCGATTGGAGCAATTCCTACAACGGAACCCCGCGCGCGAAAAACAGCACGGTCACCGTGCCGGCCGCGCTGCTGGTGCCGAACACATGGCTGATCTGGTCGGAGGTGCAATACAGCTACACGCCGACGATCGGTTACGTCCTCACCGGCACGCTCACGCTCAAGGATCAGCTTTATATGGCCCCGCGACTAAGCAACTGCGTCCTGTATCCGGAGGCCAACGTCACAACCTGCTAAGTGTTGATCGGCAGCGCCGTCGTGGATTTGATCCGCTCCATGGCGAAGCGCGACGTGACGTTCTTCAGCGGCACGATCGAGATCAGCCGCTTGTAGAAGGCGTCGTAACCGGCGATGTCGGGCACCACCACCCGCAGCATGTAGTCCACGTCGCCCGCCATGCGGTGGAATTCCATCACCTCCGGCATGGCGCTCACCACTTGGGCGAAGCGTTCGAGCCACGCCTGGGAATGATCGGCGGTCTCGATCGAGACGAAGACGGTGATGCCGAGCCCGACCTTGTCCTGGTCGATCAGCGCCACCCGCTTGCGGATCACGCCCTCCGCTTCCAGCCGCTGAATGCGTTTCCAGCAGGGCGTTGAGGACAGCCCCACCCGGCTTCCAATCTCGGCGACGGATAGTGAGGCGTCCTCCTGCAAGGTGGCGAGGATTTTGCGGTCGATGGCATCCATGGGTGCTGCGGGAAAATCGTGGTGATAGTGCGAATTTGGCAGAAAAATTTTCTACCTTCCGAGGTTATTGTACGTATATTTAGAAAATTGTTCTACTGCAAGCGAAAACCGCCCCCACTCGCCAAGGCCCATAGGCTATGCGGTGGGCTGCTATGCGGTGCCGCGCGTTGCGCCAAAGGGGCGGAGCGGTGTTCCGCTGTCCGGGGCTGATCGAGGGGAGTTCTCGGCGGTCCCGGGTCTGCAGCGCACCACCTCGTGCTGCGCTGCGCCCGGGACACGGTTCAATCTTAAAATCATCGCGCTTTAAGTCAGTTTGGATCCCTGCTCGACCGGCGTACCGCGCAGGAAATCCGCCGCGCTCATGGGCCGGCCACCGGCGCGCTGCAACTGCAAGATGCGCACGGCGCCCTCGCTGCAGGCCACTGTCAGAGATTGGTCGAGCACGGTTCCGGGCGCACCCGCCCCCTCGCCTCTGGTGGAACGCAAGAGCCTGAGGCGCCCGATACCCGGCAACTCGCACCAGGCGCCGGGAAAGGGAGAGAGGCCGCGAATCTGATTGTGCACCGCCTGCCACGGCCGCGCCCAATCCACCCGCGTCTCGGCATTGCCGATTTTCGGCGCATAGGTGACGCCCGCGCTCGGCTGGGGCACCAGTTGCAGGGTGCCACGTTCAAGCGCGGCGAGGGCGCGCACCATGAGGTCGGCGCCGCGCTCGGCCAGCACATCGTGCAGTTCGCCGGCGGTCATGTCGGGGCCTATGGGAACCGGCTCGGCGAGCGCAATGTCGCCGGTGTCGAGCCCTGCGTCCATCTTCATGACGGTGACGCCGGTCTCGCGGTCGCCGGCCATGATCGCGCGGTTGATGGGCGCCGCCCCGCGCCAGCGCGGCAACAGCGACGCATGCAGATTGAAGCAGCCGAGCGTCACTGCTTGCAGAATCGGCGCTGGTAGAATGAGTCCGTAGGCCACGACCACCGCCGCATCGGCCTCGTGCGCGCGAAAGGCGCTCTGCGTGTCGGCGTCCTTGAGCGACGCCGGCGTGAATACAGCAAGCTGCATCTTGCGCGCCTCACGCTCGACGGACGACGGTGTTAAGTCCAGGCCACGGCCGGCCGGCTTCGGCGCGCGCGTGTAAACGGCAACGATCCGGTGCCCTTGCGCTGCCACGGCGCGCAAGGTGGGTACCGCGAACTCGGGGGTGCCCATGAAGATCAAACGGAGAGGCATCAACGACCGTGGCTCGAAAACGTCAGCGGCGGGCTAGCGCGTGCGCAGACCACCCAACCCGAGAGGGTTTGTCAATTCAACCTTGAGACTGCTCCCGCGTGTTTCTTGTTGAATTGCGCCGTTGAAGACCAACCTCGGCAGGATTGTTTCCGTCCGTCCAAGATGGTTTCCGTGTGCCGTTCCGTTATGCGGCAGACACCTTCTTTGCCGCCAGTTTCGCCGCCTTGGTGAATTTCTTGATGATGCGATCGCGCTTGAGCTTGGAGATGTGATCGATGAACAGGATGCCGTTGGTGTGGTCGATTTCGTGCTGCAGGACCGTGGCAAGGAGGCCGCTCGCCTCGAGCTCGTGCATCTTGCCGTCCACGTCCATGTATTTGACCTTGACTACCGCCGGGCGTTCGACCTCCTCGTAGATTTCCGGGATCGACAGGCAGCCCTCCTGGTAAACGCGCTTATCCTGCGACGACCAAATCACCTCCGGGTTGATGAAGACGCGCGGGTCCTTCGGCTCATCCTTCTTGGCGAGATCAACGGTGACTACGCGCTTCGGCTCTCCCACCTGGATCGCGGCAAGGCCCACGCCCGGCGCCGCATACATGGTCTCGAACATGTCGTCGATCAGGCGGCGCACGGCGGGGTCCACCTTGGCGACCGGCTTGGAGACGAGCCGGAGCCGCTTGTCCGGCAGTTTGATGATTTCACGGGTGGGCATGGCCGCGATTTAAGGATTCGGCGGTGCAGGGTCAAATGGCCGCGTCGCGGGCGGAGCGCGCCGCTGCGCCGGCATTGTTCGTCCTTTGTTCCAGACCGGAATCGCGCTAAGAGCTTGTCATGGACGACGCCCTGCTCACGGTCGCCTTCGCGGTGCTGGTCGCAAGCCTCGGCATCGGTATCGCGATTGCGCTTGTGATCTACGCCTGGCGCGCGCGGCGCAGCGACGACGAGCAGCGCGTTGCCGAGCTCAACGCGCGCATCCAGGCCATGGGGGAGCTGCTCGCCAGAGCGCAGGGGCAGCTGCAACAGACCCTGCACGAGCGGCTCGATGCAGTGACCGCGCGGCTCGGGGAGTCGATGCAGAACTCGAGCAAGCACACCGCCGAGCACCTGCAGCAGCTTCACGCCCGGCTCGCGGTGATCGACAGCGCGCAGAAGAATATTACCGAGCTTGCGTCGCAGGTGACGACGTTGCAGCAGGTGCTGGGCAGCAAGCAGCAGCGCGGCGCCTTCGGGCAGAGCCGGATGGAAATGATAATCCAGGATGGCCTGCCGAAGGACTGCTATGAGTTCCAGGCAACGCTGTCCAACAACGCGCGGCCCGACTGCTGCGTGTCGCTGCCCGACAGCCCGCGGCTGGTGATCGACGCCAAATTCCCTCTGGAGGCGATTACCGCCTACCGCGCGGCGCGCAGTGAAGAAGAACGCAAGTCGGCGAGCGCGCGGGTGCGCCAGGACGTCGCCAAGCACATCAACGACGTGGCGGAAAAATATCTGATTCCGGGCGAGACACTGGACATGGCGCTGATGTTCGTGCCGTCGGAGGCGATCTATGCGGAGCTCTACGACGGGTTCGACGACATTTTTCAGAAGGCGTATCGTTCGAAGGTGATCATCGTCTCGCCGTCGCTGTTGATGCTCGCCATTCAGGTGATCCAGCAGATCAGAAAGGATGCGCGCATGCGCGAAGCCGCCGACAAGATTCTTGCGGAGGTCTCGCTGTTGCTCGAAGATGTGGCGCGGCTGCGCGACCGGGTCGGCAACCTTGAAAAACATTTTGGGCAAGTGGTCAGAGATATCGAGCAGATTAGCACTTCCGCGGACAAGATCGTGAACCGCGGCAACAAGATTCAGGAGGTCGAATTCGGCGAGGAGGCGCCCGGCAGCGTCATGGCGGAGCCGCTGCGCAAGATCGAGGCGCGCGAATGACCACAGCCGGCGCCGAGCGCCCCAAAACCGCCGAGCAACGCACCGATTGGCGCGATGCGATGGCGGTGTATTTTCGTCCGCGCGTCCTCATCGTGCTGTTTCTCGGCTTCTCCGCAGGATTGCCGCTGGCGCTGTCCGGCTCGACCCTCCTGGTGTGGATGCGCGAAGTCGGCATCGATCTCGGCACCATCGGGCTGTTCGCGCTGGTCGGCACGCCCTACACCATCAAATTTTTGTGGGCGCCGGTGGTGGACGCGCTGGACGTGCCGGTGCTGACCCGCCTGCTCGGCCGCCGGCGCGGCTGGCTCATGCTGTCGCAATTGATGCTCATGGCCGCGATCGCGCTGCTCGCGCTCAGCAATCCGAAAATCTCTCCGGCCGTGCTTGTGGCGGGCGCGGCGCTGTTGGTCGCGACTGCCTCGGCGACGCAGGACATTCTCATCGATACGTTCCGCGTCGAAAGCCTCTCCGACAGCGAGCAGGCCGCGGGTGTTGCCTCCTATGTGGCAGCCTACCGCGTCGGGATGCTGGTTTCGACCGCCGGCGCGCTGTACATCGTCACCGGCTTCGAATGGCTCGGCGTCGGCAAGGATGCGGCCTGGTCGCTCGGCTATCTCGTCATGGCCGCATGCGTCGCGGTGGGGATGGCGACGACGCTGCTTGCCACCGAGCCGGAACGCTCCGCCCAGGCGACGGCCGAGCATGCGGCGCATGCGGGAGAAAATCCGTTCAAGCGGGTCGCGGTCGCGGCCTATGGCGCATTCGCCGAGTTCCTGAACCGCGACGCCGCCGTCGCGGTGCTGTTCTTTGTGGTTCTCTACAAGCTGTGCGATGCCTTCGCCGGGACGATGACGGCGCCGTTCGTCATCGATCTCGGCTTCACCCGCACCGACTACGCCAACATCGTCAAAGGTATCGGACTTGCCGCGACGCTGATCGGAGGGTTTGCCGGCGGATTCGTGGCCCGCGCCTATTCGTTGGTGGCGTGTCTCTGGCTCGGCGCACTGCTGCAGATGGTCTCGAACCTCGTGTTCACGTGGCTTGCCTACGTGGGCCTCAATCATTGGGCGCTGGTGGCTGCGATCGTCGCCGAAAACTTCACCGGCGCGATCGGCACGGTGATCTTCGTGGCCTATCTCTCGGCGCTGTGCCGCTCGCCCCTGCACACGGCCACGCAATATGCGCTGCTCACCGCGTTGGCCGCGATCGGCCGCACCTATCTGTCGGCGGGCGCCGGTTTTCTCGCCGAGGCCACCGGCTGGCCCTTGTTCTTCGTGGTCAGTTCATTGACCGCGGTGCCCAGCCTTGCGCTCCTGTGGTGGCTGCAGACGCGCGGGCATTTCGTTGCATTGCAAACGGCGCCGCGCAAGACGTCGATTCAGCGCGGCGACGGATAGACGCGCCAGGATTTTGAGTCGTCGAACGGCTTGCCGTCGCAATTGTCCTTGTACCAGTAGCCGGTCAGACGAAAGTCGCCGTTCACCCATTTCCACTCGCCGAAGGCGCCGCAGTCGCCGCTGGCGCGACCCTTGTGAAAGCTCGAGAGCTTTCGGGTCATCGGATCGTAGTCCGGCTCGGTGAGGCTATAGGTCCAGACCAGTCCGTTGGCGCTCCAGATCTGGAACCGCAGAAGGCGCGCCCGTTCCGGCGCCGCCGGGTTGACAGCGAACAGGATCGCACCGGCCTGATACGCCGCATGCCAGCACGGGATTTCCACGAGTTTCAGCAGGCCGACGAGATCCTCGACGTCGGTGCGTTCCTCGTCTTTGAGCTCGGCGCTGCACTCGGCGGTCTTAAATGCCGCCTCGACCACGTTGAAGGGTATTTTCACAGGCTCCACCGCCAGCGCCGGCCTGGCGAGCAACGCCAGTGCAAATATGGCAATAACCGATCGGGTCATAACGGTGTCCTGCTGCGGATGGCCGTTGCGAGCGTGCCGTCGTCGAGGTAATCGAGCTCGCCTCCGACCGGCACGCCGTGGGCCAATCGCGTCACGGTGACATTTGCCCCGTGCAAGAGGTCGGTAATGTAATGCGCCGTGGTCTGACCATCCACTGTGGCATTTAGCGCCAGGATGACCTCTTTCACCGCAGGGTCATGGGCGCGAGAAATAAGCGCATCGATGGACAAATCCTGCGGCCCCACGCCGTCGAGGGGCGACAACGTGCCGCCGAGGACGTGGTAGAGCGCATTGAGGGCGCCGGCCCGTTCCAGGGCCCACAAATCGGCAACGTCGGCCACCACCACGATCACCGACCGATCCCGCCTTGCGTCGGTGCATACCGTGCAGGGGTTTTGCGTATCGATATTGCCGCACACGCGGCAGACCTGGATTTTGTCCATGGCAGTGGCCAGGGCGGCCGCGAGCGGCGCCATGAGTTGTTCGCGCTTCTTGATGAGATGGAGCGCCGCGCGGCGGGCCGAGCGCGGGCCGAGACCCGGCAAACGGGCGAGCAACTGGATCAGGCGCTCGATTTCAGGTCCAGCGACGGCTTTGGGCATGATTTCTATTTGTCATTGCCGTGCCTCACCGGCAATCCTGGGGCCTGCGAAATCATATTCCGCCCGGTCGAGACATGAGCCTTGCCCGGCGCAAGGACGGGCACGGCGGAGCGACATGAGCCATCTCGCTGCTCAAAACAACTTCAGCCCGGGCGGCAGCGGCAAGCCGCCGGTCAGCGCCTTCATCTTTTCCTGGACTACCGCCTCGGCCTTGCGGCGGGCGTCGCTGTGCGCGGCGACCAGCAAATCCTCCAACATGGTCTTTTCCTCGGGCTTAAACAGCGAATCGTCGATGCTTGCGCCTTTAAGCTCGCCCTTGGCGGAGAGCCTGACCTTGACCATACCGCCGCCGGAGGTGCCTTCCACCTCGATCCAGTCGAGCTCGGCCTGCAGCTCCTGCATCTTGGCCTGCAACTGCGAGGCCTGCTTCATGAGGCCCAGAAAATCCGCCATGACTCATTCCATCATTCGGTCGGGGTCGTCGTCCGGCTCCGGCGAGATCATCGCATCTGCCTCTAGCAGGCTGCTGAAAAACTCGCTAGATTGAGGATTATTTTGGTTCCCGACGGGTGGCCTGCGGTCGTTGCGGGCTGCCGATAGGTTTGATTGCGTTGTCCACCCATTATGCTGGCTGAGGTGCCAAGAGTTTCGGG
>DATLYX010000086.1:0-10125 GCA_035574295.1 Xanthobacteraceae bacterium
CGGCAGGTGCTGCGCCTTCGGTCGGGGCAACCCCGGCCTCCGCCGCCGCCGCCGCAGCCGCAGCCGCCGCCGCGGCCGCTTCGGCTGCGGCCTTCATCTCTTCCGCATAGCCGGACGGCGGTACCACGGTGACCAGCGTCAAATCCACCTGCGAGAGCGCGCGCACACCGGGCGGCAAGGCGATGTCGCTCAAGTGTTTCGAATAGTTGATTTCGAGGTCGGAGACGTCCACCTCGAACGCCTGCGGAATGGCGTCGGCGCGACAGCGCACTTCGAGCGCGTGGGTCACGATATTGACGGTACCGCCGCGCTTGACCCCCGGCGACTGGTCGGCGTTCTTGACGCGGATCGGAACCGCCACGCGGATCATGGCGTTCTCGCCAAGCCGCATGAAATCCACATGGATCGGGTTGTCGCGCACCGGATCGAGCTGGTACTCGCGCGGGATCACCCGATGCTTCTCGCCGTCAAGATCAAGCTCGTAAACGGTGGTCAGAAAGCGGCCGCCGAAAATCTTCTGGCGCAGATCGCTGTAATCAACCGAGATCGGCACCGGCGGCTTGCCGTCGCCATAAAGCACGCCGGGAACGCGGCCGGCACGGCGAACCGCGCGCGCTGCACCCGTGCCATTGTCGGGCCTAAGGGTCGCCTTGATCTGCTGCACGGTCGCCATGGTCGTCCTTGTTTCAAATCATTGATATATCTTGATTTCTCAGCCGTGCCGGGGCGACCGCAAAGCGTCGCCCGCCCGCCGACATGCCGGGGGCTTATAGCCGTGCGGTGCCGAAAAGACAAGAAAACTAGCTTTCCTCGCTCCGGCTCGACTGCGCGAGCTTGGCGAGCTTGGTCTCCAGGGCTTCGATGCGCTTTTTCAACGCCTCGTTCTCCTCGCGGGCAAGCGTGGCCATTTCCTTGACCGCCTCGAATTCCTCGCGATCGACCACGTCGAGATCGCGCAAAATCCGTTCGGCCTGGGTGCGGAACAGGGTGTCGAACTCCCGCCGCACGCCCTGCGCGACGCCGGCAGCGTCGTTCATCAGCCGCGCGAGCTCGTCTAGAATCCGGCTGCTGGTCTGGGTCATGGCTCTCCTCCCTCGCGGGCTGGGGAAGACACTGGGGAAGACAATGGCAATGGCGTTGCACTCCCGCAAGTGCCACAATTCGATGTTTGGTTCGCCGCCTTGAACGTTCGACGGGGAGACTTTGCATGTTCTTCTGGGTCGGCATCGACGTGTCCCGCCATTGGCGTACCGGGGCGGCGCTTATTGCCGCGAGCCTGACCCTCCTCGTCCCGGCGCGCGCGGAGACCATCACCGTGGCCGAGATGCTGCGCGGTATCAGCAAAACGCCGGAACAATGCTCGGCCACGCCGAACGCGGTCTGGATCAAGGCCATGGGGCGCAGCTATTGCATGCGCTACTACCTTGCGCCGGGCGGCAAGGACGCGCGCTGGCCCGTCGTGTTTCTGCAGGGCGACCGGCTCGGCGTGCTCAATTTGCGGACCGGCGCCTTCGCGGTGCCCGACACCGAAAAGGACATCCACACCGCCGATCTGTTGCGGTTCGCGACCCTGCTCGCGCGGGAAAGCAAGAGCACGGCCATCTATCTGGCGCGGGTCGGCGTCGAAGGTTCGTCCGGGGACCATCGCGTGCGGCACAGCGTGCTCGAGCTGGAGGCGACCAACGCGGCGCTCGACGCGATCAAGGAACGGCACCGGTTCGAAGGCTTCCATCTGCTCGGCCAATCGGGCGGGGCGCATCTTGTCGCGGGGCTGATCGGCATGCGGCAGGACATTCGCTGCGCGGTGATCGGTTCCGGCCCGCTCATGCCGGTGCGACGCTCGCGGCCGACGGACGACCCGGCGCTCGAACATTTCAACCCGGTGCGCAACATCGAGCCGATCGTGCACAACAGATCCGCACGCATCATGGTGGTGACCGATCCGGCCGACAAAAAAGTCAGCGCCGCGCGGCAGACCGCCTTCGTGCGGGTGCTGCAAAACGCAGGCCGCGCGGTCGAGCACTACCTCGTGCAGGCGGTCGACGATAACCGGCATGGGGTGGTCGCCTATTCGCGGGTGGCGATGCAGGGATGTCTGCGCAATGCGAGCGCAGAAGACGTGGCGCAGCAGATCGAACGGCTCGTGCATCTGCGCGTCAATGCGGCGCGCCCGAGGCCTGAGAAACGCAACGACGCCGCGCGCGAGACGTCCGGCCCCTCGGGCGGCACGACCGCCTCGCAAGGCGCACCGCAGCGGTAAGCGGGCGGCTTGACTTGCGCGCCGCTGCGGCGGCATCACGGCCGTGAGGAGGGCTTGGCACCGGTCCGATGGCTGCGCTGGCGATCCCCTATCCGTCGTTCGATCCCGTCCTGGTGCAGATCGGGCCGTTCGCGATCCGCTGGTACGCGCTCTCCTACATCTTCGGCATTCTGTTGGGGTGGCTCTATGCGCGTGCCATCATCCGCAACGAACGGCTGTGGGGCGGGCCGGCGCCGTTGCAGCCGACCGACTTCGACGACTTCGTGCTGTGGGTGACGCTCGGCATCATCCTGGGCGGCCGGCTCGGCTACGTGATCTTCTACAACCCGTTCTATTTCGCCGCGCATCCCTTGGAAATCTTCCAACTGTGGAAAGGCGGCATGTCGTTCCACGGCGGATTCGTGGGCTGCGTGGCGGCGGTGATCCTGTTCGGGCTCAAGCGCGGCATTCCGGTGCTCTCGCTCGGCGACATCACCTGCGCGGCGGGCCCGATCGGGCTGTTCCTCGGCCGCATCGCCAATTTCATCAACAGCGAATTGTGGGGCCGGCCGACGGACGTGCCTTGGGCCATGGTGTTCCCCAATGCCGGGCCGCTGCCGCGGCATCCGAGCCAGCTCTATGAGGCGGCGCTCGAAGGGCTCTTGCTGCTCGCGGTGCTGTATGCGGCGATGCGCGCCGGCGCGCTGCGGCGGCCGGGACTCATCATCGGGCTGTTCGCGGTCGGTTACGCCGCCGCGCGAATTTTTGCCGAGTTTTTCCGCGAGCCTGACGCGCATATCGGCTTGCTCTGGGGCGGCTTGACCCTCGGCATGCTGTTGTCGCTGCCGCTGATGCTGGCCGGTTTCGGATTCATCGCTTATGCGCTCAGGCGCGCGCCAATGGGAGCTCTGCGGCCGTGAACGAAAATCCCGTGCAAGCCGAAATCCTCCGCCGCATCGCCGCGGCCGGGCCGATGCCGGTCGGCGAATACATGACGCTCTGCCTCGCGCATCCCGAGCACGGCTACTACATGACGCGCGATCCGCTGGGGCGCGGCGGCGATTTCATCACCGCGCCCGAGGTGAGCCAGATGTTCGGCGAGCTGCTCGGGCTGTGGGCATCGGCAGTGTGGCAGGCGATGGGCGCGCCGGCCAGAATCCGGCTGGTCGAGCTCGGGCCGGGGCGCGGCACGCTGATGCATGACGCGCTGCGGGCGGCGCTGGTGGTGCCGGATTTTCACGCGGCGGTGGCCGTGCATCTGGTCGAGATCAGCCCGGCGCTGATGGCCCGGCAGCGGCAAAAGCTGACCGGACTCGGCGTGCCCGTGACGTGGCACCCCACGCTCGACGAGGTGCCGGAGGGACCCGCCGTCGTCATCGGCAACGAGTTCGTGGATGCGCTGCCAGTGATCCAGATGGTGAAGCTCGACGACGGCTGGCACGAGCGCGTGATTGAGCTCGATCGGACGGGGCATCTGACCTTCGGAACGGCGCTTAACGCGGTTCCGCGCTTCGAGCAGTTGCTGCCGGCGCGGCTGCGCAATGCATCGATCGGTGCGTTGTACGAGTGGCGCTCCGACCGCTTCGCCCTCGAGCTCGGCCGGCGCCTCGTGCAGGACGGCGGCGCCGCACTTTTGATCGACTACGGCCATACCCGGAGCGGCCTCGGGGACACGCTGCAGGCCGTGGCCGCGCACGGTTATGCCGATCCGCTCGCGGCCCCCGGCGCCGTGGATTTGACCGCGCATGTGGATTTCGAGGCGCTGGCGCATGCCGCCGAAAGCATGGGCGCGCGCACGCACGGACCGCTCACCCAGGGCGAGTTCCTCAACCGACTCGGCATCGACGTGCGTGCGGCGACGCTGAAGGCCGGCGCCGACGACAAAGCGGCGTGGGACATCGACGCGGCGCTCGCGCGGCTCACCGGCACGGGGCGCACCGACATGGGCGAATTGTTCAAGGTGATCGCGTTCTCGCATCCGGCGCTGGCAACGCTGCCGGGATTCGAGAGTTAGACAGCGCGGAGCTACGGGCAGCGGTGGCGGACGCCGTCAAAGCCGAGGTAGGTGCGCGTGGCGGCATCGTAGGTCCGGAAGCGCCGCATGCAAGAGATGATTGCGGGATCCGCGGCCGAATACGGCCCGGATGCGGGATAGGCCGGCGAGTAGGTCGCGAACGGCCGATGAAAATGCGGGTAGGCGATGGCGCCGCCGATCGCAAGCCCTGCGGCGAATCCGACGGCCGCGCGCGGGGTGCGGCGGCGGCGAACCTGGATGACCGCCTTGTCCTTATTCAGCACTTCGGCGAACGAGGCGCTGCGCTTTGCGGCGCCCGAGGGCATGGCGACAACAACCGCTGCACATACAAATGCCGTCCCGACCGCAATCCCTGCGGCCAGGCTGAGCTTGCGCAGAACGGTCATCGATCCCCCCGGCAGTCGCGCGCAGGGACCGACCCAAGCGGCGACAGCCGGTCTATCTTGCGCGGAGTGCGGGCGCGATCATAGAACAGCCCGCGTCGTCGAAAAACGCGATATGCGGACGCACCGCACCTTTCGGAGGCTCCAGGAGATCCATTGCGAAGGAAGGGATTTGCGCTATTGAGCATGGCAGCCTGAGGTTGTTCCATGCTCAAGGCCCGGACGCTCGACGCGCTGAACGGCATTCGACACGCTTTCTTCACCCGCGAAGGCGGTGTCTCGGGGGGAGTCTACGCGAGCCTCAACGGCGGGGTCGGCTCCGACGACGCCCCCGACAAGGTGGCGGAGAACCGCGCCCGCATGGCAGCCGCGCTGGCGGTCAAGCCGGCGCACCTCATCACCGCCTACCAAATCCACTCCGCCAACGTGGTGGTGGCGGAGGCGCCATGGGCCCCGACCGCGCGCCCCAAAGCCGACGGGATCGTAACGAGGGTTCCCGGCCTTGCCATCGGCATTTCCACGGCCGACTGCGGACCGGTGCTGCTTGCGGATGCGCAAGCGCGGGTGATCGGCACCGCACATGCCGGATGGCGCGGGGCGCTTGCCGGGGTGCTGGAGGCGACGATCGCGGCCATGGAGAAGCTGGGCGCGCGGCGCGAACGCACCGTGGCCGCGCTCGGACCCATGATCCGAATACCGAACTACGAGGTCGGGCCGGAGTTGGTGGAGCAATTTCTTGCCGCCGACAAGGCGAACGCCCGTTTCTTCCATCCCGCAGCGCGGCCAGACCGATCGCAATTCGATCTCGCCGGCTACATCTGCGCGCGACTGAGGGAAGCGGGGCTGCGGGAGATCGAGGATTTGGGAGATTGCACCTACGCCGACCCGGAACGGTTCTACTCCTACCGCCGGGCGACCCATCGGGCGGAGCCTGACTACGGGCGGCACATCAGCGCCATTGCGCTGTCGGCAGGCTGACGGGCCGGCACGGCTTTTGACCGACCGCGGCCCCTCGCCAAGGCCGCAACGGTGCCCGAAAAACAGCCGGGACAATGAATTTCCGCGATTGCGTTGAAATGCCGCGCCTAGTATCAGGTCGCCGTCTGCAGCAGTCCAACCAGGTCAAGAAGGGCGATTGCGCGGGCAGCGGGAGGCGTCGATGGCGGCCAACAACGGGGCGATCAAGCTCGTCGCCGGCAACTCGAACCCGCGCCTGGCCGAGGCCATTGCTGCGGTGCTGGAAATACCGCTCACCCAGGCCGAGGTCAGGCGGTTCGCGGACATGGAAATTTTCGTGGAAATCCGCGAGAACGTGCGCGGGGCCGACGTGTTCGTGATCCAGTCGACCTCCTACCCCGCCAACGACCACCTGATGGAACTCCTGATCATCCTGGACGCGCTGCGGCGCGCCTCGGCGCGACGCATCACGGCGGTCATCCCCTATTTCGGCTACGCCCGGCAGGACCGAAAGGTGGGGCCACGCACCCCGATCTCCGCCAAGCTCGTCGCCAACCTCATCACCCGCGCCGGCGCCGACCGGGTGATGACGCTCGACCTGCATGCCGGACAAATCCAGGGCTTCTTCGACATCCCCACCGACAATCTCTATGCCTCGCCGGTGATGGTGCGCGACAT
Source organism: Xanthobacteraceae bacterium (assembly GCA_035574295.1). GTDB lineage: Bacteria > Pseudomonadota > Alphaproteobacteria > Rhizobiales > Xanthobacteraceae > PNAI01. The sequence goes on from DATLYX010000086.1 coordinate 6,293, forward strand.
CCGCGAGCGGTTCGACCTGTCCAAGGTGGTGGTGGTGTCGCCGGACGTCGGGGGTGTTGTGCGCGCACGGGGGCTCGCCAAACGCATCAATGCGCCGCTCGCCATCATCGACAAGCGGCGCGAGCGGGCCGGCGAGTCGGAAGTGATGAACGTGATCGGCGACGTCGCGGGCTACACCTGCATCCTGGTGGACGACATCGTGGACTCGGGCGGCACGCTGGTGAACGCCGCCGACGCGCTGATCGAGCGCGGCGCCTCCGAAGTGTACGCCTACATCAGCCACGGCGTGCTCTCGGGCGGCGCGGTGGCGCGCATCGCCGCCTCCAAGCTCAAGGAACTCGTGATCACCGACTCGATCCAACCTACCGAGGCGGTGCGCGTGTCCCGCAACATCCGCGTGTTGTCGATCTCGACGCTGATCGGCCAGGCAATCGGGCGGACCGCGGCGGAGGAGTCGGTCTCCAGCCTGTTCGACTGAGCGCAACCGCCGCATTGGTTAATTTCGTTAACTTTCTGTGCATGACCGTAGCGGCGGCTTGGGCCCGCGCAGCGGCATCAGCGCTGGATTCTCGCGCCCTTGAGTCACCATGTCGCAGGGCGATGCCGAGCCCGGCCGATTGCGCGAATCCACAGAATCTTCGATCGCTGCGGAATCAGCGGGCTTGGGCGCGCGGAATCAGGCTGGCTATAGTCGGCTCACAAGTGATTCGGTTTGCGACGGTCAACCAGCTTGGAAGGTGCTGCGTCAATGTGCTGCGGCGTCGGTCAGTCCCGCGTTCGTGGCGTCCGAGATGCCTGTGCGCGCGCAGAGCGCACCATGAGCAGCCAAGCGGAGACGGCATGGCCCTGACGAGCCTTTCCGACGACATCCCAAACAACCCGCTCGACGTGGTGGAACGTCTGGCCGCCGGCCGTCAGTGGTCCTTCGAGCGCCTCGGCGACGACGAAGTGACGATGCTGGCCGCGGGACGCTGGACCGATTATCAGATCTCGTTCACCTGGATGAGCGGCATCGAGGCCCTGCATCTTGCCTGCGCCTTCGATCTGCGCGTGCCCGAGCAGCGGCGCCCGGAGGTGCAGCAACTGGTCACACTGGTGAACGAGCAGCTCTGGGTCGGGCATTTCGACCTGTGGGCCGCCGACGGCATGGTGATGTTCCGCCATGCGCTTGTGCTGGCCGGCGGAGTCGAGGTCACCAACGAGCAATGCGAGGCGATGCTGTCCACCGCGATCGAATGCTGCGAGCGGTACTACCCCGCGTTCCAATTCGTAGTCTGGGCGGGTAAATCGGGACGCGAAGCGCTCGAGGCGGCGATGTTCGAGACGTCCGGGCAGGCGTGAAGCGGCGCGCTTTGCGCCCGCAACCGGCCCCGCCCCCGCAAAGGCGGGGCATCCGGCAGCCGGCACGTTCTATGCTCTCCTCTCACGCATCGGGGTAGGGCAGCGTCTGCCTTCGCGGACGATGCCGAACGAGATGGGCCATGACCAAATCCGCAAAAAACCCGCGCGGCCTGCGACAAATTCCAGGAAAGCTGGTGCTGGTCGGAGCCGGCAAGATGGGCGGCGCGCTGCTGACAAGCTGGGTGAGGCTCGGACTCGACCCGCGAAAGATCGTCGTGCTGGAGCCGCAACCATCGTCCGAAGTGACGGCGCTCAAGCGCCGCGGCCTGCAACTGAACCCGACCGGACGGCCGGCGGCGCCCGCCGCGGTCGTCGTGCTGGCGATCAAACCGCAGAATGCCCCGGAGGTGCTGCCCGGGCTGCTGCCGCTGCTCGGCCCGAAAACTCTGGTGATCTCGATCATGGCCGGGCGCACGCTGCGGTTCCTCGATCGCTCGCTGCCGAAGGCGGCGATCGTGCGCGCGATGCCGAATTCTCCGGCCGCGGTCGGGCGCGGCATCACGGTCGCCTGCCGGAACGAGCGGGTCACCGCGGCGCAGCGCACGATCGCGCATACGCTGCTCGCGGCCACCGGCGCGGTCGAATGGATCGAGGACGAAGCCCTGATGGACGCGGTCACGGCGGTCTCCGGGTCGGGTCCCGCCTACGTGTTCCTCTTGGCGGAGACGCTCGCGCACGCGGGTCGCGCGGTGGGGCTGCCGGCGGCGCTCGCGGATAAACTCGCGCGCGCGACAGTCGCAGGCGCGGGCGAGCTTCTGCATCGCTCCGAGCTCGATCCGGCCACGTTGCGGGCCAATGTCACCTCGCCGGGCGGCACCACCGCCGCGGCGCTCGACGTACTGATGGGCGAAAACGGCCTCGAACCGCTGCTGACGCGCGCGGTGATTGCGGCAACCCGCCGCGGGCGGGACCTCGCCGGCTGAATGCGGCAGCCCGCCCCGGCCGGGCCGCCTTGGAACCGCCGGCTTGCGGGGCTACTCTAGCCATCAATCGTCCGCTGTCAGGGAGTTCCGTCATGGCTCGCCGACGCAAGAGAGTTCCGACCCCGCGTCCCGGGGGACCGCGCGAGACAGTGCGGGAGAAGATCATCGACGCCTTCCTCGCGCTGCTGGCCGAAAAACGCTTTGAGCAAATCGGACTCGGCGAAGTGGCCGAGCGCGCAGGGGTATCGCTCGCCGAGCTGCGCGAGCAATTCGGCTCGACTTTCGCAATCCTTGCCGCCCACATGAAAGAGATCGACCGCGCGGTGCTGGCGAGCATCGACAAGGACATGGCGGAGGAGCCGCCGCGCGAGCGGTTGTTCGACGTGCTGATGCGCCGGCTCGAGTTGCTCGAGCCGCACAAGGAAGCGGTGCGCTCGCTGATGCGCTCGGCGGCGCGCAACCCGCCGTTGGCGCTTGCGCTCAATGCGCTCGCGGTGTGCTCGCAGCAATGGATGCTGGCGGCAGCGAAAATCGGCTCCGCCGGTCCGATCGGCCAAGTGCGCGCGCAGGGGCTTGCGCTTTTGTTCGCCAACGTGCTGCGCACCTGGGTGGACGACGACGAAAAAGGCCTGCCGCGGACGCTCGCGGCGCTCGATCGGGCGCTCGCGAGCGGAGAACGCTGGGGCCGGTTCCTGGATGATTTGTGCGCGATCCCGCGGCGAATCTGCCCGCGGCGGCGCGAGCGCGAAGGCGAGCGCGTGGGCCGGCGGGAGCGCCGCACGCGACGCGGCGGCGACGAGGCGCTGGCGGTCTAATTCACCGGCGCCGTTGGAAGTCCGAAGGGTCCTGGCCGACCGTGGACCTGTCCTCGCGCTCGCGCAACGCGCGCACGTCGCGGGCGATCTCCAGACAGGTGATCAGCTCCACATAGCTCGGCAAACCGCCCATGCTCGACAGATCCACGCAGCGGCGGCGATCGGCGGCGGCAAACTGCGTCCACTCCCGCTCGAGCTGGTCGCGCGCCCGCAGCTCGGTCTTGCGACAAATCTCCACATTGCGGCCGCCGGCGCCGTCGACCTCCGCCGACTGCAAGGGACGGCAGGTGGGGCCGATGTCGAACTCGGGCACCCGCTCCACAGCGTTCGCAACGCCGCCGGAGACAAAAAACACCGCGGCGGCTAAGAGCATTGGTCGCAACATGGAAAAATCGGAACCCGTCTGATATGTGGCGCGCGACGCTACATGCGGCGCTACACCCGGCGCTACACCCGGCGCTACACATGGGCATGCCGGCCACCAAACTCAAGCGGCAAACGATTTTGCCGCGGCGAATTTCGGTCGGTAGCGGATTCCTCCCCATCAAGACACCTCGCAAAAACGTGAACGGCAAACTTATCCCCGCCCCTGTGGGCGGCCTTACCTTCGGCAGCGTTCCGTCCGTCGAGGGCGTTCTCGCGAGGCGTCGTTAGAGCGGGACGGGATGCGGCGCCTGCGGTCGTGCCTCGCACG
>DATLYX010000087.1:0-10235 GCA_035574295.1 Xanthobacteraceae bacterium
GCGGCGGCTCGGCCGGACATTCGCAATCGGGGAAAGCGTCAGCCGAAGCGGCCTCAGTCACTCCGCCGGCCCCCAGTGGAGGCGGAACGTCAGCGCCAACGCCATAAATTAGACGCAAGGCAGCCCTGCTGGAAAGGGGGAGCACGGGGGAGCACCGCTATTTGACCGTCTCCCCGGCCAGCCACTCGACCTTGAACTGACCCTTCCCCTCGCGTCCGAGCACCGCCGCCAACGCCGGGCCGAGGCGTTTGAGCTCGGTTTCGAGGGTCCAGGGCGGATTGACCACCACAAGGCCGGCACCGCGCAATTTTGTATCTCCCGCAGGTGCGACAACGAGTTCCGTGCGCAGCATTTTGGCGATCCCGGCCCGGCCGAGCCGCCGGCCGAACGCTGCCGCGTCCGCCGCCTCCTTCAGGGGGTACCACAGCAGGTAGATGCCGGTTGCCCATTTGCGGTGCGCGCGTTCCAGCCCCTGGGCGAGTCGGCTGAAGTCGTCCGGCTGCTCGAACGGCGGGTCGAGCAGCACGACCCCGCGCCGCTCCTTCGGCGGCACGAAGGCGCCGAGCGCGGTCCAGCCGTCGATCGCCAGCGCCTTCGCCCGCGCCTCGCCGCGCAGGTTGCGCGCGAGCGCCGTGGCAGCCCCCGGTTCGAGCTCGCAGGCGATCAACCGATCCTGCGGCCGCAACAGGCCGCGCGCGATCGCCGGCGAGCCCGGGTAGACCTTCAACGTGCCGCCCGCATTGTGCGCCGCGACCGCTTCAAGATAGGGCGCAAGCAGCGCGCGCACCTCGGCATCGAGCGTCGCCTTCCAAAGCCGTCCGATACCGTCGCGCCACTCCCCGGTCTTGTTGGGTTCCTCTGCCGTCAGGTCGTAGAGCCCCGCGCCGGCATGAATGTCGATCACGCGAAACGCCGCCGGCTTTTCCTTCAGATGCACGAGCACACGGCACAGCACCACGTGCTTGAGGACATCGGCAAAGTTGCCGGCGTGATAGGCATGGCGGTAATTCATCCGGATCGCTTTTTATCCGGATCGCTTATTTAATGCGATCCAGCGCTTTGATGCGATCCACCGGCCTCGGCCTTGGCGGGCGTCGCAAGGTGGTGGTGCCGTGGTCCGCAGCAGCGTCCGCTCAGCCGCCGCGCACCGGCGGCATCAGCAGGCGATCGCGCCGGCACGCGCGCCGATCGACCTCGGGACAATCGCGGAACTTGTAATCCTTGGTAAGACAGATGCGCACTTCGTGCAGGCGCCGGCTGTCGCAGGTGACTGCGAGGCCCGCGCGCGCAAGTCCCGGATTGGCCTTCACGAACGCCTCTTCCACCTCGTTCGGCGTCACCGTAAGCGGCGTCTTCACATCGAGGAATTCGGGCGGAATCTTCACCACGGCGCGCGCCTTGCGCACGGTTTCGAAATAGGCGCGCGGCGCAAGCCCCGAACAGGTGCCGTGCTTGTCCCACTGCTGGAAGATCAGCCGCGGGCTCGGCATCAGATCGAGCATGGACGACACGATGCCCCGGTCGAGTTTCGGCGCCGGGACCTGGCAGAACTCCGGAAAGCCCCGCTCGTATTGCGGCCACAGGCCGTGCACCACGAAAGAATAGGGTCGCGCGCCGCATTGCTCGCGCGTCTCGCGCCCGCGTTCAGCCGCGGCCTCGCAATAGGACGGCGACCAGGACAGGGCGAGCACGTAAAAATCGAACTTGCCCGGCGCGTTCTGCCGCTGATCCTGGGCCGCTGCGGTGCTGAGAAACAGCGCCAAACCCCAGACCGGCGCCGCCAAGACCACCGCGGCCCATGCACCCCGGATGCGCCCGGCGGCAATGAAGGAAAGGGTCATCGACAGCTCCCGCATTTTCTTTGAGCATGGAGCGGGAAGTGAAACAATTCAAGAACAAAAAGGGAATATAGGAAAAACTGTGGAAAAGGGCCATTGGTCCTTCCACGGAGGAACCGTTGGTCCTTCCACAAAATGAATCAGCCTGGGCCAACCGCTACGGCCGCGCCATGCGGCAGCGTGGATTGTAGGCCCAATTGCGGTCGAGCCCCGCGACGCAAAAATCCACGCCCCAGGTGGCGCCGATCGTGCCGCCGTCCTCGATGATGGAGTAATAGACCGGCCGCCATTGGCCGTCGGACACGAGCGCCCGCGCGCTGCAGAAACGGCGTGGAATGGAGTTGGCGTGCCACGGCCGGAACGCGATTTGACGGATATTGTCGAAGCGCACGATTTCCAGCGGCGATGACCAGAACCAGCCTTCCTTCTGGGCAAAGCGCGACTGGATCCGCGCCAGCGCCCACGGGTCGTCGCAGGGCGGCACCACCGCGTCATAGCGCGGGCCGCTCAGGCCGACGAGCATCTCGATCCAGTTTGCCGCCTGCGTGGTGGTGCTGCCCGCAAAGGCGATCCCCGCGGCCAGCGCCCCCGCTGTCATTCTCGTCCGCCAACCCATGGTCGTCCTCCCTCTCCGCGCAGGTTCCGTCCCGTCACGACAGCATAGGACATTTTCGGCTCCGCGCGCGAGCCGCGCGGCCGACCCTGCCCGCCCGCTGGACTTGCGAATATTAGGATTTCTTGGCGCCGATCGAAGGCGCGCTGCCGCTCATCGCCTGCTTGTAGGCGGACATTTGCTTGGGCCGGTCCTTCTCGGCCTTCGGCTTTTTCTTTTCCTTGTTCGAGCGTTGTGCCTTGTTCGCCATGACGTATCCTCGCCTGGTTGAATCGGCGCGCGGCATTCTACCGGCCGCCGTCGGCTCAGCAAGATCGTTGTGTTCACGGCTCGCCCTCCCGGCCGGACCAAGATGTGCCGGCCCGATCGGGGGCGCTCTTGCGCGCCCGAGCCGCGCGCGGTAGCGGTGCTAACGTGCGCCTTGTGCGCGCCTTCTTTCGGAATCCCTCTGCGTGACCCAAACTCCGCCCGACGTCGCCAAGCATATCGCCGAGCATCTTGCCCCCACCGGCCGGCTGCGCGTGGCCATCAACCTCGGCAACAGCGTGCTCGCCCAAGGGACGCCGGAGGCCCCGCGCGGCATCACGCCGGAGCTTGCGCGGGAGCTCGCCCGCCGCCTGGGCGTGCCCTACGAATTCGCGGTGTTCGACGCCGCCGGCAAGGCTTTTGAGGCGGTCAAGGCCGGCAAGATCGACATCGTGTTTCTCGCCATCGAACCGGTGCGCGCGGCCGAGATCGCCTTCACCGCGCCCTACGTCATCATCGAGGGCGTTTACATGGTGCCCAAGGATTCGCCGCTCAAGGCCGTGGACGAGGTCGACCGCGAGGGGGTGCGCATCGGCGTCAACCGCAACTCCGCCTACGACCTTTATCTGACGCGCACGCTCAAGAAGGCGCAGCTCGTACGCGGGGAGAGCGGCATCGAGCTGTTCGTCAGCCAGAAGCTCGAAGCCGCCGCGGGCGTGAAGCAGCCGCTCGTGGCCTATGCGAAATCCAATCCCGCCGTGCGCATCATCGACGGCCGCTTCATGGAGATTCGGCAGGCCATGGGCACCCCGCAGGGTCGCGACCCCGCTGCGGTGAATTTCCTGCGCGCTTTTGTTGAGGAGATGAAGGCTTCGGGCTTCGTGGCCGAGGCGCTTGCGCGTTCGAACCAGGCCGACGCCGCTGTCGCGCCGCCCGCACCGCGATAGGCTATTCGGTGCTGAACGGATACTTGCGCTGCGCCGCCTGGCGCAACCGCTGGGCGTCAGCAAAACCTTCGGCCACCAGCCGCGCCCCGCGCGCGGTTCGCTTCAGCAGCCGGCGAATGCGGTCGATCAGGTAGGCGACGAATGTCAGCATGACCGCGCCCTATTCGCTGCCGAAGCTGCGCCGGATGAACCGGCGCTCGATCTCGCGCTCGGTTTCGTCGTTCCACGCTCGCGTTTGCAGGAACTGCGCGACTTCGCGCTCGGCGCGCCGCGCCTGAGCCTCCATCAGCGCCTCGATGATGCGCCGGATCAGCGGCTTGCGCGCGGTGTCCTGCGCGGTCCGTCCCGCTCTGAGGGGAAAAGCTCTGTCGATGGTTTGCATTGCCATGTCACGATCTCCTGTCTGGTTGTGCGCACCATGCCCGTTCCGCCTGGCTTGCGCTTTGAGCCCGTCTTGATTTGTCGCTGAGGCGGGCTTGATTGTTGCTTGAGGTGAGCAGGCGCGCGATGTCGCGCTCGGCGCGTCGCATTTGCGTCGCCACGATGTGGTCGAGGATTCGCCGCAGGAGCGGCCTTGCCGCCGGTGAGGCTTGCGCACCGCAGAGATCGGCTGCGCGGCAGAGGGTTTGCGAGGCCATGGTCAACAACTCCTGCTCGGACGTCGTGATCCAGGGCGTCTCCGGTCGTTTCTTATTGGCAGTCTTCTATCGACCGCTGGTGAATATAGTGTGACGTGCGCGCTTCTGCGAGGTGCCCCCTCAACATGGACTCCATGCGCTGCGGTCAAGGGGCGAAACAAAATGCGCAGCCGGCGTGCATGCCGCGCACGAAAATTTTGCAACCGCTACACTCCGCGCACGATTTTTCTCGGCACCAAAATGCGATCATTTCCCCCGCCACTGCCCGCGGGCGGTAAGTCTTGATGGCTCGTTAATGAGTCGCGGCAATGCCCCGGCCGCCGCTCACCATTGCCACTTGAAACCCGCGGTGATGCTCTTGTTGCTCGACGCGGCGCCCACGTCGGTCACCGAGGTGGTCACGTTGAAATGTTCGAACAGCTTCTGCTCGGCGCTGATCTTGCTGCGTGTCACGTTGTCCGCGCTTGAGCTGGTGGTGCCGGCCGCGAGCGAGGTTCCTGTCGAGAGGATGTTGAACTTCACCATCCGGTCCGTGCTCCACACCTGCGCCGGCGCCGCCACGGAAGCGGGTCCTCCGGCTGCCGGCGCGGCCGGCGCATGGACGCCTTCGATGACCGTGTAACTGTTTTGCAGCGTGAGCGAATAGCTGCTGCCCAGCGGCAGCGAGCGGCTCACCGTGGTACCCAACTTTTGCTGATAGGGGCTCGGCTCGACGCGGGCGTCGATCATGGCCACCCCCGGGACCCTGATCTTGGCCCAGGCGGCGCCCGAGTTGGGCTCCTTCGGGGAGGGCAGGGGCTGCCGGCTGGGATCGCTCTGCGCCCCGAAGCCGAAGTCGGCGCCGATCTTGGCGTCCCAGGCGGTCGGCAGCTCCTTTTTGACGCTAACCGAGCTCGATCCGTCGAGTTTCTCGTCGCGCTGCCAATCGAACGGGCCGCTTGTGCTCCGCGGCGCGAGCCGCAGCGGCGACGTCGGCGCAACGGGCGCGCTCGTCGCGCGCAGCGGGTCGTAATTGAGGATTTCGCTCAGCGTCGCCTGCGCGCCGGGCGCGAGCGGCACCACCGCCGCATTGGGCGCGCTGTCGGCGAGCGGCTGCGCCGTTGCGGGCGCGCAGGGCGCCATCAGCGCAGCGCAGGCAAGGGCACGGTGGAAGGGGCGGTGGAACAGCGTCGTGTATCGCATCGATGGTCCCCTATCGCGCGATCCGGTTGCTGGCATCGAAGCCTTAGTGCAGCGGCAGGCGTTAAGCAATGGTTGCTCGCCTTATGGTCCGAATTGGGCAAGGATTTGAAACTTTTGTGTCGGCGCGATCATGGCGGGGCAAGACTCGCCGACGGTAATTTGCGACTGCCGCAATTGTGGCAACGGCGCGTGAAGCACGGCGCGATTCGTCAACCGCAGGGGCGTTTGGCGGCCTGACGCCGCCTCCCTTATGGTGACAATTCATCGTTAAAGCAGAACGCCGCTACGCAATCTTCGAAATCGGCTTGCACTTATGGCGCATCCGCCTAATGTGCGGGTCCTCTCTGCGCGAGGCGTATGCAATGGAGCTTTATCTTCTTGTCGCAGCGCTGATGGCCGGCGCCGTGATCCTGATGTGGCTGTTCGGCCGGCAGCCGCTGTGGCTGTTGTGCGTCGGCGGGCTCATCGTCGGCGCCGTGATCGCCGCCAACCTCAATTCGCCCAAAAACCTCTACGCCAAGCACAATTTCCATTATCGCGCCGGCATCAAGGTCGCGCGCTGACCTCAACGTTTTTTCCGCCACCCCCCGCGCATGCCCGCCTTGCCGCCGCTCGACCGCGGTCCGCCCGGCCGGTGCGGTCTGACCTCGTGGCTGAGGCCGATGCCCATTTCGTCGAGCGAGGGTTTGTGGGGACGCGACCTTTCATGTCCGCCGGAGGGTGACCGTCCGGTCGGGTCGTCGATCACCGCCATTTCGATAGAGCGCAAACGCTTGATCTCGTCGCGCAACCGCGCTGCCTCCTCGAAGTCCAGGTCGGCCGCTGCCGCGCGCATGCGCGCTTCGAGATCGGCGATCACCGCCTCGAAATTGTGTCCGATCAGCGCCGCCTCGTCCGCGCCGGCCACCCCCGCGATGCCGCCGGCCGTGGACACCAGCACATGGTCGCGCTCGTACACGCTCTCCAGGATGTCGGCGATCCCCTTCTTGACGCTCTCCGGCGTAATGCCGTTGGCCGCGTTCCACGCCGCCTGCTTCTCGCGCCGCCGGTTGGTCTCCGCGATTGCCCGCTGCATCGAACCGGTCACCGTGTCCGCATAAAGGATGACCCGCCCCTCCACGTTGCGCGCCGCGCGGCCGATGGTCTGGATGAGCGAGGTTTCGCTGCGCAAAAAACCCTCCTTGTCCGCATCGAGGATCGCGACCAGCGCGCATTCCGGAATGTCGAGTCCCTCGCGCAACAGGTTGATCCCCACCAGCACGTCGAAGGCGCCGAGCCGCAGGTCGCGGATGATCTCGATGCGTTCGATGGTGTCGATGTCGGAGTGCATGTAGCGCACGCGGATGCCCTGCTCGTGCAGGTATTCGGTCAGATCCTCTGCCATGCGCTTGGTCAGCACCGTGACCAGCGCGCGATAGCCTTTCGCCGCCACCTGCCGCACCTCGCCCAAAAGATCGTCCACCTGCGTGCGCGCCGGCCGCACCTCGACCGCGGGGTCGATCAGGCCGGTCGGCCGGATCACCTGCTCGACGAACACCCCTTGCGTCTGGTCGAGCTCCCACGGGCCCGGCGTTGCCGACACGCAGATGGTCTGTGGCCGCATGGCGTCCCACTCCTCGAACCGGAGCGGCCTGTTGTCCATGCAGGAGGGCAGGCGGAAACCGTATTCCGCGAGCGTCGCCTTGCGCCGGAAATCGCCGCGGTACATGCCGCCGAGCTGCGGGATGGTGACGTGGCTCTCGTCTACGAACACGAGCGCATTGTCCGGGACGTATTCGAACAGGGTGGGCGGCGGCTCGCCGGGTTTGCGGCCGGTCAGATAGCGCGAATAGTTTTCGATCCCGGCGCAGCTTCCCGTCGCCTCCATCATCTCCAGGTCGAACAGGGTGCGCTGCTCGAGCCGCTGCGCCTCCAGGAGCCGCCCGGCGCGGTAGAGCTCCTCCAGCCGCTGCCGCAGCTCTAGCTTGATGTTCTGGATCGCCTGCAGCAGCGTTGGCCGCGGCGTCACATAGTGCGAGTTGGCGTACACCTTGACGAATTCCAGCTCGTCGGTGTTTTGGCCGGTGAGCGGGTCAAATTCATGGATCGACTCCACCTCGTCGCCGAACAGGTTGATGCGCCACGCCCGGTCCTCGTAGTGCGCCGGGAAAATATCGATCGAATCGCCGCGCACGCGGAACGAGCCGCGATAGAAATCGCCGGCGGTGCGCTTGTATTGCAGCGCCACGAGGTCGGCGATCAGCCGCCGCTGGTCGAGCCGGTCGCCGCGCTTGAGCGTGAACGTCATCGCCGAATAGGTCTCCACCGACCCGATGCCGTAGATACAGGACACGGAAGCCACGATGATCACGTCGTCGCGTTCCAAAAGCGCGCGCGTCGCCGCGTGCCGCATGCGGTCGATCTGTTCGTTGATGGCGGAGTCTTTCTCGATGTAGGTGTCGGTGCGCGGGATGTAGGCTTCCGGCTGGTAATAGTCGTAATAGGAAACGAAGTACTCCACCGCGTTGTCGGGAAAGAAGCCCTTGAACTCGCCGTAGAGCTGCGCCGCCAGCGTCTTGTTCGGCGCCAGGATTAAGGCCGGGCGTTGGGTTTCCTCGATCACCTTGGCCATGGTGAAGGTTTTGCCCGAGCCGGTGACGCCGAGCAGCACCTGGGTACGCTCGTTGCGTTTGACGCCGGCGACCAGATCGCGGATCGCCTGCGGTTGATCGCCTTTTGGCTCGAAGTCGGATTTGATGACGAGGCGATGCCCGCCTTCCGTCTTCTCCGGCCGCGGCGGCCGGTGCGGCGTCCACACCCGCGGGCTGCCGTCCTCGCGGAAAAATTCCGGCCGCCCTTCACGCAACAATTTCTCCAGCGCCCGCATGCTCGCCGTGGCACCGGTGATTCCTTCACCTCTCCCCGCTTGCGGGGAGAGATTGCCCGTCGGGGCAACGCGAAGGCGGGCGGGTGAAGGTGCGTCTGCGCGGGTTCGACCTCGGTCCCCCTCACCCGGCTCGCCACCCTCTCCCCGCAAGCGGGGGGAGGGAAGCAATGGCTCCTCCTCCTCGATCCCCCACGCCCGCGCGAGGTCCGGATCGAGCTCGCCGAGCCGTGGCGTCTTGGCCACATAGCCGGCCTGCGCGGCTTCGCCGAGGGCCTGTCGGGTCGATTTGCGCGCGCGATGCGCGGCAGAAAAATCCGCGCGGCGCTCGAACGAATTGTCCGGCGGCGGTTGCAGACCTGTGCCCGAGCCAATGCCCGCCGTGCCCTTCTCGATCGCCGGATTGAGCAAGTCGGCGAGCGCAGGATCCATCGGCGGCACCTCGGGCCGATGCGCCTTGGCGCGCGTCGGCCGCGCGGGATCCTTCTTCGGCTTGTCGGGTGCGCGGGCCATCGCGTGAATATGGGCCTGCGCCGACGCGGAGGGAAGGGCATGCGCCTTGCGGTCCGTACCTGCCGAAAGGCGCCAAAGGGAGCCGGATTCACCATTCAAATCGCGTCGTATCGTGTCGCTTCGCGCCCGGGCTCCATACCGCCCTCGCACCAATGCCGAAGACCGCGGCCTAATCGTCTTGTGCTTCCTTGCAATACGGGCGGATAGCGCCTATGTTGATGCATCGATATTTGGCCGGACAACTGGGCCGCTCCGCTCACATAACGGGCGCACGTTTCAGATCTTCCAAATTCGACGAACCGGGAATTGGCGACGTTGACCGTGCGCCAAACCCAAACGTGCACACCGTGAGTGAAAGGACATCTGATGACCAGTGGCACAGTTAAATTCTACAACGACCGAAAAGGATTCGGCTTCATTCAACCGGATAACGGCGAGAAGGACGTGTTCGTGCATGCGACCGCGCTCGAACGCGCCGGGATCCGCAGTCTGAGCGAAGGCCAGAAGGTCCGCTTCGATACGCGCAACGATCCGCGCAGCGGCAAGATCGCAGTCAATGCGATCGAGCTCGCCTAAGGATCGCCGCGCGTCGTACCATCAAGAAAGTGCCGCCGCCCGCCCGGGCGGCGGTATGGCGATTGGGGAATGCGGCAGCGAGTTGCAGAGGAATTGCCGATGCGCCGCTTTCAGCTCATTCTGATCAAGCCGTCGCACTATCACGATGACGGCTACGTCATCCGCTGGTGGCGGGCGCTGATCCCTTCGAACTCTCTCGCCTCGATCTATGGCCTTGCGGCCGACTGCGCCGAGCGCAAGGTGCTCGGCCCCGATGTGGCGATCGATATCGACCTGATCGATGAAACCAACACGCGCGTCAAGATCCCGAAGCTGATCGCGCGCCTGCGCCGGCATCGCAACTTCGGTCTGATTGCGCTGGTCGGCGTGCAGTCCAATCAATATCCGCGCGCCCTCGACATCGCGCGTCCCTTCCGTGCCGCCGGCATTCCGGTGGTGATCGGCGGGTTTCATGTATCCGGCTGCCTGTCGATGCTCGACGGCGGCGCCATCGACCTCGACCGCGCACGCGAGCTCGGTATTTCCCTTTTCGCCGGCGAGGCGGAAAACCGGCTGGCCGACATCGTCAGGGATGCCGCGCACGGTCGCCTCCGGCCGCTCTACGATTTCATGCAGGATCTGCCCGGGCTCGGCGGCACGCCCGTCCCGTTCCTGCCCCGCCGATTCGTCAAGCGCACGGCGGGGACCAATGCCAGCTTTGATGCCGGCCGCGGCTGTCCGTTCCAGTGCTCGTTCTGCACCATCATCAATGTGCAGGGGCGCAAGTCGCGCTTCCGCACGCCCGACGACATCGAAAGAATTGTGCGCGCCAATTGGGCG
>DATLYX010000088.1:0-12061 GCA_035574295.1 Xanthobacteraceae bacterium
CGTGCGAGGCACGACCGCAGGCGCCGCATCCCGTCCCGCTCTAACGACGCCTCGCGAGAACGCCCTCGACGGACGGAACGCTGCCGAAGGTAAGGCCGCCCACAGGGGCGGGGATAAGTTTGCCGTTCACGTTTTTGCGAGCGTGGCGACCCCTCTACGAGCGGATCAAAAGAACGCCTGGATGCCGGTCTGCGCGCGGCCGAGGATCAGCGCGTGGATGTCGTGCGTGCCCTCATAGGTGTTGACGGTCTCCAGATTCAGCATCACCCGCATCACGTGGTACTCGTCGGAAATTCCGTTGCCGCCGTGCATGTCGCGCGCCATGCGCGCGATCTCCAGCGCCTTGCCGCAGTTGTTGCGCTTGAGCAGGGAGATGGCGGGCGGCGCCGCCTTGCCCGTCTCCAAGAGCCGGCCGAGCCGCAGCGCCGCGTGCAGGCCGAGCGCGATTTCCGTCTGCATGTCGGCGAGTTTTTTCTGGATCAGTTGGTTGGCGGCGAGCGGCCGGCCGAACTGCTTGCGGTCGAGCACGTATTGCCGCGTTGCGTGCCAACAAAATTCCGCCGCGCCCATCGCCCCCCAGGCAATGCCGTAGCGCGCCGAGTTGAGACAGCCGAACGGCCCGGCCAAGCCTTGCACGTTCGGCAACAGATTCTCCTCCGGTACCACGCAGTCCGAGAGCACGATCTCGCCGGTGATCGAGCAGCGCAACGACAGCTTGCCCTCGATCTTCGGCGTCGAGAATCCCTTGGTGCCGCGTTCGACGATGAAGCCGCGGATCGCCCCGTCGAGCTTGGCCCAGACAATGGCGATGTCGGCGATCGGCGAATTGGTGATCCAGGTCTTTGCGCCGTTGAGCTTGTATCCGCCGGACACCTTTTCCGCCCGCGTCACCATGGAGCCCGGATCGGAGCCGTGGTCCGGCTCGGTCAGCCCGAAGCAGCCGACGATCTCCCCGCGCGCGAGCCGCGGCAAATATTGTTGCCGCTGAGCCTCGCTGCCATAAGCATAGATCGGATGCATCACCAGCGACGACTGCACCGACATCGCCGAACGGAAGCCGGAATCGACCCGTTCCAGCTCGCGCGTGATCAGCCCGGCGGCCACATAGCCGAGCCCCGCGCCGCCGTACTCCTCCGGAATGGTCGGCCCGAGCAGGCCGAGCTTGCCCATCTCGGTGATGATGGCGCGGTCGAACCGCTCCTCGCGATAGGCGAGTTTCACCTGCGGCATCAATTCTGACTGGGCAAAGCCGCGCGCGGTGTCGCGCACCATGCGCTCTTCTTCCGTGAGCTCCCCTTCCAGATCGAGCGGGTCCTGCCAGTTGAAATCCACGTCTTTCAGCGCCTGCGCCGGCTTCGCACCGCGCTTCTCGACCACTTGCGCCATGGCAACTCCTTAAGGCCCTTGCATGCTTTGCGGAGCATTATAGGCCGTTTCCGGCCCGCGCGGCCAATCCGTCCGTTCTTCCATTGCGAAGCATTATCAACTCGCTCCGGCCCCTTGCTGAGAGGATGCCGAACGACGGCCCCTTGCGGAGAGGATGCCGAACGAATGGGGCCACCCTCTCCCGCAAGCGCAAGGCGATCGTATTTGAACCAAACCTCCCCCTAAGGGAGGTCGACGCGCCGAAAGCGCGTTCACGCGCGTCTTTGACGCGCGATGGCGCGTCGGGTGGGGGTCGCTTTGTGCCGCGAATGACTCCCACCCCGCCTCACTCCGCTCAGCCACCCTCCCCCATTCAGGCGGAGGAAAATCCAAATGCGATGGCCCTGCCCGCAAGCGGGGAATCAGACTGCGGCTCCGTTGCCGCTCCGGCGCGCTTCCGCTATCTAGATGGCTATTGCCGCTGTTGCGCCCGTAGCTCAGCTGGATAGAGCGCTGCCCTCCGAAGGCAGAGGTCGTGAGTTCGAATCTCGCCGGGCGCGCCAGTCATTCTCGGGTCCGTTCCCTAACACATGAGGCGCGCTTGGGGGGCGCTTGAGGCGCGCTTCAAGGCGTTGCCGGGGGCGGCCCTTCCAGCGCCAGGACCTTCAGAATCTCGGCTTCGATCATCCGGCGCTGTTCGACGCCGGCTGTGCGATCGAGCCGGGCCTCGAAGGCAATCCGGGCGGGACGGTGAAACACCAGGATGCGGTCGCCGATCTCCAGCGCCTCGTTGATGTGATGGGTGATGAAGACCGCGGTCTTGTCGTTCTGGCGCACCAGGCGCACGAACTCGCCGCGCAAATCGCGTGCCGTCATCTCGTCGAGCGAGGAGAATGGTTCGTCGCACAGCAAGATTTCCGGTTCGACCGCGAAGGCGCGGGCGATCGACACCCGCTGGCGCATGCCCCCCGACAAGGCGTGCGGGTAGTCGTTCTCGTGGCCGGAGAGGCCGAGCCGGGCGAGCCAGCGGCGGGCTATGGCTTCGGCCTCAGCCGGGGCGGCATTGAGGATCTCAAGCCCGAGCAGCACGTTGTCGATGGCCGAGCGCCAGGGCATCAGGCGGTCGTTCTGAAACACGATGCCGATCTTGCCGCGGAAGAACTCGAATTCCTTGAACGGATCATGACCGGTGACCCGCACAACGCCGCTCGTCGGTTCGATGAGCCCGGCGAGCAGATTGAACATGGTGGACTTGCCGCAGCCGGTCTTGCCGAGCACGGCGACGATCTCGCCCTTGGCGATCTCGAAGGACAGCCGATCGACCGCGACGAAGGTGCCGCTGCCGTCCGGCCGCGGAAACACCTTCGTCACCTCTTCGAAGCGGATGAACGCGTCGGTGCTCACGAATTCATGCCGCCCGTTCGGAAACCGGCCGGTAGCGCAACACCCAGGATTCAATCGCCACCAGAATGGTCTGCACCACCAGCACGAACAACACCAGCTGCAATGTCCAGGCGATCGCGCCCGCCATGTCGAACAACTGCTGCTGCAGCAGGAGCTGATAGCCGACGCCGCCGGTCGCGCCGACCAGCTCCGCCACCACCACCACGCGCGAGGCGTTCCCCAGATTGACCTTCCACGCGGTGAGGATGCCGGGGACGATGGTGGGTACGATCAAGACGCGGAACAACGTCCACCGCGTCGGCCGGAACGACATGGTCATCTCGAATAGATCCTTCGACATGGAACGATAGGCGTCGAGAATCTGGAAAGTGAACGCCGGCAGCGTGGTGATCACCATGATGAAGAGAATGCGGAACTCGATGCCGTGAAACCAGATGATCGCGATCACCACCCACGACAATGCCGGAATTCCCTGCAGGAATATCAGCACCGGCGTGAAGTAGCTCTCGATCAGCGGCGAGCGGCCGATCACCACCGCCAGCACGCAGCCGAGCAGAAAGGCGCCAAACAGGCCGCCGAAGATGCGCGCGGCGGTGGCGAGCACCTCGATCAGGAGCGGCATGTCGATGAAAATCTGGATGGTGCGCCAGACGATGGTCTGCACCGGCGGGAACAGGTAGTGCGGAAGCACGAACGAGGCGGCCTGCCAGGCGGCCATGATCACGAGCGTGCTCACGGCCGCCTGAGCGGCCTGGCGAAGGCGCTGAGTCTGAATCATTGCACCGGCTTGTCGTAGATCGAAGCCGTCGACGGCATCGAGGAGAAGTAGTTGATTTCGATCCCGGCCTTGTACACCGCCTCGATCTCCTTGCGCAGCTCGTGCGCCCCCGCCAGGCTGAGCTGGAGCCGGTCGTTGGCGCGGATCAACGAGGCAATGTCCTTCTGATCCTGCGGCGTCGCCTTCGGGAACATCAACGGCGCCGCGGCGTCCGGGTTCTTCTGCACCCATTCCGCGGCCGCCTTGTAGGTGGCGTAGAGTTTCTTTACGAGCTCCGGGTTCTGGTCGGCCCAATCGGCGTGCGCGGCGACGCCGAGATAAGGAATGCGCGTGCCGCCGCCGGTGAACGCCTTCCAGGTCTTTTCAATTGCGAGGTCGAGCGTGCGGATGCCCGGCTTCTTGCTCATGAGCAAGGTGTAGGTCGGCTCCCAGAGCTGGACGGCGTCGGCGCGGTCGGCGAGCGCGTAGCTCATCAGCCCGGGCGGGGCGGTGTTGACCACCTGGAATTTCGATATGTCGGCGCCGAGACGCTTGGCGAAGAACTCGAACATTTTGTAGTTGGTCGTGGCGCGCGCGGCGGCAAGCTGCTTGCCCTCGATGTCCTTGACGGTCTTGACGTTGTCGCGCGAGGTGACCACCGCGCCCCAGAAGTCGAA
Organism: Xanthobacteraceae bacterium; assembly: GCA_035574295.1. Lineage (GTDB taxonomy): Bacteria > Pseudomonadota > Alphaproteobacteria > Rhizobiales > Xanthobacteraceae > PNAI01. The sequence goes on from DATLYX010000088.1 coordinate 4,204, forward strand.
TACATTGAACAGATACTTTACCTTCACGCCGCGAATGTCGGCGATGGCGATGGTTTGCAGTGAGGCGCTGCCGCCGATCTTGAACTCGCCGGAGTTGAATTGGGTGGTGTAGGCGTCCGGCGTACGTTCCGGGAACGAAAGGTCGAGGCCGTTGGCGTGATCGAATTTCTGCGCCTTGATGATCGGAGGCAGAAACGCGCCGAGCGACGGCGGACTGAAAATCAAAATGTCGAGCTTGGTCAGGCTCTGCGCGCGCGCTGCGGCGCTGGCGCCGCAAAGCAGCACCGCGGCGCAGGCCGCAAGCGCGATGGTGCGACAGAATTGCGATGTCATTTGGCGTCTCCCTGCGTGGCTGTGTGATGATATGAGTCGTGAATGCCGCATTGTGACCCGCCGGCTTGCGGCGTTCAATCCGACCGGATGAAAATCTCCGCCCCGCCGATCGGCAAACGCAACCATATCCGCGCGAATGGTTGCATTGCGTCTCAATGTCCCACCGCCATGGCGGCGCGCGAGCGCGTGTCGGCGGCGCCGACGAGACCGGTCGGCGAGATCAGGATCGAATTGGCGGCGGTGCCGAGCCAGGTGGGCGAGATTTTGTGGCCGCGGGCGGCTAACGCCTGCATCAGGCCCGGCGAAAGGCCGGGCTCGGCCACCACCTGATCGGGCAGCCATTGATGATGGATGCGCGGTGCGGCCACGGCCTCGGCGATGCCCAGGCGGTGGTCGATCACGTTGATGAGGACTTGCAGCACCGCGGTGATGATGCGGCTGCCGCCCGGCGAACCGGTGACGAGATAAGGCTTGCCGTCTTTCAGCACGATGGTCGGGGTCATGGACGATAGCGGCCGCTTGCGCGGACCTGGGGCATTGGCTTCAAACCCGATCAGGCCGAAGGCGTTGGGCGCACCGGGTTTGGCGGCAAAATCGTCGAGCTCGTTGTTGAGCAGAACGCCGGTCCCTTCCGCGATCAAGCCGACGCCGAAGTTGAGGTTGAGCGTGTAGGTGTTGGCCACCGCATTGCCGTACTGATCCACGATCGAATAGTGGGTGGTGTTGGGAGGATCGAAGACCGGCGCATTGCCGGCGCGGATTTCGGTTGCGGGCCGGGCGCGGGCGGGGTCGATGTCGGCGCGCAGGGCATCGGCGTATTGCTTTGCAATGATTCCCGCGAGCGGCACCTTGACGTGGTCGGGATCGCCGAAGAACACGGCGCGGTCGGCAAAGGCGCGCTTCATGGTCTCGATCATCAGATGCAACGTCGTGGCGTCGCGCGGGCGCAGCTCGTAGCCCTCCAGCACGTTGAGCATCTGGATCAGGAGCGCGCCGCCGGAGGACGGCGGCGGCATGGAGACGATCTCGTAGCCGCGGTAGGTGCCGCGGAGAGGCGCGCGCTCCACCGCGCGATAGGATTTCAGATCGTCGAGCGTCATCAGTCCGTTCGCCGCCTGCACCGAGGCGACGATTTTTTCGGCAATTGGCCCTTCGTAGAAAGCGCGCGGACCGTCGCGGGCGATGGCGGCGAGGGTCGCGGCGAGGTCGCTTTGCACGAATCGGTCGCCTTCGGCGAGAGTCCTGCCGTCCTTGCGCAGAAAGATTTTCGCCGAGGAGGGCCAGCGCGCGAAGATCGTGCGCAGGGGCGCAAGCGAGTCGGCAAGATCGGCAGGCACCGGAAATCCATCGCGCGCCAGCGCGATGGAAGGTTCGATCAGTTGCGCCAGAGTGAATTTGCCGGAGCCGTATTTGCTGTGGGCGAGGGCGAGGCCGGCCACCGTGCCCGGCACGCCGACCGCAAGGCCGCTTTCGCGCGATTTGGCGGCGTCCGCCTCGCCGCGCGCGTCGAGATAGGTGTCGCGCGCGGTGGCCGCGGGCGAGACTTCGCGGTAGTCGATGGCAATGTTCTCGCCGCGTCCGGCGAGGTGAATCACCATGAAACCGCCGCCGCCGATGTTGCCGGCGCTCGGATAGGTCACCGCAAGCGCAAAACCCACGGCAACCGCGGCGTCCACCGCGTTGCCGCCCCGCTGCAGAATCTCAAGGCCGATGCGGGCTGCGCGCGGTTCGGAGGCCACCACCATGCCGTGCTTCGCCGGCACCGCGCGCACGGACAGCGGCTCGCGCGGCGGCGCCTTGCGCTCGGGTTCGGAGGGGAGGGTTTGGGTCGGCGGGATGACGGCGCGCGGGGCATTCGGCGGCGGAGGCGGGATCAAAAACGGAAGCGGCAGCGGCGCCGGCTGCGCGCAGGCCTGCGCCGGGGCCAGCAGGGCGAGCAGCAAGGGAACGCGGAACTTGAAACGGCGCATGGGCGATCCTGCGCTCAGCGGCGCCGCGCGCGGCTGCCAGGCGCCGCCCGACGATGGCCCGGCTGCGCGCCACACTGCTTGATTTTGTTCGGTTTTCCACCCTTCTGCGGCACGGCCTTTCCCCCTATCTTTGTTGCAGATGAGCCTACAACCCTTTCGCGGCAGAGCGAAATCGGGGACATTGCACTGCCGGTGATTCTTGGGGAGGCACAAGGCCATGGCCGCTCTGATCGGCACCAAGGACGAGCGTGCGGCAATGGCGCTCACCGACGCGGCCCGCCGCCTCGTCGGCAGCGAAGACAGGGTGCCGCCCGGCTTCGTCGAAGTGTTGTTTGCCCGGGTCGCTCCGGAAGATCTGGTCGGCTATTCGGCGGAGGAGCTTGCCGAGCTCGCGCGGGAGGCCGCCGTGTTCCTGCTCACGCGCCGGCGCGGAGCGCCGAAGATCCGGTTCGAAGCGCCGGTGAACGTTGCCGGCAACCGGCTCAACTCCATCTCCGTCATCGAAATCGTCAACGACGACATGCCATTCCTCGTCGACTCGGTGATGGGGGAGCTGAACGAGCGCGGCATCGAGATTCATCTTGTCGCACATCCCATCTTCGGCGTCGAACGCGACGCACAGGGCCGTCTGATCCGGCTCGATGCGGAAGTGCGCACCGGAAACATCTTCCGCGAGAGTTTCATCCACATTCACGTCGAGCGGATCGACGATGCGGTGCGCCGCAACGAGATCGTACAGGCGCTCGAACGCGTGCTTGCCGAAGTGCGCATGTGCGTGGAGGACTGGCGGCCGATGCTGGCGCGCGTCAGTGAAGTGATCGCCGATCTCAAAAACCACCCCCCGCCGTTGCCGGTCACCGACATCGCGGAAGGCATCCAGTTTCTGCAATGGCTCGTGGCCAACAATTTTACGTTCATCGGCGTGCGCGAATATGCTTTCCGAGGCCAAGCGCGCGAGGTGGAGGCGAAGCACGAAACCAGCCTCGGACTGTTGCGCGACCGTAACGTGCAGATCTTGCGGCGCGCCGGCCAGCCGGTGGTGATGACGCCGGAAATCCGCGAATTCCTCGACGAGCCGCGCACGCTGATCATCACCAAGGCCAACGTGCGCTCGCGCGTGCACCGGCGCGTCTATCTCGACTATATCGGTGTGAAGCGTTTCGACGCGGACGGAAACCTGGCCGGCGAATTCCGCATCGTCGGGCTGTTCACCTCCAGCGCCTACACGCGCTCCACACGCACCATTCCCTATCTGCGGCGCAAGGTGGAAGCGGTGCTCGCCCGCGCCGGCTTCGACCCGGACAGTCATTCCGGCAAGGCGCTGGTCAACGTGCTGGAAACCTTTCCGCGCGACGAGCTGTTCCAGATCGACGAAGAGACGCTGTTCCGCTTCTCGCTTGCCATCCTGCAGCTCGAAGAACGACCGCGCATCCGCGTGCTGGCGCGGCGCGACCGGTTCGACCGTTTCGTCTCCGTGTTGGTGTATGTGCCGCGCGAGCGGTTCGACGTGCGGCTGCGCAACAAGGTGGGCGCCTATCTTGCCGAGGTCTTCAAGGGGCACGTGAGCGCTTACTACCAATTCTTCCCCGAAGGGCCGCTGACGCGGGTGCACTACATCATCGGCCGCGAGGAAGGCCGCACGCCGGACCCGGATCAGGCCGCGCTGGAGGCGGAGGTTGCCGCGATTGTGCGCTCGTGGACCGATTCGCTGGCGCTCGCGCTCGCCGAAGCCTACGAGCCGAACAGGGCGCGGGCATTGTTCGCCCGTTACGGCAGTGCGTTTTCCGAGGGCTATCGCGAACGGTACACCCCGCAGGATGCGGTCGCCGACATCCGCGTCATGGAGCGGCTGTCTCCGGAATTCCCGCTTGGCGTCGACTTCTACCAGATGGACGGCAGCGCGCGGTATTGCGTAGGCCTGAAAGTGTGGAGCCACCGCCGGCCGATCCCGCTCTCCGAGCGCGTGCCGGTGCTGGAGAACATGGGATTCAAGGTGGTGGATGAGCGGACCTACCACCACGTCGCGCACGAAGCCGCGACCGAGCCGGGGATCTGGTTCCACGACATGACCCTGGAACGCGCCGACGGCGGCGTCATCGACCTTGAGTCGCTCGGGGCGGCGCTGGAGTCGTGTTTCGTCGTGGTGATGCGCGGGGCCGCGGAGAACGACGGCTACAACGCGCTCGTGCTCACCGCCGGATTGATGTGGCGGGAGGTGGCGCTCCTGCGTGCCATCTCGCGGTTCTTGAGGCAGATCCGCGTGCCGTTCTCGCAGGACTACATGTGGGCGACGCTGCGCAAGCACGGGGCGATCGCGGCGAAGATCGTGGCGCTGTTCGAGCTCAGGTTCGACCCGCGGCTCCCCGTGAGCATCGAGGAGCGGGCGGCGCGCGAAAAGGAGGCGCTGGCCGAGATCGAGGCGGCGCTGCAGAAGGTCGAAAGCCTCGATGAGGACCGCATCCTGCGGCGCTTCGTCAATGCGGTGCAGGCGGCGATCCGCACCAATTTCTACCAGATCGATGCGGAGGGGCGTCCGAAGGAGACGATTGCGATCAAATTTGCCTCGCGCAAGCTCGACGGCATCCCGTTGCCCGCCCCGCTCTACGAGATCTTCGTCTATTCGCCGCGCGTGGAGGGCGTGCATCTGCGCTTCGGCAAGGTGGCACGCGGCGGCATCCGCTGGTCCGACCGGCCGCAGGATTTCCGCACCGAGATTCTCGGGCTGGTGAAGGCGCAACAGGTGAAAAACGCGGTGATCGTGCCGGTGGGCTCGAAAGGCGGCTTCGTCCCCAAGCAACTGCCCGCCGGCGGTCCGCGCGAGGCGATTCAGGCGGAGGGCGTTGCGGCCTACAAGATTTTCATCTCCACCCTGCTCGACGTCACCGACAACATCGGGCCACAGGGCGTACTTCGCCCCGACAATGTGGTGCGGCACGACGATGACGACCCCTATCTCGTGGTGGCGGCCGACAAGGGTACGGCGACCTTCTCCGACATCGCCAACGAGATTTCGCTCAGCCGCGGCTTCTGGCTCGGCGATGCGTTCGCCTCGGGCGGTTCGGCCGGCTACGACCACAAGAAAATGGGCATTACCGCGCGCGGCGCCTGGGAGGCGGTGAAGCGGCACTTCCGCGAGCTCGACACCGACATCACGCGCACGCCGTTCACGGTGGCCGGGGTCGGCGACATGTCGGGGGATGTGTTCGGCAACGGCATGCTGCGCGAGAAGACCATCAAGCTTGTGGCGGCGTTCGACCATCGCGACATTTTCATCGATCCGGACCCCGATCCGGAAAAGAGCTTTGCCGAACGGGCGCGGCTGTTCGCGCTGCCACGGTCGAGCTGGCAGGACTACGACAAGGCGCTGATTTCCAAAGGCGGCGGCGTGTTCTCGCGGGGGGCGAAGGAAATCGCGCTGTCGAGCGAAGCGCAAGCCGTCCTCGGCTTCAACAGGACCAAGGCGACGCCGCAGGAGGTGATCAGCGCGATCCTGAAGGCGCCGGTGGACCTGTTGTTCTTCGGCGGCATCGGCACCTATGTGCGCGCCGCGACCGAGACCGACGAGTCGGTCGGCGATCGCGCCAACGACGCGGTGCGGGTGGCGGCCGCCGAGCTGCGCTGCAAGGTGATCGGGGAGGGCGCCAACCTCGGCATGACCCAGCGCGGCCGGATCGAGGCGGCGCTCAAGGGTATCAAGCTCAACACCGACGCGATCGACAATTCAGCCGGCGTGAACACCTCCGACCTTGAGGTCAACATCAAAATTGCCCTCGGGGCGCCGCTGCGCGAGGGGCGGCTGACGCTGCAGTCGCGCAACGCGCTGCTCAACGCGATGACCGAGGAGGTGGCGCAGCTTGTCCTGCGCAACAATTATCTGCAGACGCTCGCCATTTCGCTCGCCGCGCGGCGCGGCCTCGAAGAGCTCGGTTTCCAGCAGCGGCTGATGCAGATTCTCGAGCAGCGCGGCGAGCTCAACCGTGCGGTGGAGTTTCTGCCCGACGACATGGAGATCGCGGAGCGCGCGCGGCGCGGCCAGCCGCTGACGCGGCCGGAGCTGGCGGTGCTGCTTGCCTACGCAAAACTCTCGCTGTTCGCGGAGCTGCTCGACTCCGCGGTGCCGGACGATCCCTATCTCGGGCGCGAGCTCGGCCGCTACTTCCCCAAGGTGCTGAGCGAGCGGTTCGCCGACGATCTCCAACAGCACCGCCTGCGGCGCGAAATCATCGCAACGCAGCTTGCCAATTCAATGATCAACCGCGGCGGGCCGTCGCTCGTGGTGCGCATCGCCGACCAGACCGGCGCGAGCGCGGCCGCCATTGCGACCGCATTCGCGGCGGTGCGCGACAGCTACGACATGCCGGCGCTGAACGAGGACATCAACGCGCTCGACGGCAAGGTATCGGGCAAGGTGCAGCTTGCGCTGTATGCCGCGGTTGAGGATTTGCTGCGCGACCGTCTGGTGTGGTTCGTGCGCAACGTGGATTTTTCCGGCGGCCTTGCGGGCGTGGTGGAGCACTATCGCAACGGCATTGCCGCGCTCGCCGAAGTCTTGCCGGAGCTGTTGCCGCCGGAGGCGGCGAAGGCGCGCGCGGCGCGCACCGCGGAACTCATCGAGGCCGGCGTGCCGGGCGGGCTCGCGCGCACCATCGCCGATCTGCCGGCACTTGCCGCGGCGCCGGACATCATCCTGGTCGCCGAGCGCACGCAGAAGGCGGTGCCGGCGGTGGCGGCGACCTATTTCGGGGTGGAGGCGTATTTCCGCATCGACCGGATCGTGGCGGCGGCGCGCGCCATTCCGGTGTCGGACTATTTCGACCGGCTCGCGCTCGACCGGGCGGTGGATTCGATCGGGGACGCGGAGCGGCGCATCACCGCGCAGATGATGGCGACCGGCGCGCGCGGCGCCGACACGATCGAGGCGTGGGTTGCGCCGCAGCGCGCGGAGGTGGAACGCATCCGCGCGGCGGTGCAGGCGATCGCCGCAAGCGGGCTCACGCTGTCGAAGCTCTCGGTGGCGGCGAGTCTCTTGCGGGATTTGGCGAAGGGGTGAGTCCTCTCCCCGCTTGCAGGGGAGAGGGACTCGGACCGGAGGTCCGAGCCGGGTGAAAGGCGTTGCCGCGAGTCTGCGCGCTTGGAGAATCCTTCCGCCCGACGAAAGCGAAATGATTTGAAGATCGTGTCCCGGGCGCGGCGCAGCGCAAAAGTGCTGCGCCGCAGACCCGGGACCGCCAAACACACCGAGCCCCGAAGGGTCCCGACGCCCCCAAGCTGAGGGATGAAAAACTTAATGCCGGAAGTGGCGCGTGCCGGTGAAGACCATGGCGATGCCGCGCTCGTCGGCCGCCTTGATCACCTCGTCGTCGCGCACTGAGCCGCCGGGCTGGATCACCGCCGTGGCGCCGGCCTCAATCGCGACCAGCAGTCCGTCGGCGAAGGGAAAGAAAGCGTCGGAGGCGACGACGGAACCTTTGGTGAGCGGTGCGGGGAGGCCGGCTTGCCGCGCCGCGTCCTCGGCCTTGCGTGCGGCGATGCGCGCGGCGTCCACGCGGCTCATT
>DATLYX010000089.1:0-11200 GCA_035574295.1 Xanthobacteraceae bacterium
ACACATTGCCGACGCCCGCCATGTCCTTGGCGGTAAGCACCGCCAGCACTTTCGGGGCCTTGGCGGCTTCGGTGGTGTCCACCGACGTGATGCGGGCATGGGCGTGCGGGGAGCGCACGAAATAGGCATAGGCGAGGTTCGCCGGCTTGGCGTCGTCCACGTAGCGGCCAAGGCCCCGCAACAGTTGATCGTCCTCGACGCGTATGGTGCCGTGTGCGCTCATGTTCTCTTGTCCGGGAAAGACATTGGGTTGGAGACTAACTGATACCCACGGCATGCGCCGCGCGCAATCGCCAAGAATCGCACATCTCCCAGGCCGCAGGAGCCGGACTTGTCGCCGCCGCCCCTCTCTTCTATTGCCATATGGCCGCAAATGGCGCGGCACCGCGCGGCGCCCCGCTTGCCGCCGGCGATCCACAATTCAAGACGGAGCCTCCTGTGCCCAACCCGCTCGCGATTGATTGTCACGCGCACATCCTCGCCGAAGACACCATAAAGCTGCTGCAAAAGGAGATGCCGAGCGTTGCGCCCAAGCTGACGGCAATCGGCAACGACATGTACGAGTTGACGGTGGCCGGCGTGCCCTATCGACCGTTCCCCAAGGGCGGCTTCGATATCGAGCAGCGGCTGAAAGACATGGCGGCCTCGGACGTCGATATGCAGGTGCTTTCCAACACGCCGCAGACGTTCCTCTACAACCAAGACGCGAGCCTCACGCGCGCGGCAGCGATGTTGCAGAACGATCAGATCGCCAAACACGTGAAGGATCACCCGAACCGGTTCTACGGCCTGGCCACGCTGGCCATGCAGGCGCCGAAGGCCGCCGCCAACGAGCTCGAACGCGCCATCACCAAGCTCGGACTGAAAGGCGCGCAGATCGCCTCCAATATCATGGGCAAGAATCTCGACGAGCCGGAGTTCGAGCCCGTCTGGCAGGTGGCGAACCGCCACGCCGCCTTCATGATGGTGCACCCGAACAATGTCGCCGGCGCCGAGCGGATGAAGAATTATTATCTCAACAACCTGATCGGCAATCCGCTCGACACCACCATCGCCGCCGCCAGCCTGGTGTTCGGCGGCGTGATTGAACGCTTTCCCAACATCCGTTTCTTCCTGGTGCACGGCGGAGGATTTGCGCCCTATCAGGCCGGCCGCTGGCAGCACGGCTGGCGCGTGCGCCCCGAGCCGCAAAAATTTCTGAAAAAACCGCCGGCCGATTTCATCCGCACCTTCTATTGGGACACCATTTTGCATGGAAAGCCCGCGCTTGAATTTCTGGTGAAGGAATTCGGCGCCGCGCACGTGCTGCTCGGCAGCGACTACCCCTACGACATGGGCACCTTCGAATGCGCCCGTCAGGTTAAGGCGCTGTCGATTCCGGATGCCGACAAGGCGACCATCCTCAACGGCGCCGCGCAGCGGCTGCTCGGCGGGGTGAAGTGATGCGCATTCCGGCCGCTGCGATCATCGCGTTCATTCGTGACGCGCTGCTCAAGGTCGGCTTGTCGGATCAGGACGCGGCAAAAACCGCGGAATTGATGGTCGCCGCCGACCTTGCCGGCGCCGACGCGCACGGCGTGTTCCGCCTGCCGCACTACGTGCGCCGCATCAAGGCCGGCGGCATCAATCCGCGCCCGAATATCAAAGTTGAGAAAACCGCGTCCGCCACCGCCATGGTCGATGGTGACAACGGCATGGGGCATCTGGTGATGGCGCGTGCCGCCGCAACCGCCATCGCGCTTGCCAAGGACACCGGCGTCGCCTGGGTCGGCGCGCGGCGGTCGAACCATGCCGGCGCCGCCGGCGTTTATGCCGAGATGAAGCTCGCCCACGACATGATCGGCATCTATGCGGTCGTGGCCAACGCCAACCACATGCCCATGTGGGGCGGCGCGGAAAACCTGCTCGGCACCAATCCGATTGCCTTTGCGATTCCCGCCGGCGAGGAGCCGCCGGTGGTGCTCGACATCGCCACCACCGTGGTCTCCTACGGAACGGTGAAATCCTATCGCCTGCAGGGCAAGCCCCTACCCGAGGGCTGGATGATCGATGCCAAGACCGGCGCGCCGCTCACCGATCCGGCGCGCAGCGCCGAAGGTCTGCTGCTGCCCATCGGCGGGTACAAAGGCGCCGGCCTCGCGTTGGTGCTCGGGTTATTGGCCGGCCCGCTCAACGGCGCCGCCTTCGGCCGCGACGTGATCGATTTCAATTACAACGACGCCGACGCCTGCGATACTGGTCATTTTCTGATCGCGCTCGACGTGGCGCGCTTCCGGCCGCTCGCCGAATTCAAGCGCGAGGTCGACCGCCACCTGCGCGAACTGCGCAATTCGCCGCGCCTGCCCGGTTTCGACGCTATTCGCCTGCCCGGCGAGCAGCGCGCCGCGCGTCAGCAGGATCGCAAGAAGAACGGTATCCCGATCGCCGGCGAAGTGATGGCGCTGCTGGACAAGCTGGCGGACGAGCTTGGGATGCGAAGACTTGCAACATCATAACGTTGCAGGCTCTTGGTCCGAAGCAGGCGTAGGACACATGAAGCAATCGCCAAGCGAATGACGCCCTAAAGCCCGGACTCGATGGCGCGTAACAACCGAAAGCGCATGGCGCCGTCGTTGCCCTTGAGCGAAATGACGTATCGTATCGGCCCGTGTCTGGAAGTCTCGGCGTAGCCGGCGAGTGTACGGAAACCCTCCATCGTGCCGGTCTTGCTCCTGCCGCCGTCTTTGCCGCGGAGCAGGTAGGCATGCGGCGCAAAGAGATCGAGCAGTTTGGCCATGCCGCGCGCCGTGAAGCTGTTGCCGCGACTGACGCCCGAACCTTCCTCGAGGCGGATGGCGTCTGCGAGATCATGCGCGGCGAGGGCCTCATTTGCCACTGTCAGCGATTTTTCGAGGCTGACGGACCCGCCCAGGCGTTGCGCGCCGATTTCCAGAAAGATCTGATTGGCGACGAAGTTGTTCGAGCCGCGGAGCATTTCGACCAGGATGTGCGAGAGGGCGCGCGACTGACGATGAACATAGACGGGTGTGAGTCCCTCCGGCACCGTGCCGGTCGAAATCGGGCCGTCGATTTTTGCCCCGGCCCGCACGAGAAACGCGGCGAGCAGTTCGCCTGCATACTGCAGGCTCACAGCGGAATCCTTATTGAAGCCGATACGACCGCGGCCTTTCGGCCCGCGCGCACGGAATTCGCTGATCGCCAGCGGCGTGATCGGGGTCTGCATCTCGGCGGCGACGATCGCGTCGCCTTTCCGGACAGCGGCGATGGTGTTGAAGTTGACTGAAAACGCGGAGTTCAGCGTATCGTAGGACTCGTTTGAGTCCTCGATGCCGGGGATGCGAAGATCCGCGGGGTAATAGCTCGCATCGAGCACGATGCCCGTGAGTGGCTTCTTGCCGACCACAGCGACCAGTCGGCGTGCGAGCAGGGCCAGTTCTTCTGAGATCAGGAAGGGATCTCCGCCGCCGCGCACGTACAGCACTCTGGCGTCGTCCAGGTAGAAGCGGGTCTGGAAACGATAGTCCCCGCCGAGAACCTGCATCGCCAGCCAGGCGGTCACGATCTTCGCAATGGACGCCGGCACGAAGGGTTCGTCGGCGTTTTGCGCCAAAAGCTCCTTGCCCGCCTTGTCCATCACCAGCACCAAGGCGGACGGCGCCAGAGCGGCGACTTTCTCCTTGGCGCCGGCCAGGGTCTCGCTGGGCAGCAAGACCATGGCAAGCAGAATCAGGCAAGATCGCACGGACATCTCACTCACGCGAATGACGCAGCCCGCATCAGACCAGGATCTTTCCCGCGCTGCAATCGCCTACGCCGCCCTGTTCTCCTCCTCCGGATCAAGCGGCAGTTTCACGGGAGCCTTGCGCTTGGCGGAAAGATCAAGCGCCTTGGTCAGCATCAACCGGTTGTGCGCTTCCTCGACCGTGGCCGCCTGCGTCGGCAGGCCGAGCGCCACGCGGTTGAGCCACGACACCGTCTCGTCCGCCATCGGCCCGCGCAATTCGCCGAGCGCCATGTCTCCCGGCGGATAGGAGCCGAGGAAATCCACGAGCCGGCTGTTGTCAGGATTGTAACCCTCGCCCTGCGGCTTCGACACCGCCAGCACCATGTCGCGGTGGGTGTCGTCGATGGTGAGCACGCCCTCGGTGCCGACAATGCCCACCTCCAGCGAATACACCGCGCCCGGCCACGTCACCGGCAGCGCCCAGGAAATGTTGAGGTGGTAGATGCAGCCGTCGCTCATCATGATCATGCCGGCGGTAGCGTCGATGCCGTGATAGAGCGGCCCCAACACCTTGTCGACCGAACGCGCGTAGCATTCCACCGGCGTCTTGTTCTCCAGGTACCACATGCACATGTCGAGCGCGTGCGTGCCCGAGATCACCATGGGCGAGATCGATGTCGGATCGTCGGTGCGCTTGTAGTTGTCGATGGCGACGAGGCGATTCATGAACGCGCGCGATGTGACGAGGGTGACGTCACCGAGCGCTCCGTTGCGCACCTTTTCCTTGCCGGCGAGCCATTTGCGCCGGAACCGCTGCGTGTAGCCCACCACCGCGTCGATCCTGGCGTCTTTGATCGCCTTCAGCACGCGGGCGGATTCGGCGAGATCCGTCGCCAGCGGTTTCTCGATCAGGAGCGGAATGCCGCGCTCCACCGCCGTCATGATCGGATCGACGTGCAGATGCTCGTCGGTGGCGATGATCGCGGCCGTCACCTCGGGCCGCTTGAGCAGCTCCACATGGCTCTGCGTCACGAAATCCGCGCCAACCTTCGGCGCCACTTCGCCGGCGCGGTTCGGGTTTTTTTCGGCAAGCCCGATCCATTTCACGGCCGGGTGCCGGTTCGCCACCTCGCCGCGGAACAGCCCCACGCGCCCGCCGCCGATGATCGCAAGCCCGATGTCTTTCGCTTGTTGCCTCATGCGGCCACCTTGCTGGAGCGCCCTTCGGCACGATGCGCAGCGACGCGCAAAATCCCTCCCAAAATCCCTCCCCCTGAAAGGGGGAGGGGCGACGAAATGAAATGCGCTGGCGCGCGCACAGTCGCATGCACGCTCACGCGTTCACCCCCGCACGGATCTTCTGCTTGAAGTCGGCCACCGCCGCGATGGTTTCGTTGGTGAGCGGCAGGTCCACCGGCTCGTTGCGGTCGGCCGACAGGTCGGCGGCGGTGTAGGTTTCCATCACCAGCCGGGCGGCTTCCGGCTTCACCATGACCGGCGCGTCGCGGATGCAGGACTCCAGGAAATGGATCGTCTCCGGCCCCATGCCGCCGGCGAACACGTGGTCCACCTGTTCGCCGGGCATGGTGGACATGGTGAACTGTTGGCCGTCCTTCATGGTGTTGAGCCAGTTGTCGCGCTGGGTGTCGTCGAGGAACAATGCGCCCTCGGTGCCGGTGATTTCGATCCAGGTCGCGCAATAATTCGGGTAGCTCGGCGGCAGGTTCCAGCCGCCGCCGATCATCACCACAACCCCGTTGTCCATGGTGACGGTGGTGAACATGATGTCGTGCGAGCCGTTCACCGGCTCCATGTAGCCGTAGGCGCCCTGCGAATAGACGCGGACCGGTTTCGCCGGCTCCAACAGCCAGAACACGAAGTCGAGGTCGTGCGTGGATTCCATCACCACCGGCGAGAGTCGCACCCGGCTTGCGATCTTCTTGCCGAGGCTGCGTGAGAGATGCCGGCTCACCAGCACCGATACCACCCTGCCGAGCGTCCCGTCCGTGATCTTCTTCTTGGCGTAGGCGATCTTCGGATTGAAGCGTTGCGAGTAACCGATGGTGAATTTGAGGTTGTTGCGCTTGGCGAGCATGATCAGCTCGTCCGCTTCCCACAATTCCAGCGCGATCGGCTTCTCCAGCATCACGTTTTTGCCTGCGCGCAGGCAGTCGCGGCAGATCGGATAGTGGTTCGACTCCGGGGTGGTCGAGATGTAGACCACCGAGATGTTGGGATTCTTGATGATGTCCTGATAATCGAGCGTGGCGGTGGCCGGCTTGTACAGTGCCTTGACCTCGGCGAGCCGGTCGGGCCGGATTTCGCACAGATGCAGCTTGTCCACGAGCGCAGTGCGAGAAAGCGTCTCCGCGCGGATCCCGCCGACCCAGCCCACGCCGATCACCGCCGCTTCCACTGTCTTCACGCTTCTACCCCTCTCCTTGCTTTGATCCGGGCGGCATAAAGACCACGCCGCCGCGTTTCTGCCAATGCCCTTTCTTGGTTATTCCGGGGCGCGTGCTGCTACGTCCGCCCAAAAACGCGGGCGGCAAACTGGGGATAGACCTCGGCCAGTTCCGGCGCCACCTTCTCGCGCATCAACCGCAGCGTCTCCGGCGCGGGGGCAGGTGTGGTCGCCACGGCGGCCGGCCGGTCGAAGTCAAAGCCGGTATGTTCGGCCACCTCGTCGGCACTATGGCCGGGGTGCACGCTCTCCAGCCGGAAGCGCCGCCGCGCCTTGTCGAACGAAAACACGCAGCGGTTGGTGACGAGCGCCACCGGCCCGCCGTGGCGGTAGACGTTGTCCGGGCTCGACCCCGGTGCGCTGACGAAGCTGACGCTCGGCACGAGCGTCCGCCGCGAATGCTCGGTGCGGAACAGGATCACCTTGGGCACCACGTAGTAGAGATAGGCCGCGCCGAACGAGCCGGGGAACCGGACCGCCGGCTTCGCGTAATCCCCGATGCTCACCAGGTTGATGTTGCCTTCCCCGTCGATCTCGCCGCCGGAGAGAAAAAACACGTCGATGCGCCCCTGGCCGGCGCAGTCGAACAATTCACGGCCGCCGTCGGTGAAGAAGTTGTGCTTGCGGCTCTGCAGCAGCGATACATAGGGCCTGCCACCGCCGCGCTCGCGCGCCAAGAGCGCAGCGGTGGCCGGAATCGGCGAGGCATTGCCGACCGCCACGTGCCGCGCATCGCCGATCAGGTCGGCGATGACGCTTGCGAGCAGCTCTTCGTCGCGAAACGATAGACGAGTGGCAGACATCGCATCATCACGTCGCGTGTCGTCATGCCGCGCGTTTCTCATGCACGTATCGCTCAAGGTACGTCGCAAACCCCTCTTCCGTCGCTGCAAGTTTTGCATATTCCGCAAGGTGCGCCGCGTCCCACGAATAATGGTCGGGTAGCGGCAGCGGCCAGGCGCCGCGCGGCTCAACCGCGATCAGATCCACGTAGAAGCCGGGGAGGGTGCCGGCGGCGAGCGTGGCGTCGGCGAGCAGATCGTCGTCCACAATCTTCTCCACCGTGACCACGGTCTTCGCCGCCGCATGCGCCATGGTGGCGAGTTCCCGTTGTCGACCGATCCAGACATTGCCCGCGTGGTCGGCGAAGGGCGAATGGAACAGCGTCACGTCCGGCTTGATCGCCGGCAACAGCACGATCGGATCGTTGTTGCCGAACGGGTTGTCGATCACGCGCCAGTCCGGCCGGTGCTTGAGCAGGTCGGAGCCGATCAGCCCGCGCAAGGGGAGGAACGGCACGCCCTTCTCCGCCGCCTGGAACGCCGCATGCAGCGCCGGGCAGGTGGCGTCCTTCACCTTGAGCCTGCCGCCCGTGACCGCGGCGGTGAACCGCGGCGCCGGGCCGAATTCGCCGAGGCTCACGGCGGAGGTCTCGATCGACGCCACACAACCTGCGCCGATCAACAGGTCAGCCTGCAGGCTCGAGGTGGGTAGCGCAATCAGCTCAAGTCGCCTCGTCCCGCGCCGGATCAACGCCCGGGTCGCCGCCATGGCCACGCCGGAATTCTCCCGCGGGACCGCAAGCGCGCAGCCGTCGGCGATCGGCGCCAGCGCCTCCTCCAGCGTGCCCACGATTTTCGGCATAATCCGTTCTCGCTTTCCGGCCTTGATCTGCGTCTCGATCCTAGGTGTGCTTAAGCAGTGCGCCAAGTGGGAACCGGGTCTGCGATTCGCCGCCTTGCAATGGGCTGCGAATTCTGGTCCTTCCTGCATTGGGGGACCGGGCTTCGTTCGTGACCACTTTTCGAGACAAACTGCAAAGCGGCCGCTTCGTCGTTACCGCCGAGATCACGCCGCCGGTCACCTGCGACGCCGCCGATCTCATCACCAAGGCCGCGCCCTTCAAAGGCCTTGCCGACGCGGTGAATGTGACGGACGGCGCCGGCGCGCGCGCCCATCTCGGCGCGCTGACCGCGGCCACGCTTTTGCACCAGGCCGGCATCGAGCCGATCCTCCAGTTCACCTGTCGCGACCGCAACCGCATTGCGCTGCAGGGCGATTTGCTCGGGGCAGCGGCGAGCGGCGTGCGCAATATCCTGCTGTTGCGCGGCGACGATCCCAAGGCCGGCGATCAGCCGGATGCCAAGCCGGTGTTCGATCTCGATACTGTGGCGCTTGCCCGCACCGCGGTCGGCATTCGCGATCGCGGCGAATTGCCGTCCGGCCGCAAGGTGTCGGGCAAGGCCGATTTCTTCATCGGTGCGGGCGACGTGCCGCTCGACCCGCCGCCGACCTGGCAGCCGACGAGCCTGAAAGCCAAGCTCGAGGCCGGTGCGCAGTTCGTGCAGACCCAGTTCTGCATGGATCCCGGGGTGGTGCGGCGCTACATCGCCCGCCTTGCGCAGGAGCGCATTCCCGAGCGGCTTTATATTTTGATCGGCATCTCGCCGTTGCGCTCCGCGAAGTCCGCCCATTGGATGCGCGAAAAGCTGTTCGGCACCATCATTTCCGATGCCATCGTCGCGCGCATGGAGCGTGCCGCCGATCCGGCGGCCGAAGGCCGAAAAATTTGCCTCGAACTGATCGAGGAATTTGCATCCATCCCCGGCGTTGCCGGCGTGCACCTTATGGCGCCCGGCAACGAAGCCGCCATGGCCGATGTCTTGAAGGCCGCCGGCACAAGACGGCGGGCCGGTTAATCTCCCGCCGTGTAGCCGAGCGCGCGGCACGCGGCGAACAGGTCGCGCACCTGCGCTTCGCCCACCCCGCGCGTGATGAAGACGAGGCGGGTTGAACGGTCGGCGTCCGGCCAGGAGGCGAGCTCGACCGGCGGACTGATCAGATGCTGCACCACCTGATACACCACCGGTCCCTTGCTTCCGGCCAGATGCAAAAATCCTTTGATGCGCAAAAGATCCGGCCCGCGCAGCGCCACTAGCGTTTCCATGGCGCGCTGGAAGGTTTGCCATTCGAGCGGTTTGTTGTCCCGTATCACGAAGCTTGCGATGCCGTCGCTGTGCGCCGCCTCCGCCACGAAACCGGAGCGTTTCGCCGTCGCCACATCCTGCGCCGGATCGATCAGACGGCGTGGGTCGATCTTGCCGTCGAGCACCAGGTCGATCTCCGCGCGCGGGTTGAGGGCCTTGAGCTTGGCGAGCAGCTTCTTTTTGTCGCCGCTCTTGGCGAGGTCGATTTTCGACACGGCAAGGCGATCGGCGAGGATCACCTGCTTGCGCGCCTCCGGCGCCTTGGCGAGGTTGCGCAGGCAGGTGGCCGCGTCAACCACGGCGAGCACGACCTCGATGGCGAATTCGCCGCCGAGCGCGCGGTCGGTGGAGAAGGTCTGCAGGATGGGGCTCAAGTCCGCGAGCCCCGAGGTCTCGATCAGCACCCGCCCGAAGTGGGGGATTTTTCCGCTGTCGCGGTCGGCGACGAGCTTGCGCAGCGCAACCTGAAGATCGGAGCGCGTGGTGCAGCACAAGCAGCCGTTGCCGAGCAACGTCACCTCGTCGGTGGTCTCGCGCAATAGCGCATCGTCGATGCCGACCGAGCCGAATTCGTTGACGATCAGCGCCGTGCCGCGTCCCTCCGGCGATTTGAGGAACTGTCGCACCAGCGTGGTTTTGCCCGCGCCGAGAAATCCGGTCACCACGGTCACCGGCAGCCGCGTGCCGCGCGCGTGTTTCTGCCGACGGCCGAACCGGCCGGCGGACTGCGAGGGGAACAGGTCGAGGACAGTGGTGTCGCTCATGACCAACACATCTTAACCTCTCCCCGCTTGCGGGTAGAGGTCGCCCGCCGTAGCGAAGCGAAGGCGGGCGGGTGAGGGGGCATTCCCGAGACGCAGGGGTGCGACGAGCACCCCTCACCCGGCTCATACCGTCGGTCCTCGCCACGCTCTCCCCGCAAGCGGGGAAGGGAAATCTCAGAAATCCATCTCCAGGCAGTAGAGACCGCCGATGTGGCGGTCGACCGTATAGACCACTTCGCGCTCATCCACGAACACGTCGTTGAGCTGGATCGTGCCGGTGGGCGCGCCGACCGGCGCCGGTGGAACGAAGATGCCCACCGCCTGCGGCTGATACGGATTGGAAATGTCGTAGGCCCGCAGGCCGCCGTTGAAGAACGTGCCGATCACGATCTGGTCGGATTGCCACGCCGTCGGCACCGGCACGTTCTCGTGGATGTTATGGGCGCCGAACCGTCCGCGCGCCGCGAAGGCTTTGTAATCGGGCATTGGACAGGTGGCGATCGGCACCAGGTTGGTTTCCTCGCGCGCGTCCAGGATCCAGATCAGCTTCGGCCAGTCCTTGGCGTTGTCCTCGGTGGATTCGTCGGTCACCACCATCAGCCCGCGGTCGAACAGCGGCATCACCGTGTGCATGAAGCCGGTGTACGGCGGCGAATTGGTCCAGTGCGACACCTGTTTCGGGTTAGCCTTGTCGGAAATGTCGAGGATGAACATGCCGCCGTCGATATAGGCGAGGTAACAGCGGTCCGGCCGCTGCGGATAGACGTTGCAGTTGTGCGCGCGGTGGCCCTTGTCGAGCGGGTGCCGTGCCGGCGGCGGCACGTTATCGCCGACCTTTGTGCCCGGCATGTGCCAACGGCCCACCTCCACCGGTTTCGACGGATTGCGCACGTCGATGCAGCGGTAGAACTGGTCGTCGAGCGGATGCGTCGGGGTGAAATCCGGCGCGCCGGAGGATGTGTGCACGTATTCGCCGTCACAGAACCAGAGCTGGTGCACGCCGCGCGAGTGTGGCCCCGAACAGTCGAAGAAGGAAATCGACCGCGGCTCCTCCGGAACCGAAATATCGAACAGCTCGAAGCCGGCTGGCGTCATGCCCTTGTTCTTGGTCTGGTACGCCACCGCCATCAGGTTGCCCGAGACCTCCAGCGAGTTCGAGCGCATATCGTTGTGCGGTAGGTCGGTCTGGCACACCACTTTCGGCTTGCGCGGATCGGATACATCGACGGCAGTAAAATTCTTCGGGGCGCTTTCATGTGCG
>DATLYX010000090.1:0-2966 GCA_035574295.1 Xanthobacteraceae bacterium
GGACACGGCACGAAGTAGCGCCGCCGGTCGGAGGCCTCGTACTCGCGCTCGATCCGCGACACCCCATGGATCGTCGGCGTCGAGCCGATGAGCACCTTGGAACGCCACGAGAAGGTCCGCGTGCGGGCTTCCGCGAGCGCGACCGGGTCGCCTTCCTCGTCGGCAGACGGCGGATAGGCGTCGACCTCGTCGAGGAAGAGATACCGCGCCGGCATGGAGCGCAGGCCGACGGCGCTGTTGGCGCCGGTGATGACGAGGAGCCCGGCCGGGAACTCCTTCGAGAGCACCGTGTTGCCGGCATCGCGCGCACGGGCGGGCTTGACCCGCTCGCGCAAGGCCGGGCTCTCGGCGATCAACGGATCGATGCGCTGGCGCGAGAAGCGCTTGGCAAGCTCGACGGTGGGCTGCACCGCGAGCATCGGCCCGGGCGCATGGTGGATGACGTAGCCGATCCAGTTGTTGCCGCCCTCGGTGAAGCCCACCTGCGCCGACTTCATCACGACGACGCGACGCGCGGGATGCGCGGGCGAGAGCGCATCCATGATCGCGCGCATATAGGGCGTGCGGTCGGTGCGATAGCGGCCGGGCTCGGCCGAGGCACGCGGGCTCAAGACCCGATGCCGGTCCGCCCATTCCGAGACGGTGAGCGCCGGGTCGGGGGTCAGCCCCTCGCGCCAGCATTGCAGCAGCTCGTCCGCGCCATCGAAGGCGAAGAGATCATCCAAGGGTCGTCATCGGAAATCGGGCCGCATCTCGGTAAGCTCGGCCAGGTGCGCGCGGACATGCGCTTCAAGAACCTTCTGCATCGGATGTGCCTGGACCCCGAGCTCGGCCGCCATCAGCGCCGCGACCCGCGCCGGCCAGTTCGCCCAAGCATCACGCTCCTCGCGCGCAAGCCGAAAGACGAGCGCGGTCGCCCGCGCCCGGTCGATGAGCGCGCCGCGGCGCTCCTGCAGCTTGAGGCGCGCCAGATGCGCCTTGGCGATCTCATGCGCCGTGCGCGCCTGCACGAAGGTGACATTGCCGCCCGCAGGCAGCCCCTGCTCCTTCAGCGTCTCGCGCACCGCGCCGACCGCTGCTTCCGACACCGGCTTGAGCCGCGCGGGTTTGCCAGCCTGTTGGCGCTGTTTGCTCGGGTCCGTCGTAGCAGCGCGCCGAAGGTCGGACGCCTGGGCGTCAATCGAGCCATCGGGGAACAGGACGAGCCTTCCCGCGGCACGCGCCTTCTGCACGGCGCCGCGCGAGATGCCGGCATGGGCCGCATATTGCCGCTCGCTCATTCCCTGCATGGCATTTGTCGCTGGATCGACCACGCGCAAAGTCGCCGACCTTGCGGGCGGCGACTTGCTTCAATCCTGGTCATGAGCGAGGGCTTCGCTCATTCGATGATGCGGTAGACCCGTCCGCGGACGTTATCTTTTTCCGACGCAACGTTGAGGCCGAGCTTCCTCTTGAGCGCGCCGGCAATCGCCCCGCGCACCGTGTGCGGCTGCCAATCGAAGGCCTTGACGATTTCCTCGATGGTGGCGCCGTCGCGATGCTTGAGCATCTCGATGAGCTTGGCCTGCTTGCTGTCGGCGCGCACGCGGCGCGGGGCACGCGCCCCGTCTTTGGTTTCTTCCGTTCCCTCTGGCGTTGCCGCTTTGGCACTCGCCTCGGTCTCGTCAACCAGGTCGTCGGAGGCGCTGGCTTTGAGGGCCTCCTCTCGTGCAACAGCAGCGCCCGCGGCGTCATTCGCATCGAAGCTCTCGGTCTTGCGTGCCGTCGATCGGACCAGATCGTCGCCTCCTTCGCCGCCCGCATCCGCCGCACCAGGCTCGCTTGCCTCGACAATGCCGAGCGCCTCGAAAGCAGCCTTCGTTGCGCGCAACGTAAGGTGCCCGCGCGTTCGGTGCTCGCGCCAGACGGTGTCCTCGCGCTTGGCCTCAACCTCCTCTATCAGCCCCTTCTTGAGGAGGCTCGCGAGCACCTTGGCGGCAGCACCGCCCGGAAGCTTGAGAGGATGCGGATAGACGTTGGCGTACGGCCGCTGGCAGGCGGCCGAAAGCACGACGAGCTGCGTATCGGAAAGTGCCATGGATGGCTCCATGCGTAGTCGGGCAGCGACCATCGCGGCCCTTCTACTGCCCCGAGCCCCGGTCGCGCGGGCGGCGACGCGGGGCTGAAGCGGGAGGCAGCGCAAAGGATCAGGCACGCCTTGCTTCACGAACCGCCTGCTCGAACCACTTGCGCCATCGCGGATCGGCAATGCGTTTCTTGATATGAGACTTGATTGCCCTCGGGCTCACCGGCCCTTCCGGAATAAAGCTCAAATCGTCCGCGAGGTGCCGTCCGAAGCGGGCGTCCAGCAGGTCACGCACCTGCTCGGGCGTCAGATCGAAAGCCGTCGCCAGAGCATCGCTTGCTGCTTCCCAGGCCATGGCTCGGTCGTAGCCGTTATGGCCGCAGGTACCCCAGAAGCCCCAGGTTTCATTGGTGGTCGGAAGGATCGTCCTGGTCATCGCCATCCCCATCGTGATGGCGTCATGAAGGCGCTGCCGTGGCCCGCAGCCAAGTGAATAAGCAGCAATCCGATTGCTTTGATCGGGCGCGCTCGATCATTTCATGATCGCATCGGCGCCGATGCACCCCCCGAGCATCCAACGCGCCAGTGCTCGAATAGCCGGCGCAACAGATAGGACCGCAGGATGGACACGACGGTGAAGGCCGCTCCGATCGCCAAGTGCTCGGCAAGCGACGCCGCAATCCCGAACCAGGGAAACACGATGAGCTGCGTGGCGAGCGCAAGCCCGAAGCCTGCCGCCACGTTGGCGATCGACTCGACGAGCGACATGAGGCGGCTCTGCTTCATGCCGCGCGCCGCTCCCTCTTGAGCTCGGAGAAGGTGCGGTCGCTGCCGTCGAGCAGCGTCGACTTGCCGGTGAACCGCTGCCAGCGCTCGATTGCGACATCGCAGTAGCGCGGGT
>DATLYX010000091.1:0-11616 GCA_035574295.1 Xanthobacteraceae bacterium
CAACCTGAAGATCGACTCGTGTCCCGGGCGCAGCGCAGCGCGGAGCGCAGCGGAGCGGTGCGCTGCTGAACCGGGACCGCCAAGGGGATCAACCCCTGAAACCCCACAAAAATCGCTGACGCCGCAAGACGTTCCCTTTCATATGTCGTCTATCATACGTCGTTTTTTCATACGTCGCCCTTGGCGGTCCCGGACCAGCGGTGCACCGTTCGCGCTTCGCGCTCACGCTGCACCGCATCCGGGACATGCCAACCTCATCGCATCACGCTTTAATCAGTTTGGCCGAGCGATGGCCGGTCGTCTTGGACCTTCAGCTCAGTCTCGGCTCGGCGGCTCGGGCTGAGCCGGCGGCGAAGACCGGGGCCTCAGACCGTGACCTGGGTGCCCACCTCCACCACCCGGTCGGTGGGGATATGGAAGAAGTCGGTGGCGTCGTTGGCGCTCTTGGCAAGCGCGATGAACAGCCGGTCCTGCCAGCGCGGCATGCCGGAACGAGCAGCAGGCTTGAGCGCGCGACGAGAAAGGAAAAACGAGGTCGACATGATGTCGAACTGCCAGCCGAGCCTGCGCGCGATGGCCAGTGCCTTCGGGACGTTCGGTGTCTCCATGAAACCGAAACGCAGCAGCACGCGGCTGAAGGTCGGACTTACCGGCACGATCCGCACGCGCTCGTCGTCCGGCACCCGCGGCGTTTGGGCATATTCGATGGTGAGGATCACGTTCTTCTCGTGCAGAACCTTGTAGTGTTTGAGGCTGTGCATGAGCGCGGTCGGCGCGCTGGCGGGGTCGCTGGTGAGAAACACCGCAGTGCCCGGCACCCGTTGCGGCGGCTTCTTTTCCAGCATGGACACGAGCTCGTTCAGCGGCGTCTCCTGGCGGCGGGTTTTCTCGAACAGCAGACGGCTTCCGCGGCGCCAACTCCAAATCACGATCATCACCAGCGAGCCGACCAGCACAGTGATCCACCCGCCCTCGTAGACCTTCAGCAGATTGGCGCCGAGGAACGTCAGGTCCACGATCAGGAACGGCGCAATCAGCGCCACCGCCACCCAAGGCTTCCAATTCCAGAGTTTCCGCACGACCACGAAGGCCATCATGGTGGTGACGACCATGGTCCCGGTGACGGCAATCCCGTATGCGGTCGCGAGTCCACTTGACGAACGGAACAGGACAGTGAGCATCAACACGCCCGCGAGCAAGAGCCAATTCACCCGTGGCATGTAGATCTGCCCGAAAAGCGCCTCCGAGGTGTGCCGGATTTCGAACCGAGGCAGCAGGCCAAGCTGAATCGCCTGGCTGGTGATCGAATATGCACCGGTAATGACCGCCTGACTGGCGATCACGGTGGCTGCG
Organism: Xanthobacteraceae bacterium; assembly: GCA_035574295.1. GTDB lineage: Bacteria > Pseudomonadota > Alphaproteobacteria > Rhizobiales > Xanthobacteraceae > PNAI01. The sequence goes on from DATLYX010000091.1 coordinate 1,354, forward strand.
GTCGCCAGCACCACCATCGGATAGAGCGCCCAATCCGGATAGAGCAGGAAAAACGGATTTTCGAGCGTCTTCGGATTGGCCAGCACGAGGCTGCCCTGGCCGAAATAATTGATGATCAACGCCGGCAATACGAATCCGATCCACGCCAGTTGAATGGGGCGGCGGCCAAAGTGGCCGAGGTCGGCATAAATCGCCTCCGAGCCGGTCACCGCCAGAAACACCAGTCCGAGAGTGATGAGCCCGATCAGCTTGTGCCCGATCAGGAACTCCGCTCCGTAGCCGGGGTTGAGGGCGAGAAGGACCTCGGGATTCCGTGCGATGTGAACAAGGCCCGCGACGGCAAGCGCAAGAAACCAAATCACGCAGACGGGGCCAAAGAAGTTCGACACTGCCGCGGTGCCGCGCGACTGAACCGAGAACAGCGCGACCAATATCAGGACCGTGAGCGGCACGACATAGGGCTCGAAGGCCGGTGTCGCAACCTTCAGGCCCTCGACCGCCGACAGCACGGACAGGGCCGGCGTTATCATCGCGTCGCCGTAAAACAGTCCGGCACCAATGATGCCAAGCAGAAGAATGACGCCGCTGCTGCAGCCGAGCGCGCGCTGGGCAAGCGACATCAGCGCGAGAATTCCGCCCTCGCCGTTGTTGTCGGCACGCAGGAGAATGAAGACGTACTTCAGCGTGGTGACGACAACGAGAGACCAGAAGATGAGCGACAGGATGCCCAGCACGACTTCGCGCGTAACGGTGCCGCCCGGTCCAATCGCCGCGTTGACCGACTCGCGAATTGTATAGAGCGGGCTCGTGCCGATATCGCCGTACACGACGCCGATGCTGCCCAAGGCGAGCGTCCAGAAGCTCGCATGCGCCTGGCCGCCGCCAAGCGCCTCGCCGCCGCCGTGCGCCGTGGTTGCCTGAGCCATGACTGGGTGTCCGATATGCTGCGGTGCAACAATCGGTCGGTGATATAACACCGCGCGGGTTCACGCGTTGGCCGCGCGGACCTGCCGCCACAACAGTGCAGGCATGAGAAAAAATGTTAGCCGCGGCAACAATCCTGGTCAGGAAATGTATTTTCTTTCGTTATTTCAATTTGTTAGATGAGCGCGCACGTCAGACGGTGACCTGCGTGCCGACCTCCACGACGCGGTCGGTGGGGATATGGAAGAAGTCGGTGGCGTCGTTGGCGCTCTTGGCAAGCGCGATGAACAGCCGGTCCTGCCAGCGCGGCATGCCGGAATGGGCCGCGGGTTTGAGGGCGCGGCGCGACAGGAAGAACGACGTCGACATGATGTCGAAGTGGAAACCGAGCTTGCGGGCGATCGCGAGCGCGCGCGGCACGTGCGGCGTTTCCATGAAACCGAATTTGAGGGTGATGCGCATGAAGCGCGGGGAAATCCGGGTGATGGTCACCCTCTCGTTGTCACTCACACGCGGCGTGTCGGCGGTGACGATGGTCAAGATCACGTTGTTCTCGTGCAGTACCTTGTTGTGCTTGAGGTTGTGCAAGAGAGCGGTGGGCGCAAACTCGGGATCGCTGGTGAGGAATATGGCGGTGCCGGGAACGGTCGGCGGCGGTTTCTTCTCCAACGCCTCGAGCAGGCTTTTCAGCGGAACCTCGGTGCGGCGCGTCTTGCTCAGCAGCAGGCGTGTGCCGCGCTGCCAGGTCACCATCACCAGCACCAGCAACACGCCGACCAGAACCGGAAGCCAAGCGCCTTCGACGATCCTGAGCAGACTTGCCAGAACGAAGATCGCGTCCACCGCAATCAGCGGAACCATCACCAGAGCCGCCACCCACGGACGCCATTGCCAGATCTTCCAGATGACGATGAGGCCGAGCAACGCGGACATCAGATTGGTGGTGGACACCGCCAGCACATAAGCGTGCGCAAGGTTGCTTGAGGAGCGGAACACCAGCACCAGAAACAGCACGCCCGCGAGCAACAGCCAATTCACCCGCGGCATGTAAATCTGGCCGGCCAGCGCCTCGGAGGTGTGGCGCACCTGAAGGCGCGGCAGCAGTCCGAGCTGGATGGCCTGCCGCGTGATCGAATAGGCGCCGGTGATGACCGCTTGGCTTGCGATCACAGTGGCGGCGGTGGCAAGCCCCACCGTCGGATAGAGCGCCCATTCTGGGAACAACAGATAGAAGGGATTCTTGATGGCATCCGGATTGCCGAGCAGGAGCGCGCCTTGGCCGAAATAATTGATGACCAGCGCCGGCAGAACGAAATAGAGCCAGGCGAGCTGGATCGGCCGGCGGCCGAAGTGGCCAAGGTCGTTGTAAAGCGCCTCCGAGCCGGTGACCACCAGAAACACCGCGCCAAGCGTCACCAGCGCGTGCCGGCCGTTATCGAGGAAAAACGCGATCGCGTAGTATGGGTTGACTGCCAGCAGAATGGCGGGGTTTGCCACGATCTGAACCGCGCCGGCGCAGGCGATGACTATAAACCAAAGGGTGGTCACCGGCCCGAACAGGGCGGACACACGCGCCGTGCCCCGGGATTGCACCGAAAACAGCGCCACCAGAATGAGCACGGTCAGCCACAACACATGCGGGTCGAAGGCGGTGGTCGCGACATTCAGACCTTCGACCGCCGAGAGCACCGAAAGCGCCGGCGTGATCAGGCTTGAGCCGTAAAACATCGCGGCGCCGACGATACCGAGTCCGAGCACCAGCGGTGTCCGGCCGCCAAATGCGCGCGAGGCGAGCGCGGTGAGCGACAGCGTGCCGCCTTCGCCGTTGTTGTCGGCGCGCACCAGGATGGTGATGTACTTGATGGTGACGACGATGATCAGCGACCAGAAAATCAGCGACAGAATGCCGTACACCGCTTCCGCAGTGATGGTGCCGCCGACGCCGACCGCCGCGTTGACCGACTCGCGCACGGCGTAGAGCGGGCTGGTGCCGATGTCGCCGTAGACGACTCCGATGCTGCCGAGCGCCAAGGCGGCGGTTCCGGCCGACGATCGCGGGGGGCTGGTGCCATTGGCCGGCAGCTCACTCCCGCTGGGAACCGCCATTTGTTTCATAGAAGCTGGCCGGGTTTGTTGCGCTGCAGCAGAGCGCATCAGCCATGTAGCGCATCCCTGCAGGGCGGTAAATATGGCATTCACAAGCTATTGCACATACACCGATTTTAACCCTACGGCTTGAGGTTCGGAGGCAACGGCGGCGCTTCGTGCATCAGGGTAATAGTGATCCGACGGTTGGTCGCCAAGGAGGGGTTGTCGGGAAACAGCGGCTGGGTGTCGGCCTTGCCCGCCACCATGAAGAAGCGGTCCTCGGGCACGCCCTCGTCTTCCAGGATCTGGCGCACGGTTTTGGCGCGATCGGCGGACAAATCCCAGGGTCCGTAGCCGGGCCGCCGCGGCGTGCGCATGGCGGCGGTGTGGCCGACGATGGTCATCCGATAGGGCATGGCCCTGAACTGAGCGGCAAGGCGCTGCAATAGCCGCCGCGTGCGTTCGTAAGGTTCCTTGGAGCCCTCCGGAAACATCGAGCGGCCGTCCTGATCGACGATCTCGATGTTGAGGCCCTGCTTGGTCTCCTCGATCACGATGTGCTTGGACAGCTCGGCAAGCTCGGGCATTTCGTTGAGCGCCTGGCGCAGCGAAGCGGAGGCAAGGGCGAAGGCGCCCATGTTGTCGAGTTGGGAGCCGCGGTCGAAATTGCGGCTCTTGTCATCGGGGCTCGGCGTGGCCGAGGACTCGTTGGGCGAGATGCGTTGGGCATTCTTCAGCCGCGGGCGGGTGGGCAGACCGTCCACCTCGATGATGCCGGAGTAGCGCACGTACGGCTGCACGCCGAAGGCCTCGCGCATGGAGCCGGCCACGAGCTGGAGCTTGGCCTGATCCTGGCTCGAGAACGCCACCAGCATCACGAAGAACGACACCAGAAGCCCCATCAGGTCGGCGAAGGTGACGAACCAGCCGTGACCGCCGCTGTGTCCTCCTCTGTGCTTTCTCGCCATGCGCGCGCGGCTCCGAAATCAGGCGGGCGCCGCCTCCGCTGACAATTCGGCTTCGGTGTGGCGATGCTTCTCCGGCAGATAGGCGAGCAGCATTTCGCGCACCAGGGTCGGGCTTTTCGACTCGCGGATCATCAGAATGCCGTCGATGATGAGGGTACGGTTGATCTCCTCATCGTGCAGCTTGAGCTGCAACTTGTCGGCGATCGGCAGACACAACAGGTTGGCGACCGCGGCACCGTAAAAGGTGGCGAGCAGCGCCACCGCCATGTAGGGGCCGAGCTTGGAGGGATCGGTCATGTTGGCAAACATCTGCACCATGCCGATCAAGGTGCCGACCATGCCGAAGGCCGGAGCGCAGTCGCCAATGGCGCGGTAGATCTTCTGGCCCTCGTCGAGATGAAGCAGGAAATTGTCGCGATCGCGCTCAAGGTTATCGCGGATGAATTTGGCGTCATAGCCGTCGGCGATGAAGCGAATGCCCTTGGCGAGGAAAGGATCCTCCACCTCCACCTTTTCCAGCGCGACCGGACCCTGCTTGCGCGCGACGTCGGCAAGCTGCGCGATTTGATCGACGAGTTCGCGTTGGGTGATGCGGCGCATGGTGAAGGCAAAGCGCGCCCCGAGCGGCAGCCCGTGAAAGATCGAGGAGAGCGGAAAACGGATCAGAGTGGCGGCAAACGAGCCGCCGAAAATCACGATGGCGGCGTGCGAATCCGCGAACATCCGCAGATCGCCACCCATCAATATCAATGAGACGAGCACAACGGCTCCGGCGAGGAGACCGAGGCCGGTTGCAATATCCATGGACAAACCCCGATGCGCGGACAGGCGTTATCCGCAATCGGCGCCGAGGATGCCCCGATATGCTTAATGGACTCTAAAGCCGACCGGTGCGCCATGCAGCGCGCGTAGTGCGCTGCCGCAGAGAGGCGGACTTTTCGCGCCACCGGGCATAGGCTATTTGATTAAGGATTGGTTGACGACAGAGATGCGATCAAACCGCGGGAGGACGTCATGCGAGCCATCGGCCATTTCATCGGCGGCAAGGAGGTTGCGGGAACGTCCGGACGCTACGGCGAGGTGTTCAACCCCAACACGGGCGAGGTGCAGGCCAAGGTGGCGTTCGCAAGCCGCGCCGAGGTGGAGGCCGCGATCGCGGCGGCGGAGGCCGCACAGCCGGCCTGGGCCGCCACCAATCCGCAGCGGCGCGCGCGCGTGTTGTTCAAGTTCCTGGAGCTGGTACAAAAGGAATTCGATTCCCTCGCCAGGCTCCTGTCCTCCGAGCACGGCAAGACCCTCGCCGATTCCAGAGGTGACATTCAGCGCGGGCTGGAAGTGGTGGAATTCGCCTGCGGGATCCCGCACCTGATGAAGGGCGAATTCACGGAAGGCGCCGGGCCGGGCATCGACCTCTACTCCATGCGCCAGCCGCTCGGCGTGGCGGCCGGCATCACGCCGTTCAACTTTCCCGCCATGATCCCGATGTGGAAGTTTGCCCCCGCCATCGCCTGCGGTAACGCCTTCGTTCTCAAGCCGTCGGAGCGCGACCCTTCGGTGCCGATGCGGCTTGCCGAGCTGATGATCGAGGCCGGGCTGCCGGCCGGCGTGCTCAACGTGGTCAACGGCGACAAGGAGGCGGTGGACACGCTGCTCACCGACCCGCGCGTCAAGGCCATCGGATTCGTCGGCTCTTCGGCGATCGCGGAGTACATCTACGCAACCGGCTCGGCGCACGGCAAGCGCGTGCAATGCTTCGGCGGCGCCAAGAACCACATGATCGTGATGCCCGACGCGGACATGGACCAGGCGGTGGACGCGCTGATCGGCGCCGGTTACGGCTCGGCGGGCGAACGCTGCATGGCGGTGTCGGTGGCGGTGCCGGTGGGCAAAAAGACCGCCGATATGCTGGTGGAGAGACTCATCCCGCGCGTCGAAAGCCTCAAGATCGGCCCGTCGGACGATCCGCAGGCAGACTATGGACCGCTGGTGACGCGCGCGCATTTGGAAAAGGTGAAAAGCTACGTCGATCTCGGCGTGAAGGAGGGCGCCAAGCTCCTGGTCGACGGCCGCAACTTCAAGCTCCAGGGTTATGAGAACGGCAATTTCATGGGCGGCTGCCTGTTCGACGAGGTCAAGCCGCACATGCGCATCTACAAGGAGGAGATTTTCGGGCCCGTCTTGTCGGTGGTGCGCGCCAAGGATTACGAGGAGGCGGTGCGGCTGCCGTCCGAGCACGAATACGGCAACGGTGTTGCGATCTTCACCCGCGACGGCGACACCGCGCGCGATTTCGTCTCGCGTGTGCAGGTCGGCATGGTGGGGGTGAATTTTGCCATTCCCGTGCCGCTCGCCTATCACACCTTCGGCGGATGGAAGCGCTCGGCGTTCGGCGATCTCAACCAGCACGGACCGGATTCGATCCGTTTCTACACCAAAACCAAAACCGTGACGGCGCGCTGGCCGTCAGGCGTCAAGGAGGGTGCGGAGTTCGTCATCCCAACCATGAAGTGAGGACGACATGAGCACCATTCGCACCATCACTCTGCTGGCCACCATTGCGGTCGCGGGCTGCACCGGCGATCGCATGATCGATCCGTTTGCCGATTTCAAATGGACCGGGTTCGGCGCGAGCGGCGACCGCGACAAGGACAAGGCGCAGCCCGTCAACATGACCGGGCGCTGGACGCTGTCATCGCCCAACCGCGGCCAGTGCGGCATGAATTTCTCCGGCGGCGCCAAGGCGACCGAGGGGGCGATAGCGCCCGAGGGGGGCTGCCCGGGCAAATTCTTCACCAGCCGCAAGTGGACGCTGGAGAACGGCACCGTCATTATCCGCGACCACAACGGCGAACAGCTCGCGCAACTGCAGCCGGCGGTGAGCGGCGGCCGTTGGTTTGAAGGACAGGCCTCAACCGGCGAGCGGGTGATGCTGTCGCGCCAGTAACATCACATCGAACGCGAACCGTCATGGCCGAGTATCAGCTCTATTGCTTCGCCCAGTCCGGCAACGCCTATCGTTGCGCGCTGATGCTCAACCTGATCGGCGCCGACTGGACGCCGATCTGGGTGGATTTCTTCAAAGGCGGGGAGACGCGCACGCCGAAGTACCGCGCGGAAGTCAACGAAATGGGCGAAGTGCCGGTGCTGGTGCACGGCGCGAAAAAACTCAGCCAGTCGGGTGTGATCCTCACCTATCTCGCGCGGCGCTCGGGAAAGTTCGCGCCGCAGGGCGAAGATGAGGAGCTCGAAGCGCTGCGCTGGATCATTTTCGACAACCAGAAAGTCAACGGATTTCTCGGCCCCTACCGCTTCCTGCGCAACTGGGCGAAGCCCGCGCCCGATCCGGCCGTGCTCAACTTCCTCAAGGGCCGCATCGACGGCAACGTGGCGATCGTGGACAAACGGCTGGGCAAGGCGCCATATCTGTTGGGCGCGCGGCCGACCATCGCGGACCTATCGATGTGCGCATACTTCTATTACCCGGCCGAGGAATTCGGCTTCGACCTCCGCGCCAATTTCCCCAACATTGGCGCTTGGCTCGACCGCCTCAAGACGCTGCCGGGGTGGAAGCACCCTTACGAGCTGATGCCGGGGCATCCGCTGGCCCTGTGATGTCGAGACGCTGAGCGATCAGTCGCACCGCGCCCATTCAATCGCGACGCGTGTCATGACCGTGGCCGCCATGTGCGTGCGTGCAACCGGGTTGATGATGGCCGTGGCCGTGGCTGTGGTGATGGTGGTGGTGGTGGTGGTGGTGGTCATGGTCGTGATGGCGATGATCAGCGCCTGAGCCTGCGGGTGAGGCTACATCCGGGTCGAACGGCGCCTCGATGGCGATGAACTTCACGCCGGACTCCTCCAGCCACTTTTCGGTGCCCGGGTCACGCCGCAGGCGCAGGCTTTTCGATTTCACCTGCAGCGGCACGTGACGGTCGCCAAATTGCCAGGCCAGGCGGGCGAGCGCCGCGGGATCGGCGAGGCGCACTTCGATCAGCGGCTCCGCCTCGGCCACCACCTCCACGAGGCTGCCGTCGTCGAGCTCGAGCGCATCGTCGGTGCGCATCAGCACCGGCGCGGCGAAGTCGAGCTCGATGCAGGTGCCCTTCACGCCGAACACAAATCCGCGCTGCGAGGTCCGCTGCGCGAAGTTCAGGATCAGTGTGTCAATCACGTTGCCGCCCTGGCGCGCGGCGGCGGGAACGAGCTTTGCGGCGCGCGGCATCAGTTCAGGCGCGCGGGGCGCTCGGGATCGTCGGCCGCAGGGGGCGCGGCCGGTGTCAGTACGGGCGCCTCCTCGGCTACCGCGACGACCTCGGGGCCGGCGGCAGCCGCGGCCTTGCGCTCATACTCGCGATAGGACAGGTAGCCGAGCGGCAAAGAGGCAAGATAGAGCAGCGTGCCGACGGTGAGCACCTCCCACGGATAAGCGATCAAGAGGGCAAAAAACAGCACCACGAGAACAAACACCGGCAGCACCATCTCCGGCGGCACCCGCTTGCCGATGCGCTTGCCGGAGAAAACCGGCAGGCGCGACACCATCAGCAGCGCGATGCACAGCGTGTAGACGAAGGCGAACGGCTTCACCAACAGATTGTGCGACATGCCAAGCAACTGCACATAGAGCGGCAGCAGCACGGTGATGGCGCCCGCGGGCGCCGGCACGCCGATGAAGAAATTGGCGGCCCAGGCCGGGCGCCTGGGGTCATCGGCAAGCACGTTGAAGCGCGCGAGCCTGAGGCCGACACAGAGCGCAAACACCAGCGAAGCGATCCAGCCCACCGAGCCGTATTCGTTCAATCCCCACTGGAACAGGATCAACGCCGGCGCCACGCCAAAATTCACGAAGTCAGCCAGACTGTCGAGCTCGGCGCCGAAGCGCGAGGTGCCTTTGAGCATGCGCGCGAGGCGGCCGTCGAGGCCGTCAAGCAGGGCGGCGAAGACGATGGCATACAGCGCCCACTCGAACTTGTGCTCGATGGCGAGGCGAATGGCGGTGAGCCCCGCGCACAACGCCAGCAGCGTGATCAGGTTTGGCAGCAACGTGCGCACCGGAATGGCGCGAAAACGCCGACGCTGGCCGTCGCTCCGCTCCGGTTCGAAGGAGGAGAAGATCATCCCAATACTATATCAGGCGGGTTGCGCCAATTCCATGGCACGGCGAAAAACCCCGCTGCCGCCTCAGCTTGCACGAAAATTGCGCACCGTGTCGGCGGGCGCCAAGTCGGCGATGACGGTCTCGCCGGCGATCGCGGTCTGGCCTTCGGCAACCAACGGGCGCGTGTCGGCGGGAATGTAGACATCGACCCGCGAGCCGAAGCGGATCATGCCGATGCGCTCGCCGGCGGTGATCTCCTGGCCTTCACGCACGAAGGGGACGATGCGGCGCGCAATCAAGCCGGCAATCTGCACCACGCCGATGCGGCCGCCGTCGAAGGCGATCACGCTGCCGAGCCGTTCGTTCTCCTCGCTTGCCTTGTCGAGGTCGGCGTTGAGGAATTTGCCGGGCCGGTACACCATGCGTTCGATCCGGCCGCTGACCGGCGCGCGGTTGATGTGGCAATCGAACACGCTCATGAAAACGGAGATGCGGGGCAGCGGCAATTCGCCGAGCTGGAGCTCGGGTGGCGGCACGGCGAGCGCCACCTGACACACGCGGCCGTCGGCCGGGGCGATGATGAGGCCGTCGCGCTGCGGCGTGACGCGCTGCGGATCGCGAAAGAAATAGGCGCACCAGGCGGTGAGCACGGTGCCGACCCACCCCAGCGGCGGCCACAGGTAGAAGAAGATGAGACTGAAAAGCGCCAGCCCGCCGACGAACGGATAACCCTCCGGATGCACGGGCGCGAGTTGGCTGCGGATCGAATCGGCGATGGACATTGCTGCGCGGCGGCTAGCCTGCCTAAAACCCTTTTCTTCTCCGGCGCGAGGGCGGCGCAAAGTGCACCGGGAGAGGGGGACCATTTTTCAGACATCCGCGCAAGCGGCAAATTGCACAAATTTGCAATTCGAGGCAGTGAGCGAAGTCGCAGGGGCAGTGCGCGCCGGGAGAGGGCGGCGCAGGAGTAATGGCGACGAACGCGCCGGGTGAGGGTGCGGCCGCCCCCTCTCCCGCCTCGCTCACTTCGTTCGCTCGGCACCCTCTCCCCGCAACGCGGGGAGAGGGCAAACTTCTGCCGACCGTTTGCTCCAACTTCCCCTCTCCCGCTTGCGGGAGAGGGTGGCGCGCGCGGAGCGACAGCGACGCGCGCGCCGGGAGAGGGTGCGGGCGCCCCTCTCCCGCTTT
>DATLYX010000092.1:0-2229 GCA_035574295.1 Xanthobacteraceae bacterium
AGGACGGCGCCCTCAACGGCGCGCCGATCGATCGCTTGACGCTCACCGACATCGTGCCTCCGGAAGCGCCGGCCGCATTTGCCGGCACGGTGGAAGCGGTTGCCGCCGACCTGCCGGCGCCGGGGGTGGCGGAAAAACTCCTCGCCGGACGGCCCGACGTGATCTTCCACCTTGCCGGCGTGGTGTCGGCGGAAGCGGAGCTCGACTTCGAGAAGGGCTACCGGGTCAATCTCGACGGCACGCGGGCGCTGCTCGAGGCGGTGCGCGCCGCGGGTGGCGGCTATAAGCCGAAATTCATCTACACCTCCTCCTGCGCTGTGTTCGGCGCGCCGTTCCCGGCCGCCATTCCGGACGATTTCCACCTCACCCCGCTCACCTCCTACGGCACTGCGAAAGCCATGTGCGAACTGTTGCTCGCCGACTACACGCGGCGCGGGTTCGTCGATGGCGTGGGCTTGCGGTTGCCGGCGATCTGCGTGCGACCGGGGCTGCCGAACAAGGCGGCGTCGGGATTCTTCTCCAGCATCATCCGCGAGCCGCTCGCGGGGAAAGAGGCGATCCTGCCGGTGCCGGAGGATACCCTGCACACCCATGCAAGCCCGCGCGCGGCCGTATCCTACCTGATCCATGCCGCGTCGCTCACGCGCGCGCAGCTCGGCCCGCGCATCAATCTCACCATGCCCGGCGTGTGCTGTACGGTCGCCGAGCAGATCGAGGCGCTGCGTCGGGTCGCCGGCGAGAAGGCGGTGGCGCGCATCAAGCGCGCGCCGGACGAGCTCGTGGCGCGCATTGTCGCCGGCTGGCCGCACCGGTTCGACGCGCGGCGCGCGCTCGCGCTCGGCTTCGTGCCGGAAAAGAATTTCGACGAGATCGTCCGCATCCATATCGAGGAGGATCTGGGCGGCCGGATCGCGGCCTAGCGAAGACTCTCCCGCCGCGAAGAAGGATGTAACGCGTGATCGTCTCAGGCGGGATCACCGACTGCTCAGCTGTTTCTCCCTCCCCCTGAAAAGGGGAGGGTTGGGGTGGGGGTCAACGGGATCGCGACGCGGGTGCGCAAGCCATTGACCCCCATCCGGTTTGCTTCGCAAACCGACCTCCCCCTGAAAGGGGGAGGTAAGATTGCAGCTCGCTTGCGATCTGAAACGATCACGCCTTAGAACGCTCGCATGCGATTTCCCGCACCGCTCATTCCGGCGACATTGATCAAGCGCTACAAGCGGTTCCTCGCCGACGTGCGGCTCGACGACGGCGAGGTGGTCACCGTGCATGTGGCCAATCCCGGTGCGATGACCGGCCTGGCCGAGCCCGGCGCGCGGGTGTGGCTGTCCAAGTCGGACAAGGCGGGCCGCAAGCTTGCCTATTCGTGGGAGCTGGTGGAGGTCGATCTCGGCGCCGGTCGCGAGCTCGTGGGCGTCAATACGGCGCATCCCAATGCGCTCGTGGCCACTGCGCTCGCCGCCGGCGCGATCCCGCAGCTTGCGGGCTACGCGACGGTGCGGCGCGAGGTGAAATACGGCACGAGCTCGCGCGTCGATTTTCTCCTGGAAGCGCCGGCGCGGCCGCCGTGTTATGTCGAGATCAAGAACGTGCACTTGATGCGGCAGCCCCGACTCGCCGAGTTTCCCGATGCGGTGACCGCGCGCGGGGCAAAGCATCTTGAGGAGCTGACACATGTGGTGCGCGGCGGGGCGCGGGCGGTGATGCTGTTTCTGATTCAGATCGGCTCGGCCGAGCGGTTTGCGCTCGCGCGCGACATCGACCCGCGCTACGGCACGGCCTTCGACCGGGCGCGCAGCGCGGGCGTGGAGGCCTTAGCCTTGCGCTGCAACCTCGATTGCGGCGGGATCGAGGTTGCGGGGTCGGTGACGCTCGTCGATTAACGATTGAATGCTTGCGCGGCTGCCGCATTGACTTACATTACAACGCGATGACCTACGTCGATGCCAGAACCGCGCCGCTGCGCAAAACCGGGCAGATCAAGCTGCACGGGCCGGAAGCTTTTGCCGGCATGCGCAAGGCCGGGCAGCTTGTCGCGCGCTGCCTCGACATGCTGGTGGACGAGATCAAGCCGGGGGTCACCACCGAGAAGATCGACCGGCTGGTGTTGGAATTCGCCCTCGACCACGGCGCGCTGCCGGCAACCCTGATGTATCGCGGCTACAGGAAGGCGACCTGCACTTCGGTCAATCATGTGGTCTGCCACGGCATTCCGAGCGAAAAGCCGCT
>DATLYX010000093.1:0-8909 GCA_035574295.1 Xanthobacteraceae bacterium
GACCGACGAGGCGGATGCCGAAGGCTTCACCGATTTCTACGGGCTGCAGCGGCGGGCCGCGCGCGAAGTGTTCATCGCCGGCGAGGTGTTCTTTCGGTTTCGCCCGCGCCGGCCGCAGGACGGGCTCACGGTGCCCCTGCAGCTGCAGATGCTCCCCTCCGAGATGCTGCCGCTCCATCGCACCGAGGTTGCGCAGAATGGCAACGTGATCCGCCAGGGCATCGAGTTCGATCGCATCGGGCGCCGTGTGGCCTATCACTTCCTGCGCCGGCACCCGAGCGACATCACGGACCATGGCCTTTCCGGCGAGACCGTCCGCATCCCCGCCGCCGAGATCATCCACGTGATCGATCCCGTGGAGGCGGGGCAGCTCCGCGGCGTCTCCCGCTTCGCGTCCGCGATCGTGAAGCTCTTCCTGCTCGACCAGTACGACGACGCGGAGCTCGACCGCAAGAAGGTCGCGGCGATGCATGCGTTGTTCATCACGACCCCGGCCCCCGCCGAGCCGCTCGATGCCGCCGAGACGCGCACCGAGAACGACGAGCGCACGCTCGATTTGCAGCCTGGGCAGATCATGCTGCTCGAGCCCGGCGAGGAGGTGCAGACCTCTTCGCCCGCGGAGTCGGGCCAGACCTACGAGCCCTTCCAGTACCGCACGCTGCTCCAGGTCTCGGCCGCGCTGGGCGTTCCTTACGCCTATCTCTCGAACGACATGCTGAAGGCGAACTACTCGAACTCGCGCCTGGCGCTGCTCGAGTTCCGCCGCCGCGTCGAGGCCTATCAGCACGCGGTCATCGTCTGGCAGCTCTGCCGCCAGGTGTGGGCGCGCTGGATGGACACCGCGATATTGGCCGGAGCGATCGATCTTCCGGACTATGAGGCGCGCCGGCGCGACTATCTGGCCTGTACCTGGCTGCCCCCGAAGTGGGACTGGGTCGATCCCTTGAAGGACGCGCGCGCCGAGATCGAGCAGATCGCGGCGGGCTTGAAGAGCCGCACGCAGGCGCTCGCCGAGCGCGGCTACGACGCCGAGCAGGTGGACGCTGAGATCGCCGCTGACAGGGCGCGCGAACAGAACCTTGGCCTCGTGTTTGGTGCGAGCGCGATGCCGCTCGTTTCAGCCGACGGCAGAGAACCTTCACAGGAGAATTCGCAGCCGTGACCGAGCGCACCTTCACCATCCATCAAGCCTGCACCGCCATGGGGATCACGCCGGTTTGTCTGCACCAATGGATCGAGCGGGACTACTTCGTCCCGCTGCATAATCCGCCACCGGGGGTTCGTCGCGAGTACACGCTCCGGGACATCGTTCATGTGGCAGCAATGGTCGAACTGGGACTCGCCGGGCTGCCACCGGTTCGCGCCGCTGAAATCCTAGGCACCTCGCCCTTGGACACGGCAGGTCGAGAAACCATCGTTACGCACCGCGGCCAAACGGAAATCCGGCTCGACCTTGCCGCTGTAACCGAACGTGTCCGCACGGCTCTGCTCTGATCGACCATGCGCAATCTGCCTCATATCGCGTCCCGAGTGTTCGGGACGCCGCTGTTGATCGCGCGTGCCAAGCTCGAGGTGATCCTCGGGGTGCTGGCGCCGCGCTTCGCCGGCCACACGCTGGAGCCGGTCGACCCGGAAGCCGATCCGGCGCCGCTCACATCCATCACGGTCGAGAAGATCGCGGTGGTCTCGGTGATCGGGACGCTCGTCAGTCGATCGGGCTATCTGGACGCTGCAAGCGGGCTGCAGGCGTATGGCGACATCGCAGAGGCAATCGCCGCGGCGATGGATGACACGAGCGTGCGCGGCGTCATCCTCGACGTCGACTCCCCCGGCGGGGAAGTCGGCGGCCTGTTCGATCTCATCGAACAGATCCAGGCCATCCGAAGCGCGAGCGCAAAGCCGCTCTGGGCGGTGGCCAACGAGAGCGCCTTGTCGGCTGCCTACGCGATCGCGAGCGCGGCCGACCGGCTCTACGTCACGCGCACCGGCGAGGTCGGCTCGATCGGCGTCGTGGCGGTTCACGTCGACGAGAGCGGGGCGGACGCAAAGGCAGGGCTTGCCTGGACTTTCGTATTCGCCGGCGACCGCAAGGTCGACGGCAATGCGCACGAACCGCTGTCGGAACGCGCGCGCGCGACAATCCAGGCCGACGTCGACCGCCTCTACGCCGAGTTCTGCATGCTTGTGGCGGCGAACCGCGGCCTAAGTCCCGAGGCGGTGCGCGGCACGAACGCCGCAATCTATCGCGGCGAGCTCGCGATCCGCGCTGGTCTGGCCGACCGGCTCGGCACGCTCGACCTCGCCATCGCGGAGATGGCGGCCGAACTCGATCGCGCCGCGCCGGCCCGCGCGCCCGTCAACCCGACATTGAAGAGGAGCCTGTCCATGGCGACCAACCAGACTGAACAAACGCAGGATCAACCACCCGAGCGGCAGGAAGCGCTTGTTCCTGAGCAAGCGCCGACAGACGCGGCGCCCGCGCCTCCTGTGCCAGACTCTGCCAAGACGACTACCGAGGCCGGCATCGCCGAGAAGCTGCGGTCGGAGTTCGCGGAGGTCGCCGCGGTCGCGAGCCAGGCCGCGCGGCTTGGCGTCACGGTCGATGCCGCCGATGCGCTGAAGAAGGGCATCGCGCCTGACGCGCTGCGCCGCTCCGTGCTCGACACGCTCGCCGCTCGCGCCGAAGCCACGACCGTGATTGCGGCGGCACCGTCCACTCCCGTCGCCGGAGACAGTCCGATCGTGCGCCGCGCCAAGGAACGCGCGGCTGCGGCGCGCGCCTGATCGCCAAGAACTGGAGGAGCACCCGACATGCCTACACTGACCATGGCGCCGACGCTCGGCGACCTGCTCAAATACGAGCTCAACGGCAACTACAGCCGCGAGACCGTGACGCTCAAAGCCGGCACGAACTTCGCGCTCGGCTCGGTGCTCGGCAAGATCACCGCGTCCGGCAAGTACCGGCTTTCGCCGGCCGCCCAGGTCGCGGGCGACGAGGGCGCCGAGACGGCAACCGCCGTCCTCATCGAGGCGGTTGATGCAACGGCCGCCGACAAGATCGGCCTCGTGGTCGCGCGCGGGCCGGCGATCGTTTCCAAGGCTGCACTCGTGTTCGACGCCTCCGTCGATCAGGTGGCCGAGAAGACCGCCAAGCACACACAACTCGCCGCGGTCGGCATTGTCGCCCGCGATACCGCCTGATCTTCCCTGAACCTCCCTGCCTGACCGGGCCTCGATGGACCTCCATCGGGGTTCGGTCCCTTTTTTGAGGAGACGCGACTACATGGCCCCGATGATCAATCCCTTCGACGCGGGCGGCTACACGCTCGCCGAGATGACCCAAGCCATCAACATCCTGCCCAACGTCTACACCCGTCTCGGCGAGCTCGGCCTGTTCCGCTTCGAGGGCATCACGCAACGCAGCGTGATCATCGAACAGGCTGAGGGCGTGCTGAACCTGCTGCCGACGGTGCCGCTCGGTGGGCCGGCCACCGTGGCCAACCGCGACACGCGCGCGATGCGCTCGTTCACAGTGCCCTGGATCCCGCATGACGACGTGATCACGCCGCAGGATATCCAGGGCGTGCGCGGATTCGGGGTCGCGGACGCAGCCGACCCGCTTGCGACCGTCATGGAACGCAAGCTCACGCGCATGCGGGCGAAGCACGCGCAGACCCGCGAGTACATGGAGGTCAATGCGCTGCGCGGCATCGTCAAGGACGGCGCCGGCATCGAGCTCTACGACTACTTCGATGAGTTCGGGCTCGTGCAGCAGTCCGTCGACTTCGTGCTCGGCACGGCTGGCACCAGCGTGCAGGCGAAGTGCCGCGAGGTGCTGCGGAACGTCGAGACCGAGCTCAAGGGCGAGACCATGAACGGCGTGCTGGCATTGGTCAGCCCCGGCTTCTTCGACAAGCTGATCGGTCACTCGAAAGTCGAGGAGGCCTACAAGTACTTCTCCTCGACCGGCGCGCAGCCGCTGCGCGAGGACACCCGCCGGCGCTTCCCGTTCTCGGGCATCGTGTTCGAAGAGTACAACGCCACCGTCACGCTCTCGACCGGCGCGACCGAGACGCTGATCCCGGCGAACGAAGGCATTGCGTTCCCGCTCGGCACGATGGACACCTTCGTGACCTACGGGGCGCCTGCGAACCTAATCGAGACCGTCAACACCGTCGGTCTGCCGATCTATGCTCGCCAGATCGCGCGGCAGGACGGCAGCGCCATCGACGTGAAGACGGAGGCTTCGCCGCTTCCGGTCAACAAGCGTCCCCGGCTGGCAGTGAAGATTCACACCAGCAACTGAGCTGACGTCGTGGACGCGTTCACCGCCGCGACCGATGCCCTGTTCGCCGATCCCAACATCGCCCGCGACGCCATCTGGCGCGCGGGCGGTGTGGGGCCGGGCACCACGGTCCGTGTCGTCACGCGGCGGCCCGACCAGGTCCTCGGCTTCGGCGATAGCCGGGCTGTCTTGCCGACGACGCTGATCGACGTTCGCAGATCGGAAGTGGCGGAGCCGGCGAATGGCGACACGGTGGAGATCGACGGCGACCTCTTCGAGGTCATCGCCGCGCCCACGATCGACAGCCTCCGTCTCGTGTGGACCTGCGAGGCGGCACCGCCGGCTTGATGATGCGCTTCACGCTAAAGACCGACGACCTCGCCAAGGGGCTCAGCGAGGCCGAGGGGGATGCGGCGCGCTCGGTCACCAACGCCATGCGCGAGGTGACCGACGGGCTCAAGACCGAGTTGCGCGCCGACCTGGTCGACGCGGGGCTTGGCCAGCGCCTCGCCAACACCTGGCGCGGCAAGACGTACCCGGAGGGCGGCGCCAGCCTGGAGGCTGCGTCGTTCGTATGGTCGAAGGCGCCGAACATCGTCGATGCCTTCGACCGCGGCGTGACCATCAAGTCGAGCCGTGGCCTGTGGCTCGCCATCCCGACGCGGGCTGCCGGCGTGAAGGGGATCAGCCCCACCGGATCGATAAAGCGCATCACCCCGGGCGGCTGGGAGCGGCGCACCGGCCTTCGGCTGCGCTTCGTCTACCGGCGCGGACGGCCCTCGCTGCTGGTCGCCGACAGCGCGCGGCTGAGCAAGAGAGGCCTCGCAAGACCGAACATCGGCCGCACCCGGGCGGGCGCGCAGTTCACGAGGCTGAAAGGGCGCTCGACCGTCGTGGTATTCATCCTGGTCCCGCAAGTCTCTCTGCGGAAGCGGCTCGACATCGCGACCATCGCGCAGCGCTGGGCCGACCGCGTGCCCGGCACGATTGCGAGTCACTGGAGGTGAAGTTGAAGCAGGAACGCGTCGCGATGCTCGCGGCATTGCTGTCGTTCGCCTTTGTGATCGCGATCGTCGTGACGGGCCTGCGATGACGAGCAAGCGCGAACAAGTGCTCAATGCGGTCAAGGCTCTCGTTGCGGCGGCGCTACTTGACGCCGACGTAAAGCGCAACCTCGCCAAGGCCGACCGCATCCCGCCCGGTGGCCTTGTCATCATCCGTGACGGTGACCCAGGCGAGCCGGAGGTGATGCTCTCGCCGCTCACCTATATCTACACCCATCGCATCCCGATCGAGGTCGCGGCGTACGAAACTTCAAGTGAGACCCGCGAACAGGTCCTTGACGAGATGCTCGGCGCGATCGGCGCCGCCGTTGCCGGCGACCGCACGCTCGGTGGCCTCTGCGACTTTATCGAGGCGGAAGCGCCGGCAACCGACGATGTGGAGACCGCGGGCGCTCGCGCCGGCCGCTGGGCCGACGCCGCGATCGTCGCCGTCTACGGCACCCCCGACCCGCTGAACTGAACTCCATCGCAAGCTCAAGGAGAGTCCCATGGCACGCGCGCGCGGCGCCAATGCCGTCATGGCTGCCGCATTCGAGACGACCTACGGCACCCCGCCGGCGGCCGGCTACAAGAAACTCCCCTTCGTGTCGTCGGCGCTCGGCGACGAGCAGAACCTGATTGCCAGCGACCTGCTCGGCTACGGGCGCGAGCCGCTGCCGCCGAGCCGCGACGTGGTCAACAACGAGGGCGACGTGGTCGTCCCGGTCGATCTCCGCAACTTCGGCTACTGGCTGAAGCTGCTCCTTGGGGCTCCCACATCGGTCGACAACTCCGGGGTCTTCACCCACACGTTCGTGTCGGGCGCGCTCACGCTGCCCTCCATGTCGATCGAGGTCGGCATGCCGGAAGTGCCGAGCTACGGCATGAACTTCGGCGTCCGCGCCAATTCCATGAAAATCCAGCTGCAGCGCTCGGGCCTCCTCAACGCTACCATGAGCCTGATCGCGCAGGGAGAGACCAAGGCTGGCGCCTCCAGTGCCGGGAGCCCGACCGAAGCCGTGATCGAGCGCTTCTCGCAGTTCATGGGCGAGATCAAGCGCAACGGAACCGCACTAGGCCAGATCGTCTCGGCCGAACTCACCTATTCGAACAATCTCGACAAGGTCGAGGTCATCCGCCCGGATGGCCGCATCGAGGACGCCGACCCAGCCATGGTCGGCGTGTCGGGCACGGTCAACATCCGCTTCGCCGACACCGTGCTGCTCGACCAGGCGGTCGCCGGCACCGCCTGCGAGCTCTCGTTCGGCTGGGCGATCAACGCGAACAAGTCGCTCCTGTTCACGGTGCACGAGGTCTACCTGCCGAAGCCCAAGCAGCCGATCACCGGTCCCGGCGGCATCCAGGCGGCCTTCGCGTTCCAGGCGGCGGAAGACCCTGCGCTGCAGAAGACCATGACCGTCGCACTCGAAAACGACGTGTCGACCTACTGATCATTGTTCTCACTCCCGAGAGGTTTCGATGCTCAAGCTTGCGTTCGACCGCGAGCCGTTCTGGCTCGACTTGCTTCCTGGCATCCGGGTGCAGTTCCGCCCGATCACCGTCGCCGCCATCCTGCTGGCGCGTACGGCGGCAGCCGACGTCCTGCGCGCCGGGGGCGAGGACGCGATGGTGAAGGCGGGAGTCGCCTTCACGCGCTCGCTCGCTCATTCCGGCATCGCTGCCTGGGAAGGCATCGGCGATGCAGACGGCAATCCGGTCGAGCCGTCGAAAGAGACGATCGACGCCGCGCTGGAGGTCTGGTCGCTGTTCGACGCGATCGACCGTCTCTATGTCGGCCCCGCCCTCCTGCAGGACGCCGAAAAAAACGGCTGATCGCCCTTGCCGAGTGGCACTTCGGCGGGGGCGAAGGTTATTGCGCGGCGTGCCCCGAGACCTGCGCGGCGTGCCCCTACCAAGAGAACGCCCCGACCACGCCTGAAGGCATTGTGGCTTGGGGCGTGCTCCGGAGGACGGCCGGTCAGGTCCGCGCCGTGATGGGCGGCGTCTATGCGCTTGATTTCGGCGCCGTGCTGCTGCTCGCCGACGCCATGGGCGCGCTCAACACGCTCCTCGTCGACATCCTCCCCGAAATCGAACCGATCATCGTCCGCGCCTACGCCCGGGACTCAGACTGAATGAGCACGACCCAGGTCTCGATCCGCCTCGGCGTCGAGGGCAAGGCGGACGTTAAGCGCGCATTCGATGAAGTCGGCAAGGCAGGGCAGGATGCGTTCCGTGGCGTCACGTCCAGTATGGATGCCACGGGCGTCGCCACCGACCGGCAGGCTCAGCGTTTGCAGCGCTTGGCGGAGGCAGCCCGACAAGCTGGCGCTGCCGACCAGGCGCAACGCAATTTCAATTCGGTTCTCGGTGTCGGCACGGCTCCCAAGTCGGCGCGCGAATCCGCGGCCGTCTTCGAGGAGTCGGCCAAGGCCGCCGAGGACCTCGCTGCGCGCACTGCGGCGCTCCGCGCACAGATCGATCCGCTCGGCACCGCGCAAGCCAGGCTCAATGCCGAGATCGCAGAAGCGAACAGCCTCTTCAAGGCGGGCGCGATCACCGCCGCGGAGCAGGCGGCCGCACATGGCTTGGCACAAGCCCGCTTCGATGGCACGGCGAGGGCGCTTGGAGCGATCGGCGCGACGGGCAAGCTGACCTCGAACCAGCTGGTCAACCTCAGCTACCAGCTCAACGACGTTGTCGTCTCGCTCGCGAGCGGGCAACGGCCCCTGATGGTGCTGATGCAGCAGGGGTCGCAGATCGCCCAGATCTTCGGCCCGGGCGCGGGCGTGAGCGGCATCCTGCGCGGGGTCTGGCAGGGCCTCACCAGCCTGATCACGCCCACGACCGCGGTCGTGGTCGGCATCGCGGCGCTTGGCGCCGCGGTCGGCTATTCCTACTACCGATATATCGAGTCGCAGAAGGAGCTCGAGGTCGCGCTCGCCGGCACCGGCCGGGCCGCAGGCGCCACGGTCGGCCAGATCGAGCGCATCGCCGAGCAGTCGGCCTCCGCAGGTAGCGTATCGGTCGCGGCCGCGCGCGAGATGGAGGCCGCATTCCTGCGCACCGGCAGGATCGCGGTCTCGCAGTTCGAAGGCCTGATCAAGGTTGTCAAGAACTATGCGCTGACGACCGGCACCGACGTCGCCACCGCCACCAAGGAGCTCGCCGGCGCCTTCGCCGACCCGGTGCGGGGCGCGGACGCGCTCAACGACAAGCTCAATTTCCTGGACGACCGGACGCGGCAGTATGTCCGCACGCTCGCCGAGCACAACGACCGCACCGGCGCGCAGCGCGTGCTGCTCGATGCGCTCAAGGGCAGCCTGGTCAACGCAGCGGAAGCAACCACCGCGCTCGGGCGCGCCTGGGACTTCGTCGGGCGGATGGCGTCGAACGCCTATGACGCGATGGGGCGCGCGATTTCGCGCGTGCTCGACGGCGCGCCGCTCGACGAGAGGCTGAAGCAACTCCAGCAGGAGCGCGCGCGTCTCCAGGCGCTGATCGAGAACCCGCCGACCCGCTTTGCGGCCCAGGCCCGCAACTTCAATACGCGGATGCTGGCCGAGGTCGAGGCCGAGATC
>DATLYX010000094.1:0-10990 GCA_035574295.1 Xanthobacteraceae bacterium
CTATACCGGCAGCTTCGACGGCCTGCCCGGCATCAATTTCAAGCCGGTAGTCGGCCTGTTCGAATTCAACCCGCTGATCCCGCGCACGCAATATATCTACGCGCTGGTCGTCCTCTTTGTCGGTTTCGTATTCGTGCGCGCGCTAGTTTATTCGCCGTTCGGCCAAAGCCTCACCGGCATCCGCGAGAACACCCTGCGCATGCATGCGGTGGGGGCGCCGGTGCGCATGCGGCTTGTGATTTGCTACACGATCTCGGCCGCGATTGCCGGCATCGCCGGCGGTCTGTGGGCACAGACCAACCTTTACGTCAATCTCACCGCCCTCGGCCTCGACCGCGCCGCAACGGTTTTGATCATTCTGGTGCTCGGCGGCTACGGCCGACTCTACGGCAGTTTTATTGGCGCCGTCGCCTACATGGTGCTTGCACATTTTCTGTCGCAGCTCTATCCCACCGCTTGGCAGCTCGGCCTTGGTCTCCTCCTTGTGCTGATCGCGTTGTTCGCGCGTAACGGCATACTCGGCCTTTTTGACACGCTGCGGCGCCACTTCCGTGCCGAGCGCGCGACCTCATGACCACGACGCTGATCGAAACCCGCAACGTCAGCAAAAACTTCGGCGCGCTGCGCGCCGCAAGCGACATCAATTTTCGCATCGAAAGCGGGGACCGCCGCGCCTTGATCGGTCCCAACGGCGCCGGCAAGACCACCTTCATCAATCTGCTCACCGGCGTGTTTGCGCCGACCGCCGGGCGCGTCTTGTACAAGGGCCGCGACATCACCGACCTGCCGCAGGCCGACCGCGTCAAGCTCGGCATCGCCCGCACTTTCCAGATCAATCGACTGTTTCGCGGCCTGTCGGTTCTGGAGAATGTTTACATTGCGATCGCCGAGCGGCTCGGCGCCGCGCCCGCAATGTTGCATCCGGCCGGCCGGCGCCGCGACGTAATCGAGGAGTCGATGCATCTGCTCGAGCAGCTCAAGCTCGCCGACGACGCGCATCACACCATTTCCGAATTGCCCTATGGCCGTCAGCGCCTGGTCGAGCTTGCCATCGCGCTCGGCCTCAAACCGGAGGTGCTGCTGCTCGACGAGCCGGCCGCCGGCGTACCGAGCGCCGAGAGCCATATCATTCTTGACGCTATCGACGCCTTGCCCGCGCACATCGGCGTTCTCATCATCGACCACGACATGGATCTGGTGTTCCGCTTTGCGCGCCATATCACCGTGCTGGTACGCGGGGCCATCTTTGCCGAGGGAACCCCGAAGGAGATCGGCATCAACCCTGACGTGCGCGCGGTTTATCTCGGTCAGGCGAGCCATGGCTAGCGCGCTCGAGCTGAAGGGCGTCTCGGCGGGCTACGGCGAGACCGTCGTGCTGGAAAACATCGATCTTGCCGTCGCGCCCGGCGAGTGCATCAGCATCATTGGCCGCAACGGCGTCGGCAAGACCACCCTGCTTGCCACCGTCATGGGGCACACGATGCTGCACGCAGGCCGCATCGCCTTCGACGGGGTCGATTTGGCGCGCCTGCCGCCCTACCGCCGCGCCCTGACCGGGCTTGGCTACGTGCCGCAGGAGCGGGAGATATTCCCCTCCCTCACGGTTTTGGAAAACCTTGAAGTCGGCGCCCGCCCCGGTCACTGGACCCTGGAGCGAGTGTTCGGCCTGTTCCCTCAGCTCAAAGAACGGGTCGGCAACATGGGCAACCAGCTCTCCGGCGGCGAGCAGCAGATGCTTTCGATCGCCCGCGCATTGATGACCAACCCCACGGTGTTGCTGATGGACGAGCCGATGGAGGGCCTTGCCCCCGTCATCATCGAGACGCTGACCGCCGTGCTCGCGCGCCTGCGCAGCGAGACCGAGCTGTCCATCGTTCTCGTGGAGCAGAACAGCCGCGTGGCGTTGGAGTTTTCCGACCGCACCGTCGTGATGGACAAGGGCCGCATCGTCTACGACGGCGCCTCCGCTGTGCTGCGCAACGATCCCGAGCGGCTGGCCAAGCTGATCGGGGTGAGCGAATAGGCTGCCTCTCCGCAAGCGCGGAAAGACAAAATCACGCGTGTGCCTTGCGCTGGGGGTCGATGATTTTCTCCAGCCTCCCCAGGACGTGCATGCAGGGTAAAAGCTGCTGCAGGCTTCCGTTTGGCTCGCGCTTCTCCTTGATGGCAGCAATGAACTCGCGGTCCTCGAGTTCGATGCCATCCATCGACACCGCCACCTTCGACAGGTCGATCTTGTTGTCCTTGCCGTCGGACAGATCGTCGTAATAGGCCTTGAACGTGCCGTTGTCGCAGATGTAGCGGAAGAACGAGCCGATCGGACCGTCGTTGTTGAAGGACAATGATAGCGTCAGTATGGCCCCCGACGGCACCTTGGCCACGATGCCGAGATCCATGGCGATGCCGAGCGTGGGGTGGATCGGCCCCTGCACCGCATAGCAGTCGGAAATGTTCTCGCCCGTCTGGTACTGGAACAGGTCGATGGTGTGCGCCGCGTGGTGCCAGAGCAGATGGTCGGTCCAGCTCCGCGGCTGGCCCGCCGCATTGATGTTCTTGCGGCGGAAGAAATAGGTCTGCACGTCCATCTGCTGGATTTTCAATTCTCCGGCCTTGATCTTGTTATGAATGTATTGGTGGCTCGGGTTGAACCGCCGCACATGGCCGCCCATGGCCACCACGCCGGTCTCCTTGGCGATCTGCACCAGCTTTTCCGAATCTTCGACGCTGTCGGCGATCGGGATTTCGATCAGCACGTGCTTGCCGGCCCGCATCACCTGTTCGCCTTGGCGGAAATGCATCTTGGTGGGCGTGGTGAGAATTACCGCGTCCGCCCGCTTGATGCCCTCGGACAGATCGCCCGTGTAATGTGGAATGCCGTATTTCTGGGCGACCTGAGCGGTGGCGTCCTGGTTGCCGCCCACCAGCGATGTCACCTGCACGTCGGGAATCCGCTTGAGCGCGTCCAGGTGCTTTTGCCCGAACGCCCCCTGACCGGCAACGCAAATTCTCATGCTCAACTCCTGCGCACCGTTTGTTTGGCGCGCGCCGCCGCACGCTTGAGTTTCGCCGTCGCCTTGCGCGCCGCTTTGCCGCGGTTTTCCAGAATGATGTGCCCGACCGCCGTGTTCGAGGCCGGCACGGTATAGAAGCGGTACACTTCCTCCACCTTGTCGTCGAGCGCCCCGCGCATTACCAGCCACATCACAAGTTCGATGCCTTCCGCCCCCGCCTCGCGCATGTATTCGATGTGCGGCATGCGCACGAGTTTTTGCGGATTGTTGACCAGGTTGTCGAGAAACGCCTTATCGAATTTGGAGTTGATCAGCCCCGCGCGCGGCCCCGAGATCTGGTGCGACATTCCGCCGGTGCCGAAGATCACCACCCTGAGATCCTCGGGGTAGGATTCCACGGCCTTGCGGATGGCCTTGCCGAGCATGTAGCAGCGGTGGCCGGTGGGGGGCGGATACTGCACCACGTTGACCGCGATCGGGATCACCGGGCACGGCCATTCTTTCGGCGTGCCGCACAACAGGTTGAGCGGCACGGTGAGGCCGTGATCGACCTCCATCTTGTTGACGATGGTGAGGTCGAATTCGTCGAGGATCACCGACTGGGCGATATGCGCGGCCAGCTCGGGATGCCCCTTGACCACCGGCACCGGCCGCGGGCCCCATCCCTCGTCGGCGGGCGGGAATTCCGCCGCGCAGCCGATGGCGAAGGTGGGGATCAGCTCCACCGAGAACGCCGAGGCGTGATCGTTGTAAACCACGATCAGCACGTCCGGCTTGGTCTTGGCCATCCACTCTTTGGATTTTTCAAAGCCCGAGAAGATCCGTTTCCAGTAGGGCTCCTCGGTCTTGCCATTGTCGATCGCCGCGCCGATCGCCGGCACGTGCGATGACGTCACACCTGCGATGATTCTAGCCACGTTTGGATCCTTTGCGCGTCTTGGATTTGCTTTTCGTTTTGCTCTTGGATTTGGTCGCCATGGGTTTGTCTTTGTCCGACTTTGACCGGTTGCCCTCGATAGGTCGACCGCCGGCCAGCATCATCTGGGCGTAGTCCTCCTGCGACATGCCGGTCATCAGCGCCGCAAGGTGCTGGAACGAGTGGCCGTCGGTGGCACCGAGCTTGGCCGTGAAATAGATGTTCCCGCCCAACTCCAGCATGCGATTGTAGTCGCGCTTGAGGATCGCCTCGGTCTGTTCCGGCGTGAGGGGAAATTTCTTGAGATACTCCGCCTCGTTTGCCTTGAACGCCTTCCGGTTCTCCTCCTTCATGAGCGACATGCAGAACATGTTGATGCCGTAGCCTCGGCGCGAGCGTTCCGCATCGAACACGAAGGTTCCCGGAATATCATCATATTCATGATGTACCTGTGCCATTGCCGCTCTCCATGGCCGGGGAATGGGCAGATGGGGCCCATATATCGTAAATCGCCGCTGCCTGTATAGCGCGGGCGCGGCGCCCCGGGCGCCGCTTCTGTTCATTTTAATTCCAATAAAGCCGCATCGGGTTGTCGATCAAGAGCGCCTTTTGCAGGGCGGCCGTAGGCGCAATCTTTGGGATCATGTCCACCAGCACGCCGTCGTCCGGCGCTTCCTTGACCATGTTGGGGTGCGGCCAATCGGTGCCCCACAACACCCGGTCCGGGAACCGCTCGACGATGGCGCGGGCGAACGGAACCACGTCGTCATAGGGCGGTCCGGCCACCGAGAACCGCTCCGGGCAAGTAACCTTGGTAACCCAGGTCTTGTTCTGGTCCAGCGCCTTGAGGAAGTCTTGGAAGTGCCTGCCGTTCACGCCCGCGCGCACGTTGGGGCAGGCCATGTGATCGAACACGAGCGTGGTGGGCAGCGATTTCAGGAACGAACCCATCGCCTCGAGCTCGGCATGCTCGAAGTAGATCACGATGTGCCAGCCGAGGGGGGCGATACGCGCGGCGATACGCTGCATCACCTCCTTGGGGGTGGAATCCACCAGTCGCTTGATGAAGTTGAAGCGCACGCCCTTCACCCCCGCCCGATCAAGCGCCTTGAGTTCGGCGTCGCTGATGCCCTCGTCGACGAAGGCGACTCCCTTGGCCTTGCCACCGGAATTCACCAAGGCGTCCACCAACGCCCGGTTGTCGGTGCCGTGGCAGGTCGCCTGTACGATCACGTTCTTGTCGAAGCCGAGAAAGTCGCGCAGCTCGAACAGTTTCTCCTTCGGCGCGTCGCACGGCGTGTACTTGCGCTCAGGCGCAAACGGAAATTTCGCCTCCGGGCCAAACACGTGACAGTGCGCATCAACGGCCCCGGCGGGCGGCTTGTAGCTGGGTTTGGACGGATTGGGATGGAACGGGATGTAACCGGGACTCATCGGCACGTGACACTACTCCTTTCAACGTTGCGCCCTCATCCTGAGCCGACGCAGCGCCGCCATCAGGGTCGAGGACAATTTTGTTTGCCCGGCTCCTCATGTCGAGCCGGCGCAATTCCATCTCGAACTCGAAGCGTGACGGCGGCCTCACACCCGTTCGATTGCGAGCGATACCCCCTGCCCCACGCCCACGCACATGGTGGCGAGCGCGCGCTTTGCGCCGCTCTTCGCCAGCTGATGCGCCGCCGTGATGGCAAGCCGCGCCCCCGACATGCCGAGTGGATGGCCCAGCGCGATCGCGCCACCGTTTGGGTTGACGTGTTCCGCGTCATCAGGGAGGCCAAGTTGGCGCAGGCATGCCAGCACCTGCGAGGCGAAGGCCTCGTTCAATTCGATGACGTCGAAATCGGTTATTTTCAGCTTCAGCCGCTCCATCAACTTGCGTGTGGAGGGCACCGGACCGATACCCATGATGCGCGGCGGCACGCCCGCGGCGGCCATGCCGAGGATGCGGGCCTTTATGTTGAGCCCGTGCCGTTTCGCCGCCGCTTCGGAGGCGATCAGCAGCGCTGCCGACCCGTCGTTCACCCCCGATGCGTTGCCGGCGGTGATCGTGCCGGGATTGCGCACGAACGGTTTGAGCTTGGCGAGCCCCTCGAGGGTGGTACCGGGCCGTGGATGCTCATCCTTGTCCACAAGGGTCGGCCCGTTCTTGCCGGGCACCTCGACCGGGGTGATTTCCTCCGCGAAAAAGCCCGCCGCCTGCGCCTTCGCCGCGCGCTGCTGCGAGCGGTAGGCATAGGCATCCTGATCCCTGCGCGCGACCTGGAACTCCTCCGCCACGTTTTCCGCCGTTTCCGGCATGGAGTCGATCCCGTACTGCTGTTTCATCAGCGGGTTGATGAAACGCCAGCCGATGGTCGTGTCCTCCACCTGCACGCTGCGTTGGAACGCCTCCTGCGCTTTGCCCATCACCAGCGGCGCCCGGGTCATGGATTCGACCCCGCCCGCAATCGCCATTTCAATCTCGCCGGCGCGGACTGCCTGCGCCGCCAAGCCGACCGCGTTCAACCCCGAGGCACACAGCCGGTTGACGGTCATCGCCGGAATCCGATCGGGAAGCCCGGCGAGCAGGAGCGCCATGCGCGCCACATTGCGGTTGTCCTCGCCGGCCTGGTTGGCGCAGCCCAGAATCACCTCGTCGAGCGTCGCCCAGTCCACCTTGGGGTTGCGCCGCACCAGCGCTTTGATCGGGACCGCGGCAAGATCGTCGGTGCGCACCTTGGCGAGCGTGCCGCCGTAGCGTCCGATTGGTGTGCGGATTCCATCGCAGATGAAGGCTTCAGGCATGGATTGGTCCTACGAACTAACGCGTGCCGGATCTCCCATCATCCGTCAGCGAAAAAGGCGCGACATGACAAGGCTTTCCTGCAACGATACCCGAGCTTTGTAGGGGCCATTTTCCGCTGGGTCAAATGCTGCGCCCGATTGACCTGCTCGGGTGAGTCGTGTCACCGACCTTGCACGACATTGGAAGCGCAACGTTGGGAGCGTACGGATGTGGGCAGGCTGACCGTTACGCGCAGGGAACGCATCCACTGGGGTGACTGCGACCCGGCGGGGATAATTTATTATCCCCGCTACTTTGAGCTATTCGACCGCTGCACCACACTCATGCTCGAACAGGCGCTCGGCATGACCAAGCATCAATATCTCCTGGCTTACGACTTCACCGGTCACCCTGTGGTGGAGACCAGCGCCCGCTTCTTTCTGCCCACGCGCTTTGGCGATGAGGTCATGGTGGAGTCGACCATTGCCAAGCTCGGCCGAACAAGTTTCGAGGTGCGTCATCGCCTGAGCAAGGGCGGCCGGCTCGCCGTCGAGGGGTCGGAGACCCGCGTCTGGGTGCGGCGGCAGGGGCAGGAGTCCAAGGACATCAAGGCTCACCCGATCCCCGACGAGGTAGTGGCGCGGCTGGGCGGGCGGTAATGGCGGGCCAGCCGATCACTTTGATCACCGGCGCCTCTGCGGGGATCGGCGTGGCGCTCGCGCGCGTCTTCGCCGAACACGGGCATGCGTTGGTCCTGATCGCCAACCGATCATCGCAGCTTGACGCGGTGGCCGATCGGATTGCCGCCGCCGGTGCAATGCGGTCGCGCGGCCTTTTGCTTGAACTGCTGCGCGTCAATGCCGCGGCTTACATTGAACATGATTTGCGTCTCCGCGGCCTCGCAATATGTGATCAACTACGCGGGCTTCGGACTTCTGGGACGGGCGTACGAGCGGAATCAGGCCGAGCAGCTTGCGATGATCGATCTCAACATGCGCGTGCTGACTGACTCGATGGTCGCCGCCAGCAAGCGCCGGATGCATCACGCCGATCCCGGGTAGCGGCCATGGCGGGGCGTCCTGTTACCCTCATTACTGGCGCCTCCACCGGGATTGGCGCGGAGTTCGCGCGGATTTTCTCCGCGCGCGGTCACGAGCTTCTCCTCGTTGCCCGTAGCGCGCTGCATCTGAACGCCCTTGCCGACGAGATCGCTGCAGCAGGCTTGAAGCGGCCGCATATTCTCGTACTCGATCTATTGCGCGCCGACGCCACGACCCGGATCGAACACGAATTGCGCGAACGCGGCCTCGAAGCACAATACGTGGTCAACAACGCCGGCTTTGGATTGTTCGGCGACGCTGCTGCTCTAGATCGCCCAGCGCAGCTTGCCATGGTCGATCTTAACGTGCGGGCGCTCACCGACCTCTCGCTCCGCTTTGTTGATTCGCTTGTCCGCAATCGCGGCGGCATCCTGAACGTGGCATCCGTGGCTGGTTTTGTGCCGGGCCCGGGGATGGCCGTCTATCACGCCACCAAGGCCTATGTGCTGTCCTTCAGCGAGGCGCTGCATTACGAGCTTGCACCGCGGGGTGTCCGTGTCACGGTCCTGTGCCCCGGCCCGGTGCCCACGGAATTCCAGGCTCGCGCCGGAATTCCCAGTGGGAATTATCCCAGCATGCTGACCCGCTCGGCGGCGAGCGTCGCGCGGGCCGGCTACAAGGGTCTAATGCGCGGCCGCAGGCTTGTTATCCCCGGCTTCGAGAATAAAATGGTGACCTTATTCTTGCGGCTGCTGCCGCGCCGCGTCGCGCTCGAACTCGTCGGCTTCCGCGGCCGCAGGGCTGCCAAGCGTATAACTTAGGGCGTGACGAAAGCCCTCTGCGCCGCGCGGGAAGCAGCTCGGGCGATTCCCTCCAAGACTTTTGGCCCCTCCCAAGTTACAGCAGCGCAAGGCATGAAATTCCGCGCGGGCACGCGCCCCCGCATGCATTTACTGCGCACCCGCGATGGACACTCGCCGGCCGACAGGCTAACAACGCGGCCGCGCGACCCGCCTGCGGCCATCCCGGGAATCCCGCAAGACGCAACAAACGGAGGAATTTGATGCGCATCGACGCCTACACCCATTTCATCCCGAAGCGGTTCTTCGAGCAGGTGATCGAACGCGGCGGGCATGCGGACATCGGCAAGCGGGTGCGCGAGATACCCTCGATCCACGACCTGAAAGTGCGCTTGAAGGTGGTCGACAAGTTCAAGGACTATGCGCAGATCCTCTCTTATCCCATGCCGCCTTTGGAGATCATGACTGAGGATCCACGGCAGGTGGAGGAGTACGCGAAAATCGTCAACGACGGCTTTGCCGAGCTGTGCGCCCAGCATCCGGATCACTTCCCCGGCTGGGTGGCGCAGGCCCCGCTCGCCGCGCCCGACGCCGGCGCCCGCGAATGCGAGCGCGCGATCAAGAACGGCGCCCTCGGCGTGCAGATCTACACCAACATCGCCGGCCGTCCGCTCGACAATCCCGAGTTCGCGCCGTTTTTCGAGACCATGAACAAGCTCGGCAAGCCGATTTGGATGCATCCGGCGCGCGCCGCCAACTTCCCCGATTATCTCACCGAGAAGAAATCCAAGTACGAGATCTGGTGGACCTTCGGCTGGTCGTACGAGACCGCCGCCGCCATGGCGCGCCTGGTGTTTTCGCGCATCATCGACAAGTATCCGAAGCTCAAAGTCATCACCCATCACTTCGGCGGCATCGTGCCCATGCTCGAGGGCCGCATCGGCCCGGGCTGGGACCAGATGGGCGCCCGCACCTCGGACGAGGACTTGAGCAAGGTGAAGAAGGCGCTGAAGAAGCGTCCGCTGCGCTACTTCAAGGAGAATTTTTATGCCGACACCGCGGTGTTCGGCGGCGTGCCGGCGACCCACTGCGGCCTGTCCTTCTTCCCCAAGGACCGGATCGTGTTCGCCTCCGACTGCCCGTTCGATCCCGAGAAGGGCACCATGTACATCCGCGAGACGCTGAAGATTCTCGACGGCATCAAGATGCCGGCCGCCGAGCGCAAAGCGATCATGTCCGGCAACCTCGAACGCATCACTGGCCGGAAGCTTACCTAGCGGCTGATCGCGCCCTCATCCGGCGGAATTCCGGCGGAACCCTGTCGAAGCCGGGATCTTGGAAGGATGAGGGCGCCGGCGCTTCCGCAATCCGGCCGTGATCAAGCCAGCCATCGTTCTGAAGCCGCAGCTTCAAGTGCCGCATGCTGTGGGGTTGGTGCGCACACAGGCGTCGCGGCGGCCGACCGCAGTCTCCGGGCGCGCGAGCGTTGAGTCCACAGCCTTAATTCCGCGCCGTGTGTCTCCCGATGTGATCTGCTAGCGTCTGCGCCCATGGCGCTGACGCAACCAAAAGACATCTCCGAGTCCGAACCACAGTCGAAGGACGCTGCGGTCCACGGCACAGCGACCGCGCCTGCCGCAGCGGCCCGCGTCACATCCGTCATGCCCGCCGACGCCGGGCGCGTCACGCCGATGATGGAGCAGTACATCGAGATCAAGGCGGCGAATCCGGATTGCCTGTTGTTCTACCGCATGGGCGATTTCTACGAATTGTTCTTCGACGACGCCGAAGTCGCCTCCCGCGCGCTCGGCATCGTACTCACCAAGCGCGGCAAGCACCTCGGCCGGGACATCCCCATGTGCGGCGTGCCGGTCGAGCGCGCCGACGAATATCTGCACCGCCTGATCGCGCTCGGCCATCGCGTTGCGGTCTGCGAACAGCTCGAAGACCCGGCCGAGGCGAAGAAGCGCGGCGGCAAAAGCGTGGTGCGCCGCGACGTGACCCGCCTCGTCACGCCCGGCACCCTCACCGAGGACACGCTCCTCGACGCGCACCGGAACAACTACCTGTTGGCGATCGCCCGCGCGCGGCCCTCCGCCGCCGCCGAGCCCGCGCGCTTTGCGCTTGCCTGGATCGACATTTCCACCGGCGAGTTCCGCATCGCCGAATGCGACCGGCAGGGCCTTGCCGCCGCCGTCGCCCGCATCGAGCCGGGCGAGATCATCGTCTCCGACGCGCTTTACGGGGACCCCGAGCTTGGCCCCTATCTCCGCACCTTGCCCGCCGTCACCCCGCTCGCCCGCGACATCTTCGACGGCGCCACCGCCGAGCGCCGCCTGGCCGACTATTTCGCCGTCGCCTCCACCGAGGCCTTCGGTGCGCTGTCGCGGCTTGAGCTCATGGCCGCCGCCGCCTGCATCACCTATGTGGAGCGCACACAGATCGGCAAGCGCCCGCCG
>DATLYX010000095.1:0-69345 GCA_035574295.1 Xanthobacteraceae bacterium
TGCGGCTTGCCGAGCCGCTCGGCGAGGGTGGGCATCAGGCCCTTCTCGTCGGTATCAAGCGCGATCGCGAGCCGCCGTCGCGAGCCCATCACATTGCCCACGAGCTCCGCTCGCTCCAGGCCGACCGCAGTGAACCGCACCGCCTTTGGGTTGCCGTCCAGCGCCGCTGCAACGTCGATCAGGTCCGTGGGCTGCTCGCGAACCTCGCATTCTCCCATCTGCATGAGTTTCTCGACGAAGCGGCGCAGCCTGAATCGCTCCGTGTCCACCATCGGACATCCTCCATCAAACGCGGCGATGCGCCGCGACGGTCCAGCCAACTCAGCATCATGCCCGGGATTGACCCGGGCATCCATGATGCGGTTCGGCAAAAAAAAACCTATACGTCTGTTTGCGCTGCGGGTCATCATGGATTGCCGGAGCAGACCCGGCAATGACGTTCGACGGCTTGCAAAGAAAAACGCCGCGGGGAGCGCCCGCGGCGTTGCGATGCATGCAATGTGCGATGTCTATGCCGCCCGGATCACGGCATCCTCGTACTTGCCTGCGCCCATGCCGGTGTCAGCAAAAATGCCGCGCTCGGCGATCCACTTCATGGTCTCGGCATACACCTCTTTCGTGTACGGCTCGAACACCAGCCGCTCGCCCGGGCCCCAGCGCCGCGTGTCCATCTGCGCGTGATAGCGCACCGGAAACTCCTTCTTGTAGTAATGCGTGTAGCGGTCGGGCCTGAGATCGATGTCGCGCTGGGCGCGTCTGAGCGCATTGAAATATTTGCGCAGGTCTTCCGGGTCGGGATCGCCGGTGATCATGGTGGCGATCATGAAGGTGCAGTCGATCACCTTGCGATAGCCGAGCTGCTCGGCGAAATAATACGGTCCCGAGAACAGCGTGGAGGCCTGCGACTTTCCGCTCAACAGATTGTCGAGTCGCGCGAACAGCATGCCGTCGGCGAAATTGAGATTGATCTTCTCGAGCGGCATGTAGGTTTCCAGCGCCTGGATCGTGGCATAGTGGCTGCCCGACTGATAGCCGACCGAAATCGGCACCCCGGCAAGCTGTTCCGGCGACTTGATCGGCGAATCCGGCGGCACGAAAATGCCGCACGGCGACACCGAATACACCTCGCCGTAGAGCTTGGCCTTGCCCTTCGCCGCCGCCACCCCGACCGTCCAGTGGCAGGCGCAGCTCACGTCGCTCTGCTTGCCGGCTTCGATCAGCTGCATGGCGCCTTTGCGGTCGCCTTTGTCGTGGTGCTTGCCGTCCGTGGACTGGATGGTTTCGCGGAAGATGTAATCGAGCCCTTCATCCTTGAAGTAGCCCTTGTCCTCCGCCACCCATTCCTGCAGCCGGAAGTGTGGCTCGATGATGAATTTCTGCTTCGGCATTGGCTTCCTCCGTTGGTCGCTTTCAGTTGGTCAGCATGGAACCGTGTCCCGGGGGCAGCGCAGCACTGAGCGCAGCGAAGTGGTGCGCTGCAGACCCGGGACCGTTTAGGACTCGGCGCTTGGAACGATCCCGGATCAGCGGTGCAGCACTCCGCTTTGCTTCGCGCTGCACCGCATCCTGGATGCTTGTTCGCTTAAGGTTCCGTCTTAACAGCATCCCTCCTCCGTCTTTCGTTTCCGCTCGCGTTCCGGCACGCGCCGCGCGCGGATCATTTTTACGTGCTCGTCCATCAAGCGCCGCGCGCCCGCGTTATCGCGCGTCTCGATCAGCTTCAGCAGGTCCTTGTGTACGTCGAGAACCTTGCGCGTCACGTCCGGCGTCAGCGTGGGATTCCGCTTCGGCCACGACACATGGTCGATGGAGATGAGTTGCACCACCAGCACGCGGTTGTGCGAAGCCTCCGCCACCGCAAGATGGAAGTCGCGCGACAGCCGCGTGTAGCGCGGCACGTCGTCAATGTTGGCTTCCGCCTCGGCAACGAGCGCGCGCAGTTTCGCAATGTCCTCCTCGGTCGCGTTCTCGGCCGCAAGCTCCGCGCCGAGGCATTCGATGGCGCGCTGGGCGTCCAAGATTTCCGCCGCTGTGACACCGGCAAGATCGAGCTGGACCGCCAGCGCCTCCGCGAACAGCCGCGGGTTGCCGCGCGCGATCCGCGCGCCGCCGCCCTTGCCCATCTTGATTTCGACGATGCCGAGCGCTTCCAGCGTCCGCAGCGCGTCGCGCGCCACGATCCGGCTCACGCCGTAGTGCTGCGCGAGATCGTGCTCGGTGCCGAGGAAATCGCCGGGCTGAAATTTTTTGTCGAACAGCGCCGCCCGCACCTCGTCCACGATGCGCGAGGACAGCGACGCCGAGCGCCCCGGCACGAAGATGCGGCCCGGAATGCGGCCGGCAATATGCGGCGTGCGGGTGTCCAAAGCGGTTCTCCTCAAGGCTCACGATAGCCCTATTCGAGAAAATATTAAAGATGATATCTTATGCCCTCACAAGCCTAGCCCAGGTTGTGCTGCGCGTTTGAGTTCCTAACACTTTGGCCTGGCTTGGTAATTTTGCCGACTCGTCTGTATTGACAATGTGCATACACAGTTTTATCTTTGCCGCATCAAGGAGACCTTAATGCGCCGACTTTCGAGGACAACCAACTGGCAGTCAGCCGCTTCGGTGCCCGACCGACCGCCGGTCCGACCCAAGAGCGACGCCATTATCAATCTGCGGCTGTCGCGCGCGCTTCGCGACAATATCGATGAGGCTGCCGCGGCGCTCGGCAAGTCACGGACGGAATTCGTTCTCGACAGCGTGCGCGAAC
The DNA here is from genome assembly GCA_035574295.1 of Xanthobacteraceae bacterium. Lineage (GTDB taxonomy): Bacteria > Pseudomonadota > Alphaproteobacteria > Rhizobiales > Xanthobacteraceae > PNAI01. The sequence goes on from DATLYX010000095.1 coordinate 2,756, forward strand.
GAGCAACCGAAGTGTTGCTGGACCGGCGATTGTTCACGCTTGACGCTGAGCGTTACGCCGCATTCGTGCAGGCGCTTGAAGCCCCACCCGCGCCCAACGAGAAACTCAAGAACCTGTTGCGGAGTAGCGCGCCTTGGGAACGGTAGGCGCGGCTTTAACGCCGCCACCGCCTGGGCTGACCCCGCCGACACCAATCACGGAAGACCACGACGTCAGCCGGTTCGACTGCGGCAAGGTGTCTCTAAACGATTGGCTGCGCAAACATGCGCTGCGCAACGAGGGTCGCGCCGACCGCACCTTTGTCGTCTGCGATGGCGCGCGGGTTGTCGGCTATTACGCGCTCGCCGCCGGCGCCGTCTTTCATGCCGAAGTTCCGGGGGCACTCAGGCGCAACATGCCAAACCCGATTCCGATCTTTGTGCTCGGCCGGTTGGCCGTCGACCGGGAATATCAGGGCCGCGGCCTCGGCGGGGGCCTTCTGAAAGATGCATTAAAGCGCTTTCTGACGGTTTCGCGCGAGATCGGCGCACGCGCGGTTCTGGTGCATGCCATCGATGACAGCGTCGTGCCGTTTTACGCGCAATATGGATTCAGGCCATTCCCCCAGACACCTTTGACCCTGTACCTGCCAATCGACGAAATCATCGCCGCTCTTTGAGCGCTACTTCCTCCCCGTCAGCTCCCGTGCCTTCTCCAGATGCGCGAACGAGCGCGTGGGCGCGCACATCAGGAAGCGGTAGCCTTCCTTGATGATGCGCTCGGCATTGCCGACTTCCACATGCGGATGCCCGACCACCACGTTGTGCTTCTTGCAGGTGTCCACGATGCGCTTCATCCACTTGAGCAGCTCGGGATGGTCGTACTGCCGCGGGAACCCGAGCTCCTGCCCGAGATCGCCCTCCCCGATCAGGATCGCGCCGATGCCCGGCACCTTGCTCAAGATGGCATCGAGATTCTCCACCCCCTTGGTGTCCTCGATCTGCAGCACGACAAAGATTTCGCCCCTGGGGTTGAGCGGCCATACGTCGGCCTTCTGGTAGTATTCCTGCTGCGTCAGTCCCCAGTAGCGGCAGGCCGCGGTCGGTCCGTCGCCGCGGATGCCAGCCGGCTCGTACAGCGGTGCGGTTTTCAGCCGCGGATAGCGGCAGGCCGCCACCGCGTTATAGGCCTCCTCCACCGTGGAGATGTGCGGGAACACGATGCCGTAGCAGCCGATGTCGAGCGCCTGCTTGGCGTGCCATTGCCCCATCTCGACGCCGTTCACCGGCACCCGCACGAACGGCGTCACCGCCGGCACGATCGAGCCGGATTTGGCGATCTGCGCCCGGTTGAGCATGTATTGCAAGCAGTCGCGCAGGGCGCGCCCGTCCCACGGATTGTGCTCCATCTCGAACACGCAACCGTCAAATTTCGAGGTGCTGAGCGCGATGGCGGAATCGACCTCCGCCGGCAAAAAGCACGTGAGCGCGTGCTGCCCGGATTCGAGCGCGCGAATAACCCCGTTCAAGCGCGGTAATTCAGCCATTTCAGAACCTCCCCTTGCCAACGCCGTCATCCTGAGTGGCCGCCGCAGGCGGCCCTGGAAGGATGACGGCCGTCACCTTTTCGAGGCTCGCTTCGCTCACACCTCAGGGTGACGGCCTTCCGCATCCTATAGCGACCAGCATCCCGGTTTGACAATGCCGCATGGCGCTTCGTAGAACAAAGCGACACTCACTTCACGCGCGCACGCCCATGATCATCGACTGCCACGGCCACTACACCACCGAGCCCAAGGACCTGCACCGCTTCCGCAAGGAGCAGACTGCAGCGGCCAACGCCAAGGACAAAACGGCCATGCCCTCGCGCGCGAGCCTAAAAATTTCCGATGACGAGATCCGCGAGAGCATCGAGCATAACCAGCTCCGCATTCAGCGCGAGCGCGGCACCGACCTCACCATCTTCTCTCCCCGCGCCTCCGGCATGGGACATCACATCGGCGATGAGAGCGTGAGCCTGGAATGGTCGCAGATCTGCAACGACCTGATCGCGCGCGTGGTCTCGTTGTTCCCGAAAAATTTCATCGGCGTCTGCCAGCTCCCGCAGTCCCCCGGCGTGCCGCCGAAAAACTCCATCGGCGAGCTTGAGCGCTGCGTGAAGATGGGTTTCATCGGCTGCAACCTGAACCCCGATCCCTCCGGCGGCTACTTCAACTCCCCGCCGCTGACCGACAAGTGGTGGTATCCGTTCTACGAGAAGATGGTGGAGCTCGACGTGCCGGCCATGATCCATGTCTCAGGCTGCTGCAACCCTGCTCAGCACACCACCGGCTCGTATTATCTGAACGCCGACACCATGGCGTTTATGCAGCTCATCCTGTCCGACCTGTTCAAGGATTTCCCCACGCTCAAACTCATCATCCCGCACGGCGGCGGCGCGGTGCCGTTCCACTGGGGCCGCTTTCGCGGCATTGCGCTCAACAACGGCCGGCCGGAGCTCAACGAGATCATCGCCAACAACATATTCTTCGACACCTGCGTCTATCACCAGCCCGGCATCGACCTTTTGACCAAGGTGGTGCCGGCCGACAATATCCTGTTCGCCTCCGAAATGCTCGGCGCGGTGAAGGGCAACGACCCCAAGACCGGCTTCGGCTTTGACGACACCAAGCGCTATATCGACAACACCCCGCTGTCAGCGGCCGACAAGCAGAAGATTTTCGAGGGCAACGCCCGCAAGGTCTATCCGCGCCTCAACAAAGCCTTCCCCCCGAAGTGACGACCTGCAATCGTCATTCCGGGTGCATGCCGGAGCCCGAAGGGCAAAGCCGGGCGAGGCCGGAATCCATACCACGTCAAGGGTTATGGGATTTCGGCCCTCGCAGCTTGCGCGGCTCGGCCGGCAAGACGGATTGAGAGACCTGGTGTAGCTGGTATAGAACCCCGCCCGCATGCCCAAGATCACCTACATCGATCCGGACGGAGTCGAGCACACCGTCGAGGCCGAGATCGGCGCAACCGTCATGGAGACCGCGATGCAGAACGGCGTGCCCGGCATCATCGCCTCCTGCGGCGGCTCCTGCGCCTGCGCCACCTGCCACGTGCACGTCGACCCGCACTGGTTCCCGCTTCTCAGCGAGCGCTCGCTGGAGGAGCAGGACATGCTCGACACCGCCATCGACGTCGACGAATTTTCGCGCCTGTCCTGTCAGATCAAGGTCGATGAGCACCTCGACGGCCTGAAGGTCACCATCGCCGCGCGGCAGATTTAGCGCAACCCCGCCTTCGCCCGTCATCCCGAGGTGCGCGCCTATAAGGCGCGCCTTGAAGGATAACGAGCCAGAACCCACACGAGATCGCTGTCACCCTTCGAGGCTCGCTTCGCTCGCGCCTCAGGGTGACGGCAATTCAGGTTCGAGCGTTAACTTCGAGCGCCTGCACATGCGACAACAGTCGCAGCACCTCACCGAGCGTCTCTTTCGGCGACTTGCCGGTGGTGACCACCGTGGCGTCGGCCTTGGCGTAGAGCGGCTCCCGACTTTTCAGGATTGCCAGCAGGTCGGCCATCGCGCGCGTGGAGTCGCGCATCGGCCGCAAATCGCCCTGCGCGATCACCCGCTGCATGTGTTCCTCCGGCTCCGCCCGCACCCATACCGTGAAACACGAAGCGAGCAGGCGCTCGTAGGTAGCGGGCTCGGTCACGATGCTGCCGCTCGTGGCCAGCACGAACTTCTCCTGTTCGGCCAGCACCTTTTCCAGCGCCTCGCGTTCCAACCGCCGGAACTGCTCCTGCCCGAACATCTCAAAAATTTCGTGCAGCGTGGAGCCGCTCAGCCGCTCGACCTCACGGTCGAGCTCGATAAACGGCAGGCCGCGCGCCTGTGCCAGCAGCCGGCCAAGCGTTGATTTTCCGCCGCCGCGCAGTCCGATCAGGGCGATCCGTTCGCGCTTATGATCCGCAAGCGCCGCGCCGAAGCGGCGTTGCAGCAGTTGCCGCGCCTCCTCGATCGCCGACGGCGGCAGCCGTTCGAGCATCTGCGCAAGCAGCGCCGCCTCCACCGGCCGGTCCGGACGGTCGTAGACCAAATCCTCCAGCGGCAGACCCAGCGCCCGCGCGATCCGCCGCAACAGCACGATCGAGCAGTTACCCTGCCCGCTCTCAAGCTGTGCGAGATACCGTTCTGAGATGCGGGCCTGCTGCGCCAATGCCTTGCGCACCATGCCGCGCCGGTTGCGCATGGTGCGCACCCGCTCGCCGAGCCGCCGCAGATAGGCGCTGGTGTCGGCAGTTGCGGCCGCGGGCTTGGCGTTTTTCGGGGCCGGTTTCATGTCTCAGCCTTCAGAACTATAATGCATGTGGCGGCTTCACGGAAGCCGTCGGCGTCACGATTTTCCCCAAATAACAGCGTTGCAAACCAGTGCAAAATAATGCACAAGTAGCGGCGAGCCGCAATGGGTCGGCTTTTGCCGCCCCGTCCCGCCCTTTAAGATCGGCCCATGATCGACTTTCAGACCGACCCGTCCCGCTATCGCCACTGGCGCATCGAGCGCGAGGGCGAAGTTGCGTATCTCATCATGGACGTCGATCCGAATGCCGGGCTCTCGCCGGACTACGAGCTGAAGCTCAACTCCTACGATCTTGCCGTCGACATCGAGCTCAACGACGCGGTGCAGCGGCTGCGCTTCGAGCACCCCGAGGTGCACGCAGTCGTCATCAAATCCGGCAAGGACAACGTGTTCTGCGCCGGAGCCAACATCCGCATGCTCGGCAAGGCCACCCATGGCCACAAGGTGAACTTCTGCAAGTTCACCAACGAGACGCGGCTCGCCATCGAAGACGCAACGGAAAATTCGGGCCAGACCTACATCTGCGCCATCAAAGGCAATGCCGCCGGCGGCGGCTATGAGCTGGCGTTGGCCGCGGAACACATCATGCTAGTGGACGACCGCCGTTCCGCGGTGTCGCTGCCCGAGACGCCGCTGCTCGGGGTGTTGCCCGGCACCGGCGGCCTCACCCGCGTCACCGACAAGCGCAAAGTGCGCCGCGACCGCGCCGACGTGTTTTGCTCCACCGAGGAGGGCATCCGCGGCGAGAAGGCCGTGGAATGGCGCCTCGTCGATGAGGTGGTGCCCAGCTCGAAATGGGAGGCCGCGGTGCGCGAGCGCGCCAAAAAATTCGCCGCGCGCTCCGACCGGCCGAAGAACGGCGCCGGCATCAAGCTCACGCCGCTCGCGCGCAAGATCGAGGCCGACCGCATCTCCTACCCCCACGTCGAGGTCGCCCTCGACCGCGCCCGCGGACTGGCGACGATCACCGTGCAGGCGCCGGCCGCGCCCGCGCCCTCCTCCGCCTCTGCCGTCCACGCCCTCGGCGCGGCCTTCTGGCCGCTCGCTCTTGCCCGCGAGCTGGAAGACGCCGTTCTGCACTTGCGCTTCAACGAGCCAGCCATCGGCGTCCTGCTCCTGCGCACCGAAGGCAGCGCGCAGGCCGTGCTCGCCTACGACAAGATTGTGCTGTCGGCCAACGGCGACTGGTTGATGCGAGAGATCCGCCACTACCTCAAGCGCGTGTTCAAGCGCCTCGATGTGACCGCCAAGAGCCTGATCGCGGTCATCGAACCCGGCTCGTGCTTTGCCGGCACGCTTGCCGAGCTTGCGTTTGCCGCCGACCGGTCCGCGATGCTGATCGGAACGCGCGAGGGCGACAACCGCCCCCCTGCGGCGCTGCTGCTCGGCGAGGCGAATTTCGGCGCCTATCCCATGGGCAACGGCCTCACCCGCCTTCAGACGCGATTTCTCGGCGAGCCCGCCGCGATCGAACGCGCGCGGGAGAAGATCGGCATTCCGCTCGAAGCTGCGACCGCCGCCGAGCTCGGCCTCGTGACGCAAGCGATCGAGGATTTCGACTGGGACGACGAGCTGCGCATCATGCTTGAGGAGCGCGCGAGCTTCTCCCCCGATGCGCTGACCGGCATGGAGGCAAACCTGCGCTTTGCCGGACCCGAGACCACGGAGACGAAAATTTTTGGCCGCCTGTCGGCCTGGCAGAACTGGATTTTCCAGCGCCCCAACGCCGTCGGCGAGCAGGGCGCGCTCAAGCTTTACGGCACCGGCGTCAAGCCGACCTTCGACAAGGATCGGGTGTGATGACCGCGCCAACGAACGTGGTCATTTTCGGACGCAGCGAAACGGCGGACGCGGAATGAAGGAACAGATGCAATCCATAACAAACGAGATCGTGCCATGACCACCACCGCCATCGACTACAACGGGCTCATTCCCAACAATGTCGATCTCGCCTCCGACGTACGCGTCAGGCGCGCGCTGGAGAAATGGCATCCGGGCTACATCAACTGGTGGTACGACATGGGCCCGGAGGGCTTTCAGCAGTCGCTCGTCTATCTGCGCACCGCGGTCAGCGTCGACGCCAAGGGTTGGGCGAAGTTCGACTATGTGCGCATGCCCGAGTATCGCTGGGGCATTCTGCTCGCCCCGGCGGTGGAGGGTCGAAAAATCCCGTTCGGCGCCCACAAGGGCGAACCGGCCTGGCAGGACGTGCCCGGCGAATACCGCGCCATGCTGCGTCGCCTGATCGTGATCCAGGGCGACACCGAGCCGGCTTCGGTGGAACAGCAGCGCCATCTCGGCAAGACCGCTCCCTCGCTCTACGACATGCGCAACCTGTTCCAGGTCAACGTCGAGGAAGGCCGCCACCTGTGGGCCATGGTATATCTTCTGCACAAATATTTCGGCGCCGACGGCCGCGACGAGGCCGAGGCGCTGTTGCAGCGCCGCTCCGGCGATCCCGACACCCCGCGCATGCTCGGCGCCTTCAACGAGAAGACGCCGGACTGGCTGTCGTTCTTCATGTTCACCTTTTTCACCGATCGCGACGGCAAGATGCAGCTTGAGTCGCTGGCGCAGTCGGGCTTCGATCCGCTGTCCCGCACCTGCCGCTTCATGCTCACCGAGGAAGCGCACCACATGTTCGTGGGCGAGACCGGCGTCACCCGCACCATCCAGCGCACCTGCGAGGCCATGCAAGAGGCCGGCATCGACGACCCTTACGACAAGGAGCGCGTGCGTAAGCTCGGCGTCATCGACCTTCCCACCATTCAGAAGAAGGTCAACCTTCACTTCTCGCTGACCCTCGACCTGTTCGGCAGCGAGATTTCCACCAACGCCGCCAATGCGTTCCACGCCGGACTCAAGGGCCGCTTCCGCGAGGAGAAGCTGCAGGACGACCACAAGCTCGAAAACGCGACCTATCCGGTGTTGCGGCTGATCGACGGCAAGATCGTCAAGGAGGACGCGCCGGCGCTCTCCGCCATCAACATGCGGCTGCGCGACGATTATCTCGGCGATTGCCAGAACGGCATGAATCGCTGGAATAAGGTCATCGAAAAATACGGCATCCCGTTCAAGCTGCGGCTGCCGCACGTGGCCTTCCACCGCAAGATCGGCGAGTTCGCCAGCATCAAGGCGGACATCGATGGAAACATCCTGAGCGATGCCGAATGGGAGAAGCGCAAGAACGAGTTTCTCCCTTCCGAAGAGGACGGCGCCTTCATTGAGAGCCTGATGATACCCGAAGTGCGCCCCGGCAAATTCGCCTCCTGGATCGCGCCGCCCAAGGTCGGCATCGACAATAAGCCCGGCGACTTCGAGTACGTAAAAATCATCTAATACCGACCCGATTTTTGAACCGATCCGCCCTCATGCTGAGCAGGTCGCGGAACGCGGTCGTCTCCTAGCATGCGGGCGGCCTCTGTTATCAGCGCAACGGGTGTAAAGAGCCGCCCCGGCTGTAGTAGAGCCCGCACTTCACACGACCTTGCGTTATGTCCCGGATGCGCTGCCGGTCAGCCGTTGACATACATCAATGAACTCCCCCTGTAATGGCAGAGTTATTACCTCATTGTCGTCATAGGACCGCGAAAGAGACCCACATGGCGTTGCCGCACGCTTTCAAACGCATCCGCCTCCATTTGGCGCGATCGAAGGAATTTCCCGAAGGCTCCAATCGTCACGGCTACGAGTTCGTCGCGCCGCTGGACGCCGAAGACCATATCGACCCGCACCTGTGGCAGCAGTACCGCGACAATTGCCGCGTGCGGCGCTTCTGGGAGGGCGAGGACGACCAGTTCGGCAAGCTGATGTACCGACCGGGCGGCAAGGAACACGGCCGCTGGTACTTCGACTACGACGTCGCCCGTCGCGACGACGACGAACCCGGTTACCGTTTCGGCACCCACGCCTTCAGGGTGGGCGAATATGTCTCGATCACCGACGCCGACGGCGAGCTGCACACCTTTCGCGTGGCCTCCGTGCAGCCCGTCACGTGAGCCACGTCCGGCACGCAGCCCATCACCCTTCGCCGTCATCCTGAGATGGCCGGCGAAGTTGGTCACTCTCCCGCCGACGAAAATATCCCCTCTCCCACCGGAAAAAATTTCCCTCTCCCGCCTGCGGGAGAGGGTTGCGCGTGCTGAGCGGAAGCGAAGCACGCGCCGGGAGAGGGCTTAAGATCTTGCGCTCGATCTTGCCCCCTTTCCCGCCTCGCTCACTGCGTTCGCCCGGCCCCCTCTTCCCCCCCAGCGCGGGGAGGAGGGGAAATTTATCGTGGGGAGAGAGGAAAAGCGGCGCTCGCCCAATGTCGTTTTATCAGCACGAATGTTCGGCCGAACTGTCAGGGCAACGACTCGACCGAAACCTGCGTCAGATCCCCGCTGCCTTTTTCACGAAGCGATCGACGAAGGTCTTCGATAGATCGATCTTCGCCTTGCGCAATTCCTCATCGAACTGCACCAGCATGTCGTAGGCGGATTTCATGCCCTCCGGCGGGATGACGCCGGTGAGCGACACCGTCGGCTTGTTGGCCTTGGCCGCCGCCAAGTAGAGCGGCTTGTCGCCGAGATAATACTCCTCCGGCACGGTCGCCGCGATCTGCTCCGGCGTCGCCTTCTCCAGCCACTTCAGCCCCTTGTAGAAGGCATTGACCAGCGCCTGCACCGTGTTCGGATTGCGTTCGATGAAATCGTTCTTCATATACAGCACCGCGGCCGGGTTCGAGCCGCCGAACAGCGCGCGCGTTCCCGCCTCGGTGCGGCTGTCCGCCACCACCTTGATGTCGCCGTCCATTTCAAGCTTCACGATCACCGGATCGACGTTGGAGATGGCGTCGATCTCGCCCTTCTTCATGGCCGCGATCGCCGAGGGTCCAATGCCGGCGCCGATGAAGGAGGCGTCCGTAGGCTTGAGCCCCGCTTTCGCCATCATGTGCATGACGAAGAAATGGGTGGAAGATCCCGGCGCGCTGACGCCGATCTTCATGCCCTTCAGGTCAGCCGCGGATTTGTAGGCGGCCGCGCGTGCCGTGCGCACACCGACCGCGATGCCGGGAAACCGTCCGAGCTCGATCACCGCGCGGATGTCCTGGCCTTTGGCCTGCATGCGGATCGTGTGTTCGTAGGCGCCGGTGACCACGTCGACCGACCCGCCGACCAGCGCCTGCAGCGACTGTGCCCCGCCGCGGAAATCGTTGATGGTCACGTCCAGCCCCTGCTCCTTGAAGTAGCCGAGGCGCTCCGTGATGGTCAGCGCGATGTAATAGAACGCGCTCTTGCCGCCGACCCCCAGCACCAGATTCTTCTTTTCCGGCGCCTGCGCCTGCGCCGCCTGCGCGAATGCAAGCCCGAGCACCAATGCGAAGGCGAAACTCACGATCCGTCTCGATGTCATGCTGTCCTCCCGAACTGTCCTTCCGAACGGTTTTCCGCACCATATCACGTCCGCGTCTCGGCGGCGACCGGCCGCCAGACCAATAGCCGCCGCTCGACCAGCGTCACCAGGCTGTCGATCAGGATGACGAACGCCGCGAGCACCACCATGCCGGCGAACACACCGGCCACGTCGAACGTGCCCTCGGCCTGCTGGATGATGTAACCGAGTCCCGCCGCCGCGCCGAGATATTCGCCCACCACCGCGCCCACCACGGCGAACCCCACCGACGTGTGCAGCGAGGAAAACATCCAGGACAGCGCCGACGGCCAGTACACGTGCCGCATGAGTTGCCGCTCGCTCATGCCGAGCATGCGCGCATTGGCAAGCACGGTGGGGCTAACCTCCTTCACCCCCTGATAGACGTTGAAGAATACGATGAAGAACACGAGCGTCACCCCGAGCGCCACCTTCGACCAGATGCCGAGCCCGAGCCACAGTGCGAAGATCGGCGCCAGCACCACGCGCGGCAGCGCGTTGATCATCTTCACGTAGGGGTCGAAGATCGCGTTGATCAGCGGCCGCTGCGCGAACCAGAACCCGACCAGCACGCCCGCGACCGAGCCGATCACGAAGGCCAGCACTGCTTCGAGCAGCGTGATCCACAAATGCTTCCAGATCGTGCCCTCGTAAAACCATTTGACGATGCGATTGAACACATCGAGCGGTGTGGAGAAGAAGAACGGGTGCAGGATATAGGTCTTCTCGTAGATCGGGACGGTGGTCGCGAAGTGCCAGAACACGATCGCCACCACCGCGACCAGAAGCTGCAGCGAGATCAGCATCGGCCGCGAAGGCATCATCCCCCCTCCGTGCGCGCGTAGCCCTTGAGCACCTCGGATCTCAGCGCCTGCCAGATTTCGCGGTGCAGATCGTGGAACGCGCGTTCCAGCTTCACCTCTGCGATGTCGCGCGGCCGCGCGAGCGGCACGCGCCAGTCGCCTATGATGCGCGCCGACGGCCCCGCGGACATGATCACGACCCGGTCCGACAGCGCAATCGCCTCCTCAAGATCATGGGTGACGAACATCACCGCCTTGCGGTCGGCGCTCCACAAGTCGAGCAAGAGGTTGCCCATGATCTGCCGCGTCTGCGCATCGAGCGGCCCGAACGGCTCGTCCATCAACAAAATTTTCGGGTCGCGGATGAGAACCTGCGCGAGCCCCACCCGCTTGCGCTGGCCGCCGGAGAGCATGTGCGGATAGCGGTGCATAAAGCTTCCGAGCCCGACGCGGGCAAGCCATGCCTGCGCCCGTTCGCGTGCCTCGGTCTGCGGCACGCCGGCCACTTCGAGTCCGATCGCCACGTTCTCGATCGCCGTCTTCCAGGGAAACAGCGCCTCGGACTGGAACAGATATCCGGCCTGCCGGTTCAGGCCGTTCAGGGGTGCGCCGAAAATATCGACCTGACCGGAGCTTGGCGGGAACAGTCCTGCGGCCACGTTGAGCAGCGTGGTCTTGCCGCAGCCGGTCGGCCCAACGATGGCGACGAACTCGCCGTCCGCCACGTTCAGCGTGGTTCGATCGACCGCCTCGTACACGCCGCCGTCCGCCAGCCGGAAGGCGATCGCCGCCTCGCGCAGCGCCACGGCCGCAACGCCCAAGCTTGCCCGCAGCGCGGCCTGTGCAGTTGCGGCATCCGATTCGATCGGCCTCATGCTGAGGAGCCCATGCGCCCTTGCGACAGGGCGCGCCCTGTGACCACGTCGCATTGGGCGCAGGGGCGTCTCGAAGCATGAGGCCGCCTCATCCTTCGAGACGCGCCCTGCGGGCGCTCCTCAGGATGAGACGGTGCACTCATTCGTCTGCACCCGCAACCATGCCATGATGCCAGCTAATTCCGGCTCCGGTCCACCAGCGCCCGCTGCTTGATCCACGGCATCATGGCGCGCAGCTTGGCCCCCACCTCCTCGGCCGGGTGCGCCGCGAGCTTGGCGCGCATCGCCTTGAACGAAGTCTGGTTCACGCGGTTCTCCAGCATCCAGTCTTTCACGAACTTGCCCGATTGGATGTCGGCGAGAATCTTTTTCATTTCCGCGCGCGTGGCATCGGTGATGATACGCGGGCCGGACACGTATTCGCCGTACTCCGCGGTGTTCGACACCGAGTAATTCATGGTGGCGATGCCACCCTCGTAGATCAGATCCACGATCAGCTTCATCTCGTGGATGCACTCGAAATACGCCATCTCCGGCGCATATCCGGCTTCCACCAGCGTCTCGTAGCCGGCCTTCATCAATTCCACCACCCCGCCGCACAGCACGGTCTGCTCACCGAACAGATCGGTCTCGCACTCCTCGCGGAACGTGGTCTCGATGATGCCCGCGCGCCCGCCGCCGATCGCCGCGCCGTAGGACAGCGCCAGATCGTGCGCATTGCCGGAGACGTCGCGGTGCACCGCCATCAGCATCGGCACGCCCGCCCCGCGCTGATATTCCGCCCGCACCGTATGTCCCGGCCCCTTTGGTGCGATCATCATCACATCGAGGTCTGGCCGCGGTTCGATCAGGTTGAAATGGATGTTGAGCCCGTGCGCGAACATCAGCGCCGCGCCTTTTTTCATGTTTTTGTGCAGGTGATCGTAGTAGATGCCCGCCTGAAGCTCGTCCGGCGTCAGCATCATCATGATGTCCGCCCATTTGGCGGCGGCGGCAACCTCCATCACCTTGAGTTTCTCGGCCTGCGCCTTTTTCACCCCCTGTGACCCCTTGCGCAGCGCCACCACCACGTTCTTGACACCGGAATCGCGCAGATTCAGCGCGTGGGCGTGACCCTGGCTGCCATAACCGATGATGGCGACCTTCTTGCCCTTGATCAGGTTTAAGTCGGCGTCGCGATCGTAATACACACGCATGTGCTTTGCCCCTTCCCGGCTCGTTGTCCGACCCGGTAAAGACGGCATTAGCGCCGGAAAATCAAGCTATTCCGCCGGAACCGAACGTCGCCGCGCATCGGCGAGGAACAAGAGCGGCACGCCGGCCAGGAGCACCACCACCCCGACCAGCGCCCCCAGCCCCGTATACATCAGGCTGGAATACAACAGATACAGGCAGGTCAGCACGAACAGCGCCGGGGTGACGGGATAGAGCGGCACGCGGAATGGCAGCTCGCGCTCGGGCTCGCGCCACCGCAGCACGAACAGCGACAGGCCGACCAGCATCATGAAGAACCAGAACACCGGCGCGGTATATTCCACCATCGCCTGAAAGCCGTCTCGCGTGGTGGCGCCGAACAGCACGAGCCCGAACGCAATGGCACCCTGAAGCAGAATCGCGTTGACCGGGTTGTCGCCTTTGGAACTCCAGATACCGAGCTTGCCGAGCGCGGGAATGTCGCGGCCGAGCGCAAAATAGACCCGCGCGCCGGTGAAGATCGTGCCATTCAGCGTGCTGATCGCGGCACAGCAGACGACGAGCGCGAGCACGACCGCTCCGGTCTGACCGGCCGCAAGACGCATCAGGTCGGCGGCTGGCGCTTCGGCCGCGCGCAGCCGCTCGAGACCCAAGGCGTGCAGATAGGCGAACGCCATCGCCCCGTACAGGGCGACCAGAACCAGCGTGCCGAACACCATCACGCGCATCATATTGCGCCGCACGTCGCGCATCTCGCCGGAAAGATAGGCCACCTCGTTCCAGCCGCCGTATGTCAAGAGCACGAGCACCATCGCCAGCCCGACCGCACCGCCCGAGGTTCCGCTCGCCGAAGCGGGCGCGGCCGCAGCCTGGCTGTTACCGACGTAGAGCAGGCCCGCAACGATCACGACCAGCATGGCGCCGAGCGTCACGATGGTGAAAATCCGCTGCGCATTGGCGCTCTGCAAAGTGCCGACAAGGTTCAAGGCCGAAAACACGATCACCGTAAGCGCCGCGTAGATCGCGGGTCCGTTCGGGCCGAGCGGCACAAGCTGCGCGGCGTAATCCCCGAACACAAAAGCGACCAGGGCGATCGCACCAGTCTGGATCACCGTGCCGCGCGCCCAGGCGAACAGGGTTGCCGGAATGCGGCCGTAGGCGCGCTGCAAAAAGTGGTATTCGCCGCCGGCGCTGGGATGTGCGGCGGCAAGCTCCGCATAGCAGAGCGCCCCGATCAGCGTCACCAAACCGCCCAACAGCCAGACGGCCATGAATGTCATGCCGCTGTCGACGTTCGCGGCCACGAGCGACGGCGTCTTGAAGATGCCGATGCCGACCACAATCCCGACCATGACGGCGACGCCGTCGAGGACCGTAAGGCTGGCCTGCGGTGTGGCCTGGGGCTTGTCTGCCATGGGTCGTCCAAAATCAGCCGCGTGTGGCGCGCCAGTCTTCGGCCCACTGCACCGCGCCGCGCGCAGGTTCCTTGGTCGCGGCCGGCACGGGTTCGATCGTATCCCCGGCCACACGGCCGGCAAAACGCCTGCGCTCCTTGCCCATGTTGAGCACGAAGCTGATTTCATCTCCCCGCAGGGTCAGCCTTTCCAGCGCCACGCTGCGCCCGCCGAGGGAGGCGGAGCCGGTCAGCCTTTGGAATTTTTGCCGGATGACCAGATCGATGTTCTGCTCGCCGTATTTCAAGATCCAGCGGCCGTCCGCGTTGGCTGGGGTGATCCAGAGATAGATGTCGTTGCCGTCCACCACCTCGTGTTTGTCCGGCTTCCAGCTTCCCATGTGGAAGGCATGTGAGACCACGCGCGTGCCCGGTTTCAACTCCTTCAAGATGCGCGGCCGAAGTTTGAGATTGACCGACTCCAACAGATACATGGTCAGCACCGTGGCCTCGCCGATAGGCGTCTCGAACAGGTTCTGTTGGCGGAAAGTAACACGGTCAGTGACACCGGCCTTCTGGGCATTGGCATTGGCCTCGGCGATGCGGCGCGGATCGATGTCGATGCCGAGCGCACGCGCGCCGAAGCGTTTGGCGGCGGTGATCGGAATGCGGCCGTCGCCGGAACCGAGATCGATCAGAAAATCGTCGGCGGTGACCTTGGCCATTTCCAACATGCGATCGACCACGGCCTGCGGCGTCGGCACGAAGGGTACGTCGAGCTTCACCTGCGCCGTTACGCGTCCGGCGGGCAGTCCCGTGCAAAGGCCGACCGCCGCCACGAGGGCGAGCACGGCCTGCCACGACGCACGACGACTTACGAACATGGAATGACCTCCGATTTTGCGGCTGAGCGCTGACGGCCAATTTCAAGTGTTGAGAGGCATTGGTTAGCAGTCTAACAGGACGCCGGCATAGCGATTCAATGATTTTGCGATCACGAATTTTTGAAGGGTAAGGTGAACTCTCTGAGGAATAAAGCCAAATTTCACCTCACTGCGCGGCAGTTCCCGTTGCGGGGGATCGCTCCGTTGCAGTGGCGCTAGCCGGCCCCTTTCAAAGAACCATGGGCACGACGCTCGCGACCAGCAGCGCGGCCATGCTGCCATTGAAAATCCGCGCATGCAGCGGATTGCGCAACAGCCCGCGCAGGGCGACGCCGAACGCCGCCCAGGTTATCACCGCCCCTGCGGTGCAGACGGTGAACACTCCGAGCATCATTACGAAATCCGCCAGCTCATGGCCGGGTCGGACATAGATCGAGATCGCGCTCAGCGCCGCCACCAACCCTTTCGGATTGACCCACTGAAACAGCGCCGCTTCCCAGAACGTGAGCGGCTGCGCCGTTGCCGGCGCGTCATTGGCTGGCCGTGCGGTGGCAACCCTGTACGCGAGCCACAAAAGATAGAGCGCACCGGCGACTTTGAGCACAAGGTGCAGCGCGGGGATGGCGGCGAAGATGAGGCCGAGCCCGGCCGCGCAGCCGATCAGCAGCATCGCAAAGCCGACGGTGACGCCGAGCATGTGTTGGATCGTTCGTGCAAAACCGAAATTCACCCCCGACGCCGCCAGCATGATGTTGTTCGGCCCCGGCGTGAACGCCATCACGGCCGCGAACACGACCAAAGCGAGAAACAGATCGAGGGGCATGCAAGCGCGCCTTCACTCGCCGGCGTTACATGCCCTCCGGTCCGCGGCCGATGGCGACCACGCCGGTGCGCGCCACTTCCACGAGCCCGATCGGCAGCATCAGGTTGATGAAACTTTCGATCTTGTCGGAAGCGCCGGTGATTTCGAACACGAAACTTTCCGTAGTGGCATCGATCACGCGGGCGCGGAAGGCGTCGGCCAGCCGCAGCGCCTCCATGCGGTGCTCGCCTTTGCCCCGCACTTTCACCAGCGCGAGCTCCCGCTCGATGTGCGGCCCCATCACCGTCATATCCACCACACGATGCACGGGCACCAGGCGATCGAGCTGGTTCTTGATCTGCTCGATCACCATGGGCGTGCCGCGGGTGACGATGGTGATGCGCGAGAGGTGTTTTTGGTGCTCGGTCTCCGAGACGGTAAGCGAGTCGATGTTGTAGCCGCGGCCGGAGAACAGGCCGATCACCCGCGCCAGCACCCCCGGCTCGTTGTCGACGATGATCGACAGCGTGTGCGACTCGATGTTTTGCGCCGCGGGCGCGGCGGGATAGTGGGACGTTGTCGTGCTCAAGCGGTATTCTCCAAGTACCCACTCCCCTTGTGGGAGAGGGTGGCCCGAGCAGCGCCTGGCGCTGCGAGGACCGGGTGAGGGGTGATGCAGGCAGCGAATCCGGACCCCTCACCCGGCTCGCTTGGCTCGCCACCCTCTCCCGCAAGGGAAGAGGGTGGCGAAGTTCGTCGCTACACCAGCACCTTGCCTTCCTCAGTGATGGCGTCCTCCGGATCCACTCCGGCGTCGCCCAAAATCATCTCGTTGTGCGCACGCCCCGAGGGGATCATGGGGAAGCAGTTTTCGTTCTGGTCCACCACGCAGTCGAAGATCACCGGCCGATCCACCGCGATCATCTCCTTGATCGCGTCGTCGAGATCAGCAGGCTTGTCGCAGCGGATGCCGACCGCGTGATAGGCCTCGGCGAGTTTTACGAAATCCGGCAGCGCCTCGGTATAACTCTGCGAATAGCGCCCCCCGTGCAACAGCTCCTGCCACTGCCGCACCATGCCCATGTACTGGTTGTTGATGACGAAGATCTTGATCGGCAGCCGGTACTGCACCGCCGTCGACATCTCCTGCATGGTCATCAGCACCGACGCCTCGCCGGCGATGTCGATCACTAGCGATTTCGGGTGCGCAAGCTGCACCCCCACCGCCGCCGGCAGGCCGTAGCCCATGGTGCCGAGCCCGCCCGACGTCATCCAGCGGTTCGGTTCCTGGAACTGATAGAACTGCGCCGCCCACATCTGGTGCTGGCCCACTTCCGTGGTGATGTAGGTGTCGCGGTCCTTGGTCAATTCGTACAGCCGTTGAATGGCGTACTGTGGCTTGATGATGCCGTTTGAATTCTTGTAGGCGAGCGATTTGCGCGCGCGCCACTTGTCGATCTGCTTCCACCACTCGGCCAGCGCTTTTTTGTCGATCTGCGGCGATCGCTCGCGCCAGGCCTTGAGCATGTCCTCCAGCACATGCGCGCAATCGCCGACGATGCCGATGTCCACCTTGACGTTCTTGTTGATCGAGGAGGGATCGATGTCCACGTGGATCTTGCGCGAGCCAGGAGAGAACGCATCGAGCCGCCCCGTGATCCGGTCGTCGAACCGCGCACCGATGCAGATCATCAGGTCGCAGTCATGCATCGCCATGTTGGCCTCGTAGGTGCCGTGCATGCCGAGCATGCCGAGCCACTGCGGATCGGCCGCAGGGAACGCCCCCAGACCCATCAGCGTCGAGGTGATCGGAAAGCCTGTGAGTTTCACGAGCTCGCGCAGATGCCGACTCGCCGCCCGACCGGAATTGATAACGCCGCCGCCGGTATAGAACACCGGCCGCTTGGCTTGCGCCATCATGGCGATCACCGCCTTGATCTTCTCGGGATCGCCCTTCAGCCTCGGCTTATAGCCTTGATGCTGGAACTCGTTCGGCTTGAAATATTTGCCCTTGGCAAACTGAATATCCTTCGGAATATCGACCACCACCGGCCCCGGCCGGCCGCTTGAGGCAACATAGAACGCCTCGTGCAGCACCCGCGGCAGATCGGCGATGCTTTTGACCAGGTAGTTGTATTTGGTGCAGGGCCGCGTGATGCCGACGGTGTCGCATTCCTGGAACGCGTCGTTGCCGATCAGGTGCGTCGGCACCTGCCCGGTGATGCAGACGATGGGGATCGAGTCCATCAATGCATCGGTCAGACCCGTCACCGCGTTGGTGGCGCCGGGTCCGGACGTCACCAGCACGCAGCCGACCTTGCCGGTGGAGCGCGCATAGCCTTCCGCCGCATGCACCGCGCCCTGCTCGTGGCGGACCAGGATGTGCCGCACCTTGTCCTGGTGGAACATGGCGTCATAGATCGGCAGCACTGCGCCGCCGGGATAGCCGAAGATGTGTTCGACGCCCTGATCGTTCAGGGCTTGAATCACCATTTCGGCGCCGGTCATCTCTTTCATGGTTCGCTCCAATCTGCGTGCATCGGCCGGGAATTAAAAAAGGGGCTTGGAGCCCCTTCGCACACCGCCGTATCGCGGGTGGCCTAGCCACCCCCGGCGGTGTGCTCCCTAACGACCACGGTCACAATCTGGGTAATTTTATTGCGCATTGCTCGATACTTTTGCCATTTCGTTGCGCGCCATATAGGGGCATCCCGCCGCTACGTCAAGCCAAAAGTGCGCCGAGCATGTCCCGCGCCCTTTGCATGGCACGCTTCGGCTCGATCCAGGCCCATCCCGGCATCTGATGGCGAAACCACGTGAGCTGCCGCTTGGTGTAGCGTTTGGTGTCCATCTTCGCACCCTCCGCCGCCTGCGCCAGCGTGATCTCCCCGTGCAGATACCGCCTGAGCCACGGAACCCCGTGCGCTTTCATTGCCGGCAACAGCGGATCGAGTCCGCGCGCATCGAGCGCCCGGACCTCCCCGAGCGCGCCGGCGGCCAGCATGGCATCGAACCGTTCCTCGATCCGCCTGTGCAGCGTGCCGCGGTCCGGAGCGAGAAACATTTTGGCTGCGCGGGCCGGGTCGAGGATGGGTTGCATGCCCTGCCGCTGCCATTCGGCAAGCGAACGGCCCGTGGCCTGCAAAACTTCGAGCGCGCGGGCGATGCGCGTTTGGTCGCCGGGTTTCAGCCGCGCGGCCATCTCCGGATCGTGCTGTGCCAGTTCGGCATGCAGCACTTCAGGCCCCACCTCCGCTAGCCGGGCGCGAACCGCCGCGCGCACCTCCGGGGGAGTCGGCGGAACGGCCGCGAGCCCTTGTGTCAGCGTCTTGAAGTAAAGGCCGGTGCCGCCCACAAGGATCGGAAGACGACGCGCGGCTTCGACCTCCGCCAGCACCGCCTGTACGTCAACGCACCAGCGCCCGACAGAATAATTTTCCGCCGCATCCACGTGGCCGTAGAGCCGATGCGGCACGCGCGCCTCCTCCTCCGGCGTCGGCCGCGCCGTGATGATGCGCAGGTCGCGATACACCTGCATGGCGTCGGCATTGATGATCGTGCCGCCGAGCTCTTCCGCGAGCTCCAGCGCCAGCGCCGATTTGCCGCTCGCCGTCGGCCCGGCGATCAGGATTGCTGTTGGGCGATTCACGACATACGTTTTTGTTGCAGGGCGAGGCGCTGTTATATTTTTATATTTTAGAGAAAGCGAGCGATCATGGCTCACACCGCACGCCTGCGTAAGGTTTGGGGTCAATCATGCTGACGATCCCCAAGCCTATGCTGAATGCCCTCAATCTCAGCATGAGTGCTAAAGTTAACCTGTCGATCAAAGCCGGTAAATTGACGATTGACCCGGTGCCAAACCATCGACACGGCCTTGACCAATTGTTAGCCGAGTGGAAGCCGGTGGTCGGGCGGCTTCCGAAGAACCGTGACTGGACCTCGGGTCGGCCCGTCGGTCGCGAGCTTGTTTGATGGAACGCGGCGACATCTATCTTGTCTCGCTTGACCCCGCAACCGGGCGCGAGCAGCAAGGCAAGCAGCCGGTGCTTGTTCTCTCGCGAAGCGAGTTTAATAGAGTCACCGGACTATCCATCGTCGCGCCGATCACGACTGGAGAGGCCGCTTCGGGCGAACGATTGGCTTCGCCGTTTCCCTCAATGGAGCGGGCACGCGTACTACCGGCATTGTTCGCTGCGATCAACCGCGCATCCTCGACCTGCAAGCGCGCGGGGGGAAAATACTGGAAAGAATACCCAATTATATTATAGACGAAGCGTTGAGTCGGGTTGCACCGATCTTCGAATGAACCGCCCAAAGATCGACCTGACTGTGCCTCCGACCCAAAACGGAATCCGCCATTGCCCCTGATTGCCCCCTTTCGCGCGCTGCGTCCTGCGCCCGGCCGCGCCGCCGAGGTGCTGGCGCCGCCCTATGACGTGCTGTCGAGCGCGGAGGCGCTCATTCGCGCCAAGGGCAAGCCGTACAGTTTCCTGCACGTCTCGAAGGCCGAGATCGATCTCGACCCGGCCGTGGATCCCTATGCTGGCGCGGTTTACGCCAAGGCGGCAGAAAACCTTCACCGCATGGCGGCCGAGGGCGTGCTGATCCGCGACGACAAGCCGGCTTATTACGTCTATCGCCTCACCGCACATGGCCGCAGCCAGACCGGGCTTGCCGCCGTCGCCTCCGTCGCCGAATACGAGCGCGGCCGCATCCGCAAACACGAGCTGACCACCCCGGTGAAAGAGGACGACCGCGTCCGGCAGATCGAGGCGGTCAATGCCCAGACCGGACCAGTGATGCTCGCCTATCCGAGCGCACCCGCGCTCGACGACATGCTCAAGCGCGCCGCAGCCGTGCCGCCCGATGTCGATACGGTGGCCGACGACGGTGTGCGGCATCAGCTCTGGGTGGTGAGCGAGCCTGCCGCAATCGAGGCGATCACACGCGCGGCCGATGCCCTGCCGGCGCTCTACATTTGCGACGGGCACCACCGCTCCGCCGCCGCCGCCCGCGTGGCGCGGTCGCGCACGGGCGAGGGATCCCACGACTATTTTCTCGCGGTTCTGTTTCCGCACCACGAGCTCAAAATTCTCGACTATAACCGCGTGGTGCGCGACCTTAACGGCCGCACGCCGGAGGCGCTGCTCGCTGCGTTGCGTGCGACCTTTGCGGTGGAGCCTTTCGACCGGCCGGTGCGGCCGGCCGCGACCAATGAATTCGGCCTTTATCTTGCCGCCCGCTGGTATCGCCTCACGCTGCCGCGCGAATTGATCCCGCTCGATGACCCCATTGGCCGGCTGCCCATCACGCTGTTTACGCGCCACGTGCTCGAGCCGTTGTTCGGCATCAAGGACCAGCGCAACGACAAGCGCATCGATTTCGTCGGCGGCGGCCGCGGGCTCGAGGAGCTTGCGCGTCGCGTTGCCTCCGGCGAGATGGCCGCCGCCTTTTCGCTCTATCCGACCCAGATGTCCGATCTGATGGCAGTCGCCGACTTGGGCCTCATCATGCCGCCCAAAAGCACCTGGTTCGAGCCCAAGCTCGCCGACGGCCTGCTCAGCCATGTGCTGGATTGACGGACGACAAAGGACAGACGACAGGAAAGAGAGAACGACGGAAGAGTGCCCTCTTCCGTCGCCCTTGTCCGTCGTCCGTGGTCTGGCTTCAGTCGTCAGTTGATCGGCAATGCCACGAACATCATGTCGCCATCCGGCGTCGCCACCAGCAGTAGGGCGGTCTTCTTGCCTGCGCGCCGTATTTGCTCGATGCGGTTCTGCACATCCGCCGGGGTGGTGACCTGCTCCTGCTCGACCTGCACCACGACGCTGCCGGGGGCGAGCCGCCGGTCCGCCGCGGGCGAAGACTGATCGACGCCGGTGATCACCACGCCCTTGAGGCCGTCCTTGATCTTGTAGCGCTTGCGCAGCTCGTCTGTGAGCGTCGATAGCTCGAGCCCGAGGCTCTTCTGCACCGTGGAACGCTCCTTCGGCGGTTGCGCCTTGACATTGGCCTGCACCGGTTTTTCGGCATCTTCGAGCCTGGCGAGCTTCACCATCTTCCGCTCTTCCTTGCCCTTGCGAATGATGACGACTTCGACTTCCTTGCCGACCGGCGTGTCCGCCACGATGCGCGGCAGCTCTTTCATCTCCTTGATATCTTTGCCGTCGAACCTGACGATGACGTCGCCCGGCTGGATGCCGGCCGGTCCCGCCGGCCCGCGCTCATCCACGCCCGCGACCAATGCGCCGCGCGGCGGCTTGATGTTCAGGCTCTCGCCGATCTCTTCGGTGACCGGCTGAATCTTCACCCCGAGCCAGCCGCGCCGCACTTCCCTGTACTCGCGCAATTGCTGGATGATCGGCATCGCCGTCTTCGACGGCACGGCAAACCCGATGCCGACCGACTGCCCCGTCGGCGAGATGATGGCCGTGTTCACGCCGACCACCTCTCCGTCGAGATTGAACAACGGCCCGCCGGAATTGCCGCGGTTGATGGCAGCGTCGGTCTGGATGTAGTTGTCGTAGGGGCCAGAATTGATGTCGCGGTTGCGCGCCGAAACGATCCCTGCGGTGACCGACCCGCCGAGGCTGAAAGGATTGCCGATGGCGATCACCCACTCGCCGAGCCTCAGTTTTTCGGAATCGCCGAATTTCACGTATTTGAGCGGCTTGTTGGCATTGACCTTCAACACCGCGAGATCGGTCTTCTGGTCGCGGCCCACGATCTCCGCCTTCAACCGCGTACCGTCGTTAAAGATGACGTGAACTTCGTCTGCTTCCGCAATCACGTGATTATTGGTGACCACGATGCCGGAGGGATCGATGACGAAACCCGAGCCGAGCGAGCTGACCCTGCGCGGCGGCCGGTTGGGCACCTGACCGTCCTGGCCGCGCCGGTTCTTGAAGAATTCCTCGAAGAATTCCTCGAACGGCGAGCCGGGCGGCAGTTGCGGTGTCGGCGTGTTGCGCGCCTCAAGCGTCTGCGTGGTTGAGATGTTGACGACCGCATCGATCACCCGCTCGGCCACGTCGGCGATTGCCTCCGGCCCCCTGGCCGAGGCCGGCGAGGTCGAGGAAAGCGCCAGCGCCCCGACGACAGCGGTCGCCAGAGCCGGTTGGCGGAGCGAACGGGCGAGAACGGCGAAGAAACGGGCCATGGCCGTCAGTTCTCCTCAAGTTGCCGGGGTCATGACACTGCCTGCCCCCGCAAAGGGACGCAAGAGAGCTTTAAGGACCCTTAATATTGCAGTGAACGGCCGGATTAGGGCGGAAAAGCGACCCGTTCATCATGTCTCTGACGCCCAATCTGTGAGATCAGCCGCGCACCAGCCAGATAAGAATGACGCCGATCGCTGCGGAAGCGATTCCCACCACGCGCAGCAACCCATCCGGAGCGTTGATGACCTGGGCCATGGCGCGCTTCATAGCCGCCGGGAAAGCGGCGAATACCAGCCCTTCGATGGCGAAAACCAGACCGAGCGCAACCAGGAATTCAGCCATCAATGCGATCAGGCCACTGCCGCCGGGATACGTCTTTCCTGTCTTCTATCGCGGCTGCGGCGGGCGCACGGGACCACCGGCCGGAGCCGGGACCCCGTTCTTCGGCCTGCCGGCCGGATCCACGAAGTAGCGGAAGAATTCCGAATCGGGTCGGAGCACCATGCGCGTGTCGCCCTGGCGCATTCCCGCCTCGTAGGCCTGCATGGAGCGATAGAAGGAGAAGAAGTCCGGATCCCTGCTGAAGGCCTCGGCAAAGATGCGGTTTCGTTCCGCATCGCCTTCGCCGCGGATCTGCTCGGCCCGCGACTGCGCCTCAGCCAGGATGACCGTCACGTCGCGGTCGGCCTTGGAGCGGATCTCCTGCGCACGCTGGCTGCCTTGGGCGCGGAATTCCGCCGCTTCGCGCTGACGCTCGGTCTGCATGCGTTGGTAGACCGCCTGGCTGTTCTGGTCCGGCAGATCCGCGCGTTTGATCCGCACGTCGATCACGCTGATCCCGTAGGTCTCCGCCTCTCGGTCGAGCTGCTCGCGGACGCGGGCCATAAGCTGCGCCCGCTCGTCGCGCACCACCTGCATCAGCGTCGCCTCGCCGAGCACGCGACGCAGCGCCGAATCGAGCAGGATTTCGAGCTGGGCATTGGCGTTGTTGATGGTGCCGAGCGTCTGGTAGAAGCGCAGCGCATCGCGGATCCGGTAACGCGCAAAGGCGTCAACCACGAGCCGCTTCTGGTCGGCCGCGATGATCTCCTGCTTGTCCTGCGTCAGCCGCCCGCCGCTGGCGGCGCCGAGGCCGGGTCGCGTCTCGAGGTCGAGAATGCGCTTGTCGATATAGATGACGCTGTCGATCAGCGGCATCTTGAAATGCAGCCCCGGCTGCGTGATCGGCGCTCCGATCGGCTGGCCGAGACGGACCACCAGCGCCTGCTGGGTCTGATACACGGTGAACATCGAGCCGTAGGCCAGGATCAGGCCCACCAGAATGATGACGGCAACGACGCCTCCGGCCACACCGAGCTTCATGGCGTGCCTCCCGGCCGTCGCTGTAGCTGGTCGAGCGGCAGATAGGGCACCACGTTCGAGCCCCCTGGACCGCCGGAATCGAGTATGATCTTGTCGGTGCCACCCAACAGCCGCTCCATGGTTTCCAGATACATGCGCTGGCGCGTGACTTCGGGCGCCTTCTTGTATTCGTCGTAGATTTTCAGGAACCGCGCCGTCTGACCGATCGCCTCGGCCACTGCCTGCGCCCGATAGGCCTCGGCGCTTTGCAGGATTTGCGCTGCGCGGCCGCGCGCTTCCGGCACCACGCGGTTGGCGTAGGCCTGCGCTTCGTTCTGCGCGCGCTCAAGATCTATACGTGCGGCCTGCACGTCGCGGAACGAGTCGATCACCTGCGCCGGCGGATCGACCTTCTGCAGCGAGATCTCGGTCACCTGCACGCCCGCCCCGTATTGATCCAAAACCTTCTGCATCAGCTCCTGCACGGCGCTGGCGATTTGCTGCCGCGCCACAGTGGTGATTTCCCGACTGTCCGAGCGGCCGATCACTTCGCGCATGGCGCTCTCTGCCACCGCCTTCACGGTGCCGGCCGGGTTCTGAATGTTGAACAGGTAGTCGCTCACGCCGTTGGGCTTGATGCGCCAGAGCACGGTGAAATCGACGTCGACGATGTTCTCATCGCCGGTGAGCATCAGGCTCTCCTCCGGCACGTCACGCATGGTGGGGCCGCGCCGGGAATCCTCGTCGAGCCGCATGCCGATGTTGATCTGGTTCACGCGCAACGCCTTGGGTGTGAGCACGGTTTCGATCGGATACGGCAGGTGATAGTTGAGCCCCGGTTGCACCACCCGGTCGAAGCGGCCGAACCGCAGCACCACGCCGAGCTCGTCTGGTTCCACGCGGAAGAAGCCGGAGAAGCCCCACAGCACGACCGCCGCCAGTGCGATCAACGCGATTCCTCGGCTGCCGAGATTTCCGCCCGGCAAAACCGAGCGCAGCTTGTCCTGGCTGCGACGCAACAGCTCCTCCAGGTCCGGCGGTGTCGGGCCGGACGACTGCGGACCGGAGCCCCACGGCCCCTTTCCGCCGCCTGATCCCCAGGGTCCGCCGCCCTGATTGCTCCACGGCATGAGTATCCTCCTCGCTCGGCCTGTGTCGCCGGCCGAAGTCACTTAAGGTTATATGTGAGCCTGTCTCGGGTTACAACGCGCGAACTGCCTCAATTGCGGCCGGTCGTCCGCGTGAAATCCGGTGATTGTATAACAGACCTCATGTCACCTAGATACTCCCTATTAATTATTGAGGTCTTTGAGCAGCGCCAATGAGCGCCGAATGCTGCACCCCCCGGAACGACCCGCATCGCGGCAACGCGGCTTATCGCCGCGTGCTCTGGATCGTGCTGATACTCAACGCCGCCATGTTTCTCGCCGAGATCGGCGCCGGCGTTTTGGCGGGATCGGCAGCGCTGCAGGCCGACGCGCTGGATTTTTTTGGTGACGCGACAAATTACGGCATCAGCCTGTTCGTGGTCGGGATGGCGCTGCGCTATCGCGCCTATGCGGCGCTCGCCAAGGGCGGCAGCATGGCGGTGTTCGGCCTTTGGGTGATCGGCAGCGTCGTCTGGCATGCCCTGCACGGCACATTGCCGAACGCATTCACCATGGGTGTCGTGGGCGTTGCCGCGCTCGCCGCCAACGTCGCCTCCTTCGCGCTCTTGTGGGCCTATCGCACCGGCGATGCCAACATGCGCTCGGCCTGGATCTGCACCCGCAATGACGTCCTCGGCAACTTTGCCGTTCTCCTCGCCGCGCTTGGTGTGTTCGGAACCGGTACCGGCTGGCCGGACGTGATTGTGGCGGCGGTTATGGCGACCCTGGCGTTGCAGGGGGCCTGGCGTGTGATCCGCGATGCCCTGGCCGAGCTGCAGCCGGCCCTACCCGCCTCCGCGCCTCACCCGCGCACGTAGGTGATCTCCGCGTATGCGGCCTCGTCCTGCGGTCCCGCGGGCTGTTCGCGGCGCGCGCTCTCGCGCCATATTTTAGCGTCGATCGGCGGAAAATACGCGTCCCCTTCCGGTCGCGCGTGCACGAGCGTGATATCGAGGCGATCCGCAAGCGGCAGGGCCTGCGCGAAGATTTCGGTGCCGCCGATGACCATGATTTCCTCGGCGCCGCGCCTGAGCGAATCGCCGCGCGCCGCAAGCAGCGCCGCCTCGAGGCTCGGCGCGACCACGACCCCCCGTGCGGCGAACCCGGCATTGCGGCTCACCACGATGTTGGTGCGGCCGTCGAGCGGCTTCCCGATGGAAAGAAACGTCTTTCGCCCCATCACCACCGGCTTCCCCATGGTGATGGCGCGAAACCGCGCCATGTCCGATTTGATCCGCCACGGCAGCGCGTTGTTGCGCCCGATCACGCCGTTCTCCGCCACTGCGGCAACCACCACGATGCGCAGTGCGGCCATGGTCAAACCGCCACCTGCGCCTTGATATGCGGATGCGGCTCATAGCCCTCCAGCGCGAAATCCTCGTAGCGGAAGGCAAAGATGTCTTTCACTGCCGGATTGAGCCGCATGGTCGGCAATTTGCGCGGCGTGCGCTGAAGTTGCAGCCGCGCCTGTTCGATGTGATTGAGATAAAGGTGCGCGTCGCCGAAGGTGTGGATGAACTCGCCGGGTTTAAGATCGGTCACCTGCGCCACCATCATGGTGAGCAGCGCATAGGAGGCGATGTTGAACGGCACGCCGAGAAAGATGTCCGCCGAACGCTGGTAGAGCTGACACGACAGCCGCCCGCGCGCCACATAGAACTGGAACAGGCAGTGGCACGGCGGCAGCGCCATCTTCGGCACGTCCGCCGGGTTCCAGGCGCTCACGATCAGCCG
This sequence comes from Xanthobacteraceae bacterium, assembly GCA_035574295.1. GTDB lineage: Bacteria > Pseudomonadota > Alphaproteobacteria > Rhizobiales > Xanthobacteraceae > PNAI01. The sequence goes on from DATLYX010000095.1 coordinate 29,830, forward strand.
CCGCGAATCCGGGTTGCTGCGGATGTCTGCGATCACCTGCGCGATCTGGTCGATCGCCTTGCCGTCCGGCGACGGCCACGAGCGCCACTGCTGGCCGTACACCGGGCCGAGCTCGCCCGCCTCGTCCGCCCATTCGTCCCAGATCGTGACCCCGTGCTCGTGCAGGTATTTCACGTTGGTATCGCCGCGCAAAAACCATAACAACTCATGGATGATGGACTTGACGTGCAGCTTCTTTGTGGTGAGCAGCGGAAAGCCCGCAGCAAGATCGAAGCGCATCTGGTGCCCGAAGATCGACAGCGTGCCCACCCCGGTGCGGTCGCGCTTTTCGACCCCTTCGGCGAGCACGCGTTGCATCAGGTCGAGATACTGGCGCATGGCGCTGCTCAACAGTGACGGCGATCCGACTCAAAGAGCGCCGCGGCAGAGTACCCCCTTCCTGCCCCCCGCAGAAGGCTGAAAAAATAGTTCCAACTGGGGCCTGCAGCCGCATTGCGGGAAGCGATCTCTCGGTTATTTTAGGGCACTTGAGACACACGGTTCGCAGGGAGGAAAGAACATGCGATTGCTGACAGGTTTGATGGCCGCGGTGCTCGCGCTCGCCAGCACGGCGGCACAATCCCAGGACTATCCGAACAAGCCGATCCGCATCATCGTGCCGTTTGCGCCCGGCGGCATTGTCGACACCGCAGCGCGCGTGGTCGGACAGAAGCTGCAGGAACGCTGGGGCCAGCAGGTCATCGTGGACAATCGCCCCGGCGGCAACGCATTCATCGGCGTCACCGCTGCCGCCAAATCGCCGGCCGACGGTTACACCCTGCTGATGGCGCATACCGGGGAATTCGCGGTCAACCCTGCGGTGTTCAAGGACGTGCCTTACGATCTCGACCGCGATTTCACCCCGATCACGCTGATCAACGACGCGCCCATGGTATTCGTGGTCAACGCCAACGCGCCTTACAAAACCATGCAGGAGCTGATCGCCGCCGCCAAGGCAAAGCCCGGCACCATCGGCGTCTCCTCGCCGGGCAACGGCTCCATCAATCATTTGGTGCTGGAGTGGCTCAGTCTTGAGACCGGCGCAAAGTTCCTGCACGTGCCCTACAAGGGCGGCGCGCCCGCAATCACCGCCACCGCCGGCGGCGAGGTTCCGGCCGGCACCGCGGCCTTGGGCTCGGCCATGCCCCACATCCAGGCCGGCCGCGTGCGGGTTATTGCCGTCACCACCGGCGAGCGCAGCTCGGTCAACAAGGACTGGCCGACTCTGAAGGAGAGCGGCGTGCCCAACGTGCAATCCTCGATCTGGGCCGGCCTGTTCGCGCCCAAGGGCGTGCCGCAGCCAATCATTGACAAGATTTACGGCGAGGTGGCCAAGATTCTCGAGCTGCCGGACGTCAAGGCGCGCTTTGCGGCCGGCGGCGGCACCACCGGCGGGATGAAGCCGGCGGAGTTCGCGGCCAAGATCCGGCAGGAGGCGACGAGCCTCAAGCAGGTGGCGGCCAAGGCCAACGTCAAGGTGGAGTGACGTCAGGCGCCGGACGTGTCATGGACTGACGGCCGCCCCGCCTTCCGGGCGGGGCGGTTTTGTTTGAAGGCATGATCGGAAAAGCCTGCGTCGGACTTGATCCGGCGCGGGCGCTGAGGGATCACGCCTGTGCGAGAGCAAGTGGGGGCTTGCGTTGCGGATACGGGCGCAGAGCGATTTCTGGTGCGGCCTTCTGTTCGCCGCCATTGGCATTGCAACCGTCGTGCTGGCGCGCGACTACCGCATGGGCACCGCAGCGCGCATGGGCCCGGGCTATTTTCCCGCCCTGCTCGGGTATCTGCTTGTTTTTCTCGGCCTCACGCTCACGCTGCCGTCTTTGTTCATGGACGGAGAAAAGATCCCCCGCGTGCATCCACGGCCAGTCCTGATCATCCTGCTCAGTATCGTGGTATTCGGATTGGTCCTCGACTCACTCGGCTTTGCGCTGTCGGTGTTTGTGCTGGCGCTGCTCGGCAGCCTTGCCGAGCCGGAGCTTCGTGCGCGGGAGTCGGTGGCTCTGGCGCTGTTCCTCGCGACTTTCTCGGTTGTCGTCTTCCACAGCCTGCTCGGGTTGCCGCTCGCGCTCTGGCCGAATTTTTGAGCCTCGCATGGATATCCTCGGCAATCTCGCCTTTGGTTTCGGCGTCGCGGTCAGCGTCAAGAATCTCTTTTATTGCTTCATCGGCGTCTTTCTCGGCACGCTGATCGGAGTCCTGCCCGGCATCGGTCCGGTCGCGACCGTGGCGATGCTGCTTCCCCTCACCTTCAATCTCGACGCCGCCACCGCGATGATCATGCTGGCCGGCATCTATTACGGTGCCCAGTACGGCGGCTCGACCACGGCGATTCTTGTCAACATTCCGGGCGAGTCCTCCTCGGTCGTGACTACGCTCGACGGCTACAAAATGGCGCGTCAGGGCCGCGCCGGCCCCGCGCTCGGCATCGCCGCCATTGGCTCCTTCATCGCCGGTTCCTTCGGCACCTTGATCGTGGCGCTGTTTTCGCCGTTTCTCGCCGACATCGCGCTGAAATTCCAGCCTGCCGACTATTTCTCGCTGATGGTTTTCGGCCTGATCGGCGCGGTTGTGCTGGCGCGCGGCTCGTTGCGCAAGGCGATCGCCATGGTGGTGCTCGGGCTCCTGCTCGGGCTGGTCGGCACCGACGTCAATTCCGGCGTGATGCGTTTCACCTTCGGCATCCCGGCGCTGGCGGAAGGCATCAGCTTCGTCGCGCTGGCCATGGGCATGTTCGGCATCGCCGAGGTGATCTATAATTTGGAGCAGGGCTCCAAGACCCGCCAGACCTACACCTCCAGTCTCGGCAGCGTGTTGCCGACCCGCGCGGATTTCCGATTGTGCCTGTGGTCGATCGCACGCGGCACCGGCCTCGGCTCGGTGCTCGGCATCCTGCCCGGCGGCGGCGCGCTATTGTCGTCGTTCGCCGCCTACACGATCGAGAAGAAGGTCGCCAAACCTCCGCGCAGATTCGGCGACGGCGACATCCGCGGCGTGGCCGCGCCCGAGTCCGCCAACAACGCCGGCGCGCAGACCTCCTTCATTCCCATGCTGACCTTGGGCGTGCCCTCGAACCCGACCATGGCGCTGCTCATCGGCGCTTTGATCATTCAAGGCATCCAGCCGGGCCCGAACGTGATGACGCAGCGGCCGGAGCTGTTCTGGGGCGTGGTCGCATCGATGTGGATCGGCAATCTGTTCCTGCTCGCACTCAATCTGCCGCTGATCGGCCTGTGGGTGCGTCTGCTCGCGGTGCCTTACAAGTTCCTGTTTCCGGCCATTCTCGTATTTTGCTGCATCGGCGTATTCACCATCAACAACAATCCGTTCGACATGTTCCAGCTCGTGCTGTTCTCCGCGCTCGGCTATGTGCTCTTGAAGCTCGGCTGCGAGCCTGCGCCGCTCATTTTGGGCCTCGTGCTCGGGCCGATGATGGAGGAATATTTGCGCCGCGCGCTTTTGATTTCGCTCGGCAATCCATGGGTACTGGTGACAAGCCCGATCAGCTTTGCCTTCCTCGTCGCCTCGCTGGTGCTGCTCGCCTCGATCGCCGTCCCGCTCATCCGCGCCAAGCGGCAGGAAATGATTTAGGTCGGACGCAATATGAACGCAGCTTCGGCGCCGCACCGCGAACAATTCCAACCGGCAAAGAGCCGGCGCGGTGCATTGCTCTGAGCTGCACCGCCCCGGACCGCGCCATCGGAACCGCGCCCGATTTCGCGCTACGCGGCCGCGGCCTGCCGCACCGCGAGCGCGGTCTCCGCAACCCGGCGTTCGTAGTCGTCGCCGAGCGCGAGCAGTGCCGCAGCGCCATCCCCGTTGAAGGAAGGCCCGTGCATGAGCGCCAGTGTGCGCGGCGCAAACTTCGCCAGGCCGCGAATGGTCTGGCCCATGCCCGGACTGAGCGACGAATACTTGAACAGATCCTCCGCCGCGATGGCCGGTCCGACGATGTCGCCGTTGGTCAGCGCCGGACCGTTCCCGAGCTGCGTGAACAGGTCGCCGCACATCAGCGTCTTGGTCGTCTCCTCTAACAGTACGCCGGCGTCCCAGCCGTGCGGCGTATGCGGGGTATCGATGTAGCGCACCCGCTTGCCGCCGAGGTCGATGACTTCGCCGTCCTGGAGAATGCGCGGCGCGCGGTCCGCCATGTCGTTGAGCGACACCATGACGCCGGTCTGCCCGTGCGCCACCTGCGCCTGCGGCGCGACCGCAAGCCATTCGTTCATCGCGCCGCACTCGTCCGCCTCGTAATGGCCGAAGGTAATCCAGCGCAGGCGCTCCACCGGAATGAGCCGGCTGACCGCATCGCGCGCAAGCGGAAACATCTTGCGCAGGCCGGTGTGGAACAGCAGCGGCTGCTCGCCGAGCACAAGGAACTGGTTGAAGGTCATGCCCGCCGGCGGCGCGATGTCCGGCACGAAGGTCGAAAGTCGGTAGATGCCGTTGGCGATTTCACTGATCCGGGTTTCCATGATTATCTCCATGCGATCAATAGGTTGACTGCTTTTGGCGCTTGCCGGACGCTCCCTGGACTAGGGCCAAATTTCGTGATACATGTGTGTGTAGTGAAATTTGCCGAGCCTGTCAACAATCAATACACATAACTGTGCAATTAAATTCGCATGACCCGGACCTACACCCTCAAGCGCCGCGCCGCGCAGCAGGCGGAGACCCGGCGCCGCATCGTTGAGGCGGCCGTCGACCTGCACACCCGCGTGGGGCCTGCGCGCACCACCGTCAGCATGATCGCCGAACGGGCCGGCGTGCAGCGCCACACCTTCTATGCGCACTTTCCCGACGAGCGCAGCCTGTTCCTGGCCTGCTCGGGCCTGACCATGGAGCGCGATCCACCGCCTGATTCCGGCCCATGGCTCGCGATTGAGGATCCGCGCGTGCGCCTGCGCGTCGCCTTGCGCGCGATCTATGCCTGGTACGAGCGCAACGCCGAACTGTTCGCCAGCGTGTTGCGCGACGCCGAAATTCATCCCCCCACCCGAGAAATCATGGCGATGCGGTTTGAACCGCAAATTGCGAGCTACCAAAAAATCCTCGGCGAGAAGCTGTGTGCGCGACAGCGCGCATTACTGCCCTTGGCGCTCAGCTATTTCACATGGCGCACCTTGGGGCGCGAATGCGGCCTGAGCTTGGACGCCGCTGTCGACACGATGGTTCAGGTCATCGACTGCGCAGACCTCGCCTAAAGCGGACAACTGCCAGCTCATCATCGGTGCAGACACCGTCCGATAGGCGCGATATGCCGCGTCCTTACAACTGTCACGAACGATTGCCTCCGAAACAAAACGACCGCCGTTACGAAGGCCGTTCGCTTTCGGCAGGCAATTCCGCGCGCGTGTCGCTCCGCTACTCCGTGAACACCTCCTCGCGCCGCGCGGCACACGGCAAGACGAAGCGCCGCGCCGTCGCACGAACGGCGGCAATTCCCGACCTGATCTGCGTCGTCCTGCGGCCCGCGCCAAGCGCGGGCCGCGAAGGATGACGGCCCCTAAGAGTTGAAGATTATTGCCGCCGGAATCACTCGATCACCTGCACGACCTTGCGGTTCCTCGGCTCCACCAGCAGCACGCGGTTATCGGCATAGACGAACTGATACTTCAGAAACGCCGGACCCCAGGTGGCGGGCGCCGGCATGAGCGCCACACCCGCGGGAACCGTGGCACCGACGGCAAGACGCTCCTTCGTCGCCGCAGGCTGCACCTTCTGTTGTGTGATGTATTCTTTGATTTTGGCGCGCTGATCCGCCGATATGTCCAGCGCACTCTGCGCAAAGGCCTGACTGCCGGCCACCAATGCGAACGTGGTCACGGCCCCGATCAATTCTCGCCTCATCGGAATCTCCTGCCTGACGATGAACGTTGCGGCACGGTATTCGCGTGCGGCTGAACGGCGCCTGTACGGGCGATTTAGATGCAGTTCACTGCACGCATTCGGCTCGCGCCAATTCGCCGCACCCGCCGGTCCGTTTCCCCGCTTGAATGGACTCGTTCTGGCTGCACCAGCCGCTTCAGGAATCTGCGCGCCCGCTGGGTTGACCTAAGTCAAGCGACCGGAATTGGCCCTGCTCCAAAATTCTCAAGCCGGAGAACGTAGTATTCCGGAGCAGACAATAATGCCGGCGCTCATCGCCGAGGAAACCAAGACCAGGGAAGGTGACAAAAATCCATCGATCAAAAGATGGCATAGACGACCCTTGCCTGAATCGAATTGGGCACTCAAATGGCTGATGTTTCGTCCGGCCTGACCGGGTGCGGGTTGGACGCATAAAGAAGGAGAGATCGAACATGCTTCGTATTGTTTTGGCAGTACTTGCCGCCTTAGCGTGGGCGGCAGGTTCCGCGCAGGCGCAGCAGGTGACGCTGCGCGTGCACCAGTTCCTGCCGGCGCCCGCGCCGATTCCTTCGAAGTTCATCGCCCCCTGGGCCAAGAAGGTGGAGGCGGAGTCCAAGGGACGCATCAAGGTTGAGTTGTACCCCTCGATGCAACTCGGCGGCACCCCGCCCCAACTCTACGACCAGGTGCGCGACGGCGTGGTGGACATCGTGTGGACCCTGCCGGGCTACACGGCCGGCCGTTTCCCGAAGTCCGAGGTGTTCGAGCTGCCCTTCATCGCCGGCAACGGTGAGCAGAACAGCCCGGCGACCTGGGAGTTCTACGAGAAGCACCTGAAAGACGAATTCAAGGACGTGAAAATACTTGCCGTGCACACCCACGGCCCCGGCCTGATCCATGCCAAAGGCAACGGCGTGCGCAAGCTGGAGGATCTGAAGGGCATGAAAGTGCGCGCCCCCACCCGCATGGTGAACAGGCTGCTCGACACGCTCGGTGCAACCCCGGTCGGCATGCCGGTGCCGCAGATGCCCGACGCCCTGTCCAAGGGCGTGATCGACGCCGCCGTGGTGCCCTGGGAAGTGACCACGCCGCTGCGCGTGGCCGAGCTGGTGAACACCCACACTGCCTTCAGTGGCAACCGCAGCCTCTATGTGACGGTGTTCATCTACGCCATGAACAAGGCGAAATACGACAGCCTGCCGCCGGATCTGAAGAAGGTGATCGACGACAACTCCGGCCCCGCCACGTCCAAATGGGCCGGCAAGACCATGGATGAGGGCGATGCGCCCGGTCTTGAGGCGGCCAAAAAGCGCGGCAACGCCATTGTCGTGCTCGATGCGGCGGAGACCGCGCGCTGGAAGAAGGCGGCCGAGCCGGTCTATGCCGCCTGGATCGCGGAGATGAAGGGCAAAGGTATCGACGGTCAGGCACTGATCAATGACGCCCGCGCCCTGATCGCCAAATACGCCGGCGCTGCGGATTGAGCGTAACGCCAACTCGTCGCAGGCGTCTGCAGCGATCCGGACGGAGACACAACCGAATCGCAGGAGCCCGCCGGCACGCCGGCGGGCTCTTCCTTTTGGCGCGGTCTGCGCCTTATCCTTTATTTGATGAAATTCCTTTACTTGATGAAATACACCGCAAACAGCGAAATTCCCGGCATAAAGAACAACAACACGATGCGGACGAAATCGGCCATCAGAAACGGCATGATGCCGCGGTAGATCTCCATCAGCGGCACGCCTTTGGCGATGTTGGCGACCACATAGACGTTGAGGCCGATCGGCGGCATCACCAGGCCCACCTGCACCACCATCAGCATCATGATGCCGAACCAGATCGCCTTGTGTTCGGCGGAAAGACCGAACAGGTCGAGCCCGGCGATCACCGGCAACAGGATCGGCAGAAACAACAGCATCATGGCGAGCTCGTCGAGCACGCAGGTGATGAAGATGAAGAACAAGAGGAAGCCGCCGATGACAACGAGCGGATGAACGTTGAGGCTGCCGATCCAGTTGGCGATCTCCGCCGGCACCTGCGACACCGCAAGCGCGGTGTTCATCATGGTCGCGCCGAGCAGGACCATGAAAATCATCGCCGTGGCTTGCGCCGCCGGCAACAGGCTGGAGACGGCGGTTTTCCAGTCGAGTTCGCCGCGCACAAGACCGAGCAGGAGCGTGCCCACGGTGCCCACCGCCGCTCCCTCGGTGGGGGTGAAGAAGCCGCCGTAGATGCCCACCAGCATGACCACGAAGATGAGCGCGATCGGCCATGCCTCGCCCAGCGCCGCCAGCGTTTCCGCGCGCGAGGCGCGTGCGTGCACCGTGGCATGGCCGGGCGAAAGCCGCACGAACACCGCGATCACGACGATGTAGCCGAGCGCCGCCAGAATTCCGGGAACGAAGGCGGCGGCGAACAGCTTGGCGATGCTTTGCTCGGCCAGCACCGCATAGATGATGAGGATGACCGAAGGCGGGATGAGAATGCCGAGCGTACCGCCGACCGCAAGCGTGCCGGTGGCCAGACGATCGGAATATTTGAGCCGCTTCATTTCCGGCAGCGCCACCTGCGACATGGTGGCGGCGGTGGCGACCGAGGAGCCGCACACCGCGCCGAAGGCCGCGCAGGCGCTGATCGCGGCCATTGCCACGCCGCCGTTGCGGTGGCCGATCAACGCATTGGCGGCGCGGAACAGACTGCGCGAGAATCCCGCGGCAGAGGCGAACTGCCCCATCAGCAGGAACAGCGGGATGACGGACAGGTCGTAGGAGGCAAAGCGCGCCCACAACAGCCGCTTGAGATAGGCAAGCGTTGCCGATTCCCCGACCACCGACCAGTAGCCCGCGGCGCCGGCCACGAACATCGCCGCCCCGATCGGCACGCGCAGCGCGATCAGCACCAGCATCGCGCCGAGAATGAGGCCGGCCAGCTCGAACTTATTCATCGGCCGGCGGCCCCATCATGCGCACCCCCGCGGCTTGCGCGAGTGCAATGACGCCAGCGACCAGAACCCCCGGCACGGTCGCCGCGTAACCGATCCAGATCGGAAAGCCGAGTAGCATGCTGGTTTCGCCACTGCCATAGATATCCGCGCAGCCGACCAGCGTGCGCCAGCCCACGACGAAATAGGTCAACGCCATCAAGAGGGCGCCCAACTGGTCGAGCGCATGCTTGGTGTGTTCCCTGATCTTGAGGGTGAAGAAATCAACGATGATGTGGCCGCGCGACAGCTGGCAATAGGGCAGGAACAGGGAGCCGGCCACTGCCGTGCCGATTTCCACCAGCTCAAAGTCGCCGGTGATCGGCCGGCTGAAGTAGGAAAACAGCGGCAGGTTCATGGTCGAGCGGCCAAGGATGCTGACCGTCGACAACAGCCCGACTCCCGCCACGGCCAGTCCACCGAGGTAGGCGAGCGAACGCGCCAGTCGTTCCAGAGAAGCCGTAACGATCACGGCAGGCATGGCGGCTGGTGTATGCCCCTCCCGCAGCGCGGCAGATATCCCCGACGGCAATCACCGTCTTCGTTACTGTCTCCGGCGATTTTTGGCTAGAGCCCCGGCCCCCCGCCCCCGCCGAATGTGTCCTTTGATCGCGGCGTCCACTGATCACAGACGCTCGGTTTGGATGACCCAAACCGGCACAGATCGAGTATGGAAACCGGCCGCTGAAAAATCGCAACCGGGCGGGCCGCGCGGGGACGACAGCAGCGGGGCAGGCGCCTGCGTTCCGCGGGATCACCTTTGGCGCCTGGGCCGACGCCCGAGCCGTCTTCGCGTCAATCGAAAAGCATCGCGATCACCGATTTGATCAGGACGCTCGCGCCGCCGGTCCATGCGCCGAGCACGATCAGCACGATCAAGGATTCGAAACCGGGAAGTTTGCGCCAGCGCGGGTTCACGCCATCCGGCTGGCCGATGCGCCAATAGACGTACGATCCGATTGCGATCATTAACACGGCGACGATCACGCCGGCAATGCCAATCAACATATTAAGTTTCCTTCGATAGCGGTGTTTGCGGCCGGGCGCGATCGGGTCGCGCCCGAGATGTTTTTCAGTCGCCGATGAGGTTGAGAATGCCCGACAGCAGCATCGTGAAACCGAGCGCAAAGCCCGCGCAGATCGCGACGCTGATGTACGGTTCGAGATCGGTATTGGCCCAGCGGTGAAGCTTGCCGCCGCGCGGCAGCAACGCCCAGAACACAGCGGCCGTGGCCACAAAGGTCACGCTGCCCAAAACCACAAGTCCGACGCCGTTCACGGTATGCCTCCAAAGCAGGTAAATCCGGCCGATCAGACATCCCGCGATGAGCAATGCGACGCGCGGCACAACCTCGGCGCAGTCGCCGTATTCGCCGCACAGGCACACTGCCGTGCCTGCCGGTCGGTCGCCGGAAATGCGATCGCTGCAGCGAACACCGCCAAGCCGGCAAATCGGCGACTGCACAACCCCAATGAGGCGTGCGCAGCGCGCTGCCGAATGCGATCGTCGTCATCGCCCTTCCGCGCTCACTCGCGCGGCTCGCGGGACATGTGCCAGAAGTGGGGTTCCGCGCTGCGTTGATCGGATGCATCGAAACGGCGCGGCGGCGGGATTGCCTACCGTGCGCCGCATCGCGCGCCGAGCTGTTGAGCGCGAAACAGGCGGTCGCCAGGACCGCCGGCCGTCAGGCCGTCGCAGAAGGCGGCGCCCGCGCGTGGAACGGTTGCGTCGCCGCCGCGTTGCGCGGTACGCCGAACGCCGCAGTCAGCACCGTTGCGATGCCGCGCGCCGGCGCAAACCCCGGTTCGCTTAGAAGCCCCGCCTCGGAATTGTCGGACGAGGCGGGGTGCCGCTTGGGTTTTGGCAGCGTGACCTCGACGCCCTGCGCCCGCGCAAGCAGGCGCGGCAAGGTGCCGTGATAGGGGCCGATCTCCGCCGGAGTGTAGATCGGGATCGATTCGCCGCTTGATCGGGGCAGATCGAACGGACGGAAGCTCGGAGCCGCCCAGTGGAGAATGAGCAGCATCGCCGCCAAAGTGGATGCGAGCCTGTGTCGCAAGGCGCACTGATGCCTCTGGTCGGTCGGCCGGCTCATCGGGATCGTATCGTCGCGCCTCCGAGCAGGGCGCACGGAGGCTCGTCCGTGCGCGGATCGCCGCATAGGAACATCACCTTCCCGCCAACAGCCGCGCTGACGGAAGGCATGATCGCGTCAGCAGGCGAAGCTGCACGATGCAGGCCGCGTTCGCGCCGCCTACTCCGTGAACACCTCCTCGCGCCGCGCGCGGATCATCGGCAGCATCGCCAGCACCAGCATGACCGCGGCGATGAACAAGAGCATCGCCGAGATCGGCCGCGTGACGAACACGGTGGCGTCGCCGCGCGCGATCAGCATGGCGCGCCGCAGGTTCTCCTCCATCAACGGGCCGAGCACGAAGCCGAGGATCATCGGCGCCGGCTCGAAATCCTGTTTGGCGAGCCAGTAGCCGAGCAGGCCGAAGATCGCCGTCATGCCCACGTCGAACGGCGCATTGTTCACCGAATAGATGCCGATCGTGCAGAAGATGACGATCATCGGGAACAGATGCCGGTAGGGCACGCGCAGCAGCCGCACCCAGATGCCGACCATGGGCAGATTGATGACCACCAGCATCAGATTGCCGATCCACATCGAGGCGATCATGCCCCAGAACAGCTCCGGCTGTTTCGACATCACCTGCGGGCCGGGCACGATGCCGTGGATGGTCATGGCGCCGACCATCAGCGCCATCACCGGGTTCGGCGGAATGCCGAGCGTGAGCAGCGGGATGAACGAGGTCTGTGCGGCTGCGTTGTTCGCGCTCTCCGGCGCCGCCACCCCCTCGATGGCGCCGCGGCCGAACCGCTCCGGCGTCTTGGAGACCCGCTTCTCGAAAGTATAGGCCGCAAACGACGCGATGATGGCGCCTCCGCCCGGCAATATTCCGAGCGCCGAACCGATGACGGTGCCTCGGCCGATCGCCTTCGCCGAAGCCTTCAGGTCCGGCAGCGTCGGCATGAGGCCGGTGATCTTGCCCTGCACGATCTCGCGCGTACCTTTCATTTCCAGATTGCGCAGGATTTCGCCGAAGCCGAACACACCCATGCCGACCACGACGAAGCCGATGCCGTCGGACAGTTCGGGAATGCCCCAGGTCATGCGCTCGGCGCCGGTCTCCAGATCCGAGCCGATCATCGACAAGGCAAGCCCCATCAGGATCATTGCCAGCGCCTTCAGCACGGAGCCTTTCGCCAGCACTACGGCGAAGATCAGGCCGAGCACCATCAGCGAAAAATATTCCGCCGGGCCGAACATCAGCGCCATGGCGGTGAGCGGCGCGCCGAGCGCGGCCACCAGCACCGTCGCCACGCATCCGGCGAAGAACGACCCGATCGCCGCGATCGCCAGCGCCGGACCGGCGCGGCCCTGCTTTGCCATCTGGTGGCCGTCGAGCGTCGTGACGACCGACGATGATTCACCCGGAATGTTGACCAGAATCGATGTGGTCGAACCGCCGTATTGCGCGCCGTAATAGATGCCCGCGAGCATGATCAGCGCGCCCACCGGCGGCAGGCCGAAGGTGATAGGCAGGAGCATGGCGATGGTGGCGAGCGAGCCTATGCCCGGCAGCACCCCGATCAGCGTCCCCACCAGAACGCCGATCAGACACAGCATGACGTTGGTGGGCGTGGCCGCCACACTCATTCCGAGCGCAAGATTGCCAAGCAGATCAAACATGATGCCTCTCGCCGGTCACGAGAATCGGGGCCAGAGCTGGAACGGGAGGTTGAGCCCCCACGGGAACAGGATCGCGCAGAACAAGGTGAGGCCTCCGGCTATGATGACGGTCTCGCGCCAGCGCGCGTCCGGCGAGGCTCCGAAGCAAATTGCGTAAGCCAGTGCGGCCGCCACGATTTCACGCAGGGCGACGTTTCCGAACGGCCAGACATACGCGGTTTCTGCGAACGGCCAGACATAGACGAAGATCGGGAAGGTGAGGATTGGCAGCAGGATCAGCGCCGTGGCGCGCCCTTTGTGCATCTGCAGATCATCCGCCGCGGCCGCGCAAATCAGGATCGTCAGAAAGCTGGCGATGACGAGACCGAGCGGCCGGATGAACATGGCGAACGCGAAGATCGAAAGCGTGATCATGAACGGGCCGCGCACGCCGGCATTGTCGAGCACATGCATGCCGGCGAAGGTCGCCACGGCCAGCACCAGCGTGGCGAGCGGCTGCGCGTAGTGGGTGGTGAACTGGCCGAACAGCCACACCATCCCGAACCACGCGACAAGCGACCCACCGACCACGAACACGCCGCGCAGCGTGAAGCGTTGACCTTCCGGCCCGTCGATGAAGAGGCCGGTGATCGCGACGATCAGCCCGAGCCCGGCGAGCACGCCGGCGAACAGCCGCGGCGCGGTGCCTGGTCCGAAGGCGAATCCGCGCATGCCGGGAAGCTCGATGGAGATCAGGAACGCGACGATGGCGAGCCCGATCAGCGCCACGCCGCCGAAGAAGTCCTGCTTGTTACGAACGTGCAGTTGGCCCGTCACCATGCCGATCCCGGCCATCAGGATCAGGATCGAGAACAGCCGCGGCCACATGATCGGGCCAAAAAAACCGGCCGGACCCGGCCGATAGAAAGAAATCGCCAGCGCGATCAGGGCAAAGACAGCCAAGACCGAGCCGCCCCAGACATTCGACTTGTGATCTGCTGCAGCGCCGGCCCCCGACCGGGTCACATTCCACATACTCCTTCTCCCCCTTGGAGGGTCCTCCCAATATCGCATCCCCGCGAAACCTGGAATACCTAGCACACCGCCGTGGCCTTCCAAACGCAAATCGGATTGCTTCCGATAAAATTCTCAGAGCAGGCAGGCAAGAAAATTGTCAGACGAGACCGGCAAGGCCGAGAACCCCTGCGACCACGAACACATACAGGGGATTCCAGCGGGTAAAGAAGGTGGTAGCCGCGCTCGCCGCGGTAATCCCGGCGGCGGCCCAAGTGGTATCGGCCGCGCGCGTGAGCACGACGGCGGTGGCTCCGACCAACCCGACCGAAATCGGCACCAGCGCCGCCTGCACGGTATTACGCCATAGCGTATCTTTGAAACGGTCCCATGCGCGGGCGAAGAACAAGGCGAGCACAGCGGTGGGACCGCACATCGCCAGCATCGCCACCGCTGCGCCGAGTAATCCGCCGACGTGATAGCCGATCAGCACCACGATCTGCACGTTCGGCCCGGGCGCCGCCTGCGAGATGGCGAAGAAATCGGCGAACTGCCGCTCGCTCATCCATTGACCGACTTCGACCGCCTGGCGATGCACCTCAGGCAGCACCGCGTTGGCGCCGCCGAGCGCCAACAGCGACATGATCATGAACTGCACCGCGAGCGTGAAGAGAATGTCGTCCTTCATCGCCGTCCCCTCATCGCCGCCACCACGTGAGCAGGATCGAAGCCGGCACGACCACCGCCATCACCCACAACAGCGGCCAACGGAAGAGTCCGATCGCCGCCACCACGGCGAGCATCACGAACGGCTGCGGGGTCAATCGCGCGCCAAGCTGCGCGCCGAGGCTGCGCACACCGCCCTGCTCGCTCGTTGCCGCCGCCCGCAGCCGGAACAGAGGCTCCGCCATGCGCACGAAGGTGGCGATCATCAGGCCGGCGGCCGCGGCCGCAAGGCCGCCGAGGATTTTGCGCAAGGTTTCCGCGTCGCCGTAGCGCGCGTAGAGAACGCCCACCGTGCTCATGATAACGAACGGCGGACCGAGGAAGCCGAGCCACGCCGCAAGCGCCCCGGTCGCCCCGCGCATGCGCGCGCCGAACACCGCGGCGAGATTGACGATATTGGGCCCGGGCAGGAACTGACAGAGCGCGTAGGCGTCGTTGAATTCCTGCGGCGTCATCCAGGCTTTTTGTTCGACGAACATGCGCCGCGTCCACGGCAGCGCGCCGCCGAAGCCGGAGATGGCGATCTTGAAGAAGGCCCAGAACAAATCGGCGTGGGTGGGGATGCGGGGCGGAGGCTGTTGCGGAGACGGCGGGACGGGCGAGCTGGAAGCGTTCGAAGCTGCCGACGAGTCAGCGGTGGAATCGCGCATGGCGACGAGATTTAGCGCGCTCCCCTCACCCTGTCATGCCCCACGCCGGCCCAGCACCAATGAATTTGTGTCCGGGCACAGCACAGCGCCGCGCAGAGCGCGGTGGTGCGCTGCGCTCTCGGGACCGCGACAGAGATTGACGACCTTCGCCGCAATCAGGCCACTGCGGCATCGGCCTTGCGCGGCAAATTCTGATCTGCAGCATTGGACACGAGCGTTTCGCGCGCGAACGCCACGATCTGCGGCCAAAGCTGGGCCTGCGCCTCACGCCCCACCAGCACGCCGAGATGTTGCAGCCCGACGCCGACTTCGCCCGGATATGCGATGATGCGTCCCTTACCTTCCGGCAGAGCCGCCACAAACGGCTCCACCGACGCAAGCGGCGCGATGTCATCGCGCGTGTTGACCACGGCCAGCGTGGGCGCGCGCACATCCGAAGGTTTGACCGACGCGTCCCCGATCCGCAATGTGCCGCGGCAGAAGCGGTCCTCGCGGTAAAGCCAGTCGACGATCTGGCACATGAGCTTGCCGGAGAGCGGAACCTCGTCCAGCGCCCAGCGTTCGACCCGGGCGTGAATGTCGAGCGCGTGGCGGTCGCCCATGCTCAACACCGCATCCATCAGGCGCGACCAGACAAATGTTTCCGGCGCCGCGAGCGCGCTCACATGCGACAGGAGCGAGCCGGGGCACGGCGCGGTCTCCGACAACGAGGACGGCACCAGCCTCACCAACGCATCCCGGAATCGGCTCGTGGCCGGCGCAAAGCACAGCGGCGAGGACAACAGCACCAGGCCGCGAATTGCCTCCGGCACGCGCGCAGCAAACAATGCCGCAAGCGTGCCGCCGAGCGAATGCCCGAGCAGCAGCGGCAGCACGCCGCTCTGCCGCGATACCTGCTTCGCGCAGGCGGAGATCGCGTCGGTGTATTCGGCAAGGCCGTTGTGGCCGCTGTGATCGGTTGCCGGCAGCCACTCCAAGAGGAACATGCGCTGCCCCTGCGCACTGCAGTAGCGGATCGGGCTGATCGAGGGGGCAAGATCCCAGATGTACGGCCGCTTGATCGGCGCTGCGACGATCAGCGAGGCGGACGCGGCATGCTCCGGGCCGTAGTCCCGGAGCTGCCAGAAGGCACCGGATACGACCACGCGGTGCGCGGCCTCGACCGGATCAAGGCCGAAGGCGCCGAACGCGCTCCCTTGCGCGCTGCGCACCATGTCGCCGAGCGCGAACGGCGCAAATTGCAGCGAAGCGAACCCGGCATCGAGCATTGGAGCGGCCCTGCAATGTCCCAAATTCCCGGCGGTTTTTGATGATAGCGGGTGCTCTGGGAAACGCCATGGGCGTCGGGTCGCATCGCGGACAGTGCACCAGGGCGAGATATCCGGACCCCTTGAGACCCGGCGGTGCCTGCGTCGGCTGGAAGGGCGGCAGCCAAGTCCCGCAAGAACCCGCTCCGTGGTTTCCGTGGTTAACGAGCCCGTCGGTTGACGGCAAAAGCCGCAACGGGCCGGCGATTGACGCGACGCCGCAATGATCAACGAGAAATTGTCTCCCAAGCCCCGCTTGCGCGCACGACGCCACCGTACTGACGGTAAGCGAGTGGCAGCGTGTCGCAAATACTATCCCTCTCGGGGCGGAAAGGCGTCCCCACATTGTTGATGAGCCCAAATAAGTGTCTCATTTTAAGTCATATTGAGAAGAAGGTCAGATTTCGATGGTTTGTGTTCTCTGGGTGACACTATTGCGAATCTGCGTGCGTATTATTGGGATTCGCACCTTCGAGTTTCGCCGGCGTCGATTTTGAGCTTGAACGGTATGCGCGCGTCGCTGGCGAGCTCAAGCCACGCGTCGATCCTGGAGGCCGATGATGCGTCCGTCAGCACGATCAGCTGCAATCATACTGTTGGCAGTCAGCGTCCTTGCGAAAGGATCGCCCGACGCCCTCGCCCAGTCCAACGACGAGATCCTGCGTCGCCTGGAGGCGAAAATCGACGCGCTTGCCAAGGAAAACGCCGTCCTGCGAGAGCGCGTGCGACGGCTCGAAAGGGCGAAGACGGAAAGCGCCAAGCCGGAAGCAGCCCAGGCGGCTGCACCCAGGACCGAAACAACGGCAGCGGCACCGCCTGCAGTGTCCTCTGCCGGCATGGAGGCCCAGGCGAGAGCGGTATCCGGAGTGGGCGCCGCACGCGCCAGCCGCTGGACCGGCCTCTATGTCGGCGGCACGGGCGGCTTTGCCTGGGGCAATCCGACCACCGCAACCAGTAACAACAACGACACCACCGCTTTCAACACATCGGTCTTTGTTCCGTTGAACCCCGCGGAATACCACACGAAAACGACAGGATGGACCGCGGGGGCTCTTGTCGGCGTCAATCATCAGCTCAACAACCGGCTCGTCGTTGGCCTGGAGGGTGACTTCAGCTGGGCTGACATCACTGGAGCGATCAACAAAACGGCGATCTGCTCCGGCTACAACGGCGGCAACCCCAACTGCACGTATACGCAAAGCCAGAAGTTGCAGTGGCTTGCAACCCTGCGCGGCCGTCTTGGTTTCTCAATCATTCCTGACACGGTGATCTATGGAACCGCCGGCCTTGCCGCCGGCCGGGTCAGCTTCTCACATTCGCTGCGCACCGCCGGATTTGCCGGCACGTTCACCGCCGCTGCCACGGGAGCGGAAACGAAAGCCGGGTGGGTGGTTGGCACCGGCATCGAATCGTGGCTCGCGCCCAATTGGATCGTGCGGCTCGAATATCTGCACTACGATCTCGGAACCGTCTCGTCCACCGCACCGATTCTGGTGCCCGGCCCGACCGGCACCTCCGCGCGCGCCGATTTTCGCGTGTATGGGGACGTCGCCCGCGGGAGCCTGATTTACAAGTTCGACTGAGCCCTGTTCCGCCGCAAGAGGTAGAACGGCTTTCGACGGTTATCGCGCGTCCGTATTGGCGGATTCTTGCCGAGGATCCTTGCCAACGATCCTTGCCAAGCAACGGCGGGCATCGATTTCAATCCCGTAGGTTTTGTCCTACTGTTCTGACGTTCTGTTCTGACGTTCTGTTCTGACGTTCTTGGCCAGGCGCGCGGAAATTTCAAATGGCCCACACAGAGTCCGTTCACTCGCTGCAGCCCGCCGCAGGCGCGACCCATGCGATCGTGCAATTCGTCGCGAATTTAAGCGCGGAAACGCTGCCGACCGAAGTCGTGCACTACGCCAAGCGCCACCTGCTCGATACCGTGGGCGTGATGATCGCGGGTGCGGCAGGCGATGTGGCCGCGCGCGCCGAGGCGGCGGTCGCGGCAGTGCGGGGGCCGGGTAGCATCCCGGTGCCGGGCCGCGCCCGCCGCGCCGATATGCTCGACGCGGCCTTCCTCGGCGGCACCGCGGCGCACGGCATCGAGCTCGACGACGGTTTTCGCGAAGGCTCCGCGCACTGCGGCTGCGTGGTGGTGCCCGCGGCGCTCAGCGTCGCCTATCGGCAACGCGCCTCGGGCGCTGCGCTGCTCGCAGCCATGGTGGCAGGCTATGAGACCAATATCGCGCTGGCGCGCGCCTGCGCCCCGGATTTGCGGCAGCGCGGGTTTCATCCGACCAGCGCGGTGGGGCCGTTCGGCGCCGCCATGACGGCCGCGAAACTGCTCGGCCTTGCGCCGGAAAAACTCGCGCCCGCGCTCGGGATTGCGGCGTCGAGCGCAGCCGGGCTGTTCGCCTTCGTCAACGGCGGCGCCGACATCAAGCGGCTGCATGCCGGGCACGCGGCGCGCGAGGGAGTGCAGGCCGCGCTGCTGGCGGAACAGGGTGTCGAGGGTCCGCCCGAGGTGATCGAGGCACGCGACGGCTTCATGCAGGCGTTCGCGTTCGGCCGGCTCGACCGCGCGCGGCCGATCGCGCTGCCGCCCGCCGCACCCTTCGGCATCACTGACTGCTACATCAAGCCGTATGCATGCTGCCGCCATATCCAGCCCGCGGTGGAGGCGCTGATTGCGCTGATGCGCGAGGAAAAAATTTCCGAGAGCGAGATCAGCCGTGTGGACGTGGAGACCTACAAGATCGCGGCCGAGCACGCGCACACCGGCTGGGACGATTTTGCCAGCGCGCAACTGTCGTTTCCCTATCTGATGGGCCTTGCGGCGCGCTTCGGCAGCATCAGGCTCGAACATTTCGACGCAACGACTCGGCGCGACCCGGCATTCGCGGCATTCGCACAGAAGCTGCACGTGTCGGCGCCGCCGGAGATCGACCAGCTCTATCCGCGCCTGCGTCCGGCCCGGGTGACGGTGACCACGCCGCGCGGGCGCTTCACGCGCATGGCCGAGGAGGCGCTCGGCTCGCGCCTCGTGCCACTGTCCGACGACGGGCTCAATGCAAAATTCCGCGAACTGGTTGCGCCGATGCTGGGCGAAGCACGCGCACAAGAACTCTTGCAGCGGCTGTGGCGGATCGACGCGATCTCCGACGTGACGCCGCTTGTCGAGGCCACGTCGCTGACATGAATGCGACCTACGGTCGGTTCAGGGGCGAATACGCGTACAGATATATTTCGGCCCCAGTTCAGAGCGGCCGGATACCCAACTCCTCACAGGCGGCGGCAACTCTTGCGATTGCATACTCTCGATTCGTATAAAATTCCGATTCTCGAATACGCACAAATCGCAAGCCCGCGCGTTCCAACTGACGCTGGCGAGCCATGTCCCTGTCAAACTGATCCGGCCCGTGCCATAGCTCGCCGTCGCATTCAACCGCGAGCCTGTTCTGCATGCCTTCGATAATCAGGTCAATGCGATAACCTGCTAATTCGACCTGTGGTCGGAGGCGATACTTGCGCCGCATCAATTCCACAGCAACGTCGACTTCAAACCAACTGCCATACGGACCTGGTTGATTGCCGAGCTCCCGTTGCGTCCGCCTGATTTCACGCTCCAAACGCTCAAGTTGCTCATAGACTTGATCAAGCGCACTTCGATCAGGATTGGCAATGAAATTAAGGAGCCGCCATCGAAGGTCCTCGCGATTCAATTCATGTTCACGCACGCTGTGAAAGAGCCATACTTGGTCACGCGCGCGACTCATCGCGACGTTGAATCGACGTTGATCCGCCTGGCCTGTGAGCGCCCTCGATTTGTGATTTGGTGCTACAACGAGGGATAAAAAGATAACATCCCGCTGATCACCCTGGAAGGTTGCCGGAACACCACAACGGATATGCCGTTCCTCCCTCACCTTCGGCTCTAAGGTTTCCGCGAGACGCTTCTCAATCAGAGTAGCTTGCGCGTGTCCCTGCAAGACGATGACGCCCATCGTCTTATCCTTATACGCCTCATCGTCGAGGCATTCCTGAATGTGCTTCACGATTGCCTCCGCCTCGGCATGGTTCGTAATCCACTGACCATCTCCCTCACAAAAACCTGTATCCACGAATACAGATTTCAATGGCATCAGCCTCTTGGGGGGTGCCTGACGCAACGGATCCAAGGGCGCGTCCGTGTAGCAGAGATCGTTGCTGAAGCGGATGATTTCAGGAACGCAGCGGAAGTGTTCCCGCAAGGAAATCAGATTTCCAAAGGCGCGATGGGCATGGTCAAAGAGGCTGGTATCCGGCCGAAACTCGTCCCGAAACTGCCAGGCACGAAGATGATCGCGGGCGAGACGCGCAATATCCTCTTCCGCAACACCAACCGCTTCCGGGCTGTTTTGCTTGTCATCGCCCACCACGATGATTCGCTTCGCCAACAAAAGGAGGAGTAAGGCCTCAACTCCCGCCTGTGATGCCTCGTCAATGATGACGGTATCAAAAACGCCCGGCTTCGGCTCGATGCTTTCCCACACCTTGTGCAGCGGCATGACCCACGCCGGTATCTTCGGCAAGCATGCCATCAAATATTCTCGGGCCGATTTGCGATGCCGGTATGCGAATCTCCCAGTGCCCTTTCCAATCCGGGCCACTGCTCGCGTCCAGGCGATGAGATTTTGCTCAGTCCGGTCATCCAGTCGTTGAAAAAATGCCAGCCATGCTTTGAGTGCTGCAAGTTCTTTGACTGTATGTTCAATTTCCTCCTGAAGTCGACGTTGTTGCTTGGTAAGCCTATCATATGCGTCGGGATCAGAAATTTTCTTAAGCCAGACTTTTGCAGCAGCCCAGTCCCAGGCATTTTGAAGTTGCAGAAGCCGATCCCGCCACTCTGGCATCCCCTGCGTCTCTTTGATCATCCTCGCCAGTGGTGGTGAAATTGCCTCAATCTTATGAATAAGATTTCGGTAGCTCTGGAGGCGCTCCTTCTCTTTTTGAATTTTCTCTCGTACCTCAAGCGCCCGTCTCCATTTTTCGGGATTGCGCTCCATGACGGCTGCGGCTAACTCGGATATGCACGGATGCGCAGCGCCACACGCGATGATCTGATCTAATGACGCTTGCCAACGCTCAATCGGTGCACGAGCAGCCGCGGCCTTCCGTCTTGCAATTTCCGCCCTGAGCAAGCTCAGCCACCGGGCTCGCGCGCTCGGAGACATAAGCTCCGCGCGCTCACCGAACGAGACAGCGTCCAACGCATTTGGCGGGCGCCGCGTAAATAGGTCTGTTAATCTGCTCAGCACGCCGACCAAGCTTTCAATGCTGGCGATGGCAGACGTTGGATTGTTCCGATCAACAAAAATTTTGCTCGGCCAGATTTTCTGAAAGGTTTCGACCGTGGTTCGCAGCTCCAGAAAAGCGCAAATTTTTTCCAGATCCTCGATTTTATGAGGGGAACGACCGTCAATAGTGCAACATTTTTCCAGATAGCGCGTCCCACGCATGACCTTCGGCGCCATGATGCCAAATCCGCGCCATCCTTTCCCGCGCAAGTGTTCGATCCGGCGCCGAAGATCGTGTATGAGCTGCTGATCCGAAACATAATTTCCGATTTCAATTGCCGCGCCGACAATTTTTTGTCGCGCTGCTTGAAGTAAATCTAATATCGTCCTCGCATTCTCGGCGATCACATGCCAGCGTTCGTCGTTGCCGACCAGGAGATCGGCAAGAATTTCGCGCGCCACCTCCCCCAAAACTCGGTCCGCAATCGCTGCATGCTCGTCTACGATCTTGAGGAAGGATTCGCATGTTTCTAAGTTTCCGTCATCTAAGTGAGCAAACGCATTGAGATCGCTTGCTGCAATTCCATTCGTCGCTAATCCGGCTGCCGCTTCTGTGGCGCTTACGTAATTGATCGCGCTTTCGAATTCCGCACGCTCTGGGAGTGACGCCTCACCAAGCTCCAACTCAAGCTCGTGCAATTTTGCCGCGGCGAGAGAGCCATGAATATCGGCGAGAATTTGAACTTCCCCGGGCTGCAAAGGACACGCAGGCGTGTCATGGGATAGTTCAGGAAACCAATCAAACTTGGTCTCTTGTTCAACGACTAAACGAGCAACTTGCGCTGCGGTGCCCTTGTAATTGCGGTTGACCACGTGCTCAAAAGTTTCCGCTTCACGAATTTCTCGCAAGTCGCGCTCGACTTGAGTCATGCGCCCCTCAAGCCTCCGCAGCCTGTCCTCAATCTCACTTATTTTGTTATGGGCCCATTCTGCTCCTTTCCAATGGTTTTTACGGGCAATGATTCCGCGCACGCTATCTTCGAGTATGCGATGATCTTCGCGGGTTGAACCAAAGGTTGTTACACACAGATCCCGTAGGTCTTCAGGCAAGAGATTCCTGAGAACCTCCAAAGCCTTGGGAGCATGAGCTGTCACGAGGATCCGCTCACCGGACGCAAGCAAATGGCAGATCAGGTTCGCGATGGTATGGCTTTTCCCAGTTCCGGGGGGACCCTTCACCAGGACATACGGCTGCCGTTGGAGTCGCACAGCGATTTGCCGTTGTTCCTCGTTCGTCGCAAGAGGAAAATATAGCCGCCCAATGTCTAATCGTGAGAAATTGATATTGCTGGGCTCCAACCTTTCTCCCGGCATCGGATTGCCCTCACTTACGAAGCGCAACCACGGCGGTGTGAGATCGACCGGATCAGCTTCAGCATCTTGCAAGAAACGCTGGACCAATTCGTCGTAGGCAGTGGGTTGTCTCTCACGAAGGATGATTGCAGGACTGTACGTCACCCGAAACGTATCGTCCGCTCGAATTGGCGGATCGAATGCGTTCTCGTCGACCTGAGCCTGAGCGCTGGCCCGATTTGCAATTTCGCGAAGAATTCTTCCAATTTGCGCCCGATTCCAAACTTCCACGTCAAGCTCTTCGAGAAATTCGTCAATGAGCGCCTTATCCAACCGCGGTTGGTTTTGAAACTCCAACATATTCAGTTCGACACGGAATTTGTCAAAAGATGCGGCCGGCCCGACGGTCAAAATTCCCCGACTCGCATCAAGAGCAATTTCCGCCGGGGCGGTCAAAACATGCCTTTTTATATTTTCGTCAGATTTATTATCTCTCCATGTTATTAGTCCGAGCCCCAATGTCAGTTCGTAGCGTTCCGCCGCCTCCTCCTGACGGCGTCTCATGTAGTCGACATTTTCGTAAACCCGCTGAACCTCATCGTACTTGAGCATTTCTTCCGCCCACGGCTTCCACTTCGTCTGCAGATATTGACTCCAAGCTGATTGAACTTCGGGGTAATCATCTAGCCGTCGAACCTCGGGAAGCTTCCTTCGACCAGCGATGCCCTCCGCACTTGCCTCGCTTTGATCGTCGTTAATCTCCACCAATACAGTTATCTGTGACCGCAGAGTCGGCTGCTTTCGGAATTCATCGAGACTTTCCGGAACGATCCAGTCCTTGACGATCTCTGGAGGCGCAGGCTGCACCGGCGCTCTTTTCTTACGGACCTCTAGCCATCGCTCGGGACTATCGCTCGGATTGCTCTCGCTGAAGATCGAACGAATATTTGAGCCGTCAGCTCGAATGTCGGCAAACCAGAGCACCCTGTCACCATCGCCGTAAGCTGGAATTCTTTTCCGCTTGAGCGTGGAAATGTCTTTGAGGAAGTTGAGAAGAGTTAGTGATTTATCTTTCGCTGCTTTCATGGCTGCCCGAGGTCAATCACGCAGGCCGTAGCAACTTCTTGTTGCAAGGCGACCCATGATTCCCGGATCTTTATCGCTTATCAACGCCGCGATTTCGGTACAGGCGGTCGGGCCGCTGTGGAAATTAAAGATATCATTCCAAGCGGGCGGCTGGACCCCTCAGGATGAGGCAGCCTCGCGTTTGCGCCGCGACTTCGCCCTCGCCGCCTTCGGCCATTTCAGCGGCCAGCTCACGATGTAATCTTCGAGCTTCTCATCCGGCACGTTGAGTTCGCTGTCGGCGACGCGGCCGCGCACCGAGACGCCGGCCAGGTGCACGGTCTCCGGATCGCCGGACACCAGCGGATGCCACCAGTAGAGGTCGCGGCCTTCGGCAACGAGCCGGTAGGCGCAAGTCGGCGGCAGCCAGGAGACGCGGCGGATGTTGCGCGGGGTGAGCTGCACGCAGTCGTCTACGAGCGCGGCGCGGTTCTTGTAGTCCTTGCAGCGGCAGGAGTGTTCGTCGAGCAGCCGGCAGGCCACAGACGTGTAGAAGGTGCGGTCGGTGCCCTCCTCCTCGAGCTTGTTGAGGCAGCAACGGCCGCAGCCGTCGCACAGGCTCTCCCATTCCGCCTGGGTCATTTGGTGCAGGCGCTTGCGGCGCCAGAAGGGGGTGTCGTCGCGGTTCATTGCCGGCTTATTGGCGGGCGGGGAATTTGGCCCGCAGGCAACGCTTAGCACATGGCACCCTGCTCCCGGCAATTCGTCCCGGCGATTTGCCTGAGAATTTCGCTGCTCTTTTTTCGTCAACTTCTTGGGCCTATATTCAAGGGGCCGGCGCAAGCCGGCTATGGCAATAAATGGCCGTCGCAATAAACCCATCGGACCCGGGGGCAGTACCCGGCGGCTCCACCAACGGGGCCGAACCAGGATCGACGAGGGTGTAAAGGGCGCGCTTTTGCCCGGGATGGTTCCGACGTTACTGGGCCAAACTCATAGTTGCCAACGACAACTATGCTCCGGTTGCTCAGGCTGCGTAAGCGGTCTGAAATACCGAACTGAAGCCCTGGCGTTTTAGCCACGCCAGGCGGGGTCCGGAGGCACCTGGCAACAGAAGCCTCCACTTTGATTCGGGAGGACGGACGGGACGAAGGACGGAGGACAACCGCCGCGGCTTCTCTTATATGATCCGTCGTCCGTCATCTGTCGTCTGAACCCATGGCCGTCGACCATATCCGCTACGACATCCGCGCCCAGCACGCGCTGCGCGGGCTTGTGCGCGACGTACTGTCCGAGACCGCAAAGAAGGGCCTTCCCGGCGAGCACCACTTCTACATCTCCTTCGACACCCGCGCCGAGGGCGTACGCCTCTCCCCGCGGCTGCGCCAGCAGTACCCGGAGGAGATGACCATCGTGTTGCAGCACCAGTTCTGGGATCTGAAAGTGACCGATGACGGTTTTGAGGTCGGGCTTTCGTTCGGCGGCGTGCCGGAACGGCTTGCCGTGCCGTTCGCGGCGGTGAAGAGCTTTGTCGATCCATCGGTGCAGTTCGCGTTGCAGTTCGAGCAATTGCTCGAGCCGCCGCCCGCCGCTGCACCGGCAAAGTCGAAGCCTGCGCCGAAATCCGAGAAGTCGCGGGAAAAACTCGACCCGCCCGCCGACAAGACTGCCGGCAACGCTTCCGCCGACAAAAGCAAGGCGCGCCGACCCGCTGCGCCTGCTGCACCGCGCACTGTGCCGGCGATTCCGCCCGCGCCGCCGCTTCCCGCCCCGTCAAAGACCACACCCGCCGCGACCAAGCCTGCGCCCGCGCCCAAACCCGCCAGCTCGGACGACAAGCCTGACAAGCCGACCGGCGGCGCCGAAGTGGTCCCCCTCGACCGCTTTCGCAAGAAGTGAGACGAGAAAATCGGATGCCCAAGACCCGCACCGAGACCGACACCTTCGGCCCGATCGCGGTGCCGGCGGATCGGTTGTGGGGTGCGGTCACCCAGCGTTCGCTGGAGAATTTTCCGATAGGGGACGAGCGCATGCCCCGGCCGCTCATCCGCGCCCTTGGCGTGGTCAAGCGCGCCGCCGCCGAGGTGAACCAGGCGCTCGGATCGCTCGATGCGCGCCGCGCCCGCGCCATCGTCAAGGCCGCCCAGGAAGTGATCGACGGCAAGCTCGACGACCACTTTCCGCTTAAGGTCTGGCAGACCGGCTCCGGCACGCAGACCAACATGAACGTCAACGAGGTGATCGCCAACCGCGCCAACGAAATCCTCGGCGGCAAGCGCGGCGCAAAATCGCCGGTCCACCCGAACGATCACGTCAACTTGAGTCAGTCGTCCAACGACTGTTTCCCCACCGCCATGCACATCGCCGCCGCGACCGAGATCGCCTACCGGCTAGACCCCGCGCTCGCGCATTTGCAGGACCTGTTGCAGAAGAAGGCAAAAAACTTTGCCTCGATCGTAAAGATCGGCCGCACGCACCTGCAGGACGCAACCCCCCTCACCCTCGGCCAGGAGTTTTCCGGCTACGCCGCCCAGGTGAGGTCGGGCATCATCCGCATGCGCCTTGCGCTCAAGCAGATCTACCCACTCGCGCAGGGCGGCACGGCGGTCGGCACCGGCCTCAATGCCAGGCCGGAGTTTGCCAAACTGTTCGCGCGCCGCGTGGCCGCCATCACGCGGCTGCCTTTCAGGAGCGCGCCCAACAAGTTTGAGGCGCTCGCCTCCCACGGCGCGCTCGCCTTCGCGCACGGCGCCCTCAACGCCCTTGCCGCCGATCTATTCAAGATCGCCAGCGACATCCGGCTGCTCGGCTCGGGTCCCCGCTCCGGGCTCGGCGAATTGATCCTGCCCGAGAACGAGCCCGGCTCCTCCATCATGCCGGGCAAGGTGAACCCGACCCAGGTCGAAGCCCTCACCATGGTCTGCTGCCAAGTGTTCGGCAATCACACCGCCGTCACAATTGCGGCAAGCCAGGGGCACCTGGAGCTGAATGTGTTCAAGCCCGTCATCGCCCATTGCGTTTTGCAGTCGATCCGGCTGCTCGCCGACGCGGCGCGCTCGTTCGCGGACCGCTGCGTGGCGGGAATTCGTCCCGACGAGGGGCGCATCCGCACGCACATGCAGCGCTCGCTCATGCTGGTGACCGCGCTTGCGCCCGCGATCGGCTACGACAAGGCCGCACAGATCGCCAAAGCTGCCCATGCGAACGGCACCACGCTGCGCGAGGAGGCGATCCGGCTCGGCTTTGTGACCGGCGAGGAGTTCGACCGCCTGGTGCGGCCCGAGCGCATGATCGGGCCGGGGTAGGAGTTCATTCCCACCCGATGGCAGCGTTGCGTTTCGAGACGATTTGTCCTCTTCAACTAACCGTGTGTTGCCTTCGAGGCGCCATCATCGGCATGCTGATGGCAAGCGGGATGTCGCGCCACGTCGATTGCGCACCGCGTTTGCTCCAGGCTGATATTGAAGATCGGTGAGTTCCAGCGTGGCGGACTGGCCGATCCGGTCGCCACGAGGTGCGGCATGGCCGAGGTGGCCAACCTCAGAATGGCTCGCAAGCGTGCGGCGCGCAAACAGGCCGCGGCGAAGGCGGCTGAAAATCGGCTGGCTTACGGCACATCCAAGGCCGAACGGCATCGCGCAAGCGCCGAACGCGAAAGCGGCAGGCGAAAGTTGGATCAGCACAGGCTTGAAACTGGAGTTCGCCGATGAAATCGCCGGTCGTCAAACGCTCGATTGTCATTGCCGGGCACAAGACCAGCGTCAGCCTCGAGGATGCCTTCTGGCGCAGCCTCAAAGAAATCGCAGCGCGCCGCAACATGACCTTGTCGGATCTCGTCGCGTCGATCGATGCTGAGCGACGGCACGGCAATCTGTCGTCGGCAATCAGACTGTTCGTGCTCGATCACTACCGCTCGCAGTCAGCCTCCGCGCCGGCAGAGCCGAAAGGCCAGCGTGAGGTGATGGAGGCGCGCGAACCGCAGGCTTCCTTGCAGGCGGAATAGGCCGGCGGAATAGACGTCAGGGGACGCAGCGGAACGCGGCGCGCATCCACGACGTCAGGTCCCCTACTGACCGTGCCATCGAGCGAACACATCCGTCTCCGTCCTCCTTAAGGCGCGAGCGCGAAGCCGCCCCCCTGGGGACGACGCAACGATACGGAGTCGACGAATGCGCGCCGCTCTCAGGGTCGCGCCGCGCTCCCGCGCTTTGGGGCCGATCTTGCGGGATTCGCCGGCACCGGCTCCGGCGCGATGACGATGGGTGGCGGCAGCGGCGGCGGTGCTTGCTCGGTCCCGATCGCGACCGCCGTGGATTCCGCCGGTTTGGGCGCGGCCTCGGGCGGAGCCGATGCGGCTGTTGCATTCGCATCGTCCTCCTCCCGGGCAGGCGCCACAGGTGCAAACGACAGCGGTGGCGCTTCGACAAGCGGCTGCGTCAGGGCGGCCCGGCGCGCCGCTTCGATGGCTTCGATCCGCCGCGATTGCTGCTCCACCGAGCGCAGCGCGAGCCATCCGGCAAGCGATTCGGCATTGATCGTCCGCTGCGGCGCCCCGACCGGGCCCCTGAGCACGACCGTCACGGCGGGACGCCCAGCGACATCGCCGGCCGGCGGTCCCGACAGCCTGAGCGTGGCATCGATATCCGCCTTCGCCAGATCCACCATGGCCGACACCGCAAGTTCAGCCCCCACGGCCTCCACGCGCGGCTCGACCAGTCGGGCCTGGCCGCCGACAAAGGCAATCTTGCTCTCGGCCTGCGGCACGCTGAGGTGCCCGTCGGGCAGCAGAACCGCCACGAATTCCCGGATCTGCTTGGGGTCGGCCTTCACGCCGAGATCCACCACCCGCGTCAGTGCGTCGAATAGGTGGGGGTTGAGGCCGGCAAATTCTGCATTGCTGATTTTGACTTCGCCGCTTCCTTGCAGCGAGCCCATGAACGCGGCCGGCGTGAGGCCGGTACCTTCCACGGTCGCCTTGATGGAGAGTTCTCCGCTGATCGCCACCCGTCCCTGCGCCGGAACGACGTCGGCCGCGCGCGCATTGTTCAGTTCCAGATAGCTCAGGGCCGACAGCCCGTCGAGGCCGCTGAACACGGCGACGTTGCCCTTGAGCCGGCCGCCGGCGAGCTCGGCGTCGAATATCTCGAACGATGCCCTGGAGCTCGTGAACTGCAGGACGCCGCGCAGCGCGCGCACGGTTTGCCGGGAACTCAGCATCGCACGCACGGCCCTGACCTCAACGCGCCCGGTGAAACCGAACAGCACCGGCGGAAATGGCTCGAGCGACCAGCTCTCGATTCCGGCGTCCATCGTGGTCATGCGCTCGACCGGCATGCCGATCAGGGCGGCCACCGCCTCCGGCACATCGATCCGGTCGGCGGCGATCACGCCTTCGATCCGCAATGGCGAGCCGAACGCGAGCGTAAGCCTGCCTTCCACCTTGCTGCCGCCGATTGTGCCGAAGGCATGGCCGAATTTGATTCCCGCCGGCTGCTCCCCGAACAGGCTCGCCGTGCCCACGCCGCTGAGGTGGATGGGGCCGGCGATCAGGCGGGCATCGATGCGAAAATCACGGTTGAGCGGACCGGAGGCGACGAGCTTGAGCCGCCCCGGCCCTTTTTTCGCAACCTGCACCCGATCGAGCCCGATCAGGGCGAGCAACGCAGCGTCGTCGTTCGTATCGAGTTGTGCTTCGAATTTCATCTCGCCTGCTGCCAATCCGGCGAGATCGTGCAGCGACACGGTTCCGGTGGCGGCGGTCGAGGCCCCGGCAAGCTGCAGGCGGAAGGCGCCGATCTGTCCCTCGATGCGCAAGCGGGCTGTGGTGCGCTTGGTGAACGCACCGGGGGATGAGCTTTCCACGCCAAACTTGCCGCGCAATTGCGCGGCCGGCTGCTCCCCGGCCACACGGCGGAGCGGTTCGGCGATGCCGGGGGCGAATTTTTCCGCAAGCGCAATGATGCCCTTAAGCTCGCGCGCGTCGAGATTGAGATCGATCTCGCCCCGCGGCGACCCGCCCGCAGCCTCAATCCGCCCGCGGATCTCGAACGATGCGTTTCCGAGCGCATCGACCGACAGCCGCTCGATGTCGAGGCTGTCGCCGCTCAGCTTGAGTTTGGCGGATGCGTTTCGCGTGTCGATTCCGGCGATGCGCGCCTTGTCCACGTTGAGCGCAAGCTCGACCTCCTGCGGGCGCTCCAGCGCGAGTCCCGCCACGGCGGTCTCCCCGATTTGCAGCCACGCATCGACGTCGATCTCGTTGGCCCGCAGTTCGGCCGCCAGCGTCGCCGGCCGGTCGTCCTTGGAAAAGGCATAGGCAAGACGGCCGTTGAGCGTTGCGCGGTCGAACTCGGTCTGCAAATTTTCCACCGCGATCCGTTCCCGCGTCAGGGTCACGTCGCCTTGCGCCTGCCACGACCTCAGCGGGCTCGCGGCGGGATTGCCGCGTCCGGTGAGCCAGCCGAGCAGCGTCATTGAATCCGCGGCGTTTATTTTGGCAGAGCCGGCGAACCCCGCGCTTCCTGTCGTCAGGGCAAGCCGCCCGCTGGTCCGCACCTGGGTAAAGCCGGGCGCGCGGAACTCGAGCGGATCGAGCATCCAGCCGTCGCGCTCGGAGCGGACGATGCAATTGATCGCCTGGAGCATCGCCCCGCCGACCGTCACCGAATCGACTTTCAGAGTGAACAGCGTCGGCAGCGCGGGTTTCAGCGACTCGCCGAACATCTCCGCAAAAGATTTGACCGCCGCAAACGGGAGCTGTCGGACGTTGCCCGGCTTTGCCGTAAGCCGATCGAGGTCGATATGTCGTGCCGAAAAATTGCCGTGCAGACCCGGCTGCTCGCCGAACTTCGCCTCCGCCGTGCCGGTGAGCGTCATCGCCCGCTCCTCGGGGCCGTAGCGGAACTCGACCTGGTCGAACAGCACGCCGGTGACCGAGGCCCTGATCTTGCTTGTCGCGCGCCAGGGTTCGTTGAGCATGGCCCTGCCGCCCGCAAGCACTGCGCTGACCGGGCGCATCAGCACTACGTTGCCCTCGAATCGCGGTGCGCCATAGTCGAACGCGAGCACGCCGTCGGCCTCGATGCTCAACGGCCGATCGATCGGTTCGACGTCGAGCTTGATGCGCATGCCGTCCGCGCCGTAGCGGCCGGTGCCGATGCGATAGGCGTATCCCGCCTCGCCCACGACGAAATTGCCTTCGCCGCGGATCGGACCGACGAGCGAACGCGCCTCGCCCCTGAACTTGAGCTTGTCGAGCACCAGTCGCGCGCCGCTGCCCGCATCGGTGAGGATTGCGCGGCCTTCCTCGATGGTGAGGCGGTCGATCGAGACCGTCTCGCCTCTGAGCCGCGGCGCCATGTTGGGCCAGTCGATGCTGCCGTCGAGATTGAGCCCGAGTTTGAGCTCCGGCCCGATCAGCCGCGTCTCGACGGCCTTGATCTCGCCGCGCATGAGCGGCCCGAGGCCGAGCTGAAAGCTCAGGGCTCCTGCGCGCAACCGGCGCGCTTCGCCGCCTTCGCCGCCTTCGCCGATAGCGATGGCCCGCAGCGTGACCGAGGGTGTCGGCAGGAGTCGCGCGTCGATTGCGCCGGTCACCTGCACCGGCAGGCCGACAAGCCGCGTCGCTTCCGCTTCAAAGAAGGCGCGGTAGGAATTCCAGTTGACGAAGTAAGGCCCCACCAGCGCCGCGGTGAGCGCCAGAATGAGCGCAATACCGATCCCTAAGAGCGTGTTTTGCACACCAGCTCCAGCGCGTTTGCCGCTCTCTTATTGGCACTTGCGACGCAACCGGACCAAATCGGGCAAAGCTTACCACGGCGCTTTCGACCCGCGGAACCGCCGGACGCGCACCCCAACTCCGCCGTTAACCATAAAACGTCCGAGTCCAGAGAAGCTTAGGAGGTCTTGGCGGCGACAATGTGTCGGGGCCGGGGGAAACCCCGCTTTCGCAGGTGCGAGCGCGATCAGACGATCTTGCCCGGGTTCATGATCCCGTCGGGGTCGAGCGCCTGCTTGATGGCGCGCATGGCGGCGAGCGCCGGCTCGCCCAGTTCGCCGGCCAAGTACTTCATCTTGCCCTGGCCCACGCCGTGCTCCCCGGTACAGGTGCCGTCCATGGCAATGGCGCGCTCCACAAGCCGCTCGCAGAGCTTGCTGGCACGCGCGACCTCGTCTTCGTCCGCCGGGTCCACCAGCAGCGTGAGATGGAAATTGCCGTCCCCCACATGGCCGAGAATGGGCGCCGTCAGCCGGCTTTCCGCCAAATCGGCCTGGGTTGCGGTGACGCATTCCGCGAGCCGCGAGATCGGCACGCACACGTCGGTGGCGATCGCCTGCGCGCCCGGCCGCAGCGAGCGGCCGGCCCAGTAGGCATCGTGCCGCGCCTGCCACAGCCGCGAGCGTTCTTCCGCCTTGACCGCCCAGTCGAACGGGCCGCCGCCGAATTCCTGCGCGATCTCACCGAAGCGTTTGGACTGCTCGGCGACGGACTCGTTGCTGCCGTGAAACTCCACGAACAGCATCGGCACCTCGGGCAGCGCGAGTTTTGAGTAGGCGTTCGACGCCTTCACCTGCAGCGCGTCGAGCAGTTCGATGCGCGCCACCGGAATGCCCGACTGGATCGTAAGTATGGCCGCGTTGCAGCACGCCTCGACCGAAGGAAACGGGCACACGCCCGATGCGATTGCTTCGGGAATTCCCGCAAGCTTCAGCGTCAGCGAGGTGATGACCCCGAGCGTACCCTCCGAGCCCACGAACAGCCGGGTCAAGTCGTAGCCGGCCGCGGTCTTCTTGGCCCGTCGCGCCGTGCGCATGATCTCGCCGTCGGCAAGTACGACCTCGAGCGCGAGCACATTGTCGCGCATGGTGCCGTAGCGCACCGCGTTGGTGCCCGAGCAGCGCGTGGCCGCCATACCGCCGAGCGAGGCATCGGCGCCCGGATCGAGCGGGAAGAATAGGCCGGTGTCGCGCAGATGTTCGTTCAGCGCCTTGCGCGTGATCCCGGGCTCGACCACGCAGTCGAGATCCTCCGCATGCACGGCGATGACGCGGTTCATGTCGCGGAAGTCGATCGAGACTCCGCCGAACGGCGCGTTGACGTGGCCCTCGAGCGAGGTACCCGTGCCGAATGGGATCACCGGCACCCGGTGCGCAGCGCACACGCGCACGATCTCCTGCACGTCCTCGGTGGATTGCGGAAACACCACCGCATCCGGCGGCTGGTTCGCAATCCAGGTCGTGGTATTGGCGTGCTGCTCGCGCACTGCGCGCGCCGTGACCAGGCGGTTGCCGAACCGCGCGGCCAGCGCATGCACGACCGCCACGACCCGCTCCGAGTCGCGGCGGCCGGCCCCTTGTGGGGCGACTGGTGTCATCATTCCTCCGTACCCGCGCCTTAAGATTTGCGCCAGAACGGCATCAACATTCCGACACGCTCCCGGTAGCGGCGGTACTCGTCGCCGAACTGCTCGACCAGGTCACGCTCCTCCAGGAAGATGCCGACCAGAATATAGGCCGTCGTCACCGCAGCGAACAGCAGGTGTCCCACCGTCATGGTCGGCGCCGCCCAGAAGGCGATGATGAAGCCGAGGTAGATCGGATGCCGGACCACCTTGTAGAGCACCGGCGTCTTGAACCGCGGCGCCGGCATGGCGCGGCCCACGAGGTTGTTGACCACCTGATGCAGGCCGAACAGCTCGAAGTGGTTGATCAGGAACGTGCTGGTAAACACCAGCACCCAGCCCACGAGCGACAGTGCCAGCACCGCCGTTGCGATCTGCGGATTACTGATCTCCCACACGATGTCGGGCATCGGCCGCCATTGCCAGAACAAGAGGATGAGCGACAGGCTCGCGAGCAGCACATAAGTGCTGCGCTCGATCGACTTCGGCACGAATTGCGTCCACCATTGCTTGAACTGCTTGCGCGCCATTACGCTGTGCTGCACCGCGAACAGCGACATCAGCAACAGGTTGACGATGAACGCCTGGCCCATCGATGCTGCGATGCCGCTGTCGATCGTCTTCGGCACCGCAAGCCCGGTCACAAAACCGATCGCGTACAGGATGGTGCCGAAGAAAACCAGATAAGCTGTCAGTCCGTAGAGAAATGCTGCGACCCTGCCCATGGCGATACCTCGCGTGTGTAAGTGGGATTGACTTCAGTGGACCGCGTTGCCGCCCGTCGCGTTGACGAGTCGCAGCCGCAGTTGCTCGGCCCGCGCGCGGAGCGGCCACATCGGCTGCTCCTTGGCGGCCCGGATGTCGGCGTCCGAGGCTTGCGCTCGCGCCGCAAGCCAAGCCGGAACGGCGAGACTGAGGACAAGACCGACGACCGCCGCTTGGACCGCCACAGCGAGCCCCGCGGTCCGCAGCGTGCGGGCATCCCGCATGGCCTGCCGGCGCAGCGCGGTGGTCTCCGCGCGGTAGAAATCGAAATCGATCAATCCGTCCGTCTGGCGACGAATGATTTGCGGTTGGGTCATGGTCCGCTCCTTGGGTCACAGGCGCGCGACGCGCGATGGTCATGGCCGCACCATGCCCGAGCAGCGGAGATAAGGCTTTGACCTGAGCTTGATTTGTTGTTGAGATGGGCTTGATTATCGCTTGAGAGATTCCGCACCCCCGCTGAGGGCGAACAGTTGCAGTTTATCTTTGCCGATCACGTACTTGATACCGACCGGCGGGAGCTGCGCCGCTCCGGAGGGCTGATCGCCGTCGAGCCTCAAGTGTTCGATTTGATCGTCTATCTGGTGCGCAATCGCGAGCGCGTGGTGAGCAAGGACGATCTGATCGAGGCAGTCTGGGGCGGCCGCATCGTCTCGGAATCGACCCTGACCAGCCGCATCAACGCCGCGCGCAAGGCGGTGGGCGACAGCGGCGAGGACCAGAGGATCATTCGCACCATCCCGCGCAAGGGATTCCGGTTCGTCTGCAATATCGACCAAATCGACCAAGCGCGCGAAAGCCCCGCCGCCCCGACGGTCAAGCCCTTGTCGAGCCCGGCCAGCTTGCGCCAGGAGATCAAGTTCTGCACCGCCTCCGACGGTGTTCGTATTGCCTATGCGCTTGCCGGCCAGGGTCCGCCTCTGGTCAAGGCGGCCAATTGGCTCAACCATCTCGAATATGACTGGCAAAGTCCGATCTGGAGTCCGTTGCTGCACGCTCTCGCCAGCGAGCACCGCCTCATTCGCTACGATGAGCGCGGCAACGGCCTTTCCGACTGGGACGTGGAGGATATTTCGTTCGACTCCTTCGTCCGCGATCTCGAGAGCGTCGTCGATGCGATCGGGTTTGATCGATTCGCGCTGCTTGGTATTTCGCAGGGTTGCGCGGTCTCCATCGCCTATGCCGTGCGTCATCCGGAACGTTTGACCCATTTGATTCTTTATGGAGGGTACGCGCGCGGCCGTCGCAGGCGCGGCAATGTCGAGGAGGTTGAGCAAACCGATGCCCTGCTGACCCTCATGCGCCATGGATGGGGCCAGCAAAATCCCGCGTTTCGGCAGATCTTCACCACGCGATTCGTTCCCGGCGGGACGGCCGAGCAAATGCAATGGTTCAATGACTTGCAACGTATCACCACTTCGCCGGAGAATGCGGTCCGCATCGTGCAGGCCACATCGAACCTGGATGTGACCGATCTGCTTCCGCGCGTCCGCGCCCCCACGCTCGTGCTCCACTGTCGCAACGACGCGGCCCAACCCTTCGAGGAGGGCCGCCGAATCGCCGCCGGCATACCGGGGGCGCGATTCGTCGCCCTTGAAGGACAGAATCATCTGGTGTTGCAAAGCGATCCGGCCTGGAACCGCCTCCTCGATGAGATACACGGCTTCTTGCGCTCTTGACGACGACACCGACTTGAGTCGATCGACCCCCTCATCGATTCGTATACTTTGACGCGACGCCTTACGTTGTCTGACGATCGGCAAACAAAATGCTCGACCGCCGCGACCTCGAACCGCTGTTCTTCGCGCCCTTCGTCTCGTCCGTGATGCAGGTCGAGCCACAATGGATCGACTACAACGGTCATCTCAACATGGCCTACTACAATGTGCTGTTCGACCGCGCCGTGGACGAGGTGTTCGAGCTCCTCGGTTGTGGCGCCGATTATGTGAAGCAACGGCAGCTTTCCTTCTTCACCGCCGAGGTGCACGTGCGTTACCTGCGCGAGCTGCATGCCAGCGATCCCGTGCGCGTCACGCTGCAATTGCTCGACCACGACGAGAAGCGGCTGCACTATTTCGAGCAGCTTTTTCATGCCGAGCAGGGTTGGGTTTCGGCCACGTCCGAAAACATGTCGCTGCATGTGGACATGGCCGCGCGCAAGACGGCGCCGGTGCCGCCCGAGGTCGCACGTCGCATCGCGCAGATGCACGCCGCCCATTCCCGGCTGCCGCGGCCGGAGGCCGCGGGCCGGCGCATCGCCATGCCGGCCAAGAGCTGACCAAGAGCTGACCACGCGCTGACCAAGGGCTGCGCTAATAGATCGTCCATAGCCCCGGCGTCGCCAGTTCGAGCAGATGCCCGTCCGGATCGCGGAAATACATGCTGCGGCCGCCACGTCGCCAGTGCGTGTACCCTTCGATGGCCACCCCGTGCGCCTTCAGCCGCTCCTCCCAGCGGCCGAATTCGTCGTGCGTAATGGCGAAGGCCACATGCAGCGGCCCGGCGCCGTCGTGGCCCGGAATGACACCACCCGGCATGGTCGTGGTCTCGCGCGCGCTGCCGCGTTTGAAGATCAACAGCACGTCGCGTCCGCCCACACCATAGGCGCACAGGCGGTTGTCGGCAAAGATCGACTCAAGCTCCAGCACGCCTTCGTAGAACGCCCGCGCACGATCCATATCGTCGGTGTAGAGGGCGGTTTCCAGAATGCCGTTGAGTTTCGGCACGTCGGCCTCCTTGCGCAATTGACACTTTTTGCAACGCCTCGCTAGCATCCGCCCATGTCCACGACCGCGCAAGGAACAATGCCGCTGCAACGCCGGCGTCTGGTTCGCCCTCCGATCATCCGGGAACACAAGATTCCCGCGAAGGACTCAAAGCCCTATATCGCGGTCGAAGGCCCGGATGGTGCCCTCTGGTTCTGCGAGAGCGGCGCCTCGAAGATCGGCCGCCTTGACTCGAAATCTTGCGCGTTCACCGAGTTCGACCTGCCGACTGCGAACGCAACGCCGATCGGCATCACCGTGGGCGCCGACGGCAATCTCTGGTTCGCGCAAAAAGCGGCCAACAAGATCGGCCGCATCACGCCGCGCGGCGCCATCACCGAGTTCCTGCTACCCACGCCCGGCGCCGGCCCCGACGGAATGATCCTCGGCCCTGACGGCAACGTCTGGTTTTCGGAGACCGAAGTGAGCGCCATCGGCCGCATCACGCCGGACGGCAAGATCACCGAATTCCGGCAGGGCATTTCGCCCGGCAGCAAGCCGTTGTCGATTGCCGTGCGCGACGGCGCGCTGTGGTTTTCCGAGGCGGCGGGTAACCGCATCGGCTGCATCACCGTGGACGGCCGCGTGACCGAATACCCGATCCCGAGCCGCGACAGCCAGCCGCGCGCCATGGTGACCCATCCCGACGGCTCGATCTGGTTCGTTGAGACCTCCACCAACGCGCTCGGCCGCCTCGACCGTGCCGGCAGCATCCGCGAGTTCGTCATCCCGACGCCGAATGCCTCGCTGCGCGGCGTTACCGTCGGCGCCGACGGCGATCTCTGGTTCACCGAAAATTTCGCCAACAAGATCGGCCGCATGTCGCCGGACGGCACGCTGCTCGGCGAATACGACATTCCGACGCCCAAAAGCGGCGCCCGCTGCATCGCGCCAATGTCCGACGGGCGATTGTTCTTCACCCAATACGACGCCGGCCTGATCGGCGAGATCATTCCGCAATAGCTGCAAGATCTGCAAACGGGAGGTTCAAGTGGCAGTCGAAAGGATTCAGTATCCGGCGGGCAACGTGACCGCCAACGGCGCTTTGGTCTGGAACGAGAGGGTGAGCGGCAAGCGCCCGCTTTTGCTCGTGATGCCGAACTGGCTCGGCGTCACCGAGACCATCATCAAACGCGCCGGGAAAATGGCGGGCGACAAATACGTCGCCTTCGTCGCCGACATGTACGGCGGCGGCAAGACCAGCAAGGGTCCGCCCGAGTCGCAGGATTTGATGATGGCGGTGCGCGCGGACCGCGTGGAAGGCCGCAAGCGCGCCATGGCGGCCCTCAACACCATGGTCGCCGAGGCGGAAAAGCGCGGCATCGGCGACACGTCGAAGAAGGCGGCGGTCGGCTTTTGCTTCGGCGGCGGCAACGTGCTGGAGCTGGCCCGCGCCGGCGCCGAACTCGATGCGGTGGTCTGCCTGCACGGCGACCTCGCCACCACCATGCCGGCCAAGAAAGGCGACATCAAAGCCGCGATCTTCGTGCTGCACGGCTCCAAGGATCCGGTGGCG
Organism: Xanthobacteraceae bacterium; assembly: GCA_035574295.1. Taxonomy (GTDB): domain Bacteria; phylum Pseudomonadota; class Alphaproteobacteria; order Rhizobiales; family Xanthobacteraceae; genus PNAI01. Next base: position 68,262 of record DATLYX010000095.1, read on the forward strand.
CCCAAGGAGCAGCGCGACGCGCTCGAAGCCGAACTCGATGCCGCCGGCGCCAACTGGCAGATGCTCGACTTCGGCGGCCGCCTGCATTCGTTCAGCGAGGAGGAGACCATGATGCCCGGCATCGCCGAATATCATCCCGGCGCCGCGCACCAGACTTACCGCATGCTGGACGACTTCATTCAGGACGCCTTCAATAAGAGGCTCTGAGAAGCTTTGACCTCTCGCAAACAGCAAAGGAAAAGCCATGCGCTCACTGGCACGGAATTTGATGGCCATTGCCGCGAGCTTGCTTGTGCTTGCGCCCCCGGCCCAGGCCCAGACCTATCCGAGCAAACCGATCAAGTTGATCGTCTCCATCGCTGCCGGCAGCGTCACTGACGTCATCATGCGCGCCGCCGCGGCGGAATTGCAGCCGCGGCTCGGTCAGCCGGTCGTGGTGGAGAACATCGGTGGCGCGGCCGGCATCCTGGGCGGCAAGGCCTGCGCGCAAGCCGCGCCGGATGGCCACAACGTTTGCATCATTTATCACTCCACCATGTCGTTCAATCCGTTGCTGTTCAGCAACCTGCCGTACAATCCGGACACCGATTTCATCCCGGTCGGGCGGCTGTTCTTCCTGGTGGAGGGGCTGTTCGTTTCCTCGGCGCTCAACGTCAACAGCGTGGCCGAGCTCAAGGCTCTGGCGCAGTCGAAACCCAATGCGCTCAACTACGCCACCCTCGGCGAGGGGTCGTATCCCGACCTGTTCCGCAATTGGCTGAACAACCAGTGGGGCACCAAAATCGTAGGGATCCCCTATCGCGGCGGTGGACCGGCAGCGCAGGCGCTGGCCGCGAACAATGTCCAACTTACCCGGTTCGGGGTCGGCAACTTCATTGGCCTCGTCCAAGCCGGCAAGGTAAAGGCGCTCGCCGTGAGTTCCGCAAAACGTTCGCCGGTGCTGCCCGACGTGCCGACCTTTGCCGAAGTCGGTTGGGGCAACTATCCCGGGCAAGGCTGGTGGGGCGTGGCGGTGCCGAAAGGCACGCCGCCACAGATTGTCGCGCGACTGAACGCCGAGTTCCAGAAGCTGTTCAGCGAACCG
>DATLYX010000096.1:0-2127 GCA_035574295.1 Xanthobacteraceae bacterium
GCTCGGTCGTGGTCGTGGCGACCTCCGATCAACCGCCGCTGGTGCGGTTGCGCGCCGCGTTCGCGGCCACCGCCATCGCCGAGTATTTCCGCGACCGGGGCCGCGACGTGGTTTTCACCATGGATTCGATCACGCGCTTCGCCACGGCGCAGCGCGAAATCGGTTTGGCGATCGGGGAGCCGCCGACCGCGCGGGGTTATACGCCGTCGGTATTCGCCGCCCTGCCGCGCCTGCTGGAGCGGGGCGGCGCCTATGAGCCGGCCGGCTCGATCACGGCGTTCTACACGATTCTGTTGGACGGGGACGACCTCAACGATCCGATCGGCGATTCGGTGCGCGCGATCCTCGACGGGCACATCGTGCTGGCGCGCCGGCTGGCCAATCAATCGCACTATCCGGCGATCGACGTGTTGCACAGCATCAGCCGGTTGCTGCCGCATCTGGCCACCCCGGAGGAAGTCAAAACCGCCCGGCAGGCGGTCAAGACCTTAAGCACGTATTACGAAGCGAAGGACCTGATCGACGTCGGCGCTTACCGCGCGGGCATGAACGCCGGTATCGACCACGCGGTCCGGCTGATGCCGTCGCTCGAAGGCTTCTTGAAGCAGGAACCGTCGGCGTCGGTGGCGCGCGCGCAGGCGGTGCAGGCGTTGCACCAGCTGTTGGCCTCGTCGGGCACGGTGAGCTGACGATGACGACGCGGCGCTTTCGCTATGCGCTCGAGGCCTTGCTCCGCAAGCGGCGCTCGGACTGGAGAACGGTGAAGGGGGAAGAAATGGCGGCCGGTCGGGTGGTCGACGACAGGCGCGCCGAGGTCGATCGAGCGCAGGGCGGCGTCGCCGGCACCGAACAACTGCTGCGGCAGGCACGGCGCGGCGGCAGCGCCATCGATCCGGAGCAACAGCACCTGCTCGGCAATTACCTGGCGCACCAGCGCCTGGTGCTCGCCGAACGGTGCGCGGCGCTCGCGCGGGCGCGCGAAGTGCGCGAGCGGATCAGCGCCAACCTCGCGGACATCTCGCGGGGCATCAAGTCGCTGGAAAAGCATCGCGCGCGCCGCGAGGCGGATCACCGCGCGGCCGAAGGCCGGCGCGAAGAGCACGTGCTGGACGAGCTTTGGCTGCTCGGGCGAGCGCGGCGCAGAGAAACCGATTAGCAGCAAACTAGAGGTTATCGAATACTTGAGATTGCTTCGTCGCAAATAGCGCTCCTCGCAATGACAAACAAAAGGCTCGTCATTGCGAGGCCGGCGCGAGCGGGCCGAAGCAATCTATTTTGAAATAGGCTCAAGTACGTTCGGGCCAGCAACAACAGCGGTTAATTCGATTAACGAGGAGGAAAACCATGGCGGTGGAAAGCATCGGTGCGGTGGCCCCCACCACGACGGAGAATATCCGCAACGCGGGCCTGGGGCAGGAAGATTTCTTAAAAATTCTGCTGACGCAGTTGTCGTTCCAGGATCCGCTCAAACCGCTGGACAACCAAGAATTCATCGCGCAAATAGCGCAGTTCTCGGGGCTCGAGCTGAATCGTCAATTCAACGAGAAAACCGACACGCTGCTCGCCTTCCAGTCGGCCACGCAGGCCATCGGCTTGATCGGCAAGACCGTCGAGGTCAGCACCAGTACCGGTTCCGAGATCGGGACCGTGACCACCGTGACCTTCCGTAACGGTACCCCGGCGCTGACTATTAAGACGAATAGCGGCGCGTTTTTAACCGAAGTCAGCCTGTCACGCGTTTTTGTCGTCCGCTGATCAACGAGGGAAAAATCATGTTCAGCTCGATTCTTTCCGCCTTCTCCGGGATGTTGGGTTTCTCCAAGGGTCTCGACGTCATCAGTAACAACGTGGCTAATTTGAACACGCCGGGTTTCAAGGCCGCCGAGTTGCAGTTCCGCGACCTGTTCTATCGCTACAGCCCGCTGCAGGGCGGCGGCGCGGAACAGGTGGGGCAGGGCGTGAGCGCGGGTAACACGCGCACGCGCTATCGCCAGGGCGAGTTGCGCGAGACGGGCAATCCGCTCGATCTCGCCATCGACGGCAACGGCTTTTTCGTGCTGCGCAAGGACGGCGAAACCTTCTTCACCCGCAGCGGCCAGTTTGAATTCAACGGCGCCGGCGTGCTGG
>DATLYX010000097.1:0-37135 GCA_035574295.1 Xanthobacteraceae bacterium
CGGTGATCGAAACCAGGACCGAACTCTCCTGCCGCCCCTGCCACAAGCCCACCTGCCGGCTCGGCCATCACCGCTGCATGCAGGACATCCCGCCAGCCCAGGTGCTCGATGCCCTGCGCCGCACGCTGGCCGAAGCCCGCCCCCAGGCGGACGTTTGAAGCTGCGATCCGCGCCATTAGCGGCGCTCCGCCCGCCGGCTTGCGCGCGCCCGGCGCGCCGGTTACCACCAATGCAGGAGCCCGCCATGGCCGATCCTCGCGCGCACGCCGTCGCCGAATATTTTCGCCGCTCGCGCGAGGCGGTCGAACGCTCGGCCGCTGATCCGCAGTTCGTTGCGATGATCGTCGCCGTCGCCGAGCGGATCGTGCGCGCGCTGCGCGGCGGCGGCAAGGTTTTGCTGGCCGGCAACGGCGGCAGCGCCGCCGACGCGCAGCACATCGCCGCAGAGCTGGTCGGCCGTTTCACCACCGACCGCGCCCCGCTTGCGGCCATCGCGTTGACCACCGACACCTCGGCGCTGACCGCGATCGGCAACGATTACGGCTTCGAGCAGGTGTTCGAGCGGCAACTGCGCGCGCTCGGCCGCCGGGGCGACGTGTTCGTCGCCATGTCCACGTCGGGCCGCTCGGCCAACATCCTCGCCGCCCTCCGCGCCGCGCGCGAGATGGGCATCGCGACGGTGGGAATGACCGGAACCGACGGCGCGCCAATGCGCCCGCTGTGCGACCTCCTGCTTGTGGTGCCGGCACAGGAGACCGCTCTTATTCAGCAGATTCATATCACCGCCGCCCATGCCATTTGCGGCTTGGTCGAACGCGACATGTTGCAACAGACGTAGCGGGCGCTGCCGCCGCTGCAGCGTTCGGCAACCTTGGCAAGGGTTGCTGATGGTGGCGTTCAAAGAATCTCGCGCACCGCCGCAGCGACGTCCGCGGCCGAATGGTGTTGACCGGCGGTCGCGCAGAGAAGCTTGATCGGCCCCGGGCCGCAGGGTCCGGTCAGCTTCGGGTCGCTGTGGCCATAGAGCGCCACCAGCGGCACGCCGAGCGCCGCAGCAAGATGCAAGAGGCCGGTATCGACGCCGACCACGAAGGCCGCCCCCGCGATCGTCTTCGCCATCTCGCCAAGCGGCTGAAAGTCCGGAACGCGCGCGATCCCTGCCGCAATGCGCTCGCTCCGCGCGCGCTCTTCCGCGGTGCCGAACGGAACCACGAGATCGAACTCGCGCCCGAGCATCTGCACGAGCGCACGCCAATGGTCCTCCGGCCACTGCTTTTCGCGCCGCGCCGTCGCATGCAGCAGCACACCGTAACGCGAGCCTGGCGCCGCCAGGCGGCGGCGATCGAGTCCGTAGTCCGCCTGACCCGCGATCTCGTAGCCGAGCGCGCGCGCCGTCAGCAAGCGGTTGCGTTCGATGGCATGCAACGGCCGCGGAACCGCGTGTTTGACATCGTAGAGCCACGACGCCGCGCGTTCCTTGATGCTGGCGGCGTCGTAGCCGTGTCTCTTCCCGCGCGCAAGGCGCGCGATCAAACCGGTCCGGATCAGGCCCTGCGTATCGATGACGTCATCGAACACCCGGTCGCGGAGCTCGCCGACAAAAGCCGCCAGCTCTCGCCGCGCCTGCACGCGGTGCAGTTGATGTCGCCAGCGTCGCCATGCGACCGAAATCACTCGCTCGACCGCCGGGTGCAGCCGCACGAGCGGCGCGTAGGCTTCCTCCACCACCCAGTGGAACCGCGCGTCGGGCCGCCGCGCCCGCGCTTCGGTGAGCGCCGGCATGTGATGGATGACGTCGCCGAGCGAGGAGGTTTTGATGAACAGAATGTCCGCCATCCATTAACCTGGACGCGACCGTCGCGGAAATGCATCGACAGGCCGGGCCGCCGCTGATATACGCGGCAATTGCGCTTGCCGCCAATGGAGGGGCCGCCGATGGGCGGGACTGTGGGCGGCGCAGCGGACTTGCTAAAATACTGGCGCGGCGGGCAAGGAATCGTGTGATTTTGGCCGACAGCGGACGTTAAACAGCGGACGTTAACCAACCGGCTCGGATCGCAGAACGCCCAAGGCCCTAACCGAATGTCCGATTCGAAATCAACGCCACCGCCTGCCGGGCAAGCCGGCGCGCTGACCTTGATCCGCCGGCTATTGCTGGAGCATGCCGCGCCGCATTGGGCCCGCTACCTCGTCGCATTCGCCCTGATGGCGGTCGCCGCCGGCGCCACGGCGCTCGGCGCCTACCTGATCGGAGATGTGATCAATCAGGCCTATGTCGACCGCAGCGTGTCCGGGATCGTCATCCTGGGTCTTGCCACCGCTTTCATATTCACGATCAAGGCGGCGGCCCATTATTTCAGCTCCGTCCAGCTCGCCCGCATCGGCAATCGCATCGTGGCGGAGAATCAGCGCCGCATGTTCCGGCGCATCATACGCCAGAACCTGAGCTTCTTCGCCGAGCGCCATTCCACCGAGTTTCTCGCCCGCATGACAGCCGGCGCCAACGCCGCAAGCCAGGTGCTCGGTCTGCTGTTTACCGCCTTCGGACGCGATCTGTTGTCGCTGATCGGGCTGGTGACCGTGATGATCGTGCAGGATCCGATCATGTCGCTGGTCAGCTTTGTCGTGGTGCCGCCCGCGTTCCTGATGCTGCGCAAGATGGTCCGCCGCATCCAGGGCATCGCGCGCAATCAGTTCACCGGCGGCGCCCGTATTCTGGAGACCATGCAGGAGACGGTGCAGGGCATCCGCATCGTCAAGGCCTATTCGCTCGAGAATGAAATGCGCGCCCGCATCGAGGCCGACGTGGCGGCGCTGGAGAAGGAATCCAACAAGTGGGCGCGCGTCGCCCACCGCGCGAGCCCGCTGATGGAGGCGCTCGGCGGTTTTGCCATCGCCGCCGGCGTCATTTACGGCGGTTTCCGCGTCATCGAGACCGATGCCACGCCGGGTCAGTTCGCCTCCTTCATCGCCGCCTTTATGCTGGCTTACGAGCCCGCCAAGCGGCTTGCGCGCCTCAACATCGACCTCAACAGCGGCCTGGTCGGCGTCCGCATCCTGTTCGAGATCATCGACACGCCGCCGAGCGAGCCGCGCGAGGACGGCAAGCCGCCGCTGGCGCTGACCAATGCCCGCGTCGAATTCGACAACGTGCATTTCGCCTATCGGCCGGGGGAGCCGGTGATCCGCGGGTTGAGCTTCGTCGCCGAACCCGGAAAGGTCACCGCGCTGGTCGGCCCCTCCGGGGGCGGAAAATCCACCATTTTCAATCTTCTTCTGCGCTTTTACGAGGTGGGCAGCGGTAAAATCGTCATCGACGGTCAGAACATCGCAGCGGTGTCGCGAAACTCGTTGCGCCAGCAGATCGCCTATGTGGGCCAGGACGTCTATTTGTTCCACGGCTCGATCCGCGACAATATCGCCATCGGCAAGCCCGGCGCCGACGAAGCCGAGATTATTGCCGCGTCCAAGGCCGCCCACGCGCATGAGTTCATCTGCGCGTTCCCCGGCGGCTACGATGCACCGGTGGGCGAGCGCGGAACCCAGCTTTCCGGCGGCGAGCGACAGCGCATCGCCATTGCGCGCGCCTTGATCAAGAACGCCCCCATCATCCTGCTCGACGAACCGACCGCTTCTCTGGACTCCGAGTCGGAGCGGCTTGTGCAGGACGCGATCGCCCATCTCTGCAAAGGCCGCACCACCATCGTCATCGCCCATCGGCTGCACACCATCACCCACGCCGACCGGATTTTGGTGATCGAGAACGGCACGATTTCGGAATCCGGCCGGCACGAGGAGCTGCTGCGCAAGGGCGGCCGCTATGCCGCCTTCTATCGGCTGCAATTCAAGGACGAAGCGAGCGAGCGCGTGGTGGCGCTGGCACCCTTCAAATAATGGCGCAAACGCCCCGCTTGACCCGCGGGGGCGCTCCACCCTATGTCGGAGCCTCGTTTCCGCCTCGCATTTCGTCACATTCAGGAACTGCTCGGATGTCCAGCCGCTACGTCATTCCGCCGCCCCCGCAAGCCGCCATCGCCGTCGCCGGTAGCGGCGAACTGTTTCCCGTGCGGCGCATTTGGTGCGTCGGGCGCAATTATCTCGAGCACATCAAGGAAATGGGTCAGGACGAGCGCGAGCCGCCGTTCTTCTTCGCCAAGCCCGCGGATGCCATCGTGCCGGACGGCGGCACCGTGCCCTATCCGCCGCTGACCAAGGATCTGCATCACGAGGTCGAGCTTGTGGTGGCGTTGAAAAGCGGCGGCCGCAACATTCCCGTGGCCAAGGCGCTCGATTGCGTGTGGGGCTACGGCGTCGGCATCGACCTGACGCGGCGGGATTTGCAGATCGCATCGCGCGAGATCAAGCGGCCGTGGGAAATCGGAAAAGCTTTCGACGCCTCCGCGCCCTGCGGTCCGCTGCAACCCGCAAGCAAGATCGGCCACCCGGCCAAGGGGCGCATCGTACTGAAATGCAACGGCAAGGTGCGCCAGGACGGCGACCTTTCGCAGATGATCTGGAATGTGCCCGAGATCATCGCCAAGCTGTCCGAAATGGTGGCGCTCGCGCCCGGCGACATCATCATGACCGGCACGCCTTCCGGCGTCGCCGCCACCGTGCCCGGCGACAAGCTGGAATGCGAGATCGAGGGCGTGGGCAAACTCACCGTGACCATCGGCCCGCCGGCCAAGTAACGGCGACGCGTCACCCGATCTCGCGCTTGGCCTCCGCCAACACCGGCGCGATGTCGCCCGCGCCGGGCCCGACGGTCTCCTGCGCGGCGAAGGATTTTGGCGGCGCGATCCGCCGGTGCTGCCAGATGCCCAGGGCGATCGCAATCAGCAGGAATACTGCGACCGTTGCCGACACCTGCATGCTCGGATGGAACATCACGAAGAATGAAACCGCCGCCATCAGACAGCGCAGCGAAAGGTCGACGATCGCGTTTCGGTGGCACCGTCCGAATATGGCGAAGGTGATGCCGACGGTGCTGACCAGCACCAGCCCGGCATCGGCAATCTGCAGCCAGCCCGGTTTCGTCACCATGTTGTAGCGCGTGAAGATGGCGAACGTCATCAGCGTGATCGGGGCGCAGATTTTCAGCGCCTCGTACATGGTTTTGAGGAACGAGGCGTTGGCGATGCGGGCGGAGACCGCGGCGGTGAGCGAGGTCGGCGGTGACAACTCGCCCCAGACCGACAAAAGAAACACGAAGAAATGCGCAATCCACGGATCGATGCCGAGCTGCCGCATCGGCGGCACGATCACCACCGCGCCGATGATGTAGGTCGCCGTCGGCGGCAGTCCGGCGCCGGCGAGCCAGCCGAACACCCAGGCCATGAAAATCATCGCCACGATGTTCCAGGCGCCGAGGTCGACCAGGATCGCGCCCATGCGGTTGATGAAGCCGGTGACCGTGAACAGCCCGATCATGATGCCAAGCGTGGCGAGCAAGAGCGTCAGATAGGACGTCATTTCGGCGTGCGTCTCGATCGCGCGCCGGAGGTTTTGCAGCAAAGTCTCCTCTTGCGCTTCGGGGTCCTTCAGCACGTATCGGAAGTACACATAGAGCGCCGCGAGCAGCACCAGCATGAAAGCGGCGGTGTAGAGCGCCGCCAACAGCTCGCCCTTGCCGACCACCCCCATCAGATAGATCAGGTACACCACCGCGGAGAAGAAGATGGCGGTCTTTAGTCTCTGGTAGAGCGGAACTAACGGCCGGTCGATCGCCTCGGGGGGCAGCAGGCGCACGCACAGCAAATACACCGCGATGCCGATCGAGGCGTAATAGACGATCGCCAGCGCGAACCCGCGCCTCACCACGTCCCAGTAGGGCACACCCATGTATTCCGACATCAGAAACGCGCCGACGCCCATCATCGGCGGCATGATCAGGCCGCCCATGGAGGCCGAAGTCTCCACCGCAGCCGCGAACGTGCCAGGCACCCCGTAGCGCATCATCAGCGGAATGGTGATGGTGCCGACCACCGCGGCATTGGCCGAGCCGGAACCGCTGATCATGCCGATCGCGCTCGAACCCACCACCGCGGTCTGCGGGATGAGCTGCCGCGAGCGGCCGGCGATGCTGCGCACCACGTTGATCATCGCCCGTTGCGCGTCAAAGCCGTTGGCCACGCCGGCCAGCAGCAGGAACGCGGCGATCAGCGTCAGCGCGATTTGGCCATAAGTGCCGTAGATCCCGGTTGAGAACTCGACCGTGCTCGACGTGACAATCCGGTAAAACGACATGCCCGGATGCCAGAAGAAATCGATCGGGCTGAGATAGCCCCACAGCGTGTAAACAACCAGCACCACATTGGTCCAGAACAGCACCGGATGCGCGAGCCGCGACAGCTCCATCACCAAGAGGAACACCAGGAGCCCGACGATGTAATCATTTTGCGTGAACGATCCTTGAGCATAGATTGCGATGCGTTCGAACTCGTAATGAAAATACACGAAAGCGAGAAGGCAAATCCCCACGTAGACCGCGATGATGAGATGATTGGCGGCGGGCGGCAGCCAGGGATAAAAATAACGCTCCTGGTACATGAACAGGATTTGCAGGATGAGCGCGATCGACATCAGTCGCGCCACCAATTCCTGCGCGCCGCCCTTGCCGGTGTAGCAGAACCACACCACCCACACGACCTGGATCAGCGCAAAGACGAAGGTGAGGTTTCTCAGATTTACGTGCTGCTTGAGCGCACCGCTCCACATTGCTTCCCCCTGGCGGAAGACACCGTTCTCCCGAAATTACGCATTGCGACAAGCCGAGCAATTTGTCCGAAATCAAGCCGGCTGAGTGCCGTTCTCGTTTTCCGGCCGCGCGCAGCGCGCCTTAACCCCAATCCCCCCGACGGATGGTCTCGCTTGTTCAATCTACGTCAAAATATCGGGGCGGGCATCCGCACCGCAAAGGGTGAAGAATACCCGCCCCGCCGGAGACGATACGAACGATCAGGTCGCGCCGGTCGCAACCTTCCACTTGTCTTTCCAGGCCTTGTGCTCCCTCAAAAACTTCGCCAGGCCGGGATGGACAGCGATATGCGGATTGGCGTCGATCCCCTGCACCTGCATGCCGATGAAGTCCTTGGCCAGGGGCGTGAAACCGGCATCGATCTTCACCAGCTCGTCGCGCTTGTCATAGAACGCCTTGACCATCTTGTAGACGACGTCCTCCGGCATATCGACGCGCGCGTTGTAGCCGAACAGGATCGGAACGCCCTTCGCGACCGTGACCCCGACATCCTTGGCGAAGGCCGCCTTCGGATCGACTTCCGCGATCGCCAGCCCCGCCGCCTTCAGCTTGGCTTCCTCATCCGGGCAGGGATTGACGATGCGGATGTCCATGCGGATCTCGGTTTCCTTCCAATAGGCCGCGAGCGACTTGCCGGCCGTGGTGTAGGTCGCCGAGCCGACGATAGTTCCCTGTTCCATCGCATCGGCGTTCGACTTCAGGTCGATCTGCACGTGCTTGAAGTCATAGCCGAGCGCCTGGAAAATGCGCTGCCAGTTCAGCCAGTTCTGGAACCCGGCCTGGGTGAAGAACACCGGCTTGCCGCTGAAGTCTTTCCAGCATTTGAAGTTGGCCGCCGTCTTCGCCGGAACCGCGAGCATCGATTCCATCGGATAGGCATACCAGGTGTGGACCAGTTCCGGCTTCGTGGGCTTGAAATCTTTGAAGCCGCCGACCCGCTGGCTGAACTGGGTCATGCCGATGTCCGCGGTATAGGCGATTTCGCCGTTGCCCATCATCACCTCTTTCATGGCGACGGTGGGTGAGGCATAGGGTTGCACCGTGACGGTATATTCGCCGCCGAGTGCCTGTTCGAGGAGCTTCGCCATCGACGCCGCGATCGTGTAGCCGTAGGAGCCAACCTGCGACGTTGTCCAACGGATCGACTTGCGCTGCTGCGCGTCCGCCGTCTGCACTGTCGAGACGGCTAGCAAGGCGGCAACTGCCACCGCAGATGCAGCAGCGCCGTAACCAATTCTCGTTTTCAGCATTGATAGTCCTCCCATTGATGGGGTCTGCCCACGGCCGCACTCCGGCGCGAAACCTCTGATACGGACCGGGGAAACCGAGCAGCGTCCCACCGATCGCCGATCGGCCCCCTGTCATTCATTCTCTATAGCGTACCGCAGATATATGTTCCACTCCGGGCCGCAGGACGCAGTTTGATGATCAACTCTTTGTGAGTCATAAGTTTTTTCTGCGGCGGATCGCCGCCCTGGAGGACGACATGGACGAAGCCCCGGTCCTGAACAGCCGCCGCGGCGGCTATCGCGTGCTCACGCTCAACCGCCCTGAGCGTCTCAACGCATTGAATGAGCAAATGCACCGCGCCCTGGCCGCAGCCATCGCCGAGGCCGAAACGGACGACTCATGCCGTGCCCTGCTGCTTACGGGACAAGGCCGTGCCTTCTGCGCGGGACAGGATCTCGCCGAACGGCTGGCCAAGCCGGGCGAGCCGGTGGTCCTCGGCGGCGCACTCGAACAATACTACAACCCGCTCATTCGCCGGCTGCGTGCCTTGCCCTTTCCGGTGATCGCAGCGGTCAACGGCACCGCCGCCGGCGCCGGCTGCAACATTGCCCTGGCCTGCGACATCGTCCTTGCCGCGCGCTCGGCAAATTTCGTTCAATCTTTCGCACGCATCGGGCTCGTTCCCGACTGCGGCGGCACGTGGCTGTTGCCGCGCCTCGTGGGCCAGGCGCGGGCGCGCGGCCTTGCGCTCCTTGCCGAACCGCTGCCCGCCGAAAAAGCGGAGGCCTGGGGCCTGATCTGGCGCGCTGTCGACGACGAGGCCTTGATGCCGGAAGCCGAAAAGCTTTGCGCGCATTTCGCATCGGCGCCGACGTTTGGCCTTGCGTTGATCAAGCGCGCGCTCGATGCTGCCGAGGATAACGATCTGTCCTCGCAGCTTGATCTGGAGCGCGATCTACAACGCCAGGCCGGGGCCAGCCCGGACTACCAGGAGGGGATTCGCGCGTTTTTCGAGAAGCGAAGGCCGAATTTCACCGGACGCGGCCCGTAGCCGCCGACGCACGGCCGCGAATGCTGCGCTGCCCACCCCGAAGTGGGCAGCCGTGACCAATGGTCGCCCATCCCTCCCTCCGCAGCCAGTCCTATAATCCAGGATACAAATGGCTTAGCATGCATCGCCGGCCTGCTTCGGGGCGGGCTGGTGAGGCTTCAGGGCGGAAACAGGAGTGGAGGGAACAATGATCAAAATACGCACTGCTTTGACGGCCGCCGCATCGCTGGTGGCGGCAGCGACCTTGATGGCTTTGCCAGCCTCGGCGCAGACCTATGGCATCGGCACCGGAAAGCAGGGTTTCTGGACCTATTCCGCCGGCGCCGCCATTGCCAAGGTTGCCACCGACAACGGGCTGAACCTGCGCATCCAGCCTTATGGCGGGACGAGCGCCTACGTGCCCGCGGTCAACGCCAAGGAGATCGAGTTCGGGCTCGCCAACGAGCTGGAGACCAACTACGCGGTCACCGGCCGGGTCATTTACGAGGGCAAGCCGCAGCCCGAGGTGCGAATCGTTGCGATTCTTTCGCCGCTCTATTCGGTGCTGTTCGTGCGCAAGGATTCCCCCATCAAGACCATCGCCGATCTCAAGGGCAAGCGGGTGCCGAGCGATTTCGTCAGCCAGCGCGTGCTGGATGTGCTCGTGCAGGGCACGTTGGCCAACGCCGGCCTCAGCTACGCCGACGTGCAGAAGGTGCCGGTGCCGAACGTGGTGGGCGGCGCCAACGAATTTGCCGAAGGCAAGGCCGACACATTCATGTTCGCGCTCGGTGCGGGCGCGGTGGCGGAGACCGATGCCAAAGTCGGCGGCGTGCGCGTGCTGCCCATCGATCCGTCGAAGGAAGCGATGGACCGCATGCGAAAATTCATCCCGGTCGCGTATCCGATCAAGCTTGAGCCGCGCAAGGGCCTGGTCGGCATCCTCGAACCGACCATGGTTTACGCCTACGACTACATCCTGCTGGCGAACAGCAAAGTTCCCGATGATGTCGTGTACAGGCTGGCCAAGGCGATGCACGCCAACAAGGATGCGCTCGCCGCGAGCTTCCCCGCGCTGCGCGATTTCAATCCCAAGCGCATGGCCAAGGACACCACCCCGGTTCAGTTCCACCCGGGCGCGATCAAGTTCTATCAGGAGGTCGGTCAGTGGCCGCCGAAGACGGGCGGCTGATGACGCGGCGGCTCTGAACCAGAGGCGCGACTGAATGGGTGCGCATCGCGCGCATCCGGTCGCGCCTTTGTCGTTCCGGCAGGAACGGCCGGCTCGGTGCGCCAATAACCGACGGATTCTCGCCAAAGGTCGGACGCTCGCATGACTGACGAAGTCGCGCCTCCGAAAATTCCCATGTCGCCGATACCCCGCATCCTGGCCGGTATCGGCGCAGCTCTGCTGACTCTCGCTTCAATCGCCTGGGCGCTGCAGTTTTACCGCAATGTGCTGGGCCTGTTGTTGTTCAACGAGCAGTATCTGGCGGGGATGCTCGGCGTCGGTCTGATGCTGGTCTATCTCACTTTGCCCTTCCGCCGCGGCACACCGCGAGCGCACGTCCCCTGGTACGATTGGCTTCTCTCCGCCCTCAGCCTGCTTTCCGTCGGCTATCTCGCCGTAAAATTTCCGACCCTGTCCGAGGAGGTCACCGCCCGGCCGCTCGACGGTCTGCTCGTGGCGTTTGTCGTGATCGTGCTGGTCATGGAGGGCCTGCGGCGCACGACCGGCTGGGCCCTGGTCATCGTGGTCGCGGCGTTCCTCGGCTACGCGCTGATCGGCGACCTGATCCCCGGACAGCTCGCCGGCCGGCCGGTGAAGGTGACCCAGCTTGCCTATTACGTGGTCTGGGACCCGGGCAGCATGCTGGGCACGCCGGTGCTGGTGGCCTGCACCATCGTGATTGCCTTCATCTTCTTCGGCCAACTGTTGTTCGCCTCGGGCGGCTCGGCGTTCTTCACCGACATCTCGCTGGCGGTGATGGGCCGCTATCGCGGCGGCTCGGCGAAAATCGCGGTCACTGCGTCCGGCTTGTTCGGCATGATCTCCGGCAGCGCGGTGAGCAACGTCACCTCCACCGGCGTCATCACCATTCCGCTCATGCGCAAGGGCGGCTATCCGCCGCACGTCGCCGGCGCGATCGAGGCGGTCTCCTCCACCGGCGGTCAGCTCATGCCGCCGGTGATGGGCGCGGCCGCATTCCTGATGGCGGAATTCCTGCAGGTTCCCTACCGCGAAGTGGTCATCGCCGCCGCCCTGCCGGCGCTGCTCTACTACTTCGCCCTGTTCGTGCAGGCCGATTTGCTGGCGGCGCGCACCGGAATTGCCCGGGTGGAAGAATCGCGCATTCCCCAGGTGGCGGCCGTGCTGGCACGCGGCTGGCATTTTCTGTTGCCTTTCGCGATGCTGATCGTCGGGCTGTTCTGGCTGAACTGGTCGGCGGAACGCTCCGCGCTCGCCGGGGCCGCCGTGCTGATGGCCACCGGTTCGACCCTCGGCTATGGCGACCAGCGGCTGACCCTGCGCAGCCTGCTCTCCGCCTTGCGCGACACCGGCATCGCGACGCTCGATCTTCTGATGATCACTGCGGCGGCCGGCTTCATCATCGGCGTGATCAACGTGTCCGGCCTCGGCTTCTCGTTGACGCTGGCGCTGGTGCAGATCGGCGGGGAGAGCGCGTTCCTGCTGCTCACGCTGTCCGCCATCGTATGCATCGTTCTCGGCATGGGCATGCCGACGGTCGGCGTCTACGTGCTGCTCGCCACGCTCGTCGCCCCGGCCCTGGTGAAGGTCGGGGTATCGCCCATGGCAGCGCACATGTTCGTCATGTACTTCGGCATGATGTCGATGATCACGCCGCCGGTTGCACTGGCCGCCTATGCCGCCGCCTCGCTCGCCCAGACCGACGCGATGAAGACCGGCTGGGCCGCGGTGCGCTTCGGCTGGGTCGCCTATGTGATCCCGTTCCTGTTCGTGCGCGCGCCCTCACTGCTGCTGGAGGGCACCTTCGGCTCCGTCGTATTGGCGCTGCTCACCGCCTTCGCCGGCGTCTGGATGGTCAGCGCCGCGTTCGCCGGCTATTGCACCCGGCCGCTGAACATGCCCATGCGGGTGGGCTTCGGCGTTGCCGGGCTCCTGATGTTCATTCCCGCCGACTGGATGCATTATGGCATCGTCACCGACTTCGTCGGCCTTGTGCTGGGCGCGATCCTGATCGGCCGCGAGGTTTTCGCCACGCGCCTGCAACGCCGCACCGCATGAGCGGACTGCATCTCCCATCGTCCGGCGATTCGCGATAGGCTTGCCGCGTCTTTCGGGAGCGAACCATGCTGACACGCAACACGCCGCGTCTTGCCTTCATCGGGTTCGGCGAAGCCGGCCAGGCGATCGCCGCCGGCCTGCGCGAGGAAGGCATCGAGCAGATCGCCGCCTGGGACATTTTGTTTCCCGCTCCCGAAGGTGCGCGCCTGCGCGCAGCGGGCGAGCGGATCGGCGTGCGGCTTGCAGTGTCCGCCGCCGACGCCGTGCGCAACATCGATGTGGTGATCTCGGCGGTGACCGCGGCTTCGAGCTACGAAGCCGCGCAATCGGTGGCGCCGCATCTGACCGGCAATCCCTACTACCTCGACGTCAATTCGGTCTCGCCAGGCCGCAAGCAGGCGACCGAAAAACTGCTCGCAGACCGCGCGCGCTACATCGACGTCGCCATTCTCGCGCCGATCCATCCGGCGCGGCACAAGACGCCGATGCTGTTTGCGGGCCCGCATGCGGAGGCGGCCATGCCGATCCTGCAGGCGCTCGCCATGCAGATCGAGTTTGCCGGCCCCAAAACCGGCGCCGCCGCCGCCATCAAGATGGTGCGCAGCGTGATGATCAAGGGCATCGAGGCATTGACTTACGAATGCTTCGTCGCCGCCCAGCGCGCCGGCGTCGTCGAGCAGGTCGCGCGGTCCCTGCGCAACAATTATCCCACGCTCGATTGGGACAAGATCATGACCTACAACCTCGAGCGCATGGCGCGCCACGGCGAACGCCGCGCCGCGGAAATGGAAGAGGTCGCAGTCACCCTGCGCGAACTGGGGCTCGACCCGCAGATGGTCGAGGCCACCGTCAAGCGCCAGCGCGAGATGGCCGCACTCGGGAAACGGCCCGACGTGGCCGACAAGCTCGACGACCCGAGCGCCCTGCTCGACGCGATCAGCACGGCGGCGAAATAGCCGCCATCGCGGTTGCCTACGCCGGCGTGGGCAGATTCCGCTTGGCGCTCAGCTTGCCTGCCCCTCCAGCGTCGCCTTCACCCGCTCGGGCGTGAACGGCACGGTGCGCAGCCGCGCGCCGGTGGCGTCGAACACCGCGTTGGCAAGCGCCGCACCGACCGCCGTGCAGGCCGCTTCTCCGGCGCCGACCGGCTTCTCCTTGGGTCGATCGATCAGCTCGATCTCGAGCCGCGGCACATCCGAGAAGCGCAGGATCGGATAGCTTGCCCAATCGACGCTGGTGACGCGGTCGCGGTCGAACTTCACCTCCTCCATCAGCACGCGGCTTAAGGTCTGCAGGATGCAGCCTTCCACCTGCGCGCGCACGGTGTCAGGGTTGATGATCTGGCCGCAGTCGTGCGCGCAATAGACGGTTTCGATCTTGATCTTGCCGCTTGCGCGCTCCACCGCCACCTCCATGCCCATCGCCACATAGGTCTCGCTGTGCTTGTAATGGGTGAACGCAATGCCGCGGCCGCGCGCAACCGCGGCGGTCTTGTCCGGCCCCGGCGAGGGGCGCGGCTGCCATTGCATCATCGCCGCCACGCGCTTGAGCACCTCGATCGCGCGCGGATCTTTCAGCCCGCGCAACCGAACCTCCACCGGATCGAGACCTGCGGCCGCGGCCAGCTCGTCGACAAAACTCTCCACCGCATAACAGTTCGCCGGCTTGCCGGGGGAGCGCAGCGGCGCCGGCCTGAGCGGCGTCCATTTCAACCAATGCGCAATCACCTCGATGTGCTCGGCCGCATAGGGCGGATCGCCGTTCTGCCAGATCAGCCCGGCATTGATCCCGGCGACGTCGTCGAGTCCCGCGGCTTGCGGGCCGAGCAGCGGAATGTACGGCAGCCCCTTGGTGCGCTCCGGCAACCACATCTCGGTCTTCCAGTCGATGAGGCGGCCGTCCGGCGCCATGCTGCCGGCGATATCGATCAGTTGCGGCGGACCTTTCGGATCCCAGCCGAGCTCGTCCTCGCGCGACCATTGCACGCGCACCGGCCGGCCCACGGCGCGCGAAACGATGGCGGCGTCCGCCGCCGCATCCTCGTGGCCGTTCATGCCGTAGCAGCCGGAACCCTCGAAATAGATCAGCCGCACCTTGTCCTTCGGCAGGCCGAGGAAGCGGGCAAAGCTCGTCTGGTTTCCATGCGTGCCTTGCGAGGCGGTCCAGATCGTCGCCGTGTCTCCCCTGACGTAGGCCGCCGCACAGGACGGCCCGAGCGAGGCATGGCTCTGCATGGGCCAAAAATAGCTTGCCTTCAGCGATTTTGCGCCGTCCGGCTTTGTCGTCACCGGCGCGCCTTTGTTCTCCAACGTCTCGTCGCTGATGCTGGGATCGCTGCGCAAAAGCTCGATCAACTTGTCCTGCGCCGGCAAACCGGTGCCCGCGCTCCATTGCGCCTGCAGCGCCCGCGCGCCGCGTATCGCGGTCCATTCGTCCGCTGCCACCACGGCCAAAAAATCCTTCAGCCGCACGAGCCGCGCGCCGGGCACGGCTTTCAACGAGGATTCATCGACGGATTCGAGCTTGGCGCCAAGCGCGGGCGGCCGGATCACCCGCGCATGCAGCATGCCGGGCAAATGGAAGTCGTGCATGTAGATGTGCCGACCAAGACACTTTGCCGGCACGTCGGGGCGCGGCAGCGGCTTGCCGACGATGCTGTAATTGGCGGGATCCTTCAGCGGCGCCTTGGGATCGACCTTGAGGTCGAAGCGCCGGCCGCCGATCAGCTTGGCGAAGGCGATGCTCTTGCCGCTGCCGCGCGCGGTGAACACACCATCCGCGAGATCGAGCTCCTCGGCTTTGACCTCAAGCTTCTCGGCCGCAAGATGGAACAGCGCGTTGCGCGCGGTGGCCGCCGCTTGGCGCAACTGCACGCCGCCGCGCTGAATTCCGTTCGAGCCGGAGGTGCGCCCCTGGTTCGGGGTGAGCGCCGTGTCGCCTTCGATCAGATTGATCATGTCGAGGCCGACGCCGAGCTCTTCGGCCACGATCTGGCGGTAGGCGATGCGCAGGCCCTGACCCAGATCGACCTTGCCGGAGAAGATCGTCACCGTGCCATCGGCGTTGACGGACAGGAAGGCATCGACCTGCTGCGGATCGAGCACGCGCGCCCGCGCCGCGCCTTGCGCCGACGCCTTCCCGCGCGCTCCGCCGAGCATGAAGGCGACCGTCAGCGCGCCGCCCTTGACCACAGCGCGACGTGATAATTGCACCCCCTTCACCGGCGCGCCCATGTCACGCCCTCCGTCCCGCCGCAGCCATCACCGCGCGGATCACCCGCACGTGGGTGCCGCACCGGCAGAGGTTGCGGTCGAGCGCGGTGCGCACGTCCGCCTCGGTCGGCTTGCGCTTCTCCGCAAGCAGCGCCACGGCGCTGATGATGATGCCGCTCGTGCAATAACCGCACTGCGGCACCTGCTCCTTGATGAAGGCGGCCTGCACCGGATGCGGCTTGCCGTTCTTCGCCAACCCTTCGAGGGTGGTGATGGATTTGCCTTTGAGGCTCGAGATCGGAGTGATGCACGAGGGCACCGCCTGGCGGCCGATCAGCACCATGCACGCGCCGCACTGCCCGACGCCGCAGCCGTACTTTGTCGCGGTCAACCCGAAGCTGCGCAGCACGTAGAGCAGCGGCTGGTCCGGATCGGCAAAGGCCACCTGCCGCGGCACGCCGTTGATCGTGAGTGTGTAACTCGCCATCGCATCTCTCTATTCGTTGAGCCGGCGTTATTATACGGCCCGCGGGCGACGCCGACAGGGCGCTCACGCGCCTGTGAGTCGCCGGACGCAGGCGTGCTCCGCGCACATGTACGGGAAGGAACGCGGTCATGGATGAAGAGGCTCTGAATACCAGCGTGCGCAAATTCCTGAAAAAGGTGGGCGTGACCTCGCAGCGCGAGATCGAGAAGGCGGTGCGCGAGGCCGTGGCCGCCGGCCGACTGAAAGGCAACGAGAGGCTGCCCGCAAAAATGACACTTTCCGTCGGCGGAATTGATCTGGCGCTGGAGATCGACGGCTCTGTCGAGCTCAGCTAGAGAAGTGGCGCATGTCCTGTTCGGAAAACCGGTTCCCCCCTTTCCGGGACAAGCGCCAGGCGACGGTCAGTCATTGACGGTCGGGAGCACTTGATGCGCGGCCGCCTGTTTGGTCTGTACGGCCTGATCGCGCTCGCGTTCGCGATCGGTGTCGCGCCCGCGTTGGTCCAGGAGCGATGGCCGCGTCAGGAGCGGTGGGATCGCTTCGAGCTCCGGCAGGAAATTCGCCAAGACCGCCGCGCCCAGAACCGCTTCCAGGACCGCGCGGAGACCGCCGCGCCTTCGCTCGGCGAAGGCCAGAGCGTGCTGCGCCTCTTGCCGGCGGACGCGGTCAGCGACAAGCAGATCACGATCGACGGCCGCTCCCTCCCCTACACCGTCACCGCCGGCACGCTGTCGCTCCACAATCAATTCGGCAGCCGCATCGCCGCGGTGTTCTACACCGCCTATGTGGCCAAACATGGCGGCGCGAGCCGGCCGATCACGTTCGCCTTCAACGGCGGGCCGGGTGCTGCGTCGGCCTATCTTCACCTCGGCCTCGTCGGCCCCCGCATCGCCGACTTCGGCCCCGACGGACGCGACGGCGCGACCGCCAAGCTGCGTGACAATCCCGAAACTTGGCTTCCCTTCACGGATCTGGTGTTGATCGATCCGGTCGGCACCGGCTGGAGCCGGCCGGCCCAACCCGACGGCGCGGCCGCGTTCCGCGGGGTGCAGAGCGACGCCGCCAGCATCGCCAAAATCATTGCGCTCTACGTTGCGCAGAATGCGCGCATCGCCTCGCCCAAATATCTGCTCGGCGAAAGCTACGGCGGGTTCCGCGCGGCCAAGGTCGCTCGGGTGCTGCACGACGAGCACGGCATCATCCTCGCCGGCATCGTCATGGTCTCGCCGATGCTGGAGACGTCGTTCCAATGGGCGCGGCCGGATCGCGATCCGCTCAAGGCCGCGTTGATCTTCCCCACCATCGTGGCCACCGAGCTGGAGCGCAGCAAAAAATTCACCCCGGCGGCGCTCGCCGAGGCGGAGCGCTTTGCGCTCGCGGAATATCTGCCCACCCTCGCCGGGCCGCCGCCGTTCGGCGAACAGGCGCGCGCCTTCTACGAAAGAATCGCCGCCATGACCGGCCTGCCGGTGGACACGGTTGCCGCTTCGCGCGGCTACATCCGTACGGCCTACCTCGAACATCTGCGGCGGCAGGGGGTCCAGACCAGCAGCTACGATTTGAGCTTTTCCGTCCCCGATGCCTATCGCGACAGCTCGATGCGGCCATCCAACGATCCGATGCTCGACGGATTTCTCCGGGCACTGTCCGGCCTGTTCGTCGACTACGCGCGCAACGAGCTCGGGTTCAAGACCGAGATCAGCTACATCCTACTCAACCGCGAAGGCGGCTGGGATTGGGGCGGCCGCGGCGAGCGGCCGGGCGCGAGCGAGGATCTTCGCACCCTGCTTGCGCTCAATCCGTCGTTTCGCCTGTTGGCGGCCCATGGCCGCAGCGATCTGGTGACGCCCTACGGGATCAGCCGCTATCTTTTGGACCATATCCGGCCGCCTGCGGCGCCCGACCGCGTGCTGCTCAAGCTCTACAGCGGCGGCCACATGTTCTATTTCAACGATGCCGAGCGCCGCGCGTTTACCGCTGCGGCCAAAATGTTCTATCAAGGCGGCCGGTAACAGCTAACATCTCCCCGACGCCGCGCACAGCGGCGCGTCGGGGACAATGCATCCGGAGTCGTCCTGATGGCCGACGAAAAGGCCAAGGACAAGCCAACCCATTCGCTGGCCGATCACGCTCTCGGCGCCGACCTCGATCACGTCCACGACGGCGAGGCCGACCACGACCACGATCATCTGCCTGACCTGCCGCCGGAAGAAAACCCGCTGTGGCAGGCCGACCACGTGTCGCTCACCAGCGTCGGCATCGACATCGGCTCCGCCGGCACGCAAGTGGTTTTTTCCCGCGTGCACTTGCGCCGCTTCGGCGAGGATTTGACCAGCCGCTATTACGTCACCGCGCGCGAGACGCTGCATCGCTCACCGGTCTCGCTCACCCCCTACCGCAGCGAAGAACAGATCGACGGCGCGGCGCTCGGCGCCATCATCGACGAGGCTTATGCCTCCGCGCGCCTGCAGCCCGCGGACATCGACACCGGCGTGGTGATTCTGACCGGCGAGGCGCTGCGGCGCGAGAACGCGCAGGCGATCGCGGACGTGATTGCGAAACAGGGCGGCGATCTCGTCACCGCCAGCGCCGGCCATCACATGGAGGCCATGCTTGCCGCCTACGGCTCGGGCGCCGCGCGCGTGTCCGCGGACCGCAAGCAGCGCCTGCTCAACATCGACATCGGCGGCGGCACGGCGAAACTTGCCGTGATCGAGAATGGCCGCGTGGCCGCCACTGCCGCCGTGCATATCGGCGGCCGCCTGCTGGCGGTGGACGCAGGCGGGAACATCGTGCGCCTCGATCCCGCGGGCCGCCATCATGCGGCGCGCGCGGGCTTCGACTGGCGCAAGGGCGACCGCGTGCGGCCGGCCGACCTCGACCGCGTGGCCGAGGCCATGGCCGACGCGCTCGTGGCCGCCATTCGCCTGCGGCCGCTGTCGCCGGAGATCGCCGCGCTGTTTTTGACCGAACCGATCGCGCTTGACCGCATCGACGGCATCATGTGCTCGGGCGGCGTTGCCGAATATATTTATGAACGCGAGCAGCGCGATTTCGGCGATCTCGGCTGCCGGCTCGGCCGCATCTTCCGCCGCCGACTCGATGAGGGCGCACTGCCCTGGCCGCTGCTGCCCGCCGGCGAATGCATCCGCGCCACCGCGCTCGGCGCCTCCGAATACAGCGTCCAGCTCTCCGGCAACACCTGCTACATTTCCAACCCCGGCAAGCTGCTGCCGCGGCGCAATCTGCAGGTGTTGCAGCCGCCGTTCGTGTTCGAGGACACGATCGATCCGGCGAAACTGGCCGCCGCCATCCGCGCCCACCTCACTGCCTTCGACGTTGCCGACGGCGCGGGCGAAGTGGCGCTGGCGTTCCGCTGGCAGGGGCCGCCCTCGCACGAACGGATTTTCGCCTTTGCCCAGGGCATCGCGCGCGGAATTCCCAATACGCTCGCCTATCGCCTGCCGCTCTACATCATGCTCGACGGCGACGTGGCGCATACGCTCGGCGCGGTGCTGCGCGAGGAGCTCAACATCGAAAGCGAAATTTTGGTGCTCGACGGGCTCACGCTCTGGGATTTTGACTACATCGACCTCGGCCGCATCCGCCTGCCGTCGAACACCGTCCCGGTGACCATCAAATCCCTGGTGTTCAGCGAAGACCCGCGCCTGCCGGCCGGCCACGCGCATCTCGGGCACGACCATCGACATGATCACGATCACCGCCGTCAATGACCTTCCCGCCTGATCCTGAGAACCTCGCCGTGGCGGCGCGCGAAACTACGCGATTGCGGCCGCCGCCCGGCGCACGCGCTCTTTCAGCGCAACGCCGTCCTTCTCCGGCAAGATCCGCGGCGGATCGTCGGGCGAAATCAGCACGCGCGCGAACAGCGTGCGATTGGATCTACCGATCAAGCCGGCAAGCGCCTTGAGGCCCTCGGCGTCCCGTACGTCCAGCACCCGCTCGATCCCGCAACCGCGCGCCACGGCCAAAAGATCGACGCCGCTGCCGGTGTGGCTCGCCTGCTTGCCGGTCTCCCCGTACATGCGGTTGTCGAACACCACGATGGCGAGATTTTTCGGCTGCTGCACGCCGATGGTGGCGAGGCTGCCGAGCCCCATCAGCATCTCGCCGTCGCCGGTGATCACCGCAATGCGCAGATCGGGCCGCGCCAGCGCAAAGCCGAGCCCGATCATCGCCGCGCCGCCCATGGCGCCCCAGAGATAGAAGTTGCGCGCATCGTCTCCCGCCGCGGCAAGGTCCCAGGCGGTAGAGCCAAGCCCCGGCACGACGAACAAATTTTTCGGCCGGTCGGCGAGCAGCGCGGCCATGGCGGCGCGGCGTTCCAGCATCACCACACCTTTCGCCCGATCAGCTTTTGCGACAACAGCACCGCCACGGCGCGCTCGTCGCCAAACGCCGTCTGCACCGCTGCGCGCGCGGTCTCCGCCACTTTCTCCGGCGCTTCGACGCGCATCACGAGCGTATCGCAAAGCCTCAGCACCGGTTCCACGATCGAGCCCATGGGCACCTGCCACGGATTGAACTCCTCCCACTCCCCGCGCATGGTCACGAGCATTAACAGCGGAAAGCGGCAGGTGCGGATCAGCGACAGCATGTTGATGCAATTGCCGACCCCGCTCGACTGCATCAGCACGGCCGCGCGCTGACCGCCGAGCCAGGCGCCGGCGACGAGCGCCACGCCCTCCTCCTCGGTGGTGAGCGCGATGTCGCGGATGTCCGGATCGACCTTGCAGCGTTCGATCAGCCGCGCATGGCCCGCATCGGGGACATAGGCGACCTGGCGGATGTCGGAGGCCTTCAGCACTTCGAACAACTGATCCGGCCAGGCGGTTTGCGACGGCAGCGGCGCGGTCAAAAGCTTCCTCCCTCTTTCCCGTCTCAATCCATACCCGGACGCCTTCAGCCGCGCCAGGGCAGGTCCGCCGCCCGCTCCGCGAACAGCCACGCGCCGACGCCAAGCTCGGCGGGGAACGGCACTGCCGCCACTGCGCCCGTGCGCCGCACGGCCAAGCCGCCCTGCTGCAACACCTCCGCCGCGAGTTTGACCGAGCGCACGATGACGGCGTAGGCGCCCATGAACGGCAGCCGCGGGATCTTCACCTCCGGCACCAGCTCGTAGAAAAATTCCGGCGACATGAGCTGCACGGCGCCGCGGTCGGTCGCCACCGCCTGCCCGAACCGCGTGTGGACCGCGCGGCATCCCGTGAAGCGCGCAAAGCGCCCCGCCGCTTCCGCGACATCGGCCACCGCGATCGCAACGTCCGACAACGCCAGCGCGCCGTTGCGATGCGCAAGCCAGCGCGTTTGCCAAACCGTATCCGGCGTGCGGTGCGCAAGAATTTGCACCCGCCCCTCCGCCATCTCCCCGCGCTCCACCCGCGCCACCGAGAACGCGGCGACGCCTGCACCGCTCGCGGTCTGCACCGGGCGCTGAAACTGCGCTAGCGGCCGCATGCGGAACCCGGAGGCGGCGAGCCGCGCGTGCGCCCGCTCCACATCGGTCACCGCGAACGCCAGAAGATGCACCCCCGCATAGTCCGACACTGCCGCGTCGAACTCGCGGCCGAGCGCGGTGTCCGCGGTCTTGAACAGCACCTCCACATAGCCGCGGTCGAACATGGCGGTGATGTTTCCCGTGCCGGTCGGCTGCCCTTGCGGATCGACCTGCATCGAAACCGGGGTGGCAAAAAATCCGGCGCGTTCGAGCGCGCCGGCTGCGGCTTGTGCGTTGCGCACAAAGTGACCGACATGGTCGAGGAAGATTTCATCCGCACGCGGCAGGCGTCGCGCAACGTCTTCAGTCGGGGTTTGTCCTGTCACGGGTGCGTTCCGCCGCTCCGCCAAATCTGCTAGACGTTAAGCTATTCCGCCAACCGGAACCAAATCGCATGAAACGCCGCGAATTTTTGACAGGCGCGCTTGCCGCAGCCGCCACCCCCGCCATCCCCGCCCTCGCCTATCCTGATCGTAACATCCGTCTGGTCGTCCCCTTCTCGCCCGGCGGCGCGACCGACGTGGTGGGCCGGCTGTGGGCCGACCGCATGAAGTCCTTATTCGGCACCATCGTGGTGGAGAACAAGGGTGGCGGCGGCGGCGTGATCGGGGCGACGGAAGTCGCGCGCAGTGCGCCCGACGGTCACACCTTCCTGTTCGGCAACACCAGCACCCAGGTGCTGATCCCTTCCATTGCCAAGCCGCCGCCCTACGATCCGCTGAAGGATTTTGCCGCCATCGCCATCATGTGCTACGCGCCGAACTCAATCGTGGTGCACGAATCCGTGCCCGCGAAAACGCTGGCCGAGCTGATCGCCTACGCGAAGGCCAATCCCGGCAAGCTGTCCTACGGTTCGGCCGGCGTGGGCACCATGACCAACCTCGCCGGCGAGCTGTTCAAGCAACTGATCGGCGTGAGCGACATCACGCATGTGCCCTACCGCGGCGCGGCGCCGGGGATCAAGGATCTCGCCGCCGGCATCATCCCGATGATGACGCCGAACGTGGGCGGCCCGCTGTTGCAATTGCACGCCACCGGCAAGGTGCGCATCCTCGCGGTCACCTCGGAGAAGCGCCTGAAAGTCGCGCCCGACATCCCGACCGCGATCGAAGCTGGCCTGCCCGGCATGGTGGCGGTGAATTTTAACGGCCTGTTCGCTCCGGCCGGCGTGCCGCGATCGATCATCGACCGCATCGCAAAGGCCACCCTTGAGGCGATGCGGGATGAGGCGTTTCAACAGCCGATGATCACTTCGGGTTTCGAGCCGATCCTCGACGTGGGACCAGAAGCCGCAACCAAAATGGTCGCCGACGAGATCAAGCGCTGGGTGCCGATCATGCAGCGCGCCAACTTCAAGGCGGGCTAGCCTGGTCGCGGGGCACGGCGAGGGATCAGCGCGCAGCCATTCAGGCGCGCGTTAGTTTCTTCTCCTCCGCCGCCTTTTTGAGCGCGGCGCGGTCCACCTTGTTGGTGGAGGCGAGCGGGAATTCGTCCAAAAACCACACGAAACGCGGGTGCTGATAGGCAGGCGCGTGCGCAAGCGCGAATTGCTTGATGCTGTCCTCGCTCGGCGCCCGTCCGGCCTTGGGAATGACGAAGGCCACCGGCTTCTGGCCCTTGATCTCGTCCTCGATCGGCACCACGACCGCCTGCGCCACGTCGGGATGCCGCTCAAGCATGCGCTCCACTTCCGCCGGATAGATGTTCTCGCCGCCGGAGACGAACATGTCGTCGCTGCGGCCGACGAAGTAATAAAATCCGTTGTCGTCGCGCCGGAACACGTCGCCGGTGATGTAGAACCCGTCCGCGGTGAACGGCGGCGGCACATCGGGGCGGTTGTGGTAGCCGTTCATCAGCGCCGGGCACTTCATTTCCAGCACGCCCTGCACCGCGTTGCGGTTATCGCCGTCCACGAGGCGCAATTGCACCTTGGGGTGCGGATAACCGACCGACAGCTCCGGCTGCGGCAAGCCCTTCGGATGCGGGCCGAACACCACCGGCCCGGCTTCGGTCGTGCCGTAGGCATTGACGATCGTCGCCTGCGGCAGCGCGCGCTTGAGGTTCGCCATCAGGCTCGCGCTCACCGGCGCCGAGCCCATGCGCACCGATTTCACGCTCGACAGATCGGTGCGCGCGAGCTGATCCGCCTCGCGCAGCATCATCGCCATCATCGGCGGCACGGCCGTGAGCATGCTGACGCGATAGCGGCCGATCGCCTCGATGTAGGCGCGGGCGGAAAACTGCGGCAACAGCACGATGGTCGCATGCGCGGCGCAGGCGAGCTTCGCCAGCGCCAGCGCATTCATGTGATAAAGCGGCGCCGCGATGAGGTAGCGTTCGTTCGACACATCCTGGCCGGCGAGCCGCGTCTCCACCACCCAGATGTGGCTCTGGTGCGACAGCACGACGCCCTTCGGCCTGCCGGTCGAACCGGAGGTGTAGAGAAACATCGCCGGCTCGCCTTGAATCGGGACAACCGGCTCGAAGTCGCCCGGGTCGAGAAATGCATCGAAGCCGTCGCTTCCACCGTTACCGAACACGACAAGCGGCATGCCGGGGCAATCCGCACGGCGTCTTTCGTCGCAGAACACGAGTTTTGCGCCGCAGTCCGCCAGGATGAAGTGGATGGTCTCGCGCGGAAACCGGTAATTCACCGGCACCGCTACGAGTCCCGCGCGCATGATGCCGTAGCAGGCGGCAAGGTTTTCGGCGCGGTTTGCCGACAGGATCGCCACCCGGTCGCCGCGTTTCAATCCACGCTTGACCAGCGCGCGCGCCACCCCGTTCGCCATTGCGTCGAGCTGCGCAAAGGTGAACTCGCGCGGCACCGTCTCGCCGCCGAGATCGATGATCGCGACCTTGGACAGATCGCGCGACCGATCGATGAGAGCGCCGAGATTTTGGAACGCGCCCACTCAACCCTCCCCACCGCTCCGCTTCGCTCCGCGAGGGGAGAAGAGCACCACGAACTTCAGCGAACGCGACTGCATCTCATCCCTTCGTTGGCGGCGGCGCGGTGAGGTAGGTGCCGCGGCCGCTCGCGAGCAGCTTGCCCTGCTGGTCATAGATCGCCGCCTCGGCGCAGGAAAACTGGCTGCCCATGCGCACGATCTTGCCTTTGATGATGAGATCGCCCGGCAGCGCCACCGCGTGATAATCGACCCGCATGTCGATGGTGGGCACCCCGCGGCCGGTCTTGCGGATCATCGCCCAGTCGGCGCCGAGATCGATCAGCGCCGCGAGAATGCCGCCGTGGGTATAGCGGCGCTCAACGTTCACCACCCACTCCTCCCGCCACTTCGCCTTCAATTCGATGCCGTCCTCCTGCACGGCAATGACTTCCAGCCCGAGCCATTGGTGATACGGCGCGCGGGTGACGATCTCCTGGATTTGCTCGAGCGTGAGTTGTTGGCTCATTGTATCCCCTTCTTCGCACCTCTCCCGCTTACGGGGAATTTCACGGCACCACCACCACCTTGCCGAAAACCTCGCGGTCCTGGATCAGCCGCAGGCCTTCGCGCGCCTGTTCCAACGGCAGCACCTTGTCGATCACCGGCTTCATTTTGCCCTGCGCGATCAGCCGCATCAGCGCCGCCAGATCGTCGTCGTAAAAGCTGTTGGAGCCGATGATCTTCAATTCGAAGCTCCAGATGTAGCGCAAGTCCTCCTTCGGGTCGTATCCCGCGGTCGCGCCGCAGACCAAAAGTTTTCCGCCGCGCTTGAGGCAACGCAGCGAGGGCAGCCAGGTGTCGCCGCCGGTGTAATTGATCACCACATCGACGCCCCCTTCGTAGGAACGGCGCTGCGGCTTGCCGTATTTCTCGATCGCCCATTTCGACCAGTCGGTCTTGGTGTAGTCCACCACTTCGTCGGCGCCGATCTCTTTCAGCCGCTTGAGCTTCTCCTCGCTCGAGGCGCAGGCGATCACCTCGGCGCCGAGCATCTTGGCCAGCATCACGCATCCGGTGCCCACGCCGCCGCTCGCGCCGAGCACCAGCACGCGCTCGCCCTTCTGCACCGTCTGGTGCGTGATCAGCATGCGGTGCGCGGTGCCGTAGGCCACAGGCAGCGCCGCCGCCTGCTCGAAGCTCACCCCGTCCGGCATGCGTACGAGCTGGTCGGCGGCCACAAGGCAATATTCCGCCATGCCGCCGTCGAGCATCTCGCCCATCAGGCCCTTCTTCTTGTTGACCGGATTGACCAGCACGCGGTCGCCCACGGCCCATCCCGTCACCCCCGCGCCGAGCGCGACGATCTCGCCCGCCATATCGAGGCCGATGATCACCGGCAGTGGCACCTTGATTCCCGGCATGCCGCGCACGGTGAACACGTCGTGGTAGTTGAACGAGGAGGCCCGCACGCGGATGACCACATGCCCCTCCGCCGCCTGCGGGCGCGGGTAGTCGGACACGACCGCGAGATCGTCGAGACTGCCGTGTTTCCTGAGGACCAGCGCTTTCATCGTTGCACCCACGTCGGTGCTCCCTCCTATTGCATGGATTGCTGCAAGCGTCCGGTCTAAGTAGCTTAAGGCCTGCCGGCCAACAACCGGGCGCGTGGGCCGCGGCCATTCGGAGTCCGCATGAAAGAAAACTTCCGCCAATTTCTCGACCGGCTGCGGCAAGCCGGGGAGCTTGTGGATCTGCACCAGCCGGTCGATATCCGCCACATCGCCACCCTGGTCGATCAGGCCAAGACCGCGCTCTTTTTCCACAACGTGATCGGTTACGACATGCCGGTGGTGTCCGGCATCATCCGCTCCAAGGAGCGCGCCACCATGGCGCTCGGCTGCGAGTATTTTTCCGAGATCGAGCAGAAGCTGGCCGCCGCCATCGCCAAGCCGATCCCGCCCAGGCAGGTAAAAACCTCGCCCACCCGCGAAGTCACCTACGTGGGCGAGAACGTCGATCTCTACAAGCTGCCCATCCCCATGTCCTCGATCTACGACGGCGGGCCGATGATCACCGCCGGGGTGGTGATCGCGCGCGATCCGGAGCTCGGCATGAACTCCGGCATCTACCGTTTCATCGTCAAGGAGAAGGCGCTCACCGGCATCGACATCGTCACGCCCAACAACATGCGCCTGTTCGCCCAGCGCGCCTACGAGCGCAAGCAGCCGCTGCCGATTTCCATTTCCATCGGCACGCACCCGTTCGAGATCACCGGCTCCGGCTATCGCGCCCCGCTCGGTGTGGACGAGATGGCGATCGCCGGGGGCTTGCGCGGCGAGCCGGTGGAGCTTGCGCCCTGCGCCACCATCGACCTGCCCTACATTGCCGACGCCGAGATCGTGCTGGAGGCGGAAATCCTCCCCACCGGCTGGACCTGGCCGGAGGGCCGCTTCGGCGAGTTCACGCGGCTGATGGGCGGGCTGCACTGGAACCCGCTCGTGCGCATCAAGGCGATCTCCATGCGCCGCGACGCGATCTATTACAACCTGCACATGCCCTGGGAGAACACCTGGCTCGCCGCGCCCACGCGCTATGCCGCCATCCGCCAGGCGCTGAAGACCGCCAACGTCAACGTCAAGGACATCAACGTCACCCTCGGCGGCTGCGCGTTCTGGCACGCGGTGATCTCCATCAAAAAATCGCCGGGCGACGCCAAGAACGCACTGCTCGCCGCGCTCTCGGTGATGGATCTGAAACACGTCGTCGTCGTCGACGACGACATCGATGTGCACAACCCCATGGACGTGGAATGGGCCATCGCCACGCGCGTGCAGGGCGACAAGGACATCATCATCATTCCGAACGCGCGCGCCAAACCGCTCGACCCGAGCCTGCCGCAGCAGGCCGGCATCGTGCCGACCGGAACCAAGGTCGGCATCGACGCAACGATCCCGGACAACATTCCGAAGGAGCACTACGAGCGTATCACCTACGCCTACGCGGATACGGCCAAGATCGAAGACTATCTGAAGGGCAAGAAAGACAAGGCGGGCCGGGCCGGCGACGAGGCCGCGGTGCAGGCGCTCGCGGAAAAAATTTTGGCGATGATCGAGCAGGAACCCGCCTACTACACCGACATCGCCGATCGCTTCGCCGAATACGATTTCCGCACCGTGGCGCGCGCGCTCGGCCATCTGCACGCCACGGAAAAGCTCTGGCAGGACCCGCGCGGCCGCATGTGCGTGCGCGGCTCCAAATTCGCGGCAATCCCCCCGGTGAAGCAATGATCCAATGATGCGGTCGGGACGCAAGCTCATTC
Source organism: Xanthobacteraceae bacterium (assembly GCA_035574295.1). Taxonomy (GTDB): domain Bacteria; phylum Pseudomonadota; class Alphaproteobacteria; order Rhizobiales; family Xanthobacteraceae; genus PNAI01. Next base: position 27,713 of record DATLYX010000097.1, read on the forward strand.
CCTCTTGTGCAGTGAGAGAGGAAAAACCGGCCACCGGCTGCATCTGAAACAAACTGCGACTGTTGAAATGCTGATCGACTCCCACTGCCACGTCATCGCAACCGACACCAAGCGTTATCCGCTCAAGCCACTGTTTGGGAAACAGTCCGACTGGTCGGCGGAACACCCGCTCGACTACCCCGACATGGTGAAGGCGGCGAACGAGGCCGGCATCGACAAATCGATCCTGGTGCAGGCTTCTTCCGCCTACGGCTTCGACAATTCCTATGTGGCGGATTCGGTCGCCGCCCACCCCGAACGCTTCGTCGGCGTGTTTTCCATCGACGTGAATGCACCGGACGCGGTGCAGAACATGCAGGAGCTGCTGCGCAAGGGGTTTGTGGGCCTGCGCATCTTCACCTCCGGCTCCACCCACGCCGCGCAGGAGACGTTCTTCGCCGAAGAGTCGGCTGTTCCTGTGTGGCGTTATGCCGACGAGAACGGCATCCCGGTGTGCATGCAGATGCGCATGCCCGGCATCCCGCACCTCGAGACCGTGCTCAGGCGCTTCCCGCAGGTGCCGGTCATCATCGACCATTTCGCCCGCGCCGAGGCCTCCGACGGCCCGCCCTACGCCAAGGCCGCGGCGTTGTTCGCGCTCGCCAGATATCCCAACGTCTATCTGAAAATCACGCATCGGCCGATCGAACAGGCCATGCTTGGCAAATCCACGCCCGAGGCATTTTTCGGCCATGCGGTGAGGGAATTCGGCGCAAGCCGCCTGTTGTGGGGCTCGAATTTTCCGGCTGCCAAGCCGCCGTTGCCCGATCTCATTGCGCTCGCGCGCAGGGCGCTTGCCTTCCTGCCGCAGGCCGATCAAGACTGGATTTTCTTCAAGACTGCGCAGAAACTTTACCCTGCGCTGAACAACTGACGGGGACACATGCTGTGCTGACGCGGCCCGACAAAGTCAAACTCCATACCCTGCTTGGCAATTATCCGAACGTGATGGCGCTGAAGGACGGCCGTCTCCAATCCGATTTGGTGGAGTTCGACTTCCCCGACTATCCGGTCCCCAACCGCGGCTTCAAGCCGCTGGTGCGCGAGCACAAGTTCGACCTGGGCGAGCTTGCCATCGTCACCTTCCTGCAGGCGAAAAGCTACGGTGCGCCCTACGTGCTGCTGCCCGCCACCGTCATGGGCCGCGGCCAGCTTCACACCGTGGCCTACAATTCCGAGCGCGGCACGCTGCGGCCGGCCGACCTGCACGGCAAAAAATTCGGCGTGCGGTCCTACACACAGACCACCGGCATCTGGGTGCGCGGGATTCTGGCCGAGGACTACGGCGTGGACTGGTCCAAGGTGCAGATCATCACCATGGAGGATCCGCACGTCGCCCAATACAAGGATCCGCCGTTCGTGCAACGCGCGCCGGAGAGCAAGCAGCTCGTGCAGATGCTGATCGACGGCGAAGTGGACGCGGCGCTGATCGGCGACAAATTTCCCGACCCGCGCTTCAAGACGCTAATCCCCGACGCCGAGGAAGCCAACCGCCGCTGGGCGGAGAAGAACGGCGGCGTGCCGGTGAACCATATGCTGGTCGTGCGCGAATCCATCGCCCGCGAGCGGCCGGACGTGGTGCGCGAAGTGTTCCGCCTGTTCAAGGAGGCGCGCGCCGCCGACACCGCCTCAAAGGGCGCGCTCGACCCCTATCGCTTCGGCGTCGAGGCCAACCGAAAATCGCTCGAACGCATCATCGATTATTCCTTCCGGCAACAGATGATCCCGCGCAAGTTCACCGTGGACGAATTGTTCGACGACCTCACGCGCTCGCTGGTGTGAGGGGCCGCATCGTGAACCTCAGCCCGGCGATGGCAACCGCAGCGACCGGACGCCTGCCGCCGCCGCGCGCCCGCGTCGGTCTCATCATTCCGTCGGTCAACACGTTCTGCGAGCCGCAGTTCAACCGTTTCGCCCCGCCCGGCCTCGGCGTGCATGTGGCGCGGGCGCGCGTCGCCGGCGAATGGAAGCGGCCGCTGCCGGAAATGAAAGGCGAGATCGAGAGCGCGGCGCGGCTCCTCGCCGACTGCGCTCCCGACCTCATCGTGTTCCACTGCACCGACACCTCGATGTCGCAGGGCCCGCAAGGCGAAGGCCGCATCCTCGACATCGTGCAGGCAGCGACCGGCATCGAGGCCATGGCGACGAGCCGACTCGTGCTCGAAGCCATGCGCACGCTCGGCATGAGCCGGGTGGTGCTGCTCACGCCTTATAAGAGCAACAAGCCCATCGTCGATTATCTGGCCTCAGCCGGAATCGCGATGGTGCGCGACGTGGCGCTCGGTCTTGAGGCCAAGGATTTTGGCGGCGTCACGCCCGAGCAATGGGCGGCGCTTGCGGCGGAGAACGACCGCTCCGAGGCTGATGGAGTCTTTTTGAGCTGCGCCAATACCACCCAGATCGAAGCAGTGGCCGATGTCGAGCGCCGCCTCGGCAAGCCGGTGGTCAACAGCAACCAAGCGGTGCTGTGGGGCTGCCTGCGCCGGCTGCGCGCGGCGTTGGCTCCGCTTCCCGCGATGCCGCAGCTCGGCCGTCTGTTGCAGGACGTTTAGGCTAGCGCCCGGGCAGGAACGGGGGGCCGACGGAGCGGACCTTGCGGTTGGGGTCGGGCTTTTCGGAGCCCTCAACGATGGCGCCGGTCTCTGCCGCCGTGCCTGCGGCCGGCCGTGCGCGCGGATCGATGCGAATCGGGCGGCCTTGCGCATCGACGCGCGGCTGCGACATCTGCTTGGCCCGCTGCTCATCGACCAAAATATCGCTGGCCTCGATGGTGGCGCGGCTGTCGAGATGTTTTAGCGCCTGCGCCCAGCTTTCGCCCGGCCGCCGGCAACTGCAGGTCGACACCAACTCCTTGCGATAGAGGAAAGCATTGGGAAGCTGGGTGTACGGTTGGCCGTTCAGCGACACCGCCTGATTGACGTCCTCGCCGGGATTGCGATGCACGTACAGCGCCACCTCGGCGGCCGGGCAGGTGCGCTGGCAGACCTGCTCGTCCTCGCGGAAGCGGCTCGGCGTGGCGGCAAACGAAATCGGGAAATAGAAACCGTCGCACATGCGCACGCAGAGCGTGCGATAACTCCCCGTCGGCAGCAAGTCGGAGCCGGGCAGGCCGGGCAGAAGCGAACCGCTGGCCGGCGGCGGGGCGATGATCGGATTATTGCCGAACAGCGGCAGGCCGCCGAACAGCGTCTCGAAGAATCCGCGCGGCTGGCCGGCCGCGGCCTGCTGGCGATATTGCGGACCGCAATCGTTCTGCGCCAGCGCGATCAGGAGGCTGCGCCGCTGACCCTCGCGCTCGGCACCGGGCTGGCGCAGGCGGTCGATGTCCATATGGATGCGATCGAGCGCGGCGCGCGCCTGCTGCACCTGGGCGTTGATCTGGCCGCATTGCGCCGGCTGGCCGCCGAACAGGAAGAAGCCGGAGCCGCAACCCTCGCGGCGCGACTGCGCAATAAGACGATCAAGCTCGAACTGCTGCTTGTTGGCGGCGTCCTCCAGGCGCCGGAGCTGCTCGAGCCGCGCCTGCTCCGCGCCGCCGCGGTCGAGCGCGTTGATCTGGCTTTCCAGCCGCGCGCAGACAGGGTTTTGCGCTGCGGGCGGCGCCGGCGGCGCTTGCGCCCGGGCGATGGCGATCGCCGCCACGACCGCAATCGCGGCTCCGATGCAGCACCTGTGTGCGCGATGGTTCATGCTGCCCCTGTTAAAATCCGCGCCATGCCCATGGACCGCGGCGAGAGCCAAGCGGCGCTCGTCATATTACCGCCAATTCGGGCGGCCGCGCGACCGGGCAAAACCGACCGGGGTTCATCCCGACAGCCGCACCCGCCGCGATTCGGCATGCAGGTTCCATAGCACGCCGCAGACAATCATTCCCGCGCCAAGAAACACGAAAATGTCAACGGTCTCGCCGTAAAAAATCCAGCCGACCACGGCAATGAGCGGAATCCGCGCAAAATCAATGGGCACGACCACCGAGGCGTCGCCGGCCCGGAACGCATTGGCTAGGCAATAGTGCGAGGTGAGCCCGACGATGCCGAACAGAAGCGCCGGGATGATCGTATCGGAGCCAAGCCGGAGCAGAAACAACGGGTCGCTGCCGGCAAGCCCCATGGGAAGCTGCATCAGATTCATCCAGAAGATGATGACGAAGCTGCTGACGTTGTTGGTCAGTTTCTTGGTGGCGATCAGGGAGAGCGCAAACGCCAGCGCCGCAATCAGCACCCAGATCGCGGCCGGTTGAAAGCTCGCAAGCCCCGGCCGCACGATCACCAGCACGCCCAGGAAGCCGAGCGCGACGCTGCCGAGCCGGCTTGCCGTCATGCGCTCGCCGAGCAGCGGAATGGCCAGCAGCGTCACCCACATGGGCATGGTGAATTCCAGCGCAAACACCGTGGCGAGCGGCAACAGCGTGACGCCCAGCGCCCAAGTGTATTGACCGACGAAGTGCACGGCGTTGCGCACAAGATGCAGCGTCAGGTATTGCGAGCTGATGAGGCGCCGCAGCTCGGGACGACTGAGCGCGACGACGAGCAGAACCGCGACACCGAAGCCGCTGCGAATGCTGAGCATCTCGAAGATGTTGAACTGGTGGGCGAGGCCGCGGATGGCCACCGCGGATACAGAGAACGACAGCAGCGCTCCTGTCATCCAGAATACGACGCGGCCGAGATGCTGGTGTGTCACGAAATCTCTCTTTGTCTCTCAACCGTTAAGCTGGCCGGATTTGCCCTGGACGGGCGGCGCGCGTCGACCCGAATTCTGAGAACGCCCGCCCTCGCACTCCCGCCCGGCGCGGTTCGCGCATTCGCCGGCCGGCAACGACGGGGATGCCCGGCCCGCGACCGGGCTTGGCATTGGGGATGCCGCTGTCATCTGGTCGTCCGGCCGCTCGCGTCACTCGGCGTCGGGTTGATTCTCCGGCCGCGCCCGGTCGAAGGCGGGCAGTTTGAGGCAGGCGGCCTCGACCGCAACGATCTTCGGGAACTTGTCCAGCGGCACTTTGAAGCGGCGCGCGTTGTAAACCTGCGGCACCAGACACACGTCGGCAAGCGTCACGGCGTCGCCGTAGGCGTAAGGCCCGGGCGGAATCATCTGCTCGAGCGCGGTAAAGCCCTCGATGATCCAGTGGTGGTACCAGGCGTCGATCTCCGCCTGCTGGTGCTTGAGGACCTCCCTGAGATAACGCAGCGGCGAGGTGTTGTTGAGCGGATGGATGTCGCAGGCGATCAAATGCGCCATGGCGCGCACCCGCGCGCGCGCGAGCGGATCCTCGGGCAACAGCGGCGGTTCGGTGTGCGTCTCGTCGAGATATTCGATGATGGCAAGCGACTGGGTGAGCACGTCGTCGCTGTCCAGTTGCAGCGCCGGCACGCGCATCTGCGGATTGACCGCGCGGTATTCCGGCTTGCGCTGCTGGCCGCCGTCCTTGGTCAAATGCACCGGGATCGACTCGTAGCTGAGCTGTTTGAGATTGAGCGCGATGCGCACGCGATAGGCGGCAGAGGAGCGAAAGAAGGTGTAGAGCTTCACGGGGCCTCCAATTTGCGCGTTTGCGCGGTTCCGATTGGCCGGGCGGCAATCAGTCCGTGCGTTTGTTCTTGCTGACCTCGGCGGCAAGCGCGGCGGAGCGCTCGGTGAGGCGGGAGACGGCACGGTCGAACGCCGCGCGGTCGAGGGGATCTATCGTTTCCTCCAGACGGCGGGCAAAATTGAGCGCGATCGGGGCAAGCTCCCGGTACACGGCAAGACCTGCCGGCGTCAACGAAAGCACCGACTCGCGCAGATCCTCCCGGTTGGTGCGCCGCGTCAACCATTTGCGCCGCTCCAGCGCCGCCACTGCACGCGACACTTTGGTCTTGTGCATATGACTGTGGGCGCCGATCGCCTTGCCGGTCATGGTACCGTACTGGCCGAGCGTGACCAGCACGCGCCATTCCGGAACGCCGATGCCATAGCGTTCGCCGTAGATGCGCGAGAGCGCCTGCGAGGTCAGGCTTGCCACGACGTTGAGCCGGTAGGGCAGAAACTCTTCCAGCTTGAGAAGCGGCGCCGCAGGCGGCGCGTCGCGCTTGGCCGAAATGTCGTTCATTGTCGCCCGCGCTCGCAAACGCCGGCGGTCCGCTGGACGGACCTGCCCATGCGTTGATCCCGGTTACAGTCGCAACTAGAGTCCTGCAAAAGTTTGAGCGGTGCAAGGCCCTTGGGGGAGGAAGACATGGCGAAGTACATGTCCGGCTTCGGCAACACGTTCGAGACCGAGGCGCTCGCGGGCGCATTGCCGGTCGGCCGGAATTCGCCGCAAAAGGTCAACTACGGCCTTTACGCGGAACAGCTTTCCGGGTCCCCTTTCACGGCGCCCCAGGACAAAAATCAGCGTTCCTGGCTCTACCGCATCCGACCGACGGTGCGCCACACCGGCCGGTTCGAAAAAATCGACCACGGGCTGATCCGCACCGCGCCCGCGCACGGGGAAACCACGCTGCCGCTCGGCCAATTGCGTTGGGGTCAGACGCCGATCCCGAAACGCAAGCTCACCTTCGTCACCGGCCTCAACACCATCACCACCGCCGGCGATGCAGAGGCGCAGGCGGGCATGGCCGCGCATGTGCTGCTGATCACCAAATCCATGCAGCGGGAGCATTTTTTCAATGCCGACGGCGAGATGCTGATCGTGGCGCAGCAGGGGAAGCTGCGGCTGCGCACCGAATTCGGCGCGATCGAGATCGAGCCGGGCGAGATCTGCATCATCCCGCGCGGCGTGATTTTTCGCGCCGAGCTGATGGGCGGGCCGGTGCGCGGCTATGTGTGCGAGAACTACGGCGGAGCCTTCACCCTGCCCTACCGCGGGCCGATCGGCGCCAACTGCCTGGCCAATGCACGGGACTTTCTCGCCCCGGTGGCGGCCTACGAGGACGTGGAGGCGCCGCACACGCTGTACGTGAAGTGGGGCGGAGAGTTGTGGCGCACGCGGCTCAAACATTCGCCGCTCGACGTGGTGGCCTGGCACGGCAACTATTATCCCTACAAATACGATCTGCGGCGCTTTTCGCCGGTCGGTGCGCTCCTGTTCGACCATCCGGACCCGTCGATCTTCACGGTGCTGACCTCGCCATCGGAAACCGAAGGCACCGCCAACATCGACTTCGTGATCTTTCCCGAACGCTGGCAGGTGGCGGAAAACACGTTCCGGCCGCCGTGGTACCACCGCAACATCATGTCGGAGTTCATGGGGCTCGTGTACGGCGTGTACGACGCAAAGCCGGAAGGGTTCGTGCCCGGCGGCATGAGCCTGCACAACCAGATGCTGCCGCACGGACCGGACAGCGATGCGTTCGAGCACGCCAGCAACGCCGAGCTCAAACCGGTCAAACTCACCAACACGCTTGCCTTCATGTTCGAGAGCCGCTACCGGCAGCGGGTGACCAAATACGCGGCGGAGCTGCCGACCCTGCAGACGGACTACATCGAATGCTGGAGCGGGCTGAAGAAGCACTTCAACAAGCGCCGGCGCGGGCTGAGGTAGGTCATTCACCTCTCCCCGCTTGCGGGTCGGCTCGCGCGGAGCGATAGCCGAACGCGAGCCAGGAGAGGGCGCTTGGGCAAGACCCCTCTCCTGCCTCGCTCACTTTCGTTCGCTCGGCGCCCTCTCCCCGCAAGCGGGGGGAGGGCGAAATTAGCGTGGGGAAGACTCTATGAAACTCGCATCGCTCAAGGGAGGCCGCGACGGGCGGCTCGTGGTGGTGTCGCGCGATCTGAAGCGCGCGGCGGATGCGGCTGCGGTCGCGCCCACGCTGCAGGCGGCGATCGACAACTGGGAAGCCGCGGAGCCGCGGCTGATCGAGATCGCTGATGCGCTGGAGGCGGACCGCATCGCGCACCTGCCGTTCGACGAGACAAAATGCGCGGCGCCCTTGCCGCGCAGCTTCGGTTGGGCGGACGGCTCGGCTTACGTGAACCACGTGGCGCTGGTGCGGCGCGCGCGGGGGGCGGAGCTGCCGGCCTCGTTCTGGACCGATCCGCTGATGTATCGCGGGGGGTCGGACGGGTTTTTGGGGCCGCACGATCCGATCCCGGTCGGCGACGAGGCCTGGGGCGTGGACCTCGAAGCCGAGGTGGCGGTGGTGGTCGGCGACGTGCCGCAGGGCGCAACCCCGCAACACACCGCGCCGCTCATTCGCCTGCTGATGCTGGTGAACGACGTGAGCTTCCGCAACCTGATCGCGCCTGAGCTCGCCAAGGGTTTTGGTTTTCTGCAAAGCAAGGGGCAGACCGCGTTCTCGCCGGTGGCAGTGACGCCGGACGAGCTCGGCTCCGCATTCGACGGCGGCAAGGTGCATCTGCCGCTCGTGACCCACATCAACGGCGCCCTGTTCGGGCGGCCGAACGCGGGCGTGGACATGACCTTCGACTTTCCCACGCTCGTGGCGCACGCGGCAAAGACGCGCCCGCTCGGCGCGGGCACCATCATCGGCTCGGGCACGGTGTCCAACCGCGACCCGGACGGCGGACCCGGACGGCCGGTCGCGGAGGGCGGCGTCGGCTATTCCTGCATTGCAGAGCTACGCTCGGTGGAAACGATCCGGCACGGCGCGCCCAAGACGCCGTTTCTGAAATTCGGCGACCGCGTGCGCATCGAGATGTTCGACACGGACGGCCGCTCCATCTTCGGCGCCATCGAGCAGCAGGTAGCGAAGTTCGGGTGATCCCCGAATCCCCCTGTCCCCGCTGGCGGGGAGAGGGTGGCGAGCCCGCCGAAGCTCCGCAGGAGCGAGGTCGGGCGAGCCGGGTGAGGGGGCATTCCAAATGCTCGGACTCGCGGATACGTCCCCTCACCCGGTCGCCGGCGCTTCGCTTCGGCGACCGACCTCTCCCCGCAAGCGGGGAGAGGTGAGGCGTTTGTCGCAACCTCATCAAAAGTCGAAGGCGTCGGATTTGGTGGTGGCGGCGCGCTTGAGCAGCGTCGCGTCGGGCTTGGGCAGCGGGGTGCCGGGATCGCGGAAGCGGTTGACAATGGGATAGCGGCGGTCGCGGCCGAAATTTTTCAGCGTCACCTTGACGCCGGGACAGGCTTGCCGGCGCTTGTATTCGGCGAGGTGCAGCATGCGTTCCACCTTCATCACGGTGTCGCGGTCGAAGCCGGCCTCGACGATCTTTGCGACCGGCTCCTCGCGCTCGACCAGCCGTTCGAGAATGGGATCGAGCACGGCGTAGGGCGGCAGCGAATCCTCGTCCTTCTGATTCTCGCGCAGCTCGGCGGTCGGCGGCCGCGTGATGACGGCTTCCGGGATCAATGCTCCGTCAGGCCCCAGCGCGCCCGGAGGTTTCCACGCGTTGCGGAGGCGGGCGAGGCGGTAGATCTCGGTCTTGTACAAATCCTTCACCGGA
>DATLYX010000098.1:0-4671 GCA_035574295.1 Xanthobacteraceae bacterium
GGTCGTCGTCGCTGCCACCGTGCCGGCCCTCCTTTACTATTTGATCTTGTTCGTCTCGGTACACTTGCAGGCGCACAAGACCGACATCCGCGCACTGGCGCGCAGCGAGCTGCCCGCCTTCGGCCCGGTATTCCGGCGCGGCTGGTTCTATCTGGTGCCGATCGCCGCGCTGATTTATTTTCTGCTGGTCAAGAAACTGCCGCCCGAATTTGCCGGAGTCTATACGCTGCCGTTCGTGCTCGCCACGAGCTTCCTCGCGCGCGACCGCGGGCTTTGGCTCACGCCCTGGCGGATCGTCCAAGGCCTGGAAGAGGGGGTGCGCCTGTGGGTGATCGTCGGCACCATCACCGGCGCCGTGGGCATCATGGTCGGCGCGCTCGAGCTTTCCGGCGTCGGCATCAAGATTTCCACCTTCATCGTCGATCTGTCCGGCGGCAATCTGATTCTTACGCTCGCGCTGGTCGGTTTCGCGGCGCTCATCATCGGCATGGGGCTCGACGCCCTGCCGTCGTACATCACCCTCGCGACCATCGCCGCGCCGGCCCTGATCAACCTCGGCGTCAGCCCGATCGCCGCGCACCTGTTCGTGATCTACTGGGGCCTCACCTCGTTCTTCACGCCGCCGACCTGTCTCGCGGTGTTCGTCACCACCGCGATCGCCGGCAGCAAGGTGTGGGAAACCGGCGGGGAGGCGATGCGTCTCGGCATCGCCGCGTTCCTGATCCCGTTCTTCTTCGTGCTCGACGACGGCCTGCTGCTGCGCGGGAGCCTCGCGCACATCCTGCTCGCGGTGGGCACCGCGGTGGTGGGCTCGGTGCTGCTCGCGTGCGGCGTGCGCGGCTTCGCGCTCGGTCCGCTCAACGCCGTCCAGCGCGTGCTGCTGATCGGCGCGGGCCTGCTCTTCATCGCACCCGGCATCTGGTATCCGGCGATCGGCCTCGGCGTCGCTGCCGTGGCCTTCGGCCTCGGCTGGCTCAACGGCGGAGCCAAGACAGCGGTGAACCCGGCGCGCGAATGACGCGCGTCGCGCGCCGCTATTTGCCGACGGTTCAGCGAACTAAAGACCACGGATACTAGCGGCGCGCGGCAATTCGCTCCGCCAGCCGCAGCAGCAGCGAAGCGTTCTCGTGGTAGAGCTTCTTAAGATCGGCGGCCGATAATCCGAGACCGTCGATGGCACGGATGCCGGCGCGGATGAACAGCGGGCCGCCTTCGGGATCGAACGGGCAATCGGTGCCGAACAGGCAGTGATCGATGCCGAAGAAATCGAGCCCGCAGCGGATGGCGGACGCCGAGCCATTCACCGAGGTGTCGGCATAAAACTCGTGAAAGTAATCGACCGGGCGTCGGCCGCGCGCGTTCATGCGCTTGAGGATCACGGTGTAGTCCTCGTCCGCCGTGCGCGTGCCGAGCTGATCCATGCCCATGGCGATGCGCTGCTCGAGGTACGGCACCATCGCGCCCATGTGATGGGTGATGACCTTGAGATTCGGCCAACGGTCGAAGAAACCGGAAAACACCATGCGCGCCATCGCCGCGCTGGTTTCGTACGGCCAGCCGAACAGCCACCAGATCTCGAACTTGGATTTCGTCTCAGCGGCGTAGTCCGACATCTTCGGCCCGCGCGTCGGGTGCAGCCAGATCGGCAGGTCATATGAATGCATGCGCTCGAAGATCGGCGCGAACTCCGGCTCGTCGAGCGGACGGCCGTTCACGTTGGTGAAGATCTGGATGCCGCGCGCCCCCAGCTGTTCGATGGTGCGCGTCATCTCTTTGAGCGTGGCCGCGACATTGTTCATGGGCACCGAGGCGACGAAGCCGGGAAAGCGCTCCGGATACTTGGCGCAAATCTCGGCCATGCCGTCGTTGGCGAGGCGCGCGAGCTCGGGCGACTTCTCGGGCGGCGCAAGGTACTCGATGGCGGGCAGCGACAGCGTCAGGATCTGCTGATATTCCGGGCCGAATTCGTCCATCATGCGCAGGCGCGCCGGCAGATCGTGCAGCACCGGGATGTTGAGCCAGCGCTTGATGGCGTTCTTGTCCGGCGCGATCTCGAGCATCTTGGCGAAGAACGCCGGTGGAAAGATGTGCGGGAAGATGTCGATTTTTTTCATGTTTCCAGGTTCTCGGTGCAGCTGGGATACCTTGTCACCGCCCCACAACGCCGGCGTCGTTCATCAACCCCGCTCCGCGAAATAGTGGCACGGCGGCCACCATTAGCTTCTCTTCTTCGCGTCTTTTGGCAGTGACGCCGTATACTCGACACTGCGTTTTATCCAGCGACGCAAAGCCCTTGGGTCGTTCAGTGCCGCAGCGGGCAAAAGCACGTAATCTTTTTTAATCGGTCCCTTTGGGAAATACCGAAGCGGTCTTGCGCGCCCCTGTTTTAGGAGGTGCCGCCGCGATTTTTCCGGCAATTTTACGGCGAATCCAACGGGGGTTAGCGACATGCAGATTTTGCCGTTTGCGTAAACCGCCGCCCCGCTGAAAAAGTGCTTGCACTCCAGGCGCACTTTTTCGAAACCGTCGTGGACCGCGCGCTCCAGTAGCGCCGATAGTTGCTCCAGATATTTTTGGGTCATCAACAAACCCTGCGCGCCCTACCTGCAAGCGCTCGCGCGGCGGCGCTCAACTCCACGGCAGGACATTGACGTGAATAGCGTTCGGCTGGCCTTCGCCGCCGACGGTGCGTAGCGCCTCGTCCACCGCGCTCAATCCGAACTTGTGAGTGCACATCTCGCCCAACGGATACCGGCCCGAAGCGATGATGGCGAGCGCCATTTCGACCGCTTTATAGCTGTGGCCGCGCATGCCCTTCACCGTGATCACGCGCTTGAACAGCTGATCCACGTCGAATTCGGGTATGGTCGCGCGCTTTGCCGCCGCCAGGATCACCGTGCCGCGCTTGCGCGCGAGCGCGATGGCCGACACCGCGGTCGCCGGCCCACCCGCGGCGCAATCGACGACGACGTCGGCCATGCGCCCGCCGGTGAGGCGCCGCACCTCCTCGACGAGATCGCTTTGCTGCACGTCGATCGTGTAGTGCGCGCCGAGCTTGCGCGCCAAGGCGAGGCGTGCGGCGTCGCGTGTCAGGCCGCTCACGATGATGCCGCCCGCGCCGGCCTCTTTGGCCGCGATCACGCACGCGAGGCCTTGCTGCCCCGGGCCCTGGATCACCACCGTCTGGCCGATGCCCGCGCCGCCCTGGAGACACACCCACTCGATGCCGTTGCCGAGCGGCAGCGCGAGCGCCGCTTCCGCGCCGGGTACGTGCGCGGGGACGCGGTGGAACACCGAGCTCGGATGCAGATATTGATACTGGCTGTAGCCGCCCCAGAGCGAGGGCGCGACGCTCACCGGCGTGGAGCCGTAGCGAATGCGCGCCCCGCCCATGAAGATGTCGGTGGCGTCGCACAGCCGGAACTCGCCGGTGCGGCAGTACTCGCAGTGGCCGCACGGCAGATATTCCTCGAGCGCCACCCGGTCGCCTTCCTTCAGGCCCCAGCGCTGGCGCGCGAGGCTGCCGAGCTTGGCGATGAAGCCGACGTTTTCGTGGCCCAAGATCAGTGGGCCCTTGGTCTTGGGGCTATTCAAATAGTACGGCCAGTCGCTGCCGCACACGCCGGCGACTTCGAGCTTGAGCAGCCCGCCGTCGGGCGGAATCGCCGGCATGTCGAATTCGCGCAGCTCGGTGCGCTTGGCGTCGACGGCGACGGCGGCCAGAACTTTTTCGCTCATCACAGCTTTCCCGTTACGCGCTCACAACGTTTCGTTCTCTTTCAGCACGCCGGCCGCGCGCAGCGCCGGCTCGAGCCATTTCGGTTGCAGGTTCTTGCCCGCGAGAATGTCCGCGATGCGGGCGCGCTCGTCGGCGACTTTTTTCGCCGCCGCCTCGAGGAGCGAGGCGGCCTTTTCGCGTTCTACCACGACCACGCCGTCGGCGTCGCCGACCACGAGGTCACCCGGGTTGACCGCCACACCGCCGCAGGAGATCGGCCAGCCGATCCGGCCGGAGACGTTTTTGGTCGGCCCGTTGGGGTTCGACCCGACCGCATAAACCGGAAAACCGAGCTCGCGCAGCTCCTCGGTATCGCGGCAAGCGGCGTCGAGGACGACGCCGCCGAGCCCGCGCTTCTTGCAGGCATTGATCATGATCGAGCCCATGAGCGCGCAGGTGCGGTCGGCCTTGCCGTCGACCATGAGCACGTCGCCGGGCTTGGCCAGCAGGATCGCGGCGTGGATCATCAAGTTGTCGCCCGGCCGTACTTCGACGGTGAACGCGGGACCGGCGAGACGCATCGACGGTGCGAGCGGCGCGATGCGGCCGTCGAGCGTGCCGCGGCGCCCGGCAACGTCGGCGAGGATCGAGGCGGCGAAGGCGGAGGCTTTCTTGACGACGTCGGGCGCGACGCGCTCGAAGTCGCGGCGGATGTCGGACAGCGGGGAAGTGTCGTGGCTCATGCGAATCTCCTTCAAAGCTTCTTGCCGGGTTTGCCGCGCTTCGCGAGCAGCGCATCGAGACGCGGGTAAACGCGCCGCGCGTTGCCTTCGAAGATTTTATAGCGGTCGGTTTCGCTCAAGCCCCGCAGCTGGTCGATGTAACGCTTGGTGTCGTCGTAATGGTGACCCGTTTCCGGATCCACGCCCTTGACCGCGCCGAGCATTTCCGAG
>DATLYX010000099.1:0-5802 GCA_035574295.1 Xanthobacteraceae bacterium
CCAGCCGCTGTTCGGTCCCCGACATCTGTGGCCGACCAGGGCGGACATCGACCCGCCGCTCATCTTTGGTGCGACCCTGTTCGGCGTCGGCTGGGGCCTGGTTGGCCTGTGCCCCGGCCCGGCGCTGGTCAATCTGGCGACGCTCTCCCCGCAGGTGATCGTGTTTGTCGTCTGCATGGTCACCGGCATGCTGTTGCATCATCATTGGCAGGCGCGTCGGCAGGCGGCGTCTGCCGCTGCGACATCTGCTGACGGGTAAAGCTCAGGCCCCCCGCAGCGTCACCGTCTGCCCGCCGTCCACCACCACCGTGGTTCCGGTCATGTAGGCGCCCGCGTCGGACGCCAGCAGCAAGAGCGCGCCGTCGAGGTCGCCGTCTTGGCCGAACCGGCCCATCGGGATTTCCCGCTTGAGCGCGGTGCCCGCCTCGCTCGCGAGATAGTCGCGGTTGATGTCGGTGACGAACCAACCCGGCGCGATCGCGTTCACCCGCACACCCTTGAACGCCAGCTCGAGCCCGAGTGCCTTGGTGAGCTGCACCACGCCGGCCTTGGCGGTGGCATAGGCGGCGATGCCTTTGGAAACCCCGAGCCCCGCGACCGAGGCGATGTTGATGATCGCCCCCTTCTTGTTGGCGGCGAGCATGCGCTTGGCCGCCTCCTGGGCCCAGAAGAACACCGCATCGAGATCAATGCTGAGCACGCGCCGCCATTGCTCTTCGGTGAGTTCCACCGCACGGTTGGCATGGGCGATGCCGGCGTTGTTGACCAGCAGGGTGACGGTGCCGAAGGCGCGCTCTGCGGCGTCAAACGCGCCCAGCATGGCCTTGCGGTCGAGCACGTCGGCCTCGATTGCGAGCGCCCGGCCGCCGCCTGACACGATTTTTTGTTGCAGCGCCTTGAGCCGTTCCGCGCGCCGCGCCACCAGCGCCACCGCCGCCCCGTTTGCCGCCAGCACCTGCGCAAACCGCTCGCCGAGGCCGCTCGAGGCGCCGGTGACCAGCGCCACGCGATCTTTGAGGTTGAAAATTTCGGATGCTTTCATTGCTCTTCCGCGCGGCTCCTGGATCCATCACCCGTTGGGAGAGGGCGGTCGGCCACGCGACTCGCCGCTCTTTGCTTGAGATAAAGTCGATCCCTCCCCTGACAGGTGAGAGATCGTTGCCTTCATGCTACCTCCCATAAAGCGCATTCGGCAGCGCCGTCGCAAGGCCCGGCAGCGACCACACCACGATCAAGGCCAAGAGCTGAATCGCCACGAAGGGGAGAATGCCAACATAGATGTCCCGCGTGGTGATGTCCGGCGGCGCCACCCCGCGCAGGTAGAACAGCGTCGTGCCCACCGGCGGCGTCAGATAGGAGGTCTGCAGGTTCAGCGCCATCAGAACGCCGAGCCACACCGGATCGACGCCGGAAAATTTGAGCAACGCGGGCGCGACGATCGGCACCACCACGAAAATGATCTCGAACGCATCCATTACGAAGCCGAGCAGAAACATCGCCGCCATCACGGCGAGGATCGCGCCCGTTGCCCCGCCCGGCAGGTCGGCGAGCGCGCGGTGCACCAAATCCTCGCCGCCGAGTCCGCGGAACACGAGGCCGAACAGCGTCGCCCCGATCAGGATCACGAAAATCATGCTGGTGATCTGTGCCGTCTTGCGCGCAACCGGCGCAAGCACGCTGCGCAGCGGAACCCTGAACGCCGCGAGCAGCGTCGCGCCCACCGCGCCGATTGCGGCGGCTTCTGTGGGCGTGGCGATGCCGGCCAGGATCGAGCCCAGCACGGCTAGAATGAGCGCAAGCGGCGCGATGAGGGCCTCCACCAGCCGGCGCGCCAGCGCAAATCCGGTCGGCCCGTTCGGCTCCGGCGGGATCGGCGGCGACGATTTTGGAAACATCGCCGCCATGAAGATCAAATAGAGGAGATAGCAGAGGACGAGCGCAAGCCCCGGCACGATGGCGCCGGCGAACAAATCGCTCACCGTCACCGAGGCTGGCGCAAAAATTCCTTGCGCGAGCTGCGCCGCCTGGTAGGCGTTGGAGAGTTGATCGCCGAGCAGCACCAGCACCGTCGCGGGGGGAAAAATCTGCGCCAGCGTGGAGGTGGCCGCCACCGTGCCTGCGGCGAGCCGCTTGTCGTAACCGCGCCGCACCATGGCCGGCAGCGTGATCAGCCCCATGGTGACGACCGTGGCGCCGACCACGCCCTTGGCCGCGGCAAGCAGCATGCCGACAAGGGTGACCGCGATGCCGAGCCCGCCGCGCAAGGCGCCGAACAGCCGCCCCATCGTCTCCAAAAGATCTTCGGCGATGCGCGTGCGCTCGAGCATCACGCCCATAAACACGAACAGTGGGATCGCGAGCAGCACCTCGTTGGTCATGATGGCGAACACGCGGCCAGGCAGCGCCCCGAGCAGGGAAAAATCCATCGCGCCGCAAAAATGACCGATCGCCGCGAACAGGAGCGCCACGCCGCCGATTGTGAGCGCCACGGGATACCCGAACATCAGCGCGCCGACCATGGCGGCGACCATCAGCACGGCGAGAAATTCTCCGACGGCCATGGTTCAGGCACCGCAATGGCAATCGCCTCCCCCAACAACAGGGGAGAAGCCGAAGCCGCTGTACGCCGGGCGCAGATTCATTTTTCGTTCGTCGTATCGGCCACGAGCACGTTTGCCGCCCTGATCGCCTGCGCGATGCCTTGCAGCGCGAACAAAAGCGCAAACACCGGGATCAGCGTCTTGAGCAGGAACACCGCCGGCAGCCCGCTGGTCTCGCGCGAGCGTTCCAGCACCGCCCACGACTGCGCCACATAGGGCAGCGCCAGCACCGCGAGCACGAGCATGAAGGGCAGAAGCAACACCAGCGCCCCGATAAGATCGATCATGGCTTTGCGGCGCGGTGCGGCTTGTGCATAGAAAATATCGACCCGCACGTGGCCTTCCTCGCGCAGCGTCCAGGCCGCTGCCAGCATGAACAGCAGCGCGTGCCCGTAGAGGATCGACTCGGAAAGCCAGACCGAGCCGACACCGAAACCGTAGCGCAGCACCACCACGGCGAACTGCACCACGACGATGAAAACCGCCGCCCAGGCCGCCGTCCGCCCGATCGCCGCGTTGCAGCGGTCGATCCGCTCCGCCAAATCCGTCATGCGGGACATGCGTGTCATGTCTGTGCCCCGGCCGCCCTCGACTCCGCCGCCGCAGCGGAGGATACTGGATCATCCGCTGTCCCCGTCGTAGATACAATGACGCGGCGGAGGTTTTGAACGCATGACCCACAAAGACGACACCCAACACGGACATCACGACCATGCCCACGAGCATGGCTCGGAGCTCTCCGAGATGCAGCTCCGGGTGCGCGCGCTGGAGACCGTGCTCACCGAGAAGGGCTATGTGGATTCGGCGACGCTCGACGCCATCATCGAGGCGTACGAGACCAAGATCGGCCCGCACAACGGTGCGCGCGTGGTGGCCAAGGCCTGGGTCGATCCCGAGTTCAAGCGCGCGCTGCTCGCGGACGGCTCGAAGGCGGTCGGCACGCTGGGCCATGTGAGCCGCGTCGGCGATCACCTCGTCGTGGTGGAGAACACGCCGAAACGTCACAACATGGTCGTGTGCACGCTCTGCTCCTGCTATCCGTGGGAGATGCTCGGCCTGCCGCCGGTCTGGTACAAGTCCGCGCCCTATCGCTCGCGCGCGGTGAAGGATCCGCGCGGCGTGCTCAAGGATTTCGGCGTCACTCTGCCCGCGGACACCGAAATCCGCGTCTGGGATTCCACCGCCGAAACCCGCTACCTCGTGTTGCCCATGCGTCCCGACGGCACCCAGGACTGGAGCGAGGAGCGTTTGGCAGAGCTTGTCACCCGCGACTCCATGATCGGTACCGGCCTGCCGAAGGATCCGCGCCGCCTATGACCGACGGTATCCACGATATGGGAGGGATGGACGGCTTCGGCGCCGTGGTACCCGAGCCCGATGAGCCCGTGTTTCACGCGCCCTGGGAAGGCCGCGTGCTCGCGCTGCAGCGCGCCATGAGCTACGCCGGCGCCTGGTGCATCGACATGTCGCGCGCGGCGCAAGAGAGCCTGCCGCCCGAGGTCTATCTCACGGCGTCCTATTATCAGCGTTGGGCGCTCGCCATGGAGCGCAACGTGCTCGGTCGCGGCATCGCCGCCGCCGAGGAGCTTGCTGCCGGCCGCGCGCTGCATCCGCCAAAACCGCTCAAGCGCAAGATGACGCCGGAAGTCGTGGCGCGCGGCCTCACCCGCGGTTCGTTCAGCCGGCCGACCAACACCGCGGCAAAATTCAGGATCGGCGACCGCGTGCGCGCGCGCAATATCCACCCCAAGACTCACACCCGGCTGCCGCGCTACGTGCGCGGCCGCACCGGCGTTGTGGAGCTCGTGCACGGCTGTCACGTGTTTCCTGACACCGTCGCCCTTGACCAGGGCGAAAACCCGCAGTGGCTCTACACGGTGGTGTTCGAGGCCCGCGAATTGTGGGGCGACGACGCCGACCCGACCCTGAAGGTTTCGGTGGATGCCTTCGAGCCCTATCTGGAGCCGGCCTGACATTCCCCCGGACATTCCCCCGGACATTCCCCCGGAACAGGTCATGACCATCGACCCCGCCGCCGCCCGTGCCGCTATGGATGCCGTGCCGGGTATTCCGCGCGACGCGGAAGGGCCTGTGTTCCGCGAGCCGTGGGAGGCGCAGGCCTTTGCCATGGCGCTCACGCTGCACGCGCGCGGCATCTTCACTTGGCCGGAATGGGCGGCAACGCTCGCCGCCGAGATCAAACGCGCGCAGCAAGCCGGCGACCCCGACACCGGCGAAACCTATTATCGCCACTGGCTCAACGCGCTCGAACGCCTGGTCGCGGAAAAGGGCGTCGCCAGCCGCGAAACGCTCCGCCGCTATTACGAGGCCTGGGACCGCGCCGCCGACCGCACCCCGCACGGCCAGCCGATCGAGTTGAAGCCGGAGGATTTTGGCGCCCCGTGAACGCCTTTCCTGGTCATCCCGGCCGAACGGCCGAAGGCCGCGAGCGCCGCAATCCAAAGCCCCGTCGGTGTCGGTGAGCAATCGAAAAGTGCGGCGGCTTGGATCGCGGGATCGCTGCGACGCTTGTCACAGGCACGCGGCGCGTTCGGCGGCCATGTAGCCGAACAGGAGCAGGAGCCCGAACAGGAGCACGACGAACGCTGCCGCGACTTCGATGCCGCGCATGGCGAGCGTGCCGTAGCCGGCGCGGGAGCTCGCAAGCTGCAAGGCGAATGATTTTGCGGCGACCGCCACGGTCGCGATCGCCGCCACCGTGATCGCGGTGCCGAACGCCATCACGAAGGTCGAGACCACGCCCGCCCAGTACAGCCCTTGCGCCAGCGCGAACACGAGCACGAGGATTGCGCCCGAGCACGGCCGCAAACCCACTGCCACGACGGCGGAAAGCCCGCGCTTCCACCCGCCCGGTCCGGCAAGATCCTGCGGCTCCGGTCCGTGCGCATGACCCCAGGCCGAGGCATGATCGTGATGGTGATGATCGTGATGGTGGCCATGCCGGTGGTCGTGATGGTGGTCGTGATGCTTGTGATCGTGCGGCGTCACCGCGGCGCCCACCGCGCGCAGCGGCTGCTCGAGCGCAAACAGCGCGCGCGCGAAGCCGCGCCCCTTCACCCACAGAAGCCGCGCACCGACGAGTGCGATCAGCGCATAGCTTGCGATCTCGATCAGGCGCTCTGTGTCGCACATGGAGCGGTTTGAGGCTCTGAAAATCACCACCGCGATGCCGACCAAGGCC
>DATLYX010000100.1:0-2630 GCA_035574295.1 Xanthobacteraceae bacterium
CTCGTTGCCAACGCCGTGAAGCACGGCGGCGGGCAAGCCCGGCTCAGCGCCGCGGAGAGAGACGGCCTCGTCGAGGTTTCCGTGCGCGACGCTGGCCCCGGCATCGCCGCCGGAGATCAGGAGCGAATCTTCGATGCATTCACGCGACTCGAAGACGCGCCTGCCGACGGGCTTGGCCTCGGCCTCACGATCGCGCAGCGCCTTGCGGCGCTGCTGGGCCATGAGCTGAAGGTTCAGTCCTCGCCCGGCGCGGGGGCGACATTCACTTTGCGCGCGCCGCGCGCCTAGGAGCCTGTCCCCGTAATGGCCGGATTTGCTCGACGTAAGGGGCAAATCGCGATTCTCTTGGGTCATGAGCAAGACATTTCGTCCTTGGGACGTCGACCAGACCTGGATTCTGCCTCCGTCGCTGGATGATTTCGTGCCGGCTGGGCATGTCGCGCACTTCATTCGCGAGACCGTGCGCAACGATCTCGATCTCAGCGCGATCTTCGATTGCTATGAGGAGGAGCGGGGATATCCGCCGTTTCACCCGGCGATGATGGTTGCGCTTCTGCTCTACGGCTACAGCCGCGGGGTCTATTCTTCACGCAAGCTGGCGCAAGCCTGCGAGGAGCGGTTGGACTTCATGGCGGTGACGGCGATGAATCGGCCGGATCACCGCACCATCGCCAAATTCCGCCGCCGTCACTTAAAGGCCTTGGGCGATCTGTTCGTGCAGGTGCTGAAGCTCTGCCGCAAGGCGGGGCTGGTGAAATTGGGCCATGTCGCGCTCGACGGGACCAAGCTGCAAGCCAATGCGAGCGTGCACAAGGCGATGTCGTACGCGCGCATGCGCGAAGCGGAGCAGAAGCTCGCAGCCGAGGTGTCGGCTTGGTTTGCTCGCGCCGAAGCCAGCGACGCCGAGGAGGATGACGCTCTGGGCGATGCGCGCGGCGATGAGACGCCCGACTGGGTCGCCAACAAGCTCGAGCGCCTGGCGCGGATCAAAGCGGCGAAGGCCGCGTTGGAGGCCGAAGCCAAGGCGCCGCCGCCTGAAGATGACGATGGAGGTCCTGGTCCTTCTTCCGGCATGGGGCTCAGGAACGGGCGCCCGCAGCGCGGCGCCGACGGCCGTCCCCCCGACCGCGCGCAGCGCAATTTCACCGATCCGGACAGCCGCATCCAGCCCGTGCGCAAAGGCTTCATCGCCGGCTACAACGCCCAGATCGCCGTCGACGGCGCCCATCAGATCATCGTCGCGCAGAGACTGCAGACCAATCCCGCCGATCGCGGCGCGCTGAAGCCGCTCCTCGCCGAGCTGCGCCGCGCCCTCAAGGCCAACCCCAAAGAGGTCTCGGCTGACTCAGGCTATTGCAGCGAGGCCAACCTCCTCCACCTCGCGCGCCGCCGCATCGGGGCCTACATCGCCGTGGGCCGCGCCGGACATCCCGGCCAGGCCCGGCGCGAGAACGGAAAGCGCATCGCCGCCATGGCGCGCAAATTGCGCCGCGCGGGACGGCGAAGCCGCTACCGGCTGCGCAAGCAGATCGTTGAGCCGGTGTTCGGGCAGATCAAAGCGGCCAGAGGATTTCGCCAGTTCCTGATGCGCGGCCTCGATGCGGTCAAACACGAATGGGCGATGATCTGCACGGTCCACAACCTGCTCAAGCTGCACGCCGCACCGGCCTGAGCAGCGGATGCGAACTTCGCCTTCTCACCGGAAATCGCCGATGACGCCTCAGCCCGTTGCTGTTACGGAGTCAGGCTCCTAGGTTACCTCCATGTGCCTCGTAGCCAGCGTCCGGACGCCCCTTACATTGACGGCTTTAGCGAGGGAGAAACCTGAATGAGACTTTGGATCGCCGCAGCCGCAGCCGCATTGACGTTGGCCGCGTGCAACCAGCCGGCGCAAGCGCCGACAACTGAAGCGCCGCCTGTCGCTGTGAATGCGCCGAGCGGACAATACACGCTCGACCCGCACCACACGACGGTGACAGTGCGGGCGCAACATTTCGGACTCGCCCACTACACGCTGCGCTTCAACAGGGTTTCCGGCACGCTCAACTTCAACGCCGAGAACCCCGCCCAATCCACGATCGAGGCGACCGTCGACGTCACCTCGCTCGATACCCCGTACACGGGCGAACGGGATTTTGACGCGGAGCTGCAGAACTCGTCCTGGCTGGACGCCGCCAGCTTCGCGACCGCCACGTTCCGCTCGACCGCCATCGAGCAGACTGGCCCCAACACGGCCCGCGTGACCGGCGATCTCACTATTCGCGGCCAAACCCATCCGGTGACGCTCGACGTCACCTATAATGGCAGCCACAGCCCCCATCCGATGGGCATGCCGGTGTCTTCGATCGGCTTCTCCGCCCGCGGGACCATCCAGCGCTCGCAATATGGCATTCGCGAGTTGCTGCCGTCGGCCGGCGGCAATGACGGCGTGAGCGATCAGGTCGAGATCCTCATCGAAGCCGAGTTCTCGCGTCCGATCGACACCGCCCCGGTGCAAGGGCCAACGACGCAAGAGCCGGTGAACTGACGTGTCAGAGCGCGCTCAGCGTTACACGGCGGTGGCGATCGTCCTGCACTGGGCGATCGCCTTCGCCATCCTGGTGATGCTGCCGCTCGGCTTCTGGATGCAC
>DATLYX010000101.1:0-34470 GCA_035574295.1 Xanthobacteraceae bacterium
CCGCCGCTCCACACTCGGGGCATGGATCCCCAGCGCACGGATCCCTGGCGCGCGAAGTACGGCGCTGTCAGGCCCTGCCCCAGGTATCCTGCGTGATGGCGTTGTACCAACCCACACCATATTCGGCCTCGAGCTTGCGGAAGTCGTCGGAAGCCTCACGCGGGCTGATGCCGCCGGAGCCTTTCACCTCGACGATCTTGCCTTCCACCACCTCGTACACGCCGGCGACGGAGATTCCATAGTTGGGCGCGATCAGGCTATAGCAGGTATTGATGAAGGAGGCGCGCGGCGGCTCGCGGCCGGCGAGCGTGGCCACCACGGCCGCCGCCGCCACCTTGGCTTGGGCATTGGCGCAGAAGCCGGACTTCGGCATCGGCGCCGCGATGGTCGCATCGCCGACCACGTAGATGTCGGCGACCTGCGCCGATTCGAACGTCTGCGGTTTCACCGGCACCCAGCCGCTCGCGTTGGTGACGCCGGCGCGGTCGGCGATGGCGCCCGCCTTCTGCGGCGGGATGACGTTGAGCACCGCCGCCTTGTGCGTCTTGCCGAACTCGGTCTCGACCGTCAGGTTCTTGGCGTCCACCCGCACCACCTTGCCGTCCTTGGATGCCGGCACCCATTCCAGGATGTCGGCATAAAACTTCTTCCAGCCGTCGAGGAACAGGGGCTGCTTGGAAAAATTCTCCTTGGCGTCGAGCAACAAAAGTTTCGACTTCGGCTTTTTCGTTTTGAGATAGTAGGCCACCATGCTGGCCCGTTCGTAGGGCCCGGGCGGACAGCGGAACGGATTGTCCGGCGCCACCATGATGAACAATCCCCCGTCCGGCATGGCATCGAGCTGCTTTTTGAGCAGCGTGGTCTGCGGCCCGGCGATCCAGGCGTGCGGAGCGAGATTGGCCGCGGCCTGATCGTAGCCGGCGAGCGCGCCCCAGCGGAGGTCGATACCGGGCGACAGCACGAGCTTGTCGTAGCGGCGCGTGCCGCCGCTTGCCAGTCGAACGGTCTTGGCCTTTCCGTCCACGTCGCTGGCGCGGTCGTGCACCACTTCGATACCCTCACGCCGCAATGCATCGAAACCATGGCCCTGCTGTTCGAAGGTACGCAGGCCGCCGAAATAGAGGTTGGTGAACGGGCAGGTATAGAAGCGGCGCGCGGGTTCGATCAGCGTCACCTGGATTTTAGGATTGCGCCGCTTGATGTAGCGCGCCGCGGTGGCGCCGCCGAAGCCACCGCCCACCACAACCACGCGGCCGGCCCTCTGTTGCGACAACGCCGGCATCGGGAACGCAAGAGAGCCGACGCCTGCGGCGCCGAGCAGGCGCAGCGCCTTGCGACGGGAAACTGCGTTTGGCGCGGACATCACTTCGCTCCCTTGGGTGTCAAGCGCGAGAAATAACGGGCAAGCGCGTCGAGCTGCTCATCGCTATAGCCGGTGCTCAACCGCGTCATCACCGTGGTGTTGGGCACCTTGCCGGCTTTGAAGTCGCGCAGTTGCGCGCGCAGCAATGCTTCGGGGCGGCCGGCGAGCGAGGCTATCGGCCCGGGCGAACGGCCATCGGGCCCGTGGCAGTTGGCGCAGGAGCCGGCAAGCACGGAAACTTCTTCGTCAGTGAGCGCAACAGCTGGTGTGTTCACTACACTCCCCATGACGACGAAGCTCAAGGCAACGCCAAGGGTGCGGATGAAGCCCATAAGTCCTCCTGAGTTTGGAGCTAAGGATCATGATCGCGACGGAGTTATAGTATATGTCGTTCAATATGAACACGAGCAAATTTGAGCCTGACGAAATTTCTTTTGGTTGCGCCCGCGTTTTGTGCGGAGTTTGTTGTTGGCCGCCGACACTGCAGAACTGAATCTTCTCCGCAAGCGAACTTGCGCGCGTGAAGAATGCTAGGAGAAGGCAACGAGATGAAAAATTCTACCCCTCTCCTCTCAGCTCGCCTTTGCATCGAAGGGCATGGGTCTGAAAAATCGCTGCAGATCTGACTCTGCGCACTATCGGCGGTCGTTGAGCAGATCGCGTTATGCTGGCCCAACCCGGGGTCATTGTCCGAGCGCCAGACGAATTAAGCCGCGCTCCTGACCGCTTGATGGATGCCGTAGGCGGCGCTTTTCATTGTCCGCGCGAGCAGGCGAAACGCCTCGACCAAGGTGTCGCATAATTCGGGCGCAAATTCCGACCCTAATCTTTCTTCAGCGCGCGCAGGAGTCTATAGCAATTCGCTTTTGCTGCGCGCGCAACTGCGCGGCTTCAAGGCCGCACAAGGCTGGAACAGCAGGCTTAAACAGGACGTAACGCCGAGGGGCCAGCCGGTTGTTTTCGCCGCAACTGATCGGGGACACATCATCCGGGACTCTTGGCCGACTACGGCAGTGCGGCGAGCGTCCAGAGCACGAGCTCGGTTGCAGCCTTTCCGAACGCTTGACCGAGGCCGGACGCGGCCGCAGCGGCATTCATGGCAGCGACAGGGGCGGTGGCCTGAAAAACCCGCGCCGCAAGAACCTGGCCGTCGGCCGCGAGCAATTTGGCCGCAAATTCGACTTCCGCGAAGGGCGTTGCGGACGCCACCACGCGAAAATGGCGGATGTCGATCAAGAGCTGAGGATCCGATGTGGGACCTTCCGGCGATCGGCGAACGCGGACGAATTTTGCGTTCTCAAAACCCTGGATGATTTTCGCCTGTATGAGCTTCGGCAGATTGTCGCTCCATCGCGCGTCGGCAAAGGCCGGGCTCTCGCCGCCATCGGCGCGCACAAGAATTCGCTGGGTATCGAGCGCAAGAACGGCGTTGGGTTCGGGAACCGCAAGCTGCGCCGCCGGCAATTTGTCGAGGGCGGGAAAATCGCGCGGCGCCGGAAGGTCGAAGATCGTCGGGCCCGCCTTCTCCGGCCCGCCGCCGGTCAATCGCACAAGGCCGCTTATGATTTGATCGATGCGATCGGAGTTGCGCGCAAGCGCCTGGGTGAAGGTGTTGAGGTTGGCGATCGTGCTGCGCAACGGCTCGGAATTTTCCGCCACCACCTTGTCGATGCGCCGCAGCACCTCGCGGGCAAGCTGCATGGTGTCCTGCGTGCTGGTCGGATCCGCGATCAGGGTCGGCAATTCGTCGGCAGCAGCCTTGAGCGCAGCCGCAGTCGGGGCGCCGCCCTTGAGGAAGATCGAAGGCGAACCCATCAATCCCTGGACTTCGACGCTGACCGAGGTGTCCGCCCGCACCGGCGTCGATCGCTCGACGAGGATCGTGGCGATGACCTGCCGCGGGTTGTCGGGGCTGAGCTGAAGCCGCGTGACCTCCCCGACGCGCATGCCGTTGAACAGAACGGCCGATCCGACCCGCAGTCCTGATACCGAATCCTCGAATCGAATGCGATAGGCCGCGCGCTCGGTCAAGCCGCCGGTGGAATGCAGCCAATAAACGAAGGCGAAGCCCCCGACGATCACCGCCAGAACGAACAGACCCATGAAAACGTATCGTGCTCCGGTTTCCATGGCGCGAACCTCAGATTGCTCGATGTTCAGGCTGATAGGCCGCTATGTGGGCGCGTTTGCCGCCAAAGTAGCTCCTCACCCAGGGATGCTGGCAGGCCAGCATCGTCGGCATCGTTCCGATGGCGGCGATTTTGCCGTCCGCGAGCGCCGCGATGCGATCGCAGATCGTATTCAGGCTGTCGAGGTCGTGCGTGTTCATGTAGACGGTCAACCCGAACGTCTGTTGCAGGGTCCTGATCAACTGGTCGAAATCTTCGGCGGCGATCGGATCCAGGCCGGACGTCGGCTCGTCGAGAAACACGATCTCCGGATCGAGCGCGAGCGCGCGCGCCAGCGCCACGCGCTTGGTCATGCCGCCGGACAGCTCAGCCGGCAATTTGCCGGCATCTTCGACGTTCAAGCCGACCATTTCGAGCTTTGCCAATGCCACCTCCCGCATCAACGGCTCAGGCAGCCGCAAATATTCGCGCATGGGAAACTGCACGTTCTGCAGCACGGTCAGCGAGGAGAACAGCGCGCCTTGCTGAAACAGCACCCCGCAGCGGCGGCCGATCGAGCGAAGCTCCTGCGCTGTCGCCTTGTCAAAATCGATGCCCAGTACCTCGATCCTGCCCTGGCGCTTGGGCACCAAGCCGAGGATCGTGCGCAGCAAAACCGTCTTGCCGCCGCCGGAGGCGCTGACGATGCCGAGAATTTCGCTGCGGCGCACATCGAGCGACAGGCCATTGAGCACGACCTGTTTCCCAAACCCGACCACGAGATCGCGCACCCGGATTACGATGTCGTCAGCGATCGCCATCGCTCACATCCCGATCGAAGCGAAAAATATGGCAAACACGCCGTCCAGCACGATCACCAGAAAGATCGCCTTCACCACCGATGTGGTGGTGTGCAATCCCAGCGACTCGGCGCTGCCTTTGACCTTCAGCCCCTCGTCGCAGGCAACGGCGCCGATCACGAGCGCCATGAACGGCGCCTTGATCATGCCCACCTCAAAATGGTCGATGGATATGGCCTCGCGGAGGCGGGCAATGAACACGGCCGGGCTCATTCCTCCATAGAGCCAGGCGACCAGGCCGCCGCCGTAGAGCGCCGCCATCGAGCCGAGGAAAGTCAAAATGGGCATGGCGCAAATCAACGCAAAAACACGAGGCAGTATCAGCACCTTGACGGGATCGAGCCCCATGGTGCGCAGCGCGTCGATTTCCTCGCGCATCTTCATCGAGCCGAGTTCGGCGGTATAGGAACTCCCCGAGCGGCCGGCCACCATGATCGCCACCAAGAGAACGCCGATCTCGCGCAGCACGAGGATGCCGACAAGGTCCACGACGTATTCATCGGCGCCGAACTTCCGGAAATGAAAAATGCCCTGTTGCGCGATGATGCAGCCGATCAAAAACGTGATCAGCAGGATGATCGGAACCGCCTGCCAGGCGACGCGATCCAGGTGATGCACGGCGGAGGTCAGCCGAAAAGTTTGTGGGTGCAGCAGCGCGTGAACAAAGGCTTCGCCCAATGCACCGAGCATCCGAACAAACGTCAATAAAT
The DNA here is from genome assembly GCA_035574295.1 of Xanthobacteraceae bacterium. Classification (GTDB taxonomy): domain Bacteria; phylum Pseudomonadota; class Alphaproteobacteria; order Rhizobiales; family Xanthobacteraceae; genus PNAI01. The sequence goes on from DATLYX010000101.1 coordinate 5,042, forward strand.
CGGTCGTGATTGATATTGCGGTACGCCCAAGCGTTTCCAGGCCGGCGAGCAAGCCGACCCTCTTCCCATGGAGAGACAACTCGTGACGATTGGTTTGTCGAACCTTTTCCAGCACGCCACGGTAATGATCCGGCACGCCGATCAGGCGAGGATCATGCCCGTGTTGCTTCGCGTCACGGACGAGGCGTTCGAGCAGCCAAGCCCCAAAAGTATCGAGCTTGTTGATGTTGGAAATGTCGAGCACGATGCTTGGCGCGGGGGGCAGCTCATGCACCAGCGGGTCAACGATTCGTTGCAGTTCCGCGGCGTCGATGGCAGTCCATGACCCCGCCGCCGTGATCTCCAGGCGGCCGTCGACCGTCGTCCATCTGAGACTTGGTTGCGTACTCAATTCTTTTCGCCGACAGAATGGCTAAATGGCTGCCGCGAAAATTTGGCGGCCCCAAGCGATGCGCATTGATGTGAATCAATTGGGGATAAGCACTGCTGTGAGGAATGCGAAGAAATCCGCAGAGAACTCGCGGGCTGGCAGGAGCAGCGCGGAGCCGCCGCGTCGAAACGCCGAGCAGGCATTCGCCGTGCGGACAGGCCGTCAGGAGGTATCGGGCTGCGGGAGGGTCGGTGCTTCCTTTTGCCCGGTGCTTTGGTGCGGCGTTTTTGAGCTTGGCGACCTGGTCAGTCGATCTTGACCGGCCGGAGATCGATTACGACACCCCTGCCTGCCCAAGGTATGCGGCGATCACCCGCTCGTTCTTGAGCACTTCAGTCGGCGCGCCCTCGGCAAGCGTGCGGCCATAATCCAGCACGTGGATGCGGTCGGCGAGGTCGGCCACCATCTGCATGTCGTGCTCGATCCAGATCATGGTGATGCCGAGCTCGTGCTTTATGCGCAGGATGAAGCGCGCAAGATTCTCCCGCTCGTCGCGATTGAGGCCGGCGGAAGGCTCGTCGAGCATCAGCAGTTTGGGTTCGAGGGCGAGTGCGCGCGCAAAACCGACCACCTTCTGGATGCCGAAGGGGAGACTGGATACCGGTGCATGACGATAGCGTTCGATCTCAACGAATTCGATGATTCGTTCCACCGCCTCGCGGTGGCCGATTTCCTCGCGGCGCACGCGCGGCAGAAAAAACATCTCGGCGAGCGGAGAAGTGCGGATGCGCGCGTGCCGGCCGGTGAGCAGGTTGTCGAGCACGGACATGTGGCCGAACAATTCGCCGTGCTGGAACGTGCGCGCCAGGCCCATTCGCGCAATCACGTGCGGCGGCCGCCCGCCGATGTCTTCGCCGCGAAAGCGGATCGTTCCCTCGCCGCGGTAGATGCCGCTGATGCAGTTGAGCGCGCTGGTCTTGCCGGCGCCGTTCGGGCCGATCAGCGCGAACAGCTCGCCGGCCTGCACGCTGAACGACACATCTTCGAGCACCGTGAGCCCGCCGAAGCGCAGCGTCAGGCGTGCAACCTCCAGCTCAGCCATACCATCTCCGGCTGCGGCGATATTGTTTGACTTCGCGATACGACCGCCGCGCGCCGCCGACCTGTCCGAGGTAGAATTCCTGGATGTCCTGATGCCCGCGCAGCCGTTCGGCGGTGCCGTCGAGCACGATGCGGCCGTTCTCCATGACATAGCCGTAGTCGGCGATGGTCAGCGCGCTTGCGGCGTTCTGGTCGACGATCAGGACGGCGATCCCAAGCTCGCGCTTGATCTCCGCCAGTCGCTGCAGCAAATCCTCGACGATGACCGGCGCCAGGCCGAGCGACAATTCGTCCACCAGCAAAAGTTCGGGCCTGCAGACGATGGCGGAGGAGAGCGCGAGCATCTGACGCTCCCCGCCGGACAACAGGCCGGCGAGGCGGTTCTTCAGATTAAAAAGCTGCGGGAAGAAGCGATAGACGAGCTCCTCGCGCCGCGCCCGCTCGGTCGGGCTGAGCCCGCGCGCGACCGGGGCGACGAGATTTTCCGCAACCGTCAGATTCGGGAACACCTTGTCGCGCTCCGGCACGAGAATGATGCCGCGGCGCGTGATTTCGTGCGGCGGGCGGTTCTCGATCCGCTCGCCCTTGAACACGATGGCGCCTTCGGTCACGTGTGCGTCGTCGATGCCGAGAAATCCCGAAATCGCCCGCAACGTCGTGGTCTTGCCGGCGCCGTTGGTGCCGAGCAGCGCCACGATCTGGCCCGGGCGCACCGAAAGCGTGACCCCCTGCACCGCGGTGATCGCGCGCTGATAGACCACCTCAAGCTTGTCGATCGACAAAAGGACGTCCGTCACTTTCCCGTCCCCGCGAGCGGCCGGTGCTTGAACGGCCAGAGCAGAAAATAGGCCTGGATCCGACGCCAAATTCCCACGAGACCCAACGGTTCGAAAACCAGGAACAGGATCATCACCAGTCCGAAGGCGGCGTAGTTCACGGCAAAAAGCTGCCCGGCATGGCGCTGGGCGCCCGGCAGGGAGAGCAATCCGGCCTCGATCACGTAGGGAAAGACGGTGACGAACGCGGCCCCCAAGAGCGCGCCGAGCAACGAACCCATGCCGCCGATGATATTCATCGCCACGTAGCTGATCGACAAAAACAAGGAGAAGGCTTCCACCGAGACGAAGCCGCGGTAGTAAGCGAACAGCGCGCCGCCCACCGAAGTCATGGCCGAGCTGATGACGAAAGCAAGCAGCTTGTAGCCAGCAACATGAATCCCCAATGCCTCCGCCACGGTCTCGCGCGTGCGGATGGCGTTCCAGGCGCGCCCTGTGCGGCTGCGCACGAGATTGATGCAGATCAGGAGCGTGGCGGAGGCGAACGCCAGCAGAACGAAATACCACAGCCGCGTGCTGGTGAGCGGAAAGCCGAATACGCTCGGCGGATCGACGGTAATCCCGGTCGAGAAGCCGCGTTTGGTTTCGTATTCGCCCCCGAGATAGACCACCACGAAATGCAGCGCGAGCGTGCTGACGGCGAGATAGAGTCCGCGCAATCGCAGCGACGGCAGGCCGAACACCACGCCGAGCAGCGCGCCGGCCACCGCCGAGGTGGGCAGCGTGAGCCAGAACGGGGCGTTCAGCTCCTTGGCCATGATCCCGGTGGTGAAGGCGCCGGCCGCAATCAGCCCGGCATGGCCGAGCGAAATCTGTCCGGCGTAGCCCGTGAGCAGCATCAACGACAGCGAGCCGATCGCCGCCAGATACACCTGGCAGGCGAGGTCGAGCTGGAACGGCGTAGCGACGAGCGGGAACGCCAGCAGTGCGGCGATGAAGATCGCCAGACTCGTGCGCTGCAATCGCGTTTCGGCGAGCGCCAAGTCGCGATCGTAGCTGGTGCGGAAATAGCCGCTCGCCCGCGGTTGCGCCTTAAACACGGTCGAGCTCCTCGCGCGTGCCGAACAGGCCCCACGGCCGCACGGCAAGCATGGCAATCAGCACCAGGAACGGCACCACGTCCGACAAGAGCGGGTCGATGAAGTGGATGGCGAGCACTTCGGCAGCCGCCACGATCAAAGCGCCGACCAGCGCGCCCAGCAGACTGTCGAGCCCGCCGACCAGCGCCGCAGGGAACGCCTTCAGTCCGATGATGACCATGGTGCTGTCGAGGCCGGAGTCGAGCGCGATCAACATTCCCGCCATCGATCCGGTCAAGGTGGACAGGCTCCAAGCCAGGGCGTAGACGGCGTGCAGATTGACGCCGCGCTGCGCCGCCAGCAGCGGATTCTGTCCGGCCGCGCGCATGCGCACGCCCCAACGGCCGAAACGAAGGAAGCCGAACACCAGCGCGTAGGTTGCGGCCGTCACGAGGACGAGAATTGCCGCAAAGGTGGAAATCCGTGCCCCGCCCGGCAGCTCGATCCCGGGATTGGAGAATTGGAGCGGCTGCGCGGGATATTGCTGCTGTGCCGACCAGATGAGCACCACGAGCCCGCGCAACAGAATACCCAGCGCCACGGTGGTCAGCACCGCGGCCAGCACCATCTCGCCCGTCAGCTTCCGCATCAGAAACACGTAAACGAGAAGCCCGACGGTCAAACTCAAACCGAGCGCGGCGGCGATCGCGGTGAGCGGATGTCCGGCAAAGGTCCAAGCGGTGGTGAGCAATAGATAGGCCCCCACCATCATCAGCTCGCCATGGGCGAGGTTGAGCACCCGGCTGACGCGATAGATGAGCACGTAGCCGCAGGCGATCAAGGCGTAGATCGCGCTCAACACCACGATGTTGACGACAAGCTGCATGCCGGGCCTCTTCCGTGCGTGTGCCAGCGGTGTCGTTTCAGGATAGGGGCCGCCTCATGCGGGGACGCGAGAGGTCGCCCGCGCATGAGACGGCGTTGGTCGGGTCTCAAGCGTCACTTCACGTCGTAGGCTACCCAATCCTTCGCCCGGACGATGCTCGATTTTGCCGCATCCCATTTGTAGACGCGGTAATACTGGCGGGTGCGGAAATGGTTGTCCTTGGTCCACACGATGGGGCCGCCGCGCAGGCCCTTGGTATCGACGTTCACAGCCTGCATCGCGGCCGCAACCTTGGCCGGCGTCGGCGGCCAGGCGACGCCGTTCAACGCGGCTTCGAGCACGAGCCCGCCGATCCATCCTTCCGCCATCTGCTGCGCCGGATATTTGACGTTGCCGGCCTTCGCGGCATCGATGATCTGCTTGTGGATCGGCAAATCGTCCTGGAACAGCGAATTGGCGCCGATCACGTAGAGCTTGGGGTCCTTAAGCCGCACCAGCTCCGCCTCGGCCTCGATATGGGCCCAGGCGATGTAGTCGCCCTGCCAGCCGAGCCGACGCAGCGCCTCGAAGGTGCGCACCTGCGTCACCCACGGCGCCCACGAGAACACCCAGTTGGGGTTGGCTTCCTTCAGCTTGGTGGCAAACGGCGTGTAGTCCGGCGTCGGCGGGGGTATCACCTCCTTGCCGACCGGGGTCATGCCCAGCGTTTTGGAGTGTTCCTCGGCATAGTCGATTTCGCCGCGCGACAACGGAATCGCCATGGCCGCGAACCCGATGCGCACCGGCTCCTTCGCGGTTTCCTTGATGAAGGCCAGCGTGGCGCGGCTGTCATAGCCGCCGGCATAGGCGGTGGTGCAGAACTGCAGCGGATCGGCGGGGGGATAGACCTCCTTCGGGCAGACCGCGCCCATGAACAGAAGCGGCACCTGCGCGCGCTTGGCCTCGGCGACCGTCGGGGCGAAGGTCGAGGAGAGGCTGGAATTGATCATCAAAACCACGTTCTCCTGCGTGAGCAGCCGCTTGGCGTTGGCGGCGGCCTTCGACGGCTCGGCCTGGTCGTCGAGCAGGACGAGATTGATCTTTCTGCCCTTGATACCGCCCGCCGCATTGATGCGCTCGACATAGAGTCGCAGGCCCTCGATCGCCGGTCCGGTGGTGCTCGCGCCGGGACCGGTCAAGGCACCGGTCAAGCCGACGACAAACGCATCCTGCGCAACCGCCGGCAGCGCGATGGCGGCGGCGGCAATGGCTCCCACGAAACTTCGCAACATTGAAACCTCCCTGGCTTTGCTTTCCTGGCTCGTTGAATGTTTACGCGCGCACCCCTACGCCCGCGGCAAGCAACCGCTCCTCCGCATCATCGTACATTTGTTCGACCAGCGGCTTGAAGCGGTCATACATGAGCTTGCGCTTGACCTTGCGGGTCGGCGTCACCGGCTCGCCTTCCTCCTCCGGATCGAGCATTTTGGGCAGGATGCAAAACCGCTTGATCTGCTCGACCCGCGCAAGCTCGTTATTGGCCTTGTCGATTTCGCGCCGAATCAGCTCCACCACTTCAGGGCTTTCGATGAGGCTCGTGAAGCCGGTGTAAGGCACGTTGTTGCTGCGCGCCCAGTCCGCCACCGTGTCGCCGTCTATCTCGATCAGCGCGGTAAGATATTTGCGGCCATGCCCGAATACGATCGCCTCGGCGATGTACGGGCTGCCGCGCAGAACGTTCTCGATGAACGACGGCGACAGCGTCTTGCCGCCGGAGGTGACGATGAAGTCGCGCACGCGGTCGACCAGCTTCAGCGCACCGTCCTGCCACTGCCCGACATCGCCGGTGCGGATCCAGCCGTCATCTCCCTTCACCGCGCGCGTCTCCGCCTCGTTCCGCCAATAGCCTTCGAACACGTCCGGATTGTGCACCAAAATTTGCCCGTCGGCGTCGAGATTCACCTGCCAGCCGGCGGGCGGACGGCCGACGTTGCCCGGTCGCGGGAACAGGCCGGTCTGCCCGCTGATGATACCGCCGCCTTCTTCCGTCTGGCCGTAAACCTCGACGACGTTGACGCCGTACATCTGCCAGAGCGCAGCGGTTTCGGTCGGCAGCGGCGCCCCGCCGCAGATCACGAGCTCAAGGCGGTCGAAGCCGATCTTGTTAAGGATCGGGGCGAACACCGCCATGCGGCAGGCGCGATAGCAGGCCTCGCCGAGCGCCGTCGTCCGTTGCTCCCAGCGCCGCGCGGCATGCCGGCGCGCCACACGCATGGCGAGCTCGTAGGTGCCGCGCTTCAATTTCGACGAGTTGAGGATGCCGATGAGAATCTGCGAGGCGAATTTCTGCAAATAGCGCGGCACGGCAAACAGCACGGTCGGCGCCACCTCGAACAGGGTCGCCGGCAGGTCGTCGATGCTCTCGCCGAAATGCGGAACCAGCCGCGATATCAGCGGCAGGGTCACCGCGGCGTCGCGTCCGAAAATGTGGCACAGCGGCAGATAGATGACCGTGCGGTGATCCTTCTCCACAAGCGTCGGGTAGTGCGAAAGGAAATTCGACGTGGAGGCGAGATGCTTGCCGTGCGAGATCAGCGCGCCTTTGGGATGGCCGGTGGTGCCGGAGGTGTAAACGATGAACGCCGGCGACTCCGGCGGAATCCTCTCCACCTGGCGCCGGAATGCCGCAAGATCCGGCGCGGGCGCCGCTTCGAGCAGATCACGATAGCTGCGCAGCTTCGGGTGCGAATAGGCGAACATGGCGGAATCGTCGATCACGACGATCCATCGCAATGCCGGCAGCCGATCGGCGATCGCGAGCAACTTGTCGACATATTCCTGATCTTCCGCAACAAACAGCATGGCGCCGCCGTCGCGCATCAGGTACTCGACCTCCGACACCGACGAGGTGGGATAAATGCCGTACACGATGGCGCCGAGCGACTGTGCGGCAAGGTCGCACACCATCCATTCTTCGCACGGGTCGCCCATAATCGCGACGCGCTCGCCGGCGACCACGCCCAGCGCGGCGAAGGCGTGGGCCGTGCGCGCCACCATCGCGGCATAGTCGCGCCACGTCCGTTCACGATAGATGCCGAGATGCTTGGAACGGAATGCGATGGCATCGGGCATCGCGGCGGCGCGCTCGCACAAGAGCAGCGGCGCCGACTTTCGGCGCAAGGCCTCCGCAGTCAAAGGTTGCGTCAAGGGCATCGCCCGCCCGCCGAGGTTCCGTCGCAAATATTTGATCGGGGAAAATTCTATAGGTCAATAGGGGAGCGCCGTCTGCGCCGCGTGGGGCCGCGCCCACCCTTGCTGGCGCTGAGGCCGCCGACGAGCAGGCAAAAGAATTCGTCCACGATGCGTTCGAGCTTGACCCGCGGTGGTTTGTCGAACCAGCCGACGACCGACTTCACCATGCCGAGCATGCCGTAGGCGACAAGCCGCGGATCGAGATCGGCGCGGAATTCGCCGCTCTGCATGCCCGCCTTGATCACCTCCTCGATTACCTTTTCGTAGGCGCGCATGGTCTGCGCAATGCGCCGGCGGCTGGCCGTAGGGAGGTGGCGGCGCTCGTTGAGAAAAACGCGCACGAAATCGGGCCGGTCGAGAAGCGGCGCCAAATGCGCATGAATCAGCCCGCGCAGCTTCTCGGTCGGCGATTGCGAACCGGCCGCGATCACCGCCGCAGCTTCCAAAAAGCCCTCCGCGCCGCGTGCGCAGACGAGCTCCAAGGCGTCCTCTTTCGAGGAAAAATAGTAGTAGAGGCTTGCCTGGCGAATGCCCAGAACGTCGGCGATGTCCTGCGTGGTGGCGCCGTGAAAACCGCGCTCGGCAAACACGCGCGCGGCGGCCTCGATGATTTCCTGGGTGCGGCGCGGCTTGGCTCGCCGACGAGAGATTGAAAGCTCAACGACGCTCATGCAGGCCCTTAAGGATGGCGGAGGCGGCTTGCGGCCGCCATTGCCTTTTGCCACAGCGGCGACTTAAATTCCATCTATAGGATGATAGACAAGGGCGGGAGGCCATGACCGCAGAAAAGGCTGCTGAGCGCGAAGCCCGTGAATCGCCCCGCCCGGACCGCCTCCATCCCGACGGCCGTCCGCCGTTTCGTGCCGACCACGTGGGAAGCCTGTTGCGGCCGGCGCCGCTGCGCCAGGCCTTCCGCCGCCACGCCGCCAAGGAAATTTCCGCCGAGGAATTCAGGCAGGTGCAGGACCAATGCATCCGCGCCGCAGTTCGCATGCAGGAGGAGATCGGGCTGAAGGTCGTCACCGACGGCGAATTCCGCCGCGCGTCCTACTGGGCAAATTTTCTCGACGGCGTCGAGGGATTGGGCCTGCGCACCGCCACGCTCCCGTTTCGCGACGACCAAGGTCATCAGATGGAATTCATCGCTCCCCGCGCCACGGCGCGGCTGCGCCGCAGGCAGCCGATCGCGCTCGATGAATTCCGTTTCTTGCGGCAGGCGACGAGCGTGACACCGAAAGTCACGCTGCCGTCGCCTTCGACCATGCATTTTTACGGCAGCGACGATTTCGGCGCTCCGCCGCCGTATGCGGATCTGGAAACTTTCTTCTCCGATCTCGCCCACGTGTACTCCGCCGAAATCGCCGATCTGGCGGCGGCCGGCTGCCGCTACGTGCAGATCGACGAGGTGGCGGTGGCGCTGTTGATCGACCCCGCCATTCGCGGCAGCGTGGAGCGAGCAAAGGCAAATCCCGATCGCCTGATCGATCTCTACATCGACGCCATCAACCGTTCGGTCGCGCGTCGGCCGGCGGATATGGTGATCGGCGTCCACGTGTGCCGCGGCAACTACAAAGGCCATTACCTCGGCCAGGGAGGCTACGAGGCGATCGCCGAGCGGTTCTTCGGCCGAACCGACGCGAACCACTTTCTGCTCGAATATGACACCGCGCGCGCCGGCGATTTTTCGCCGTTGCGTTTTGTTCCCGCGAACAAGGGGGTGGTGCTCGGCCTCGTGAGCAGCAAGACGCCCGCCCTGGAGAGCCTTGATTCGCTACGGCGCCGCGTGGACGAGGCGACGAAGCATATTGCGCTCGATCGGCTCGCCATCAGCCCGCAATGCGGTTTCGCGAGCAGCGCCGCCGGCAATCCGCTGAGCGAAGCGGATCAAAGGGCAAAGTTAAGGCGGGTCGTCGAAGCCGCGCACGCCATTTGGAGATGAACAGGAGACGGATGCGCAGGGCGCGATGGCGATTCCACCCATCGCGCCTTGTCCGCTCCGGCTCCGTCATCCTGGCCGTGCCGCGTGCATCGGGAGGCCCGCGACAAGCCCAGGCATGACGATTCAATCCGGACGAATACCGCTTTAATATCTTAAGAGCGCGGTCAGATGCGCCAGCAACGGCGCTGGCAATGGCGAACGCCCCCGCGCCACCAGCAACGGCGACGGCAGCGCCACGCTACCTCCTCCACATTGGCCGTCGCGCATTCCTGTGCCGCATTGAGCAAAGCGGCGGCGCCGGTGGTCGGCGTGGCCGAGTTCGACATGGTGGCAAATAGGCTCATTCCGGCTACGGCCAGAGCAACGAGCAAGACTTTGCGCATTGTCATGCCTCCTACATTCACAATTCGCGCCTCACAATTTGCGCGCGTTCTGCTTCGACGCCGCATACCTTGCGCGCGCATGCGCACACTAATCATAGAGTCGGGGCAAAGTCAGGATCGTTCAACCGCGTGTCCACCAGCATCTTACCTGGGGCACCACGACCGGACCGCTCGGCCGCCGCTCGGTCACATAGCGGTTCACACAGTGGCGGACGCCGCGGGGTCCGGGATACGCCACGTTATAGGGAAGCGGGTAGAGCGCATGCGAACGCCGGTAGGGATAGAGGGGGCTGACGCGCAGTTGCGGCCGGGCCTTGCGCGTGCGACGGGGCTGTGCGGCCGGCTCGGCTTGCGCCTGAGCGTCAAAGCCGGCTTCGCGGGGCGGGATTGCGTTGCGAGTCTGCGGCGCCGGGGGAACGTTCCACTGTCCGGTCGATTTGGTCACCGCCGGCGAATCATTCAGGAAAAACCAGAACGTTGCTGTGAAAAAAGCGAGCGCCGCCCATCGAAACATGGCAATCCCCGAACCCGACCCCGCACCCGGCCGCTACGGTCCTCGATTGTGACGGTGACGTCAATCCCGATGCGTGCGCCGCATGGATCAACGCAGCCCGACCGCTTATCCTGCAGGCATGAGCGATAATCCGTTCAGCGATCCCCTGGCTTGGCGGCCGGTGAAGGCGCCGACCTTGGCGGAATTCGAGGCGCTGGCGACCGCGGCCTTCGCCCGCCTGCCGGCGCGTTTCCGCGCCCGCTGCGAGGGCGTCGTGGTGCGCGTCGACGACTACCCGGGCGAAGACGTGCTCGACGAAATGGGCATCGAAAGCGAGCTCGATCTGTTGGGCCTGTTCCAGGGAGTCGGCCTGCCGTTCCGCTCGGACAGCGATCCGGTGCAGATGCCCAACATGGTCTGGCTTTACCGGGTGCCGATCCTGCTCTATTGGGCCGAGCACGACGAGACGCTCGGCGCGATCATTACGCATGTGCTGGTGCACGAAATCGGCCATCATTTCGGGCTCTCGGACGAGGACATGGAAGAGATCGAGCGGGCGGCGGGCTAGGCGCGAGCGACGACGGGCCATGCCAGGGCCGGCGTCGATCGATGCAACTCACACAATGCGCTGGGCCAGCGCCGTTCCCGACGCCAAAATCAAGACGCCAAAATCACGACGCCAAAATCACGACGCATGGACAGGAGAGATGCATGATCGTCACCGTGTTCCGTTCGCGCCTGATGCCCGGTCTGAAAGACGATTATGTTGCGCTGGTGGAGCGCATGCAGCAGATTGCCAAAACCATTCCGGGATATATTTCGCACAAGGCGTTCTGGGCCGAGGACGGCGAGCGCGTCACCATCGTGGAATTCGCATCGGAAGAGGCGCAAGAGGCATGGCGCACACACCCCGAGCACCTCGCCGCCCAGCGGGAGGGCCGCGCCAAGTTCTACGCCGCATACGACATCAAGATCTGCGAAGTGAAGCGCGCCAGCGCTTTCATGCGCAAAGACGAGCGCTGAGCGCCAAGCGCTCGGACAGGCGGAGCACCGGTTTGTGCGCCGCAGCAACCCCGCTAGGAAGCCGGTTGCTTGCCGCCTATATTTTCTCCGCAAGGCCTCGACATGGAGGTCACCATGCAGTGGAGAAGCGAAAGAGTCTGCGACGTGCTCAATCTCATCCTGGGGGCGGTCTTGGTTCTGTCACCCTGGATTTTCGGCTTCGCCTCCGGTGCGCAAACCCAGAACGCCGTGATCAGCGGGATCGTCATCATGGTCCTGTCGATCGCGGCGCTGGCGGCGTTCATGGAGTGGGAGGAATGGATCAACCTCCTGGCCGGACTTTGGGTGGTGGTATCGCCCTGGGTGCTCGGCTTCGCCGGTGCGGCGGTCGCGATGTGGACCCACGTCATCATCGGCGTCCTCGTCGCCGTGATCGCGGCCGTTGAGCTGTGGCTGATGCACCGCCCCGGACGGGTGAGCGCAAGCCGCTGACGCGGCGACGAATTTTGGGACATTGGCTTCGGGACCCTGCCAGGCCGCCTGGCAGGGAAGAAAAGTCTTCGTTGTCGCTTCCCGCAGGCGCACAACCGATGCGCGCTCGCCCGCCGTAGCCACGGCATTTTTCAGACCGGCTCAGGTTCGACGATCGCGCCCGCCCGTTACTTCCGCCCGCGTTCGAGAGCCGTGAGACGGTCCTCGATGATGCGCAGGCGCTGCTTGAAGCGCATGATGGTGTGAATGGCGATGTAGATGAGCGGCAGGATGCCGATGCCGAGAGCGATCGCCTCCGGCCAGTCGCCATACTTGGTGCCGACAAAGGGTACGGCAGCGATGCCGAGCCCGCCCAGGGCGATGCAGACGCCGGCCAGGGCCCAGTCCTTGCGATCCAATTCTTCGCGTTCGGCGACTTCGTCTTTCATGGCGATGCCCCTGCAATGCTGCGCTCAGGACGCACGATTGAGGTGCTTTCGAAGGCGAAGTCAACGGGGCATTATTGCGCATGGGAGCCCTTGACCGAGGCGCGGCGAGCGTCCATGAGCTTCCCCGAAAACGGAAGCGTCGGAGACCTGCGTCATGGAGAAATTCACCGAACTCGAAGGCGTGGCAGCGCCGCTTAAGATGATCAATGTGGACACCGACATGATCATCCCGGCGCGGTTTTTGAAGACCATCAAGCGCACCGGGCTCGGCAAGCACCTGTTCGCCGGCATGCGCTATAAGCCGGACGGTTCGGAGAACCCGGACTTCGTGCTGAACAAGCCGGCCTACCGCAACGCGAAGATTCTCGTGGTCGGCGACAATTTCGGCTGCGGCTCCTCGCGCGAGCATGCACCGTGGGCGCTGATGGATTTCGGGATCCGCTGCGTGATCTCCACGCAGTTCGGCGACATTTTCTACAACAACTGCTTCAAGAACGGCCTGCTGCCGATCAAGGTGTCGCCGGAGGATCTCGAGAAGCTGTACGACGACGCCGAACGCGGCGCCAACGCGACGCTCTCAATCAACCTCGAGAAGCAGGAAATCCGCGGCCCGGACGGCGGAGTGATCAAGTTCGACATCGATCCGCACCGCAAGCACTGCCTGCTCAACGGGCTCGACGACATCGGGCTCACCATGGAAAAGCAGCACAAGATCGACGAATACGAAGCGAAGGCCAAGGCGGCGCGGCCGTGGGTGTGAGGCTGAGACTGAGCGCAACCGGACTGGGACTGCTGCTGCTCCTGGCGTGGGTGAATCCGGCGGAGGCGCAGCGAACGCGGTTTCAGGCCCTGACCCAGTGCTCGCGGCTCGCCGCGGTGCAATTCGGCCGCACCGATCCGTCGTTCCGGCGCTTCGTGATCGAGCGGGTGAGCGTACAGGAGGACCGCTTCGCCGGACTCGTGGGCAATCAGTTCGTCTCGACCGTCTTCTACGGACGGGCGATCTACGAAGGGGCCGCTGGACCGAAACGCGTGCGCTTCATCTGCCTGCACGCCGGCTACAGCAAGGGCGCGGTGTTCGTCTACGCCATGCCGGACTAGTCTAATTCGCGATCGCCTCCGCGATCGCGACGGTGCGGCGGGCGGCGATCAGGTGCATGCGCTCGACCATGCGCCCTTCGATTTGCAACACTCCCTTGTCGCGGTTCTCGGGCTGCTCGAAGGCGGCGATGACGGCGCGGGCTTCCGCGACCTCGGCCTGCGTCGGCGTGAAGGCGGCGTTGCAGGCCTCGATCTGGCTCGGATGGATCAGGGTCTTGCCGTCGAAGCCCATGTCGCGCGCCTGCGCGCATTCGGCGGCAAACCCCTCGGCATTGCCGATGTCGTTGTACACGCCGTCGAGGATGTCGATGTTGTGGGCGTGCGCCGCAAGGACGCAGCGCGCGAGCCAGGACAGCATGGGTAGACGGCCGGGCACGATGCGGGCGCGGGTTTCCTTGGCGAGATCGTTGGTGCCCATCACGAAACCGGCGAGCCGCGTCTCCGAATCGTGCGCCTCGGCGGCGAGCGCGTTGACGTTGAAGATCGCGGCCGGCGTCTCGATCATGGCCCAGACGCGCGTCTTCAAATCGACCTTCATGTCGAGCATGCGCTGCCCGATGCGCTCGAGCTGCCCGACCTCGGAAATCTTTGGCACCAGAATGGCGTCGGGCGCCGCATGGGATATGGCGGCCATGTCGTCGGCATGCCAAGGCGTTTCGATGCCGTTGACCCGCACAAACACTTCGCGGCGACCAAAACCGCCGGCCTTGAGCGCGGCAACCACCTGCGCCCGCGCCGCCTCCTTGGCGGACGGTGCAACGGCATCCTCCAGATCGAGAATGATTCCATCGACCGGGAGCGTGCGCGCCTTCTCGATGGCGCGGGCGTTGGAGCCCGGCATGTAGAGCACGCTGCGGCGCGGCCGAATCGTCATGGCCCTCCGATCGACGACTGTTGCTGCGGATTTGCCGCCGCGGCGGCAAATTGCGCGATCGCCTGGCGCACGCGCTCGACCGGTTCGACGAAGTCGTCCGGCCGCGGCTGGCGGAAAAGCCGCATGGTCGGATACCAGGGGGAGTCGTCGCGGTAGTCCATCCAGCGCCAGTCGGAGACGTAGCGCAAGAGCACGAACACGGGACGGCCAAGCGCGCCGGCAAGATGCGCCGCAGCCGTGTCCACGGTCACGATGAGATCGAGGGCGTTCATGGCCGCCGCGGTGGCGGAAAAATCCTTCAGGTGCGGGGACAAGTCGACGATGAGACGGTCGAGGCCGGAGGCGCCCAGTTCTGCGGCGCGCGGGCCGACCTGCAGACTGTAAAAGGCGATGCGCGGATCATCCAGCAGGGGCGCCAGCACGGGCAAGGGCCAGGAGCGATCGCGCGGCGTCGGCTTGCCCGCCCAGACGAGACCGACCTGCAGGCGCGTGCCGGGGCGGCGGGGCAACCGCGCCTGCGGCGCGCGCAGATACGGCACCGTCCGGGGGATGGTCGCGAGCGTGGTGCCGAAAATGCGCGCCAGGCTCAAAAGCGGGATCGACAGATCGACCGGCGGTGAGGGTTCGCCCTTGAGGACCACCTGTTCGACACCCTCGATGCCGGCGAAGAGCGGTTTGAGCTCGGCCAGGCATTCGAGCACCACGCGCGCCCCGCGCGCGGCGACCAGCGGAACGTAGCGGGCGAACTGCAGCGCATCGCCGAAACCCTGCTCGCTCTGCAACAGGATGCGCTTGCCGGAAATGTCCTCGCCCTGCCAATGCGGCGGCTCGCGCAGCTTGGTTTCGTTGCGGGCGAGCCGCCAGCGGTTTTCGTAGCCCTGGAAGCCCTTGGCGTAATCGCCGAGCTGCAGTTGCGTGATGGCAAGATCCCAGGCGACCTCGGCGTCGTTCGGATCCTCCTGATGCAGCGTCGAAAACAGACGCAACGCCTCGTTGAGCTTGCGCATGTCGCGCAGCGTGAGCGCATGGTTGTAGCGCAGCGGCCGTTCGCGGGGCGCCAGCTCCACGGCGCGCGCCTGCAGCTTTTCCGCCTCGCTCAGGCGGCCGAGCGCGCGCAGCGCATTGCCCAGACTCGACATGATGCCGGGATTCTCCGGCGCAAGCTGAAGCGCCCGTTGATAACTTGCGACCGCGGCTTCGAGCTTGCCGAGCCGGCGCAACGTCATGCCGAGATTGGCGTGCGGCAGCGGATGGGAGGGAAAATCGCGCGCGAGCTCGGCGAACAACTGCGCCGCCTCGGTCAGGCGGCCGGCGTCAAAGGCCGCGCGCGCCGAGCCGACGCGCTGATCGAAGGCGCGCTCGACATTTTCCTTCGACGGCGGTTCTTGTAGCGTCATGATGCGCCGCAATCATCGGCGGCGATGCGGCACGATGCAAGCGATAATCCTACGGCTGGCTTTAAGGGAGAATCGTGAGCACAAATATTTGGCTTGCGGGCGCGGACGGGTGTGCGGCGGGCTGGATGGTCGCCTTTGTGCGGCCGGAAGGACCGGAAGTCAGGCTGCAACTTGCGGCGCGATTTGCGGACGTTGTGGCCGCGCCGGAAGCGCCGAAGATCGTTGCGGTGGACATCCCGATCGGCCTGCCCGAGCGGACAGGTCACGGCGGGCGGCGGGCCGAAAATCTCGTGCGGCCGCTGCTCGGCGAACGGCAATCGGCGGTGTTTTCGGTTCCGTCGCGGGCTGCGGTCTATGCGTGCGATTACCGTGAAGCCTGCCGGCTGGCCTTGGCGACATCGGAGCCGCCGCGAAAGGTGTCAAAACAGCTTTTCAATCTTGCGCCAAAAATCCGCGAGGTGGACGAAGTGCTGCGGGCCGACCCCGCCGCGGCCGCGCGCGTGTTCGAGGTGCATCCGGAGGTGGCGTTCTGGCGCCTGAACGGCGAGCGGGCGCTGGACGAGCCGAAGAAGGTGAAGGGGCGCCCGCATGGGCCGGGCCTGGCGCTGCGGCGCAGGCTCCTGCTTGCGGCCGGTCTTGCGGCGGATGCGGTCAACGCCACTCCGCCGCCGGGCGCCGGCGCGGACGATCTGGTCGATGCGCTCGCCTGCGCGGTCGTGGCGCGGCGCATTCATCGCGGCGCGGCGCGCTCCTTTCCCGATCCGCCGGAGCGCGACGGCCACGGGTTGACGATGGCGATCTGGGCGTGAACAACTTTTGCCGCTGTTGCGCACGAAAGGATTGCTGCATGACGCTCCCGCAACGATTGATCGACGGCTACCGCGCGTTCGCCGCCGGGAGGCTGAAGACCGAACAGGCGCGGTTTCGCGAATTGGCGGAACGGGGTCAGGCGCCGGAAATCATGGTGATCGGATGCTGCGACTCGCGCGTCTCGCCGGAGGTGATTTTCGACGCGCGGCCGGGCGAGTTGTTCGTGGTGCGCAACGTCGCCAATCTCGTGCCGCCCTACGCGCCCGACGCCGGGCACCACGGCGTCTCGGCGGCGCTGGAATTCGCCTGCATGGCGCTGAAGGTGAAACATGTCGTGGTGCTGGGGCATGCGCGCTGCGGCGGCGTGCGCGCCTATGCCGAGCATGCCTCGCCGCTGTCGCCGGGCGATTTCATCGGGCACTGGATGTCATTGATCGAGCCGGCTGCGGCGCGGCTCGACAAGCGCGCGCAGGAACCGCTGGCCGATTATCTCGTGCGGCTCGAGCAGGCGGCGATCGGCCACAGCCTTGATAACCTGATGACGTTTCCCTGGCTCAGGCAGCGGGTGGAACGCGGCGAATTGGCCACGCACGGCGCCTATTTCGATGTGGCCACCGGAATTTTGTCGGCGCGCGATCCGGCGACCGGCGCGTTCCAACACGTGCGCGGCTGAACGCAAGGCCGCGATCAGGCCGCCTTCTTCTTGGCCTGGATCAGCTTGCGGTTGATCAGCACTTCGGCGATCTGCACTGCGTTCAGCGCCGCGCCCTTGCGTAGGTTGTCGGAGACCACCCACAGCATCAGGCCGTTCTCCACCGTGGTGTCCTCGCGGATGCGGCTGATGTAGGTGGCGTCCTCTCCCGCCGCCTCGTAGGGCGTGACATAGCCGCCGGGCTCGCGCTTGTCGACGACGATGCAGCCGGGCGCCTCGCGCAGGATTTCGCGCGCCTCCTCGACGGTGATCGGCTTCTCGAATTCGACGTTGACGGCTTCCGAATGGCCGATGAACACCGGCACGCGCACGCAGGTGGCGGTGAGCTTGATCCTGGGATCGAGTATCTTCTTGGTCTCGGCCACCATCTTCCACTCTTCCTTGGTGTAGCCGTCCTCCATGAAGACATCGATGTGCGGGATCACGTTGAACGCGATGCGCTTGGGAAATTTTTTGGTCTCGACGTCCTGCAGCGTGTAGATCGCCTTGGTCTGGCGATCGAGCTCGTCCATGGCCTCGCGGCCGGCGCCGGATACGGACTGGTAGGTGGCGACGACGACGCGCTTGATCGTGGCGCGGTCATGCAGCGGTTTCAACGCCACCACGAGCTGGGCGGTGGAGCAATTGGGATTGGCGATGATGTTCTTCTTGCGGAAGCCGGCCGCGGCGTCGGCATTCACCTCCGGCACGATCAGCGGCACATCAGCGTCGTAGCGCCAGCAGGAGGAATTGTCGATCACGACCGCGCCTTGCGCCGCGATCCTCGGCGCCCACTCCTTGGACACGGCGGAGCCCGCCGACATCAGGCAGATGTCCACGTCGGAGAAATCGACGTGCTCCAGCGCCTTCACCTTGAGGATGCGGTCGCCGTAAGACACCTCGACGCCCTGGCTGGCGCGGGAGGCGACGGCCACCACCTCGTCGGCCGGGAACGACCGTTCGGCAAGCACGCCCAGCATTTCGCGGCCCACATTGCCGGTGGCGCCCACGACCGCGACCTTGAAACCCATTTGCGCACCCCGACTCGATTCTTGCAGGCCGCTCCGGGACTGCCCTCCCGGATCGGCGGTTTTGCGACTGCCCGAAAGACAGTACGGGCGTGGCGTTTCTAAGGGAGAAAGATTGACAATTCAACGCCGGTCTGGCGCACCGCGCGACATTCGACGCGAAGAGCGCCGGCGAGCGATCATGCCGCAGCATTTACGGCTTCAAGAACGGGTTCTGCCAGCCGCGGCCGGCAGGGGCACGCGGCGGGAACGTCGCTTCCAGATAATTGAGCACGGTTTCGCGCTCCTTGGCCGGCAAGGGCGGCATCTTGTGCTTCTCGATCATCAATTGGATCGATTCATCCCATTGCCGGCGGGTCATGCCCTGCTGCGCCACGAGCCTAAATCCGTGGCAGGCGGTGCAGGCGTAAAACGTGTCGTCGCGGCCAGGGCCGGGCGGGTAATCCTCGGGATTTTCCGCTTGCGGCACGAACTGCTGCGCCTGCCCCGGCACGAAGCCGGGAAACAGTGCGGCCAGCGCGAGGCCGGCCGCCATAACGCATTTGGACGCTCCATTCATGCAATCAGGACGGCGATCCGGTGCAACGGGTTGGCGCCGTACCCTTGCGGGTTCCAGTTGCCGGCCACGTGCGGCTGCATGATGCCGCGGGAGTCGGTGGCGCGCGCCCAGATTTCGTAATAACCGTCGCTCGGCACCCGCACCGTCGCGGTCCAGCGCTGCCAGTCGTAGCGGTTTTTCGGTTGCGCAAGCTGCGCGGCGCGCCAAGTGGCGCCATAGTCGACGGAGATCGCGACCGCGCGCACCGTGTGATCGCCGGCCCAGGCGGCGCCGCGCAAGCGGATCTCGCGCGTACCCTTCGCAAGCTTGGCGCCGTTCGACGGGCTGGTGATGATCGAACGCACGGGCATGGATTCGAGATCGCGGAAATTTTTGTCGTCGGGTTTGTCGCCCGGCACCATGGGGTTGATGGTGACCCGATAGGAGGTGCCGCCCATGCCGGGGCCGTCATGCACCTTGTCGCGCACCCAGATCCGCGTGAGCCATTTCTGCGAGAGCGAGCCCGGCCAGCCGGGCACGACCAGACGCAAAGGTCCGCCGTGAATATTGGTGAGCGGCTGGCCGTTCATGGCGAACACCAGAAGATTCGCCTCATCGAGCGCCTTTTTGATCGGCATGCCGCGCGAGATGGCGTCCCGGGTGTTGTCGGCGAGGCTGCGGTCGCTGCCGTAATGACCGGTGAACACCGCAGAAGGCTTGACTCCCGCCGCGCGCAGCACGTCGGCAAGCCGAACCCCGGTCCATTCCGCGCAGCCGGCGCCGCCGTTGGTCCATTGGTTGCCGCGCGCCGGCGGGGTGAAGAAGGAGCGGCCGTTGCCGCCGCATTCGAGCACCATGCGCCGCGTCACGCGCGGAAATTTGGTTTTCAGCTCGCCCACGGTGAGCTCGAGCTTCCGGTTCACCTCGCCGTCGATCACGAAACGCCACTTGTCGGCATCGGCGACCGGTTCGGGAATGGTGCCATTGTTGCGGATGAAGAATTTGGCGGTCGGCGTGGTGTCGTCGTCGAGCAGGTGCTCGGGCGTCTCGGCGACCAGCGGGCGCTCGCCGAGCACCACGAGCCGCTCGTCCTTTCCGGGAAATTTGAGGTATTGCGGCGGCTTTTGGCCCGCTGCCGGCGCGCCCTGGGCAAGGGCAGCCGGAATCAAGCCACCCGGCATGTTGGAAGCAAAAGGAATTGCGCCGCCGACCACGGCGCTCATCGCCGCAAGGCCCGCACCCCCCAAAAATCCCCGGCGGTCCACTGCCGATTTGCGACCAAACACGACCGCATCCGCGCGTTCGGGATCGTCGCGATAAAGTTCCTCGATCGAGCGTTCCATGTGGCCGGGCATGACGACCTCCCAGGGTTAGGTGTTTGTTAGAACAAAATTGCTGTACTTTTTTCTAGGATAGAAGAATTCTATCGCGGAGGGAGGGCCCCCGCAATTCCCGAAGCAAGCGGACTATCAAAAATGCGCCATAAGCCGCCGCCGGACGCTATCGAAACACCGCCGGGGCAGTTAGAAGGTTGCCAAATGGAGGATTCGATGCGCTGGAAACCTTTTGTTGCGATGCTGGCGGCGGTCACCGCGGTGGCCATTGCTTCTTCGGTCATTGCAGCTTCAGCCGATGCGGCGCCGCGCCGTTCAGTCACCGCACAGAAGGCGGCACCGGTGCAGCGCACCATCTACACCTACACGGACGAAACCGGCCGCAAACGCACCAAAATCATCGTGCAACGGCGCTCGTTCCTCGACGCAGGTACGGAGGTGCTGCCGGGTCAGCGCAAGTACCACGACTACGCCTATCGGCCGTACCGCGATCCGTTCGAGGTGTTCGGTCCCGGCCGCGGCGCCTACGACCGGAACCCGATCAGCCCGCGCTGGGAATTCGGCGGCCCGACCTATTGAGCCAGACCGACGTGCGGCGCATCGGCGCATCCGTTGCGCGCAGTCGTCGCACCTGATCTGCGGCCTTGCGACAAATCTCTCCCGAACGGGTGCGTGCGAACGATCTGGTGCGCGCGAGATCGCGGTGATTGCGCTCGTCGCGCGGATCGCGTACCGATGCTCTGCCTGATTCGGTGATTTGCCATGCGCAATCGAACGATCGGCAATTTCCGCGGCGCGCGTTCGCGCGCATGCGCGGCCGGCCTCCGGCAAATCCTTCTCTTATTCGTGATCGTGGGCCTGCCCGGCGCCGCACCGGCACAGAGCACGCCCGAGGAACTGGCCGCGGCCGGCCTTAGGGTGCAGGCGGTGCGCTACAATGTGAACGCCTCCGGCGACGGGATGGTCTGGTTCCGTCTGACCAACAAGAGCGGGGCCAACTGGCACGTGGCGAGCATTCGCTGCGAAATCTACGACCGCGGCGGCGCGCTGATCTTCGAGCAGTCATTTCGGACCTCGCTCATGGTCGATGCGAACACCACCATGCGCGAGACCGAAGGATTCGTCGTGAACAAATTCCCGCGCGATTTCAAATCCGGCTGCTTCATCGACAAGGCCACGCGGCGGTAAACTGCAGGCCTGCCTGACTCGTCCCCTCCCCCGCCTCGCTCACTTGGTTCGCTCGGCCCCTCTCCCTGCAAGCGGCTGGGCAATCGCATTTGGATTTTCCCCCTGAAAGGGGGCCGAGCGGAGTGAGGCCGGGTGGGAGTCATTCGCGTCGACCTCCCCCTTTCAGGGGGAGGTTTGGTTCAAATGCGATCGTCCTGCCGCAAGCGGGGAGAGGGACAAATTGCGTGTCACGCCGCGAGCCGTTCCATCTCGCTCAGGATCGCGGCGCCCATCTCAGCGGTGCCGACGAGGTTGCAGCCTTCGGATTTGATGTCGGCGGTGCGCAGGCCCTTGGCGAGCGCGGCGGCAATCGCCTGATCGATCAGGTCCGCCTCCTTGCCCATGTTGAACGAATAGCGCAGCGCCATGCCGAAGGAGGCGATCATGGCGATGGGATTGGCGATGCCCTTGCCGGCGATGTCCGGCGCCGAGCCGTGCACCGGCTCGTACATCGCCTTGCGCTTCTTGGTCTTCGGGTCGATCTCGCCGAGCGAGGCGGAGGGCAGCATGCCGAGCGAGCCGGTGAGCATGGCGGCCACGTCCGACAACATGTCGCCGAACAGGTTGTCGGTGACGATCACGTCGAACTGCTTGGGCCAGCGCACAAGCTGCATGCCGCCGGCATCCGCCAGCATGTGCTCGAGCTGCACATCCTTGAATTCGCGGTCGTGAACCTGCGTGATGACTTCGTGCCACAGCACGCCGGTCTTCATCACGTTGCGCTTCTCCATGGAGGTGACCTTGTTGCGCCGCTTGCGCGCAAGCTCAAACGCGACGCGACCGATGCGTTCGATCTCGTAGGTGTCGTAGACCTGAGTGTCGATGGCGCGCTTCTGACCGTTGCCGAGGTCGGTGATGGTTTTCGGCTCGCTGAAATAGACGCCGCCGGTGAGCTCGCGCAGGATGATGATGTCGAGGCCGTCGACCACTTCGCGCTTGAGCGAGGAGGAATCGGCGAGGGCGGGATAGCAGATCGCCGGCCGAATATTGGCGAACAGGCCGAGCTCCTTGCGCAGCCGCAACAGCCCCGCCTCGGGGCGCGAGTCGTAGGGCACCTTGTCCCATTTCGACCCGCCGACAGCGCCGAAAATGACCGCGTCGGCGGCCTGGGCCTTCTCCATCGTCGCGTCGGTGATCGAGACGCCGTGCTGGTCGTAGCAGGCTCCCCCGACCGGCGCCTCCTCGGTCTCGAACGCGCCCATGCCGCGGGCGTTCATCCAGGCGATGAGTTTTTTGACCTCGGCCATGACTTCGGGACCAATCCCATCGCCGGGCAAAAGAAGCAGCTTGTGGGTCGGCATGAATTCCTCGCTGTTACGCACGGTCATTCCGCGCGCTGCGCGCGGCGAGCCTGTCGCCCATCCATAACTCCGGCAGCGGAGATTACAGCATGGCAGGAGGCTTGCGCGTTTGCACCCGCGCAACCGCGAAATGGCAGGCGGATTGCTAAAGCGCCGGAGGCGGATTGGCAAGCGCGCGCCGATCGCGGCGGCCAGCGCTGCGATCGGTCGCCGGACCAACACTGCACGCGGCTGATCCGGCACGGCTTGGCGAGCCGACCGGCTTTGGATGACACTAAGCGGCGATTCCCGGTGCGCCAATGGCCAGCAAACGTCCCCACGTCGTGATCGTCGGCGCCGGTTTCGGCGGCATCGAAGCCGCCAAGGCGTTGCGCCGCGCGCCCGTGGAGGTCACGGTGATCGACCGGGTCAATCATCATTGCTTCCAGCCGCTGCTCTATCAGGTGGCAACCGCGGCGCTGTCACCCGCCGACGTGGCCTGGCCGATCCGGCACATCCTGCGCGGGCAGAGCAACGCCACCGTGCTGATGGCCGAGGTGACAGGCGTGGATACCGCGGGCAAGCGCGTGCTGCTGCGCGAGGCGGATGCCGTGACTTATGATTATCTGATCATCGCCACCGGCGTGACGCACTCCTATTTCGGCCACGACGACTGGGCCGAGGCAGCGCCCGGCCTCAAGCGGATCGAGGACGCGACGCGAATTCGGAGCCGCATCCTGCTCGCCTTCGAGCGGGCGGAGATCACTCGCCACGAAGCCGAGCGGCGGCGGCTGCTCACTTTCGTCATCATTGGTGGCGGCGCGACCGGCGTCGAGATGGCCGGCGCCATCGCGGAAATCGCACGGCAAACGCTGGCCAAGGATTTCCGCCGCATTGACCCGCGCAGCTCGCGCATCGTGCTGCTGGAGGCCGGGCCGCGGGTGATGCCCGCGCTGCCGCCGCGACTTTCCGACTATGCTGCACGTGCGCTTACGCGGCTCGGCGTCGAGATTTTGACGTCAAGGCGGGTCGTTGGCTGCGATCGACGCGGTGTCGATCTCGAAGCGGGACGCATCGATGCCGGCACCATCATCTGGGCTGCCGGCATCGTGGCCTCGCCCGCCGGACGCTGGCTCGGTGCCGAGCAGGACCGCGCCGGGCGGGTGATCGTGGCTCCCGATCTCTCCGTGCCGGGCAAGCCAGACGTGTTCGTGATCGGCGATACAGCGGCGGCCTACGACGATGAGGGAAAACCCCTGCCCGGCGTGGCGACAACGGCCAAGCAAATGGGACGCTATGTCGGAAAGCTCATCGGCGCGCGGCTCGCGGGGCGCACGCTGCCGCCGTTCCGCTACCGCCACCCCGGCGATTTCGCGGCGATCGGCAGACGCCATGCCATCGCGCGCATCGGCCCAATCACCATGACGGGCTTCCTTGCCTGGGCAGTGTGGAGCGTCGCGCACATCTATTTCCTGATCGGGCTGCGCTATCGCTTCATCGTCGCTTTCACATGGTTGTGGGACTACATCACCTTCCAACGCGGGGCGCGGCTCATCACCGAGCCGGCCGACCGCGACTGATGAACGCGGCGGGAGGCATGATGGCGCCTACCCTCTCCTTTGTCGCATCTGCCTCCCTCGGCGCTGCTCTGCTGCTTGACGCGGTCCGTCCCCCTGCAGACGCGCGCGCAGTAGAGGCGGGGCCGGCTCGTGGCTGGCTGAAGGCACTGCAGAATCCGGCACGGACGCGACGGACGATTTGAAGCGGCACGGCGCTATTGATTCGGCAGACGTAATTGGCCAGACTTTCACACGGGTTGTCCCGTCATTTCGGCCTTCCGATGCGGCGTTCGGTTTCTTGTCGTCGTGCGTTGTGGTGTTGTGATGCGTAGTATTGGTTGGACGACATCGATCCTTATCGCGCAATCGTTGCTGTGGCTGAGCGTAAGCGAAACGGACCCTGCGATGGCGCAAGGCCGGAGCGGGAAAGCGACGGCGAGCCGCACGGTGACCGGCTCCTGGACCCATAACGGGTCGGTGATGTCACTGGTCACAGACGGGAAGACGCAGAAATTCATCTATTCCACGCCGCGAATCGGGTTGCTCGACGCCGGCGTGAAACCCGGAACGCTGCTGTTCGAAGGACGGCGAACCGGACAGAGCCTCGCGGGCACGGCCTACCAATTCTACCGCACCTGCAAGCCGCGCGGCTTTCGCGTGAGCGGAACGGTAAGCGACGATCAGAAGCAGATCATCCTGAAGGGCAAGGCTCCGCTGTTGGATGTCAATTGCAAACCTGTCGGGACGCGCGATGACGTGCTGGTCTTTACCGCGAGCCCGGCGTCCGAGCTGGCCGCGGAATCGAGAGCGGCGGCCGATGGGCCGGTAGCGCAAGCCGCAAGCGGAAGCCCCGCGAAAGAGCGCACATCCGAGCGTGCGGCCGCAAGCAAGTCGGAAGGAACACGCGCGCCGGAAATTCCGGTCGCCGAGGCCAGCAAGGCAAAGGCCGAGGAGACTCCAGGCCCAGCGAGCCGCGCGGCCGCCGCAAAAGCGCAAGGAGATGCCGAAAACGACAAACCGAGCGCGCCGCAGGCAGAACCGCGGGACGCGGCCGTTGCGCCAGACAAGCCGACGGAACAAGCGCAGACCGCTGCGGCCCCGGAAACGAGCGTTGCGGCGGCAGTTCCCGCCAAAGAGAACCAGCCGGCCGCGCCTGCGGTCGCCGCCGAAACGTCCAAGCCGGACGACGAAAAAGCCGGCGTTCCGCCAAAGCAGGGCGGCGACGCAACGCAAGCCGAATCCGGGCAGGCCAAGCCGCCGACGGCCGTTGCTGCGGCGAAAGACTCGGCCCAGACCGAGGACGCCAGCAAAGCCAAGGCGGAGGGCCCGGCAGTTGCCGGCCAAACGCCAACAGCGAACGAAGCAACAGCCGCGCCGAGCCACCAACCCCCGCAAACGCCGCTGACCGAGCCTGCCGAAACCAAGGTGGCGGCGCCACCCGCGGCGGGCGGCGATTCCCCGCAGGCCGATGACCCCGACAAGGCCAAAGCGGCGGCGCGAGAGGTTGCGGCGGCGACCGGCGAGACGGCAAAGCAAGAC
This sequence comes from Xanthobacteraceae bacterium, assembly GCA_035574295.1. Taxonomy (GTDB): domain Bacteria; phylum Pseudomonadota; class Alphaproteobacteria; order Rhizobiales; family Xanthobacteraceae; genus PNAI01. The sequence goes on from DATLYX010000101.1 coordinate 30,600, forward strand.
CGGGCAAATTCGGCCAGCGTTCCGAGCGAGCAAAACGCCGCGTCGCCGCAGGTCGAGTCCAAGGGCACCAAGGTGGCAGCGGCCTCCCCCGCGGTCGCCGCTCCCGCGAACAGCGACGATGCCAGCAAGGCCAAGGCGGCCGACGGCAAGGGGGCGGGCAGTTTGCAGACGGCGCTCAAACCCCCGCCATCCAACGCCGACGGCGACAGAACGGGCGCTTTGAGCGAGAGCAAGACGGCGGGCGCAAGCGAGAGCAAAGCGGCCGCACCGGCCACACCTGAGAAAATGATGGAGATCGTGCTCAAGAACGGGCGGATCCTCCGCATCGGCAGAGATGTCGATCTTGAGGTCCTGGCGAGAATTGTGACAATGCTGGAACGCTGAGCCGCCGCCTCCCGGCAGCGCGTTGCGGCGGGCGCTGCGTTTCCTCGCGCCGGATTCTTTGCTTCCTTAAAGCGTGATGCGATGAGGTCGGCTTACTCCCTGCTCCGGGACCGTACGGGACTCGGTCTGCGGGGCAGCCGCAGAAGCGGGACACGATTTATCCTTAAGTCACCCCTCTTTAGCTATCCTAAAGACACGGCAGGGGGAGACCTGGCATGAGCAGCCCGGCGGCGGGCCGATATTTTGAGGATTTTCGAACGGGTGAGACCATCCGTCACGCCACGCCGCGCACGGTCACGGCGGGTGACGTTGCGCTCTACAACGGGCTGTTCGGGCCGCGCTTTGCGGTGCAATCGTCGGACGCCTTTGCCCGCGCCATCGGTTACCGCTGCGCACCGGTCGACGATCTGCTGGTGTTCCACATGGTGTTCGGCAAGACGGTGCCGGACATCTCGCTCAACGCAGTGGCCAATCTCGGCTACGCCGATTGCCGCTTCCGCGCGCCGGTGTACGCGGGAGATACGCTGAGCGCAGTGTCCGAGGTGATCGGCCTGAAAGAAAATTCCGACCGCAAGAGCGGCATCGTCTATGTGCGCTCGCGCGGATTCAATCAGGACGGCGTCGAGGTGCTCGATTACGTGCGCTGGGTGATGGTGCGCAAGCGCGACAGCACAGCCGCAGTGCCGCCGGCGCAGGTCCCTTCGCTGCCGCGCGCCGTCGACGGCGGCATGATCGGCGAGGCCTGCCCGCCGATCAAAGTCATCTGCTACGATTTCGCACTCGCCGGCAGCACCCGACGGTACCGCGACTATGCGGTGGGGGAAAAAATCGACCATGTCGACGGCGTAACCGTGGAAGAAGCGGAGCATCAGATCGCCACGCGGCTGTTTCAGAATCCCGCACGCATCCATTTCAACCAGCTTGCCGCCGCGCAGGATCGGTTCGGCCGACGGCTGGTCTATGGAGGGTACGCCATATCGCTGGCACGGGCGCTTTCGTTCAACGGATTTGCCAATGCGTTCCACGTCGCGGCGATCAACGGTGGGCGTCATGTGGCGCCGCTGTTCGCGGGCGACACGGTGCATGCGTGGTCGGAGGTGCTGACCAAGGCGGAGCTGCACGGGCGCAACGACGTCGGCGCACTGCGACTGCGCACGGTCGCGACCAAGGACAGACCCTGCGCCGATTTTCCCTACAAACAGGGCGAGGACTACGATCCGACGGTAATCCTGGAACTGGACTATTGGGTATTGATCCCGCGGTGAGCCGAATCGCCGAGTCCGCCTGCTCTCATGCGTCAGCTCGGGCGCGCGCGCATGTGTTCCACGAGCTGCTGGGCGTAAGGCGGCAGCGCGTTGAAGTCGCGAACGCAGATGGTGAGTTCGCGCAGCGCCCATGGGTCGGTAAGCTCGACCGCCTTGATCGCCATGGTGCCGGCGGCCCAGCGGACGGTGGAGGCAGGAACGATGCCGACGCCCACGTTGCGCTCGACCAGCCGGCAGACGGCGTCGAAGCTGCGCAACTGCACGCGCAGTTTCAGCGGGCGGCCGATGCGACTCGCCTTGTCGGCGAGAAAACGTTGCAGGGCGCTGGCCCGATCGAGGCCGACAAAATTATGGTCGAGCACTTCCGCAAAGCTGATCTTGGTGCGGTGCGCCAGCGGGTGGTCGCGCGCCACCACCAGCACAAAGCGGTCGCTGCGGAACGGATAGGTCATCAGGCGGCCGACATCGACGGTGCCTGCGACGATGCCGATGTCGGCGACGCCCTCGGCAATGAGCCCGACGATCTCGTCGCTCAGCCTCTCCTCGAGATCGATGCTGACGTGCGGATGGCTGTTGAGGAAGGAGCTGAGCGTCTCGGGAAGGAATTCGGTCAGCGCGTTGGTATTGGAAAGAACGCGCACCTGGCCGGTCAGCCCCCCGGCATAGGCGCCGAGGTCTTCGCGCAACCGCTCGGCCTGCGTCAGAATCGCGCGGGCGTGCTGGAGCAGCGTGCGGCCGGCCTGGGTGAGGGAGATGCCGTGGCGGCCGCGCACCAAAAGGGGCGCGCCAAGGGTCTCTTCCATGTTGCGGATCCGCGTGCTGGCCGCCGCAAGCGCGAGATTGGCGCGCGCGGCCCCGTGGGTGATGCTGCCGGCTTCCGCCACATGGCGGAACAGGCTCAAATCGGCGAGATCAAAGCGCATCGCCTATCTTCGCATTTGACGAATCCAACCTTAAGAAAATACCAATTGTAAATAACATATCCCTTGCGTCATGTTTCGTCTATGGCGAAATCAATCGACGCCATGCGTGTGATTGGCGGTATGCCGGCGGTGCAGTGCGCACATGTGAATATCGGCTCTATTTGCGCGTTGCTGGCGTGCTGAGCATCACCTAAACACACCGTCATTGATCGAGATGGCTCATGGCTGATTCAAGAGCTCCGGCCGAGCGTCCGCTGTCGCCGCACCTGCAGATCTACCGACCGACGCTGACGATGCTGATGTCCATCGTGCATCGGATCACCGGCGCAGGCCTGTATTTCGGCACGCTGATTCTGGTCTGGGTCCTGATCGCGGCGGCGGCGGGGCCCAACGCCTATGCCTGGGTGCAGTGGTTCATGGAGACGCTGCTCGGCCGGCTGGTGCTGTTCGGCTACACCTGGGCGCTGCTGCACCACATGTTCGGCGGCATTCGCCACCTGATCTGGGATCTGGGCTACGGCTTCGGGCCAACCGAACGCGAATGGCTCACGGTGGCAACGCTCGCCGGATCGGTCACGCTGACGGTCCTGCTGTGGTTCGTCGGCTATCTGCTCATGGGAAGGTTCTGATGGCGGAGCAAGGGCGGTTCGCAAGACGCACGCCGCTGGGTCGAGTGGGACATCTCGGCGCGGCACGCTCGGGCACGGAGCATTTCTGGCGGCAGCGCCTGACGGCGGTCGCCAACATTCCGTTGGCCATCGCGGTCGTGGCCATCGTCATGGGACTGTTCGGTCGCAATCACGCGGCGGTGGCGAAGATCCTCGGTTCTCCGCTCGTCGCCATCATCATGCTCCTGTTCTTCACGTCGATCATTTATCACATGTGGCTCGGGATGCAGACGATCATCGAGGACTACGTGCATCATGAGCCGCTGAAGCTTGTCATGCTGATGGGCAATACATTCTTTTGCATCGCCGTCGCACTGACGGCCGTGTTCGCCATCCTCAGCCTGTCGTTCGGAGTTTGACGCATGGCCGATAACGCGACAAACGGCGGCCCCGCAATTGTCGGTCGCACCTATCCGATCGAGGACCACAGCTACGACGTGGTGGTGGTGGGTGCCGGCGGCGCCGGGCTGCGCGCGGTCGTCGGCTGCAGCCAGGCGGGGCTGCGCACGGCCTGCATCACCAAGGTCTTTCCGACCCGTTCGCACACGGTTTCCGCTCAGGGCGGGATCGCGGCCGCGCTCGGCAACATGGGCGAGGACGACTGGCGCTGGCACATGTACGACACGGTCAA
>DATLYX010000102.1:0-7597 GCA_035574295.1 Xanthobacteraceae bacterium
TGAGCGGTCTTCGCCGCACCGTGTGGTGCGCCCGCCACGCGAGTCAACGGGTGGCCGCGCGGCATATACAATTAACAAAAGGCTTGCGCGGAATCCGAACCGCACAACGCCCGTTAACCATTCCCGCCGGACCGCCGCGACCGACAACCGCAGGCCGGTCGCACTTAACGGGATTTTCAGCCGCAGTTCATAGCGTCGCCGCGCCGCTGTGGGTGCCGGGCCCACGGGGCGCCGGGTGAGGTGCGGCAGGCGAGCGGCGCCAGGGTTGGCCGCGCCGGGCGGGGCGAGGGGAGTTGGAACGATGGCGGTCGATCTGTCCATGCCGATCCTCGTGGTGGACGACTACAACACGATGGTTCGCATCATCCACAACCTGCTGCGCCAGATCGGATTTCAGGATGTCGATGCCGCTCCGGACGGCTCCGCCGCGCTCGCCAAGTTGCGCAGCCGCAGGTACGGACTGGTCATCTCCGACTGGAACATGGAGCCGATGACCGGCTACGAGCTGCTCAAGCGGATGCGCGCCGACCCGACGTTGCACGCCACGCCCTTCATCATGGTCACCGCCGAGTCGCGGACCGAGAACGTGATCGCCGCCAAGCAGGCGGGAGTGAACAATTATATCGTCAAGCCGTTCAACGCCGACACGCTGCGCAACAAGATCGAGGCGGTCTTCGCCCGCTGAGATTCGCTTCGATCAAGCCTGCGCCGTTTTCACCATTTGAGCCGCTGCATCACCGCCTTTGGCGCCGCGCCGGCGTCGGCGAAAATCTGCACGATCGCGGCCGGGTCCGGCGTATGGCGTCCGCCGAGCTCTTCGGCATGAATCCCGCCGGTCACGAACAGGCAGTCGATGCCGAAGGCGGCGGCGCCTTTGAGGTCCGTGCGCACCGAATCGCCGATCGCGAGCATCCGCGACAACGGCGGGGGCGCGCGGCGCAGCGCGGCAATGCGGTCCATCGCCTGCGCATAGATCGGCCTGTGTGGCTTGCCGGCGTAGAGCACCTCGCCGCCCATTTCGGCGTAGAGATCGGCGAGCGCGCCGGCGCAATACACGAGCTTCTCCCCGCGCTCCACCACCACGTCCGGATTGGCGCAGACCATGAACAGGTTGCGCGCCCGCATTGCTGCGAGCAGCCCGCGATAGTGCTCTGGCGTCTCGACCTCGTCGTTGCTGAGGCCGGTGCATACCGCATAGTCCGCCGCCTCGAGCGGAACGAACTGCACGGGAAGCCCCTCGAAGATCGGTAGATCGCGCTCCGGCCCGATGTGGAACAATCGCCGCTCCGGACGCGCCGCGATCACCGCGCGGGTCACGTCTCCCGAGCTTATGATGTCGTCGTAGGCCTGCCGCGGCACCGCGAGCCGATCCAAAAGCCGCCTCACCACCTGGCCGGGTCGCGGGGCGTTGGTGATCAGCATCACCGTGCCGCCTGCGGCGCGAAAGCGCGAGAGCGCCTCGCAGGCTTCCGGGAAAGCGGCGACGCCGTTGTGCACAACGCCCCACACGTCGCACAGCACCGCGTCATAGGCGGGCGCAAGCGCGGAGAAATGGTCGAGGAAGGCGGGTGCGGTCATCGGCGGAGCGGGGAAGAACGGACGGCGGCCCGATCAGGCGCGACCGCCGCCGGGAGCCGGACGCGGCAGCATACCGGCCCGGCGGATGTCCTCAACCGCGTTGGCGAGCTGCGAAGGTGTCGTCGCCTCGCTGCGCGGCGCAGCGGGGGCGGCGCGCGCTCGTGCGTCCTCGGCGGCCGCTGTCTGCAGCACGTCCGCCCGCACCGGCCGCGGCGGGGAGAACAGAAATCCCTGGCCGAACCGGACCTCGAGATCGAGCAGCTCCGCCACCGTCGCCTCGCTTTCTATCTGTTCTGCGATCAGGCCGATGCCGAAGCGCGCCATCAGGTCCGCCAGGTCCGCCGGATGAATGTCGGTCTCGCGCGGCGCCTCGTCGGCCAAAAGCAATCTGGCCGGCACCTTGATAAGCCGGATGGACCGGTTGACAAGCTCGCGCGGCTCCATTCTGAGGTCGGTGACGTGGTCCATGGAGAACCGCACGCCGCGCTTGCCGAGCGCCGCCAGCGTGGCCTGCGCCAGCGGCCCGCTCGCGCGCCAGAAGTTTTGCGGCAGCTCCAGAAGCAGCGCGGCCGCAAGCTCCTGGTTGGCGTCGAAAAATTTTAGCAACTGTTGCGAGGACTCCGGATCGGCCAGCGTCTTGGCCGCGACATTGCATAGGAGCCCGATGTCGCGGTTCTTGCTGAGCAGCCGGCGCACGATCTGCGCCCCGCGCGTGAGCACCAGATGGTCGATGCGCGGCAAGAGGCCGCCTTGCTCCGCGGCGGCGAGAAAATCGCCGGGCAAGAGCAGCGTTCCGTCGTCTTTGCGCAGCCGGGTGAAGGTCTCGTAGTAGCGCAACCGCCGTTGCGGCAGCGACACGATCGGCTGCAGATAGAGGTCGGCGCGATTGTCGTCGAGCATCTCGCGCACTGCGGCGATCATCTCCTCCTGGCTTACGGTCTGAACGGCGACAGCCGGCGCGGGCGCGGTGCTGGGCTGTGCCCCGTGCTCTGCCGCGGGATTTTCCGCCCTGGGGGCAGCGGCGTTGCCGGGCTTGCTTTCGGCCGCGGCCTGCGGCGGCTGGCTTGCCGCGGCTGCGGCGCGCGCCTGGTGCTCGGCAATGGCGCTCGCGTGCGCGGCCACGGTTTCCGCGAGCTGATGCACCAAGAGGCCGAGCTCGTCGATGTCCGCGGTAATTGTCGGAATCGCCGCCCGCGCCTGTTCGATTGCGGGATCGGTCTTCTGCTCGGCGGCGGTCACCCGCCGTTTCAGTTCGGCAATCTGACGCCCAAGATCGCCCACCTGCCTGGCGAGGTCGGCCAGGCCGCCCGCGAGGTTGGCGATCTGTTCGCTGACCATTGCGCGACTGCGCGCTTGCCGGGCCATGGCATCATAAAGTGCCAGCGCCGTGAGCGCCGCAAGCGCGACGACGGCCGCTTGCGGCCCGCTCACCCCCAGACCGAGGAACAGCACGGCCCCGATCGAGACCGCGATCAGCACCATGCAGCAGGCGACGTAGACGGCGCTCAGTCGCACCATGGGCCGGTAGCCCCCGTGCTCGGCGGAGTGATTCGCCGAATCGTCCTCCACGTTCCATCACGGCGGGCGCTTGCGCAAGCGCGCGGCCCGCCGCGTCCCCAAGCGGGCAAAAATGCCGGATGCCCGGCCGAACCCGGTGCCGCCTTGACCGCGCCCGGCGCCCGGCCTCATACCGTTGAGCCGGTACGGTTTGCGGGCATTTTATTTGCTGCCCGCGCAAGCAGGCTTCGTGAGCGCGCTACTCGACATCATCGAGCGACGGCCGGGCGCCGCCCTCGCGGCGCTGCTCATGCTGCACACGGTGCTCTGGACTGCGCTCCCGGCGACGCTCTACATCAATTTGCCGCTCGATCTGATCGAGGCGCGCGTTTACGGTCGCGAGTGGCAACTCGGTTACGACAAGCTTCCGCCGCTGCCCTGGTGGATGGTCGAGATCACCTACCGGATCTTCGGCCGCGACCTGTTTTTGTATCTGTTGTCGCAAGCGGTGATCTTGATCACCTTCGTCTTGATTTGGCTCACAGCGCGGCCGCTGGTCGGCCCGCTCGGTGCCCTGGTGGCAGTGCTCATCGTCGACGGGCTGCACTACTTCCACTACACGGCGCAGAAATTCAATCACGATGTGATCCAATTGCCGTTCTGGACGCTGGCGGGGTTCTCGTTTCACGCGGCGCTGCGCCGCGGCCGGCTCCTCCATTGGGCGGTTCTCGGCCTCACCATGGGGTCGGCGCTGTGGGCGAAGTATTTTGTGGTCGTGCTGGCGATTCCGCTGGCACTGTTCATGCTGTTGAATCCAGGCTCGCGCCGGCATTTTGCCACCCCCGGCCCTTACCTTGCGCTTGCCGTGGCGCTGGTGGTGGCCGCGCCGCACCTGGTTTGGCTCGTTCAGAACGACTTTTTGCCGATCAAATACGCCGAGGCCCGCGCCGCGCCGCCGCGGCATCTGTTCGATCATGTGCTGCATCCGTTGGCGTTCGTGGCGGGCCAGTTGTATTTCCTGCTGCCCGCGCTCGCCATTGCGGCGCCGTTGTTCCGCGATATGCGGCGTCCTCCGCCGGCCGCGGTCGACAAGGAGGATTGGCGCATTGTCACGCTGCTGGCGTTCGGACCGGCGGCGACCGTGTTCGCACTGTCGCTTTTGACCGGCCGCGGCACGATCACCATGTGGGGCTATCCCCTGTGGCAGTTTCTCGGCCTGTGGATCGTTCTGCTCGTGCAAAGGATCCCGCGTCAACGGCTGGCTGCGGTCGTGACCGTCTGGGCCGTCGTTTTCTTTGCCTTCGTGCTGGCATTCATCGTGAACTACCGCGTGCTGCCGGACTACGACAAACGGCTGCGCGCGGTGCTTTTCCCCGGACAACAGCTTGCCAATGAAATTTCGACGCGGTTTCGGCTGCTTACCGGCCGGCCGCTCGCCTATGTGGTCGGCAATATGTGGCTGGGCGGAAACATCGCCCATTACGCGCCCGAGCATCCGCGCGTGCTGATCGACGGCAGACCGGCGCGCGCGCCGTGGATCGATCTCGGCGACCTGCGTGCGCGCGGCGCCGCCGTGGTCTGGACCGACGGCGATCTGCGTACCCTGCCGCTCGCGTTCCGCGCCGTTACCGCCGACGCGGAAGTGCAGGAGCCGTTCACGCTGTCTTACTATCGCGGCGGCAGTCAGGTGACGTTCGGCTGGGCGGTGTTGCGGCCGCGGCCGGTGTTTGCCGCTGCCGAATGCGGGATGGTCACGCCCGTTTTGCGATCTGTCGATCGGCGACAATTGTCCCGTCAATGAGTTCGATGCGGCGGTCCGTACGTTCCGCAAAACCAAGATGATGGGTGACCGCGACGACGGTTTTGCCTTGATCTTCGACGATGTGGCGCAAAAGGTCGAACACCTGCTCGCTGGATTTGGAGTCGAGCGATCCGGTGGGCTCGTCGGCCAGGATCACGGCCGGCTCGTTGGCGAGCGCCCGCGCCACGGCCACGCGCTGCCGCTGACCGCCGGACAACTGATCCGGCCGCTTGTCGAGGTGGTCGGCAAGCCCGAGCGAGGAAAGCAGCACCTTCGCACGCTCCCGCATGTCCTCTTCGGGGCGGCCGCCGAGCGCCCGCATGGGCAGCATGACATTGTCGACGATCGAGAATTCCGGCAGCAGGAAGTGGAACTGGAACACGAATCCGAGCGTGGACAGCCGCACATGCGCGCGCTCGTCTTCCGTCATCGCGTGCGTGGCCCGGCCCCGGATCAGCACCTCGCCGGACGTCGGCAGATCCAAAAGGCCGAGCAGATACAGAAGCGACGATTTGCCGGAGCCCGACGGTCCGGTGATGGCGATGAACTCGTTGCCACCGATGCGCAAACTGATGTTGCGCACGAGCGTGGTGGGAACGATGCCCGGCAGGATGCGGGTCACGTTGCGCGCCTCGATCAACGGCGCCTCCGCGGCCGTCGCGATCCGCTCCTGCGGTTGCGCGTTTGCGATCATGTGGCGCCCCGGATGATGTCGACCGGATGCAGCCGCGCCGCCTTGCGGGCCGGCAGGTAGCCGGCCGCAACCGACGAGAACAGCGCCGCCAGCCCCGCGACGAGGTAATGCCAATACGCGTAGGTCAGCGGCAGGCGGGTCATGTCCACGAACGGATTCCTGATCTCGATCGCGCCGAGCGCAATGCAGAGCAGATAACCGAGCACAAAACCCGCCGCCGCTCCCGCGGCGCCGATGATTAATGCTTCCACCACGAAAATCGTGCGCACCGTTTCCTCGCGCAGACCGAGCGATTTCAAGATGGCGATGTCGCGGGCTTTCTCGTGCGTGATCGTCGAGATGATGTTGTAGGTGCCGAAGCTGGCAACCAGCAGGATCGCGCCCACGACCGTGTACATGATGAGGTTGCGGATCAAAAATGTGCTCAACAGATCCTCGTGCGCCTCCTGCCAGGATACCGATTTGTAGCCGGTGTCGCCCTCGATCCGCTGTGCGATCTCCCGCGACGCCATCGGATCCTTGAGTCGGACCCGCAGCTCGTTGATCAGCCCGGTCTGCTGCGCGAGAATCTGGCCGGTCTTGGCGAGCACATAGGCCGTGCCCTCGTCCATCTGCCGCAGGCCCGAGCGGAAGAATCCGACCACCTGGGCGTTGATCCGCGCCCCTTCGCTGGTCTGGACGGTGATATTGGCGCCGATGCGGGCGCCTATTTTTTCCGCCAGCCGGTCGCCGAGCACGATGGCGTTGGTGGCGCGGAACAGCGCGGCCAGCGGCGCGCCGCGCATTTGCTTCGCCAGCTCCGACACCGCGGCTTCCCGCGCCGGATCGATGCCGATCACGCTCGCGCCCACGTCGCGATTGGCGTAGCGGATGATGCCTTGCACCTTCACCGAAGGCGCCACGTTGCCGGGCAGCCAGGCTTCGAGCGCCGCCATGGTTGCCAGCGGATTCTTGATTCCGCGCCGCCGTGCTTCCGGCGCTAGCCCGTAGAACTGTGCTGCCTCGAACATGGTTTCCGCCAGCTGTTTTGGCGGCACCCGCCGCTCGTCGCTCACGGTGATGTGCGGCAGCGTGTTCACCAGGCGGTTGGTGAAATCGTCCTGCGACCCCTGCATCAGCGCCGCCATCATGATGGAGAAGCCGACGCCTGTGGCTACCCCCGCCACGGCGAACCCGGTCTGCCGCACGCGGGTGCGCACATGCGTCCAGGCGATGTCGAGCACGAGGTTCATGGGCTCACCGGTTCGATGACGCGCACGCGGGCGCCGTCCCGCAGTTCGATTGCCGCCGGAGACGCAACGCGATCTCCCTCGTTAAGCCCGGAGACGACCTCGATCTGCCGCGTGCCGCGGATGCCGATCTTGATCTCGCGCCGGCGCACGCGCGATCCCTCGATCAGGAATACGCTGTTGCCCTGCATGGCGTCGGCGGGGATCAAGAGCGCGTTCGGCTTTTCGCGCGTGATGACATTGGCCTCCACGCTCATGCCGGGCAACAGCGGCGTGTCGTCCGGCAGTGCGATTTTGATGCGGTAGGTTTTCGCCAGCAGGTCGCCCATGGGCGTGATCTCGCGCACCTTGCCCTCCAGCCGCTGGTCGGGGAATGCGTCGGTGCGCAACAGCGCCGTCTGGCCGACCCGCACGCGCGGAATGTCCTCTTCGTTGACCTCGGCCACCACTTGCAGCGGTTTGGGCTCGCCGACGCGGAAGATGACCTGACCGACCTCCACGATCTCCCCTACCTGGCCGTCGCGGCGCAGCACGATGCCGTCCATTGGCGAGACGATGGTGTATTCGTTGATCCGCTCGACCTGCACCGCGATCAGCGCCTGCACCTGCCGCAGGTCCATCGATGCGCGCTCGAACGCCTGGATCGAGGCCGCCCCGCGCGAATGCAGCTCGGTGACGCGCTCAAGCTCCCGCTTCAAAAATTCCTCGCGCGCGCGCAATTCCTGCAACTGCGCCTGCGCCTCGCGGTCGTCGAGGCGCGCCAACACCTCGCCCTTGGCGACCTCCCTGCCTTCGCAG
>DATLYX010000103.1:0-46545 GCA_035574295.1 Xanthobacteraceae bacterium
CGCCGGGGCTTTCTTCCGGGTGGTACCTGGTGTCACCAAGCCCTTCCCCGATCGCAAGAGGGCGTTCTGGCTCATGCCGTCCTCCCCAACCAGAGATCCAAGCCCAGTGCCAGCAAGCCGGCACGGACAGCGAAATGCCGCTGGATCATGTTCTGCACGCGGAACTGATCCAAGCGGCGAGTCCCCACATAACACAACTTGACCACTGCGCAAGAAGATTCTGCATCTCGCCGGTTAACGTTGTCCTTCGCCGCGCGCGTTTGCGCAGCGCGAGCGCGTTACATGGGGATTGATTCGCGCACTGCAAGCAACAGCGGTGCCTTGACGGCGCTCGCCGTCGGTCGCCAAATAGCCGCAGCGTTGGTCGGCGCCGCGTGCGAATCGGTTGCGGTCGCTGGGCAGAGCTGCCACGGGCGATCAAGCGGGAGGATCCAATGAAGCTCTACATGCACCCCGTATCGATGACGAGTCGGCCGGTGCGGCTGTTCATCGCCGAGAGCCAGATTCCGGTCGAGGAGGAGGTCGTCGACGTCCTGACCGGGGCACACCTGAAGCCGCCCTATGCGACCATCAATCCCAACTGCCTCGTGCCCATGCTCGAGGACGGCGACCTGCGGCTCACCGAAAGCTCCGCCATCCTCAAATATCTCGCCGACAAGATCGGCTCGCCGGCCTACCCGAAAGAGCTGAAACAGCGGGCCAGAGTGAACGAGCTAATGGATTGGATTAACACGAATTTTTACCGCGATTGGGGCTACAACCTCTGCTACCCGCAGCTCTTTCCGCACCTCAAGCGCCGCAGCGAAGCGGCGCAGGCCGAGACGCTCGAGGTCGGCAAGGAGAACTCCAAGCGCTGGCTGAAACTACTCAACGATCATTGGATCGGGCCGAACAAGAAATATCTATTGGGCGACCAGATCACCATCGCCGACTATTTTGGCGCCTGCCTGGTCACCCTCGGCGAGGTCATCAAGGTCGACTTCTCCGCCTATCCGAACGTCAAACGCTGGCTCGACACCATGAAGAAGCTGCCGAGCTGGCCCAAGGTGAACGAGGCGTTCGACGGCCTGGTCGCCGCAATGAAAGACAGGCAGTTCGTCACCCTTCCGTGAGCCGCCGCGCGCCAGTCGCGGCCAAGGAGAACGTCATGAGTTTCTTCCCCGGCAAGGACCCTGCGCCCGGCAACCCGCAGCAGTGCGAGGCGATCGCCCACGTGCTAGTTCCCCGTTCGGTCGATCTGGGCGATTTCACCGTGCGGCGGGCGCTGCCGTCGGCGCAGACACGCATGGTCGGCCCGTTCATCTTCTTCGACCATTTCGGGCCGGCCGAGTTCCGCTCCGGCAAGGGGCTCGATGTCCGCCCCCACCCGCACATCGGGCTCGCCACGGTGACCTATCTGTTCGACGGCGAGATCATGCACCGTGACAGCCTCGGCACCGCAGTCCCGATTCGCCCCGGCGAGATCAACTGGATGACCGCCGGCCGCGGCATCGTGCACTCCGAGCGGACCGCGCCGGAGCGTCGGGCCAAGGGCGACCGCCTGCACGGGCTGCAGATGTGGGTGGCGCTGCCCGCTGCCAAGGAGGAGATGCCGCCGGATTTCGCCCATTACGACGCCGGCCAGTTTCCCGAGCTGCGTGAGAACGGCACCATCGTGCGGGTGGTGGTGGGCGGCCTCTACGGCCGACGGTCGCCGGTCGCAACCGCCTCCGAGACTGTTTTTGCCGATGTGCGGCTCAAGGCCGGATCGCGCCTGCCGATCGACGCCGACCACGAGGAGCGTGCCGTCTATGTGCTCGACGGCGAGATCGAGATTGGCGGCGACCGATTCGGCCCCGGCCGGCTGCTGGTTCTGCGGCCCGGCGACCCGATCACGCTCATGGCCAACACCGATACCCACTTGGTCATCGTCGGCGGCGCGGCCATGGACGGGCCCCGCCACATCTGGTGGAACTTTGTGTCCTCGCGCAAGGAGCGCATCGAGCAGGCCAAGGCCGACTGGGAGAAGGGCTTTTTCGGCAAAGTCCCCGGCGACGAGATCGAATTCATCCCGCTGCCCGAGCGCTGACTACTCCACCTTGCCGCCGAACAGCCGCTCCGCGTTGCCGTGTGCGATGCGCCGCGCCTGATCGCGCGGCAACTGCGCAAGCCACGCCCGGTAGGTCTTGATGATGGTGTCGTAGCTGAACCAGCGCTCGTTGATCCAGGTATCGGAGCCGAGAAGGAAACGGTCGGCGTGGGTGGCAAACAGCGCCTTCCAGTCCGCCGACAGCGCCCCGCCACTGTCCGTGATCCCGCTCCGGTACGACAGCTCGCCCCACAGCGCCGGATAGGCGTCGAGCAGCTCGCGCACCCGCGCCGCCGGGGTGGTGAAGCCGGTGTGGGCCCAGATGATTTTGGCGCGGCTGTTGTGCCGGAACAGGGTGAGTAGGGCCGCCTCGTCGCAATGCGCGAAGATATAGAGGTCGCGCTCCGCCGCAAAATTCACCGCCTGTCGCGCCACCGCGCCTTCGGCGTCCTTGCCGTAGATGTGGAACTCGCCAATACCGCGATAATAGCCGCGCTTGAACTCACTCTGGATCAAACCGGAAATCGCCGGATCCTTGAACCAGGTCTGAATGTCGCCACGCGCCCGATACGGCCTGATGAACGGCACCACCCACAGCCCCGGCGCCTTCGCCTCGACAAGCTGGTGCGTGCCCTTATTTGGGCGACTGTTGGCCAGAATCCCGGCGACGCCGTTCCGCCTGAAGACTTCGAGCACCTTGTCGAGCGAGTAGAACGGATCCGGTTCCTGATTGTAGTGCAGATGGGCATCGAAGATTTTGAGCTGCTGCGCCTGCGCGCCGGCGAGCCCCGCCATGAGCAGCACGCCGAGAACAAGGCAGCGCATGAAGCCGCTCAATCCGTTCATGTCAGTCCGTTCATGTGAGATGACCGCCTTTCGCTCAGTCTATATAACCCAAAGGCGGAACATTTATTCCGACGGCGCACCGACTTGGCGTCAACATCGTGTGCTGCTTTGCCGCTGGCGCCCGTAAAGCCAAGATTTTCCCGCAGTTCTATGATTAGATTAACCAATTGAACGTAACTGTTGCATGCCAACAGATTAGGATCCGTCAATGCGCAAGCTCCTGGTCGGCGTCGTTGCAGCGATCATCGTCATTGTGGGCGGAGGCTACTTCGGCTGGGAGCTCTTGGCGCAGTTTCGCACCAAGTCCGAAGTGGAAGCGGTGTTCGATTCGCTGCGCGCCAGCTTTCCCACGGCGACGCACGGCCGCGTCGAGCTTGCCCTCAATACGGGCACCGTCAAGGTTGCCGACATCGTTCTGCAGTCGGCCGATCGCGCAACCACCGTCAGGATCGGGCAGATCGCCGCCACGGACACGCGCGGTCCGGTCGACGGGCGGGTGGCGGCGGCCCGCATCGAGATCAGCGATTGGGAGTTCACGTTCGCTTTGCCGATGGCCGGCGCCCCGAGCTTTACCTACAAAGCGCCCAGCATCGTTGTTGAGTCGTTTTCCGGGCCGGCGGCTTTGCCGCTGAAGTTCGACTCCGGATCGATCGCCGATTTGGCGCGGGTATCGCTCGAATACATCGCCGCGAGCACCGCGGCCAGGATCGCCGTTCCGACGCTCACAGCCAAAGTAACGACGCGTCCGCAGGAGCCGCGGACGCCCGGCACCCCGCTCTCCGCCGAGTACACATACAGCGACGTCATGCTTCGCGACATTGGCGGCGGCCGCATCGCCGAAATCTTGGTCGAGCGGGCGATCATCACCAGCGATCAGCTCAACCCCGAGCTCGGCAGCGTCGCCGGCGTGATGGCCCGCATGTCGCTGAACGATTTCTACGTCGGCAACCTGGCGGCGGTGCTCGACCCCGCCAAGGCGAAGGAGGACGCCTACCTCCCGATCTACCGGCGGGCGAGCCTCGGCCCGTTCGAGGTTCGCTACGCTGCCGGCGGCGGCATGCAGATGGACGAAATGACCGTTGAGGACATCGCCATCCGGCCGTCGAAGCTGTCGCTCGCCAACATCCTCGCGCTGGCCGAGACCGCACCGCGACCGGGAACCCAGCCGAGCCCCTCCCAGACGCGCGCCATCATCGACGAGGTCGCCTCCCTGTACGAAGGCCTCCGCATCGGCAAGTTCGAGCTGCGCGGCATACGCGTTCGCATGGCCCCCGACGTCAACTTCAACCTCGGCGCCTTCCGCCTCGGCCGCCTGGAGAACGGCCGCCTGGATGAGTTCGCCATGGAGGGTCTCGAAGGCAGATCGCCGAAGAACGAGCCGGTTCATCTTGGGCTTCTCGCCTTCCGGGGCCTGCATATTTCCAACCTGATGCGGCAGACCGCGCGGCTCGCCGAAGGCGGCGCCACGCCGTCCCCGGACGCCCTCATGGGCATGCTGGCGCTGCTCGAAGGCATCGAGCTCAAAGACCTGCGCGTGGTGCCGCAGAACACGCGCCAGACTGTCCGCATCGAATTTTTCCGACTGTCCTGGGGCAAATTCGTCGGGTCGATCCCCTCCACGCTGCGCCTTTCGGCCAAGACCACCGTACCCACCGATCTTGCCGACGCCAAAGTCGGCGGCGTCCTCTCTGACGCCGGGCTTGCCAGCATCACCACCAGTTTCGACTTCGGCATCGCCTGGGACGAAACGGCGCAGACGCTGTCGATCTCGCCGGTGGTTTTCGAAGTGGACCACGCCTTTGCCTTGTCGGCGGAGCTCTCCTTGCGCAACGTCCCGCGCAGCGCATTCGCCGCAAACCCGGTGGTGGCGCTTGCGATGCTCGATCAGCTTGAGGCCGGCCCGTTGCAGATTTCGTTGCGCGACACCGGCGCGCTGCGCACGGCGTTGGCACAATATGCTAAGAACAACAGGATGTCGGTCGAGGAAGCGCGCAAGGAAATCATAGGCAGTATCAATGAGCTCGCCAAAGCCTCGGCGCAAAAAAATCCCGAAGTCGATCGCGTTGCCCAGGCGCTGGTTCAGTTCATCGAAAACCCCGGCTCAACCCTGACCGTCCGCATCACACCCAAGCAGCCGGTGAGATTCAAACAGCTCATCGAGAGCGGCAACGGAGACCCCGCCGCCGTCGCCGCGCTGTTCGATGTCGAGGTGAAAACGACGCAATAGCGAGGCCGGGGTCACGGTTTGTCCGGCAGCACCACCCGGATGTGCAGCTCGCGCAACTGCTTCGGCGAAACCTCCGACGGCGCGCCCATCATCAAATCTTCCGCACGTTGGTTCATCGGGAACAGCACCACCTCGCGCAGATTCTCCTCCCCACACAGCAGCATGACGATGCGGTCGATGCCGGGCGCGATGCCGCCGTGCGGCGGCGCGCCGAGCGAGAGCGCCTGCAACATGCCACCGAACCGCTTTTCCAGCTCCTCCTGCGTATAGCCCGCAATCGCGAACGCCTTGCGCATCACGTCCGGCCGATGATTGCGGATCGCGCCCGATGACAGCTCGACCCCATTGCACACCACGTCGTACTGGATTGCCTTGATGGACAGGATTTTTTCGCGATCCGCGGGATCGAGCTGCAAAAACTCCTCCACCGGCATGTTGGGCATGGAGAACGGATTGTGCGAGAAGTCGATTTTCTTCTCCTCCTCGTTCCATTCGAACATGGGGAAGTCGACAATCCAGCAGAATTCGAAACGATCCTTGGCGACAAGCCCGAGCTCCGCGCCTATCCTGTTGCGCGCCGGCCCTGCAAATTTTACGAATTCGCCCGGCCGGCCGGCGACGAAGAACACCGCGTCGCCGACACCGAGGCCGAGCTGCCTACGGATCGCCGCGGCGCGTTCCGGTCCCACGTTGCGCGCCACCGGGCCGGCTCCGCCTTCCTCACCTTCGCGCCAGAAGATGTAGCCGAGGCCCGGCTGCCCCTCGCTCTTGGCCCATTCGTTCATGCGGTCGCAGAACGCGCGGTTGCCGCCCTTCGGCGCCGGGATCGCCCACACCTCCACCGCCGGATCGGCGGCGATCATGCTGGCGAACACCTTGAAACCTGAGTCGCGGAAATGTGCGGTGACGTCCTGCATCTTGATCGGGTTGCGCAGGTCCGGCTTGTCGGTGCCGTACTGCCGCAGCGCCTCCCCGTAGGGAATCCGCGGAAACGCCTGCGTCACCGGCTTGCCGTCGGAAAATTCCTCGAACACGCCGCGCAATACCGGCTCGACCGCCGAGAACACGTCGTCTTGGGTGACGAAGCTCATCTCGATGTCGAGTTGGTAGAACTCGCCCGGCGAGCGGTCGGCGCGCGCATCCTCGTCGCGGAAGCAAGGCGCGATCTGGAAATAGCGGTCGAACCCGGCGATCATGATGAGCTGCTTGAACTGCTGCGGTGCCTGCGGCAGCGCATAAAATTTTCCCGGATGCAGCCGCGACGGCACGAGATAGTCGCGCGCGCCTTCCGGCGAGGAGGCGGTCAGGATCGGCGTCTGGAACTCGAAAAAACCCTGTTCCTTCATGCGTCGGCGGATGGAATCGATGATCGCACCGCGCTTCATGATGTTGCGGTGCAGCCGCTCGCGCCGCAGATCGAGGAAGCGGTACTTCAGCCGGATTTCCTCGGGGTATTCCTGCTCCCCGAACACCGGCATGGGTAGCTCGCGCGCCGGGCCCAACACCTCGATCTCGCTGACGTACACCTCGACGTGGCCGGTGGGCAGCTCCGGATTTTCCGTTCCCGCCGGCCGCCGCCGCACCTTGCCGTCGACGCGCACCACCCATTCGGAGCGCAGCTTTTCGGCCTGGTTGAAGGCCGGGCTGTCCGGGTCGGCGACCACCTGGGTGATGCCGTAGTGATCGCGCAGGTCGATGAACAAAACGCCGCCGTGATCGCGAATCCGGTGGCACCAGCCGGAAAGCCGCACCTGTTTGCCGATGTCGCCCTCGCGCAGTGCGCCGCAGGTGTGGGTGCGGTAGCGATGCATTGTGGATCCGGGACGACTCGTGCGGATGGCCTGTTGAAGCGGCGCGAGAAGCACACGCAGGAGCTAATTTGTCAAGGCGAGCCTTTCGCCATTGCAGCCATGGCCGTTTGATTTAAGACTGCCGTCGAGACCAGGCAAAGGCTTCGGTTTCCGGGATACGCCCAAGGAGAAAGCCAATGTGGCGCTTGTTCGGCATGGCCGCGCTTCTCGTCCTAATTTTGCAGCCCGCGGCCGCCGCGACGCTTGACCGCGTGCGCGAGACCAACACATTTCGCATCGGCTATCGCGCCGACGCCAAGCCGCATTCTTACCGCACCGAGCAGGGCCAGCCGGCCGGCTACGTGGTCGATCTTTGCCGGGAGGTGGCGGCGGCGATAATTCAGCTTATCGAACATGTGAGAGTCACCTATGTGCTGGTGCCGGCCGACCAGCGTTTTGCCGCGGTACGCGACGGCCGAGTGGACGTTTTGTGCGACCCGAGCTCGGTGACGCTCGCCCGCCGCGAGCTGGTCGATTTCTCGCTGCCCACGTTTCTTGACGGCGCAAGCGTTCTGTCGCGCAGCGGCCGGCCGGTTGAGCGCTTTGAGGATCTGGCCGGCAAGCGCGTCGGGGTGCTGACCGGCACCACCACGGAGACCACGCTGCGCGAGGGCCTCGCCGCGGTCAGTATCAACGCCAGCGTGGTTCCTGTTCGCGACCACCGCGACGGCATCGGCCTGCTCGAAGCGCAAAAGGTGGACGCCTATTTCGCCGACCGTGCCATCATCACGGCGCTGTTGTACGAACGCGGCCGTCCGGGCTTTACGCTGAGCAAGCAGTATTTCAGCTATGAGACTCATGCTCTGGCGCTGCCGCGCGGCGACGATGCGTTCCGGCTGCTGGTGGACCGGACGCTGGCCCGCCTCTACCGCAGCGGCCGGATCAATGCCATCTTGGCCAAAACCTTCGGCAATGCACCGCCCGGAGACATGCTCAGGACCATGTTCATCATCAATTCGCTGCCCGAACGGTAGGCATCGCACGCAATCGCGCTGGCCGGGATCGGAATGGCGAAGCAGCACACCCACAGGAACCGCGGCGGGGAGAGGCCATGTGCCGCGCCCATGACCACGGCGGAGGCGACCGTCGCCGCGCTGATCGCCCACGGCATCGACACGGTTTATGCGCTGCCCGGGGTGCATAACGATCACTTCTTCGACGCGCTTGCGCTGGCCGGTAATCGCATCCGCACCGTTCACACTCGCCACGAGCAGGGCGCAGCCTATATGGCGCTCGGCGCTGCCCTCGCGACCGGCAAACCGCAGGTGTACGCGGTGGTGCCGGGGCCGGGGCTGTTGAATTCCGGCGCAGCGCTGCTCACCGCCTTCGGCATGAATGCGCCCGTGCTCGCCATCATCGGCCAGATCCCCCAGGCCGCGATCGGCCGCGGACTCGGCCACTTGCACGAGATTCGCGATCAGAGCGGCATCGTCTCGCGCCTGGTGGATTATTCGGCACGCATTGCCTCGCCGAGCGAGGCCCCGCGTCTCGTGTGCGAGGCCATCCGCGCGATGTTCACCGGCCGGCCGGGACCGGCGGCGCTGGAATGCGCCATGGATGTATGGGGCCGCAAGGCCATGGTGGCGCCCGCCGCTCCGCTTGCCCCGCCAGAGCCGCCCGTCGACGAGGCCGCCGTGGCCGAGGCGGCAAAACTGCTCGGCGCGGCCAAAAATCCCATGATCGTCTGCGGCGGCGGCGCGCAGCACTGCAGCGCCGAGGTGACGCGGCTTGCGCACATGCTGCAGGCACCGGTGCTCGGCTATCGCCGCGGCCGCGGCGTGCTCGACAGCCGCGATCCCTTGAGCATCACGCTGCCGCTGGCGCACCAGATGTGGCGCGAGGTGGATGTCGTGCTCGGCATCGGCACCCGGCTCCTGCATCCGCAGACCGTATGGGGCATGGACAAGGACCTTGCCATCATCCGCATCGATGCCGACCCCGAGGAACCGGACCGGGTGCGGCCGCCGGCCGTGGCCCTGATCGGCGACGCAAAACCGATCCTGAAGGCGCTGCTCGCCGAGTTGCCGCGCCGTAACCTGCGGCGCAGGTCGCGCACCGAGGAGATGCAGGAACGGCAGGCCAAAGTCCGCGCCCGGCTGCAGAAACTCAAGCCCCAGCTTGCGTTCCTCGAAGCCATCCGGGCCGAACTGCCCGAAGACGGCATCTTTGTGGACGAGGTCACGCAGATCGGCTTCGCCGCACGGCTTGCGTTTCCCGTCTACAAGCCGCGCACGTTTCTTTCGCCCGGCTATCAGGACAACCTCGGCTGGGGCTTTGCCACTGCGCTCGGTGTGCAGAACGCGCGGCGCGACGTGCCGGTGCTGTCGATCTCCGGCGACGGCGGCTTCCTCTACACCGCAAGCGAGCTTGCCACTGCCCTGCACCACCGGATTCCGCTGGTGGCCGTGGTGTTCTCCGATGGAGCCTACGGCAACGTGCGGCGCATCCAGGAGGAGCGTTACGGCAACCGCCTCATCGCCAGCGATCTGACCAACCCGGATTTCGTTCGGTTTGCCAAGAGCTTTGGCGCCGCCGCCGAGCGTGCGCGCAGGCCGGAGGAGCTGCGCGCAGCGCTCAAGCGCGCTTTCAAGCGCCGCGACGTACCCACCGTGATCGAAGTGCCGGTCGGTGCTTTTCCTTCGCCCTGGGAGTTCATACATATGCCGCGCGTGCGAGGCTCATGAGCGGGCATCGCCACAGCAGGTTTTCGCGACTTATCGCATGCATCTCATCAGCACGACCAAGGATCTCGCCGCCGCCTGCGCCCGCCTCCGGCAGCATCCTTTCGTCACCGTCGATACGGAGTTCCTGCGCGAGACCACTTACTACCCCGTGCTGTGCGTGGTGCAGATGGCGAGCCCCGCCGAGGCGGTGGTGATCGACGCCATGGCGCCCGGCATCGATCTTGCCCCGTTCTACGAGCTGATGGTCGACGAACGCGTGCTGAAGGTGTTTCATGCCGCGCGCCAGGACATCGAGATCGTCTGGCACGCCATCGCGCGGGTGCCGCATCCGATCTTCGACACCCAGGTGGCCGCCATGGTGCTGGGCTACGGCGACTCGATTTCCTACGACCAACTCGTCCAGCGCATCACTGGCGACGTGCTCGATAAATCGCACCGCTTCACCGATTGGACCCGCCGGCCGTTGTCGGAAGCCCAGCTTCGCTACGCCATTTCCGACGTCACTCACCTGCGCGATGTCTACCGCGCGCTGTCCGCCGACCTCGAGCGCCGCGGCCGCACCCACTGGATGGCTGACGAGATGGCGGTGCTCACCTCGCCCGAAACCTACCGCACCGAGCCCGAGCGCGCCTGGATGCGGCTCAAGAGCCGCGTGCGCAAGCCGAAGGAGCTCGCGGTGCTCATCGAAGTCGCCGCCTGGCGGGAACGCGAGGCGCAGGCGCGCGACGTGCCGCGCAGCCGCGTGCTCAAGGACGAGATGATCGGCGAAATCGCGCTCCAGGCGCCGACCACGCCCGAGCGGCTCGCCGCCCTGCGTTCGCTGCCCAAGGGGTTTGAGCGCTCGAAGACGGGCGAAGCCATCATCGAGGCGGTCAAACGCGGCCTCGCCCGCGACTTGAAAACGCTGCCCAGGATCGAGCGGGTGCGCGCGGCGCCGAACGGCGCCGCAGCGGTGGAATTGATGAAGGTGCTGTTGCGCATGACCGCCGAGCGTCACGGCGTCGCAGCCAAGATCATCGCCACCGTCGATGATCTGGAAGCCATTGCCGCCGACGACGCAGCCGACGTGCCGGCCCTCTCCGGCTGGCGCCGCGAATTGTTCGGCGAGAAGGCGCTCGCGCTCAAGCACGGCAAGCTCGCCCTCTCCATCGACCGCGGCCGCGTGGTGGCAACCGAGCGCAATTAGCCCCTATCGCGCCGTCGCCCGATCGCCGAACAGCTCGCCCGCCAGCGCGCGCGTGACCGGCCGCTTGCGCCTGAGCGCCTCGCGGTCGAGCCGCTCCACCGCCGCACGCACCGCCGCCACCGACCGCTCCACATGGGTAACGAGATAGTTCACCACGCTCTCGTCCACCGCAAGCTGCCGATCCATGAACAGCTTGACGATCACCGCCCGCAACAGCGCATCGTCCGGCGCCCCGAGTTTGGCCACCGGCAGCGCCACGAGCCGCGACTGCAGATCGCGCAGCCGGATGCTCAATGTTGCCGGTGCCTGCCGCGCCGTGATCAGGAGCCACGCCGCCTGCTCGCGCACGAGATTGAGCAGGTGAAACAGCGCCGGTTCGTCGAAGCCGCCCCCGGCAAGGTCCTCGATCACCAGCGCCCCGGTCGCCAGCGTCCCGGGCAGGTTCACCGCATCGAGCGCCCGCGCCGCAACGAGCCGCGCGCCGGAAAGCCGCGCCCAGATCGCCGCCAGATGGCTCTTGCCCGATCCCTCCGGGCCGACCAGAACCAACCCGCGGTCCGGCCAATCCGGCCAGCGCTCGATCAGCTTGAGCGCCGCCTCGTTCGCAGGGCCGGCCAGAAAATCCTCACGCGCAAAACTCTCTGGGTGATCGAGCGCAAACACGAGCTGTCGCGGACCTAAGGTCGCCATGGTCTCAGCTCGCGCGGCCGCTGCCGTACAGCGCGCTCGCGCGATACCGCCTGAGCGCAAATCGCAGCAGCACGCCGATTGCCGCCGCCACCGGCACCGCCATCAGCACGCCGACGAACCCGAACAGATAGCCGAAGGCGAACAGTGAAAACATCAACCATACCGGATGCAGGCCGACGCGCTTGCCGATCAACAGCGGCTGCAGCACGTACCCCTCCGCCAACTGACCGGCGAAAAAGACGGCGAGCACCGCAACAATCCAGATCCAGTCCGGCCAGAACTGCGCAAAGGCCACCCCGCCCGACAGAATGAACCCGGTAAGTGAGCCCACAAAGGGAATGAAACTCAGGATGCCGGCAATGAAACCGATGAGGATGCCGAAGTTCAGGCCGATCAGCGCCAAAGCAACGGCGTAGAACGCCCCCAGAATCAGGCACACGCCGGTCTGGCCGCGAATGAATCCGGCGATCGCCTCGTCCATCTCGCGTGCCAGCATGCGCACGGTCTCCTGCTGCGGCCGCGGCACCCAGCTCTCGACGGTGGCCACCATGCGGTCCCAGTCGCAGAGCACATAAAAGGCCACCACCGGCGTCACCACCAGGAGCGAGAGGATCGACACCAGCGCCTGCCCGCCCGCCCACAACGAACCGAAAAAGCTTGCGAGCCATCCTGCTCCTTGCGTCATCCATTCCGCCACCGATTTGCCGGCGTCCGGCAACCGGTCGCCGAGCACTCGCTGCAGCCAGCCGTGGCCGGACTCAGCGATCAGCTCCTGCAGGCGCCGCACATAGCCCGGAATTCGTTCGATCAAGGCTACGAACTGATTGACCAGCACCGGCGCGATCAAGAGCACGAGCACGACCAGCGTCGCGAGCACGAGCCCGAGAATGACGAGACCGGATACCGCACGGCTGATCCCTGCGCGTTCGAGCCGCTGCGCCAGCGGATTGAGCAGATAGGCGAGCACGATTCCGGCCACGAACGGCATCAAGACCGGGCTTAACAGCCACAGCGCCGCGATCAGCACCGCAAGCACCGCAAGCCAGAACGCGATTTGCCGCTCGACCGTCATGCTGGTTGCCGCGCCCGGCTACGGGCTGGTTTCCGCCTGGTTCATGTGACGCACCCACTCCGCGACGTAGAAGCCGATGGAAAGCAACGTGAAAACGGTCACCAGCGC
This sequence comes from Xanthobacteraceae bacterium, assembly GCA_035574295.1. Lineage (GTDB taxonomy): Bacteria > Pseudomonadota > Alphaproteobacteria > Rhizobiales > Xanthobacteraceae > PNAI01. Next base: position 12,732 of record DATLYX010000103.1, read on the forward strand.
GAGCGTCACCGTGATGAGCCAGCCGGCGTCGACACCAAAACCGTTCGCAGCGAGCACGATTGAGGCATAGAGGATCTGGCACGCGGTGTTGATCTTGGAAATCGTCAGCGGCCTGACCGTGAGCGGCTTGTCCACAAGCCATGACAGAATCACCGCCCCGATGATCATGATGTCGCGCGAGACCACCAGGATCACGATCCAGCGCGGAATGATCCCCGTGATCCCCAGCGTCAGATAGATCGACATGATGAGCACTTTGTCGGCCAACGGATCGAGATAGGCGCCAAGCTCCGTTTGCATGCCGAACCGCTTGGCCAGGAATCCGTCGATCAGGTCGCTGATCGCCGCCACCATGAACAGGACGAAAGCAATGCGCAGCTCCCCCGCTGCGATCGCCCAGATGACGAACGGCACCAGCAAAATCCGTCCCAGCGTGATCAGATTGGGAATACTCAAGCCCTTGCCCCGACCCTCGCGCGCTGCCCGCGCCGCGGTCGCCCCACGGTCCGCCGCACAAAGCGAGCGGCGGCACTATAGCGAACCGTTGCGCAGTGCGCGATTCCCGCGTACCACCGCCGCATATCGGGCAATGCAGATGAAAGACAAGAGCCTCACCTACGCCGCGTCGGGCGTCGACATCGACGCCGGCAACCGCATGGTGGAGCTGATCAAGCCGCTGGTGCGTGCAACCGCGCGCCCCGGCGCCGATGCCGAGATCGGCGGCTTCGGCGGCTTGTTCGACCTCAGGCGCGCGGGGTTTACCGATCCGGTGCTGGTGGCCGGCACCGACGGGGTCGGCACCAAGGTCAAGCTTGCGGTGGAGACCGGCCGCCATGACACCATCGGCATCGACCTCGTTGCCATGTGCGTGAACGACCTGGTCGTGCAGGGCGCGGAACCGCTGTTCTTCCTTGACTATTTTGCCTGCGGCAAGCTCGATCCCGACATCGGCGCGCGCGTCGTTGCGGGCATTGCCGAAGGCTGTCGGCAGGCCGGCTGCGCGCTGATCGGCGGCGAGACCGCGGAAATGCCCGGCATTTACCGTGAAAGAGACTATGACCTTGCCGGCTTTGCTGTCGGCGCCGCGGAGCGCGCAGAGCTTTTGCCGCGCGCCGATGTGCGCGCCGGCGACGTTGTGCTCGGCCTTGCCTCGTCGGGCGTGCACTCCAACGGCTTCTCCCTGGTTCGCGCCGTGGCTGCCCGCGCCGGCCTGAAGTGGGACGCGACCGCGCCGTTCGACCCCGGTCGGCAGCTCGGGGAGGCGCTGCTGACGCCCACACGCATCTACGTCAAGTCGTGCCTGGCCGCGATTCGCGAGACCGACGCTGTGAAGGCGCTCGCCCACATCACCGGAGGCGGATTCCCCGACAACATTCCGCGCGCGTTGCCCGGCGGCCTCGGCGTACAAATCGACCTCAGCCGCGTGCCGCTGCCGCCGGTGTTCAAATGGCTCGCGCACGCCGGCGACATTGCCCAAGAGGAGATGCTGCGCACGTTCAACTGCGGCATCGGCATGGTGGCCATTACCGCACCGGACAAGGTCGAGGTCATCACCGGCGTTTTGCAGCGCCATGGCGAGGCCGTGGTCCGCCTCGGCGAAGTCATCGACGACCCCGCGCACAGCGTCCGTTACCTCAACCGGCTTGCCTTGACTTGACGCCATGCCCCGCAAGCGCGTCGCCGTTCTCATTTCCGGTCGCGGCTCGAACATGCTGGCGCTGATCAAGGCCGCGAGGGCGAAAAACTACCCGGCGCGCATTGCGCTCGTGATTTCCAACGAACCGGCTGCCGAGGGCCTCGTGCACGCGCGCAAGGCGGGCATCCCGGCTCTCGCCTTCGATCATCGGAACTATGGCAAGGACCGCGAGGCGTTCGAGCGGGCAGTCCAGGCCGAGCTGGAGCGTCACGCCATCGATATTGTGTGTCTTGCCGGCTTCATGCGGTTGCTCACGCCCTGGTTCGTCGGCCGCTGGAGCGGTCGCCTGCTCAACATCCACCCGGCGCTGCTGCCCTCATTCAAGGGGCTCGACACCCACGCCCGCGCGCTCGCCGCCGGCGTCAAGATCCATGGTGCCACCGTGCATTTCGTGGTGCCGGAGGTGGACTCCGGCCCCATCATCGCGCAAGCCGCAGTGCCGGTCTCCGAAACCGACACGCCCGAGACCTTGGCCGCCCGCGTGATCAAGCTCGAACATCGCATCTATCCGTTGGCGCTCAAGCTTGTCGCGCTCGGCCGCGTGCGCATCGTCGATGGCCGCTGCGTGATTGCAAGAACCGCGCCGTCCCCGGGCGCTCTCATCGTGCCGAAGCCACGCTGAGCCCCCGAATCAAAACCCCCGGCATTGCCGGGGGTTACGGGATCACCCGTTTTCAAGTCCGAGCACGGGCTCGGTATGCGGCGGTTACGTCATGCAACCTTCAGGTTTTCAGCGGACGTTCTGCCGCGATTTGTCACCAGCTCGTACTCGACCGTCTGGCCTTCGTTGAGGGTAGTGAGGCCGGCCCGCTCCACCGCCGAGATATGGACGAACACGTCCTTCTCGCCGGTTGCGGGTTTAATGAACCCGTAACCCTTAGTAGGATTGAACCACTTGACGGTGCCTTTTTGCATCGTCGTCTCCTAGTCTTCAGTCTAGATCTGCGTCGACGCGGCTTGCTCGCCGCACTCCGCGCCACAACCCGGCATTTGGGGAAAGGGTCCGAGACGATCGTCAGACGACTTCGCGCAGCGGGCCAAACGGGCCAAAGTCAGATTGCGACGCGCAGCCAATACGAGAATTGCGGCCAGAGCAAGGCCGCCGTCGCCATAAGCGGATCCCGCGCTTCACCGTGTCGCAGCCACGTTCGATGATCGAATTTTGCCGGCCGGGCCGACATCTTTGATGCTGCGAGAAAATTCCAATTGCGGCAAATGCGCCGGTCCGCGGTCGGTGCCGCGTTTTTGAATCAATAACCAAAAATTCACCTTCCCGAAACGAGGCCGATCCCCCTCACGCCGGCCTGATCCACACCCGATTGTCGTGGAACGCCGCGCCGCCGAACGGCGCGATCGAGTCCGCTCCGGTCAAGGTGTTAATGCCGCGGCCGTCGCTATAGGCCCCGTTCGGCCAGATCGATTCGGCGATCAGCACGCCGCGTCGCACGCCGTCAAAATGTCGCGCGTGCAGCCGCACCTGGCCGCGGTCGTTGCCGAGAATCACCTGCGCGCCGTCTTCGATGCCGCAGGCGCGTGCGTCCTGCGGATGAATCATCACTTCCGGCCGGCCTTCCTTTTTGCGCGACGTCGGCGTCTCGTTGAATGTCGAGTTGAGAAACCCGCGGGCAGGCGAAGTCGCAAGGCGGAACGGGTGCGTCGCGTCCGCCTCCTCGATGATCGTCCAGTGGTCCGGCAGCCTGGGCATGTCGCCGATCGGCCCCGCATGGACCGGACTGCGGAACGGCACATTGGGCCAGTCGGGCTTGAAACGGAATTTGCCGTCCGGATAGGCGAACCCCTTGAGATAATGAGCTGTTTCGAAGTCCGGCTGGCAGTCGATCCAGCGTTTGGCTTCAAGCTCGGCAAGGGTCCCCCAGCCCGAATGCCGCAGCGTCCAGTCGATCAACTCGCGCGGCGTCATGTCGAACCCCGGGTGCTGGGCCCCGAGCCGTCGCGCCAGCGCACAAATCACCTCGTGGTTGGAGCGGCACTCAGGCGGCGGCTCGATCAGCTTCGGTCCAAGGAGGATGTATTGGCTGCCGCCGGCCTGATACACGTCGTCGTGCTCCAGAAACATCGTGGCGGGCAGCACCACGTCTGCCATCTTGGCGGTCTCGGTCATGAACTGCTCGTGCACGCAGACGAACAGATCCTCGCGCGCAAAGCCGCGCTTGACCATCTCCTGATCGGGACACACCGACAGCGGATTGGTGTTCTGGATTAGCATGGCCGTCACCGGCGGCCCGCCCTTCAGCGCCTCGCGCTCGCCGCACAGGATTGCGCCCACCCGCGACTGATCGAGCATGCGGATCGAGCGGTCGCGCGCATCGAGCCCTTCGATCAGCGACTTGTTCCAATGGTAGATATCTGCATTGTTGTGGAACGCGCCGCCGCCTTCGTACAGCCAGGCGCCGGTGACCGCCGGAATGCAGCACGCCGCATGCATGTTCACCGGCCCGTTGCGGGAGCGCGCAAATCCGTAGCCCAGCCGGAAGAAGGCACGTTTTGTGGAGCCGACGAGCCGCGCGAACTCCTCGATCGTCTCCGCGGGACAGCCGGTGATCTTTGCCGCCCATTCCGGCGTGCGCGTGTGCAAATGGGCCTCGAGCTCCCGCGGCGCGTCCGTGTATTTGTCCAGGTAATCCCAGTCCGCCTTGCGGTCGCGGAACAGGCAATGCATCACCGCGCAGGCGAGTGCGCCGTCGGTGCCGGGCCGGATCAGCACCGGCAGGTCGGCCTGCTCCATGGTACCGTTCATGTAGACGTCCACGGCGACGATTTTCGCGCCCCGCTCCTTGCGCGCGCGCACCGCATGCGTCATCACGTTGACCTGGGTGTTGACCGGATTGGTACCCCAGATCACCACGAGATCCGATTTTGCCATTTCGCGCGGGTCGGCACCGGCCACCTTTCCGGTGCCTGCGGCAAAGCCGACGTAGGCGCCATTGACGCAGATCGTGGAATGGAAGCCGGAATATTTTTTCACATGGCGCAGCCGGTTGATGCCGTCCCGCATCACCAGGCCCATGGTGCCGGCGTAGTAGTAGGGCCAGACCGCCTGCGCGCCGTGCCGCCGCTCGGCTTCAAGAAATTTTTCGGCGACGAGATCGAGCGCATCTTCCCAGGCCATAGGCGCAAACTGCCCGCTACCTTTTGGCCCCTTGCGCAGGAGCGGCTGCGTCAGTCGGTCCGGATGATGCACGCGCTCGGCATAGCGCGCGACCTTGGCGCAGATCACGCCCGCCGTATAGGCATTGTCGGCCGCCCCGCGCACGCGGCCGATGGTGCGCTCATCCAGCACCTCGACTTCGAGCGCGCAGGTTGACGGACAATCGTGCGGGCAGGCGGACGCGCCGATCCGCAGCGGCTGGGGACGAAACACCTGATTCATCGTCCCCCAAACCTATCATTCTCCTCAGGCCGGGTCGCGGGCCTTCTCCGGCGCGTGGCGAAAGGTCTCCGATCCGGGTGGCTCGATGATCAAGTCCGCCTCCGCTGCGCCCCTGTGCCGCAAGCGCCGGATGAGCCAGCCGGCAGCAATGACAAAGACAGTGCCGAGCGCGGCCCCCCACAGATGCCACTGCTCCACCGTGGCTTTGCCGAGCCAAGCCTCGATCGCCGCATCCTTGACTATGATTTCGCCGGCAACCCAGCCGAGCAGCCCCGCGCCTGCCCACACCAGGATGGGGAAACGCTCCATCACCCGCATCAGGATTGCGCTACCGGCGATGATCAGCGGCACGCTGGTGGCAAGGCCGAACACGATCAGCGTCGTCTTGATGGCGAGCGCATGCGCAAGATCGACGCGCGCCGCGGCCGTCTCCGCCGCCGCCGCGATCGCGATGACGTTGTCGAGGCTCATGACGATGTCGGCCACGGTCACGATCCAGACCGCGCGCCACAGCGTATCGCCGGCCTTGACGCTGTCTTCGCCGTGCTCCTCGCTCGGCACCAGAAGCTTGATGGCGATCCACAGCAAGAGCAGGCCGCCCGCGAGCTTCAAGAGGGGGATCAGCATGACCTGGGCGATCACGACGGTGAAAATGATGCGCAACATCACGGCCGCACCGGCGCCGAGCAGAATGCCCCAGAAGCGTTGCCGCGGCGGCAGCGAGCGGCAGGCAAGCGCAATCACCACTGCGTTGTCGCCGGAGAGCAGAATATTGATCCAAATGATCTGTCCGACGGCGACCCAGAACGCCACCTGCAGCATATCTCCCAAAAAATATTCCACCTGACGTCCCCTCGATGTCAGCCGTCCTCGGCGCCGCCAATCGACGATGGCGACCCGACTTCAATTAGCGCAAATGCGTGGCGTTGCGCCACGTTTCAAAGTTGCGCTACCCCACGATCTCGTTTTCGGAGAAAAACTGCGCGATTTCCTTGACCGCGGTTTCCGGCGAATCCGAGCCGTGCACGGAATTCTCCTGGATGGATTTGGCGAACAGCTTGCGGATGGTGCCTTCGGCGGCTTTGGCCGGGTCGGTGGCGCCCATGATCTCGCGATATTTGACGATGGCGTTCTCGCCTTCGAGCACCTGCACGACCACCGGCCCCGAGGTCATGAATTCTACCAGATCGCGGAAGAATGGCCGTTCGCGATGTACGGCATAGAACTTTTCCGCCTCTGCGCGCGAAATGCGCACCCTTTTTTGCGCGACGATGCGCAGGCCCGCTTTCTCGATCAGCGCGTTGATGGCGCCGGTGAGATTACGTGCCGTGGCATCGGGTTTGATGATGGAAAAAGTGCGCTCGACAGCCATTCGGCGTGCAGTCTCCCGGGGCGTGCGTGGATTGAAGCGCGGTCGCTTGGTCTTGGTATCGCGGCGGCTTATAGCGGCAGCGGCCGGACGCGGCAAGGCTGAGCTGAGGCCAGCGGTCCCCGGCGCATGACAAGGGCCCGCATCTCCCATTACGGAAGTGTAAGGGCAATGAACGGAGAGTGAACTTGCGACTCAGTCGCGGTTCAGTACGCGCGCGCTACCTTGCCGACCATAGGGCCGCCGTGTGCAGGCCCGATTGAAGGAGATCCTGATGCGCAAGTTCCTGTTCGCCCTGGCCGCGCTTGCTGTCGTCGGCACCGCGGTCTCCACCGTTGCCGTCGCGCCGGCCGCCGCCGAGCATTGGCAGTACCGCAGCAATTATCGGTACAACTATTGGCGGCCCTCGGTGCGCTACTACGCGCCGCGGGTCTACAACTGCTATGTGCGTCGCGTGGTTCCGACCATCTTCGGGCCGCGCGTTGAGTGGATCAACCGCTGCTATTGAGTACGGCGCAGTGGCATCGCCCCGGTCTCCGGCGGGACCGGGGCGACTTGGATCGATTGATCGTGCAGCCGGGCAGTCCCGCGCCGCGCTCAACTCACTGCCGCGGGCAGAATTCGACGCACTGCCATTCCAGGGCGTCGCTGTCTTCGAGCGGAATTTCCATCCAGCGCAGCTCGCAGCCGTTTTCGGTGACGCCGCTGCATGCCGGCCCGTCATAGGGCAGATAGCGATAGGCATAGTACGCGCTGCCCGCGATGATGATGGGAGCAAGCAGCCTGACGGAAACATGGCGCCGCCCGTGTCGGCCGTAGGGGCGCACCCAGCGCGATCCGCTGCCGTAATAGCGGCCGTAGTAATCGTAGCGGGGCCGTGCGGTGTAGGGCGCGACCACGCGCGGGCCGAAGCTCGGTCCCGCGCTCGGCGCGCGTCCTGTCACCGCCGGTGCGTTCCAGCGGCGGCCTGCCGAGCCCCATGCGCGCGCCGCCGGTCTCGACCATGTGGACGACGAAGAGGGCGGGCGCGGCGAGGAGCGCCAAGATGGAGACACCCTCGACGACGACGAAGAAGATGAGGAGGAGGACGGTGACGACGACCAAGCCCGGTCGCGTCTGCTGGCAACTTCGATCGCTGACTTCGTCGCCGAGCTTGCCGCATCCGAAAGATTTGCCCACGGTGCCGCAGCCGCGAGCGAGACGCCCATCGAGATGCCCATCGAGATGCCCATGAGGAGAGCGGCGCCCGCCGCGATAGTGAGCCTCTTGTGCATCGCTGTACCCCGGGTTCCGCGCCGCCCGCCGCGCCCGGAGCACATTGACGCGAACAAAGGTGTTGCCATTGCGGCGGTTTGATAAACGTTTGGTCATCTGCGCGGCGACTGTCCGCCGCAGCCCTCAGATCAACGCAAGCAACCGCGTGGGCCCGCCGGTGGCGTCCTTGACTTTGGCGAGTCCGACCACGAGCGTGGCGCCGGCCGCCGGCACCCTGTCCAGATTGGCGACGTTTTCGAGACCCCAGCGTCCCGTGGACAGCCAAAGCTTGTGCGTCTGGAAATCCTTTGATGGTCCGTTGTCGAGCGAAAGCGTATCAACTGCGATGCCCGCCACCTTTCGCTCCTTGATCAGCCACTCGGCTGCGAGCGGGGAGAACCCGGGAAAATGCAGGACCCCGTTCGCATCCTTGCCGGTATATTTTTCCGGATTTCCCGCATGCCGCGCCCAGCCGGAGTGCATCGCGACGCAGCAATTGGGCGGCAGCCGACGGTACTTCCGCTCCCAATCGCGCAGGTCCTCGCGCGACAGAAGGTAATCCGGGTTTTCCTCCGCGCGCGCCACCACGTTGATGACGACCAGCGGCACGACCAATGCCTCGGGCGCAAGCCTGTCGGCCGTCACGCCGTTTTCGGTGAAGTGAATCGGCGCGTCCATGTGCGTGCCGGCGTGCTCATTGAGCTTCCACAGGTTGAGATTGAAACCGTCCTTTTTGAAATCGAACTTCTTCTCCATCTCGATGCCCGGCTCGCCGAAGAAGGTTGGGAACTCGCGCGACATCGTATGGGTGAGGTCGACCACGCGCCGGAACTGGCGCGGCGCGGCCTCCGCCGGGCCGACCGCGGTAGCGGCAAAGCCCGCCGCGGCGGCGGTCTTCAAGAATCCGCGGCGTGAAAGCGCCTGCCGCACAGCTTCCTGACACCCTGGAACACACATGTTGGCCTCCTTGGCGCACGATCCGAAGCCGAAGCACGGCTTCGCGGACACGTGCTGAAAATAGCGCCGGCAATCAACTCGGCGCGGGCTTGGGTTTCGGCTTGCCCGGCCGCGCCGGCCGTGTCGGCCTCTGCGGTGCCGGCGGCTCGGGCGCCCGCTCGATGCTCACGAGCCTGCCCGCAGTGAAGGTGTAGATACCGGGCCGCATGTTACCCGTATAGGTGAGCGTCACCGTGCGCTCGGCGCGTTCGTTCGTGCCGATCACCACTTTTTCCGGCGGCCCAGCGCGCTTGACCACGTCGCACTCGGTCATGCCGAGCGCGATGCCGCCCACGGCAAGCGCGGGATTCGTCGGCGTCGTAACCGGGTCGGAACCGGCCGCCTCCGGTGCGGCTTCGGCCGCCGCCATCGGTGAGCTCGCGCAGCGTCCTTCGCTGTCCACCAGTTCCTCGGGCGGAACCGGTTTTCGTGCCTCGACCGGCACCGGCGCGTTCATCGCCGGCAGACGGAGCTCGCCGGCAGTGGGAAGCCTGAAGCTCGTCAGATCGACGCTGCTGCAAGCCGCAAGTCCAAGTGCCAGGAAGGTGGCAACACCGACAGTCCGCAGTCGGCCGGCGGCACCTGTTTTGCAGGCGCCGTTGCCCGAGGAACTGAATGCTCGGTCTCCCAGTTGCGTTTTCGCCCGATGCATCTTGATCGCAATCCAATCCCTTCGGATCGCAATATTGTGACGCCGCCGCGGCAGAGGCAACAATCCGGCGATTGCGAATGCAGCCGTTAACGTTTCAGTCCGCCTGCCGCCACCGCCCTTGCTCGTCGGTCTGCCAATAGGTGCAGGCAAAACCGCGCGATTTGGCCTCGCTCCATCGCGCGCGCGCCGCGGCCGCCGCCTCCTCGTCCTCGCCGTCGAACAGAAGCACGATGCGCCGATAGCTTGCGGCATCCGGCGGAACCGCCGCGCCGTCGATCAGGAACCGCACCTCCGCGCCATTGGGGTTATCTTCGCCGGTGGTCAACAGCACCGGCTGCGCCGCTGCATCGCCATCCTTCGCTGTACCGTGCGGCAGGAAAGCGTCATCGCGATAGGTCCACAAATGGGCATCCAGCGCCTCGATGCGCTCCTCCGATGCGACCTGCACCACCACGCGCCAGCCGCGCTCCAGCGATTTTTCGAGCAGCGCCGGCAGGACTTTTTCGACGGGTTGCCGGTGCAGGTGGTAGAATAACAATTCGGTCATGCCGTAACGCCTCCTAGCTCCGCGCACCGGGATCGCTGAGCGACGCCCTCCTCTGCCGAATCCTGATCGCCTTTGTGCCTGCGGTCCCTTCGTTACCCCGCGACGACTCGGGCAATTTACCGCTCGTAATAATCCGCCACCAGCCGGTCCAAGAGCTGCACGCCGAAACCCGAGCTCCAGCTCTTGTTGGTGTCCGTCTGCGGCGAGCCGAGCGCGGTGCCCGCAATGTCGATATGCGCCCACGGCGTCTTGTCGGCGACAAACCGCTGCAGGAACTGCGCCGCGGTGATCGCGCCCGCGTGGCGGCCGCCGGCGTTTTTCACGTCCGCGAATTTGGAGTCCATGATCTTGTCGTATTCCGGCGCAAGCGGCATGCGCCACACTTTTTCGCCGCAGGCTTCGCCCGCACGGATCAGGTTCGCCGCCAGCTTGTCGTCGTTGGCGAACAGGCCCGCGTGCTCGTGCCCGAGCGCCACGATGATGGCGCCGGTGAGCGTGGCAAGATCCACGATCAGCTTCGGCTTGTGCTTCTTGGCGACGTACCACAGCACGTCCGCCAATACGAGCCGCCCCTCGGCGTCGGTGTTGATGATCTCGATGGTCTGGCCCGACATGGACTTGACGATATCACCCGGCCGCTGCGCCTTGCCGTCGGGCATGTTTTCCACGAGTCCGACCGCCCCGACGACGTTGACCCGCGCCTTGCGCGCAGCGAGCGCATGCATCACGCCCACGACCGCCGCGGCGCCCGCGAGGTCTCCCTTCATGTCTTCCATGCCACTTGCCGGCTTCATTGAAATCCCGCCGGTATCGAAACACACACCCTTGCCGACGAAGGCGAGCGGTGGTGTCCCCTTCTTGCCGCCGTTCCAACGCATGACCGCCAACCGGCTCTCATGCGCCGATCCCTGCCCCACCCCGAGCAGCGCGTGCATGCCGAGCTTTTTCATGGCCGGCACGTCGAGAACCTCCACCGCCACCCCGAGCCGTCGCAGCTCGCGGCAGCGGCGCGCAAATTCCTCCGGATAGAGCACGTTCGCCGGCTCGTTGATCAGGTCGCGGGCGAGCACCACCCCCTCGGCCAGAGCGCGGCGCGGCGCCCAGGCCTTTTCGGCGGCCGGCACATTGCCGACCGCGATGGTGATCCTGGTCTTGGCCTCAGGGGGCTCGTCCTCCTTTCGCTTGGTCTTGTAGCGGTCGAAGGAGTAGCCGCGCAGCCGCATGCCGAGTGCAAGGTCCGCCGCTTGCTCGGGCTTGAATGCCCCGCCTGCCAGCTCGGCGATGACCGTCGCCTCGGTCGCCGGGTTGGGGATCTTGCCCAGCGCCACCCCGCCGAACTTGGTGAAATCTCGGGATACAAGCTTGCCGGCCTTGCCCACCCCCACGACCACGAGCTTGGGCACCGGGAGGCCCGCCGGAGCCACGATTTCGAGCGCACTGCCCGACTTGCCGGTGAAGCGCTCCGCTTCCGCCGCCCGCGCTAATGTTTCGACCGCCTCCCCCAAGACCCTGCGCGCCACCCGGCCGAGCTTTCGCCCCTCCTCGCAGAAAACCACCAGCACCCCCTTGGGCGGCGCGGAAAATCCTGCAAATTCAAGGGTTCTGGCATCACTCATGGAAGCTTCCTGTAGATTACAGGCACAAGCAGCATCGGGCGGCGACGCTTATGCCCTGCGGCGTGCCATCTGCAAAGCGCGCCCTCGCTTGAGGGGTCCTTTTTCGGGGTTTCTCCGCAGCTTGCCTGAAACTGTTGAGACCTGGCCACACCAATGGCCTATTAACCGATTATTCATCATCTTCAACGGCATTGCCTTTTCGAAGCCATTTTGTGGATTGATCAAGAGGATATTGGAGGGGAAGCCGTCCGCCTTTTGCCGTGCCGGGTATGCGTTGGCCCGCGCGGAAGGCGTGACTGTGCATCGGGGACATGTAGCCGGATGGGGTCGATCGGCGCCTACATCTTCCGCACCACCTTGGGCGCCTTTCTGGTGGTGCTTGTCAGCCTGACGGCGATCATCTGGGTCACTCACGCCTTGCGCGAATTCGACCTGGTGACCACCCAGGGACAGAACGTCCTTGTGTTCCTCGGCATCACGAGCCTCACCATCCCGTTGCTGGTGCTGGTGATTGCGCCGCTTGCGCTGGTGATCGCGGTCAGTCACGTGCTCAACAAGCTCAGCACCGACTCCGAGATCATCGTGATGAACTCGGCCGGCATGTCGCCCTGGCGGCTGTTCCGCCCGTTTTTCGCCATGGCGGTCCTCGTCTCACTGCTCGTCGCCGCCATCAGCGTTTACCTGGCGCCGCAGGCGCTGCGGCAGCTTCGCCACTGGATCACCGAGGTCCGCGCCGACATCGTCACCAACATCGTGCAACCCGGCCGTTTCACCATCATCGAGCAGGGGCTCACGTTCCACATTCGCGCGCGCCAACCGAACGGGCAGCTTCTCGACGTTCTCCTCGACGATCAACGCAACGAAAGGGAGCGGATCACACTCTTGGCCGAACGCGGCTACATCGCCAAGAACGAGCACGGCAGTTTCCTTGTGCTGGAAAACGGCAGCCTGCAGCGGCACGAAGCCGGCCGGCGCGATCCGGAAATCGTCCGCTTTGCGGACAACTATTTCGATCTTTCGCAGTTTGCCACCGGCCCGCAGACCATCGTTTATTCGATGCGCGAGCGCTATCTATGGGAACTGCTCTGGCCTGATCCGAACGATCCGGCTTTCAAGGCCCAGCAGGGACGAGCCCGCGCCGAGCTGCATGACCGCATCCTGGCGCCGCTCTACCCCTTCGCCTTCGTGATGATTGCCTACGTGTTCCTCGGCGCGCCGCGCACCACGCGCGAGAGCCGCACCTGGTCGATCCTCGGTGTCATCGGCGGCGTTGTTTTCGTCCGCATCGCCGGGTTCGTCGGCATAGTGCTTGGCATGCAGACGCCGGCCATGCTGGCGCTCGGATACATCGTGATTTTCGCCGCCTGTGCGCCTTGCTACTTTGGGATTTCACGCGGCGTCATCATCGAGCCGCCGAGCGTCCTGCTCAATTTGACCAACATGATAGCCGAGCGGTGGTTGCGCCGCGCCGCGGCCGCCGGTTGAGGGAACGCCCATGATGACAGGCACCCTGGCGCGATATTTCGGACTGCATTTTTTGGGCTCGGTGCTGGCCGTGTTTCTCGGGATTTTCGCGCTGATCGTGCTGTTCGATTACATCGAGCTGATGCGGCGGCACTACCATGTGGCCAATTTATCATCGCTGCTTGCGCTCAAGACATCGCTCCACCGCGCCCCGCTTGTCGTCGAGCGGATCTTGCCGTTTTGCATCCTGACCGGCGCAATGTCATGCTACCTTAACCTCTCACGCCGTCACGAACTCGTTGTGGCGCGAGCCGCGGGTATTTCCGCCTGGCAATTCATCATGCCGGCGTTGGCGGCCTCCTTCGTGCTCGGCCTGATCGCCACCATGGCCTACAATCCCCTCGCGGCGACCATGTTCGAACGGTCCAAGGACCTCGAGGCCGAGCTTTCCGGCGCGCGCCCGCGCGACACTGCGACGACCGGCGGCCGCTTCTGGGTGCGCCAGCAGAGCGGCGAAGGTCACTCGATCCTGAACGCCGCCACCAGCCGCGAGCAGGGCGTGGCTCTCGACACCGTGACGGCCTTCACCTTCGACGCCGGAGGGAGGTTCTTGGAGCGCATCGAGGCCAAATCAGCGCGTCTCGAAGACGGCCATTGGCAGCTGCAGGACGCCCGCGTCTATTCGCAGAATGGGCCGATGCGGTCCTATGACTCCTATCAATTGCGGACCTCGCTTTCGCCCGAGCAGGTGCGGGAGAGTTTTTCGACGCCCGAGACCGTGCCGTTCTGGCAATTACCCCTGTACATCCGCCTGGCGGAAGGGGTGGGGCTCGCCGCTGCGGGCTACCGGCTGCAGTACCAGAAGCTGCTGGCGCAACCCTTCATGCTGGCCGCCATGGTTCTGCTTGCGGCGGCATTCAGCCTCCGCTTCTTCCGTTTCGGCGGCGTCCCCAAGATGGTATTGGGGGGCGTCGCGGCGGGCTTTCTTGTTTATGTCATGGCCAAGGTGACCAACGACCTCGGCACGGCCGAGTTGCTCTATCCGCTGATTGCGGCTTGGCTGCCGGTTCTGTTCGGGGGGCTCATAGGCCTTCTCGCGTTGTTGTACATGGAGGACGGGTAATGGCCGGTCGTTCGACCATCCCCGCCTCAATGCCGAGCTCCGGGCGCCTTTGCGCGGCGATATGTGCCGTGGCAATTCTTGCCGCCGGCGGCCTCGACTTATCGCCCGCTCTCGCCCAGAGCCCGTTGTTGCGCTTCCCCGAGCGGCCCAAGGCCGCTCCGCCCTCGCCTGCCGCCACTCATCGCAAGAGCGACCGCGCACCCATGCTGCTGCAGGCGAACGAAATGCAGTACGACTACACGAACCAGCGCGTTTCCGCCGTCGGCAACGTGCAGGTGTATTACGCCGGCGCCACGCTGGAGGCGGACAAGGTCGTGTACGACCAAAAGACCAAGCGCCTGCATGCCGAAGGCAACGTCCGGCTGACCGAAGCGGACGGCAACATCATCCACGGCCAGTACATGGAGTTGAGCGACGACTTCCGCGACGGCTTTGTGGATTCGCTGCGGCTTGATGCGCCCGACCAGACTCGTTTTGCCGCCGCCCGCGCGGATCGGACGGGAGGCAATTTCACCGTCCTGAGGAGCGGGGTCTACACGGCCTGCGAGCCGTGCAAGGACGATCCCAAGAAACCGCCGCTCTGGCAGGTCAAGGCCGCGCGCATCATCCACAACGAAACCGAGAAGATGATCTACTTCGAGGATGCGCGGCTCGAGTTTTTCGGGACCCCGGTCGCCTACTGGCCGTATTTCGCCGCACCTGATCCCACGGTCAAGCGCAAGACCGGCTGGCTCATGCCCATCCTCTCCAGCAGCTCGAAATACGGCGTCGGCCTCACCACGCCGTACTACATTGCGCTTGCCCCGGACCGCGACATGACGCTGTCGCCGATGTTCACAACCAAGCAGGGGCCGCTGATGCAGGCCGAATATCGTCAGCGGCTTGAGTATGGGTCGTTCATGATCCGCGGCAGCGGTCTCTATCAGCTCGACAAGGAAGAATTCCGCCGTGCCGATGGAACCACAACACCGGGTTACAAGCACTGGCGCGGCAGCCTGGAAACATCCGGCCAGTTCGCGCTCTCCAACAAGTGGATTTGGGGATTCGACGGCGTTCTGCCGTCCGACAAGAGCTATTTTCAGGACTACAAGATCGACACCCAGCGCCACTCTATCGACCGAATCCGCTCCTCGCCTGTAGAAGGCGTCTCGCAGCTGTACCTGACCGGAAAGGGCGAACGCAGCTTTTTCGACGCGCGCAGCATCTACTATTACGGCTTCTCCGAGGCCGACAATCAGCGCCAGATCCCCGTGATCCATCCTGTGATGGACTACAATTATGTGTTCAACCGTTCGATTCTCGGCGGCGAGCTCAGCTACAATATAAATTTCACCAGCTTAAGCCGCGACCAGGCGAGCTTCGATCCAGTCTCCGCGACGGCGCTGGCCGGCGGCCTGTGCCTGCCCACGACCGCCGACCCGACTGTCAAGGTCCCGACCAACTGCATCATGCGGGGTTTTCCCGGCACCTACTCGCGTTTCTCCGGCGAGGCTCATTGGCGCCGCACCATCACCGATTCGTTCGGCCAGATGTTCACCCCGTTTGTCTCCGTGCGCGGCGATGTGGCGACGCTTTCGGTGAAGTCCGATCCCGGCGTCGCCAATTACCTGGCGCCGGGCGACAGCACCGAGGTGCGGGCCATGCCGACTGCCGGCCTGGAATATCGCTATCCGTTCATCAGCGTGCAGTCCTGGGGCACGCAGACGATTACGCCGATCGCCCAGATCATTGTGCGTCCGAATGAGCCGCGGATCGGACGATTGCCCAACGAAGACTCGCAGAGCCTCATCTTCGACGACAGCAATCTGTTCCGCGACAACAAGTTCTCCGGCTATGACCGCATCGAAGGCGGTGGCCGTGCCAACGTCGGCCTCCAATATACCGCCCAGGTCAACCGTGGCGGCTTCTTCAATGTGCTGTTTGGGCAGTCCTACCACCTGTTCGGCGTGAACTCCTTTGCGGTGCCCGACCCAACCAATACCGGCCTCGCCAGCGGCCTGGACACCAGACGATCGGACTATGTGGCGCGGGTGTCCTGGCAACCCGACCGCACCTATACGTTCACCACGCGCTATCGCTTTGACGAGCGCGACTTCTCTGTGCGTCGCTTCGAGGCCGAAAGCCGGGCGAACTTCGACCGCTGGATCGCAACTGTGCTGTACGGCCGCTATGCGGCGCAGCCGGAAATCGGCTTCCTGACGCCGCGGCAGGGCATTTTGGGCAGCCTCTCGTACAAGCTGAGCGCGAATTGGGTGACCAGCGCCGCGCTCCGCTACGATCTTGAGGCAAACCAGGTTCAGCAATACCAGTTGGGTCTCGGCTATATCGACGATTGTCTGATATTGGCGCTAAATTACATTGCCGACTATGGCTACAGCGGAAATCCGACCACCGACCACAGGGTGTTGTTGCAGTTGAGCTTGCGCACGCTCGGCACCACCGGGGTGAGCCAGACTGTTGGCGGGACGGGGCACTGATTTGGGGGCCGGAACCTCCACATGAAAGCTGCTGCGAACGTTGCAATGCAAACGATGCCTGCTCAGATTCCGACCGCCCGCCGATGGGCCGCGGCCGCGCTCGCGGTAGCGGTCGCGGTCGGCGGCTGCGCCGGCCAAAACCAAACGCCGTCGCCCGCCGCAACAACGACCGGCGCTGCGGCGCGCACCACCGACACTCCCGGCCCTGCTCAGCCGCAACCCCCGCCGTCGTCTGGCGGCACGGGCGTTGTCGTGTTGGTCAATGGCGACCCGATCACCAATCTCGATATCGAGCACCGCACGCGCTTTCTGCAGCTTGCCACGAATCGCACCCCGACACGCCGCGAGGTCATCGACGAATTGATCGATGAGCGGTTGAAGCTGCAATTGCCCAAACGCTACGACTTCAGCACCCTCAACATCGACAACGAGGTGGAAAACGCCATCAACAACATGGCTCGCCGCCGCAACATGACTCAGCAGCAGTTTGCCCAGGATCTTGCCGCCCGCGGCGTGCCGATCAGCACCCTGAAATCCCGCCTCAAGGCCGAATTCATCTGGGCCCAGGCGGTGCGCGGAAGATATGCCGCTTCGCTGCAGCTCAACGACAGCCAGGTGCTCAAGGAGCTCGAGCTGCGCAACAAGGACGATCCGGGCGGCTACGACTACACTTTGCGACCGATCCTGTTTGTCGTGACCCGCGGTTCGCCGCCCGCCGTGTTCGAAGGTCGGCGACGGGAAGCCGACGGCCTGCGTACCCGTTTTCGCAACTGCGAGGAGGGCCTGCCCCTCGCCCAGGCGCTCTCCGGCGTGGTCGTGCGGCCGCAGGTGGTGCGCAGTTCCGCCGATCTGCCGCCGCAGCTCCGCGAAATCCTGGAGCGGACCGAGGTGGGCCGCCTGACGCCGCCGGAGACCACCCCCGAGGGCATCTCCACTTACGCACTGTGCTCCAAAAAACCGTCCAGCAAGGACAACACTGTGGGCAAGCGCGAAGTTCGCGAGGAGATTTACGCAAAACAATTCCAGGCAAGCGCCAAAAAATTCATCGAAGAGCTGCGCAGGCAAGCCTATATCCAATACAAGTGAACCGATGCCGCAACCTTTGGCGCTTACCGTCGGCGAACCTGCCGGCATCGGACCCGATCTGACGCTGACCGCGTGGGCGCGTCGGAGCGAAGTTGCCCTGCCTCCCTTCTACATCCTTGCCGACCCCGCGCACCTCAACCATCGTGCGGCACGGCTTTCCCTCGACGTGCCGCTGGCGCTGGTGGAGCCGGCCGAGGCCTGCGCGGTCTTTCCAACGGCGCTGCCTGTGGTCCCGCTCGGGGTGGAAACCAAGGCCGAGCCGGGCCGGCCGGACGCAACGAGCGCACCGGCCGCCATTGCCGCCATCCGGCGCGCCGTCGACGACGTGCTCTCCGGCGCCGCCGCAGCGATCGTGACCAATCCGGTGGCCAAGAATGTGCTGTACCGTTCCGGCTTTGCCGAACCCGGCCACACCGAATTCCTCGCCAAGCTTGCCGCGGAGAAAACCGGATCGACGGCCATGCCGGTGATGATGCTGTGGTGCCCTGAGCTTGCGGTGGTGCCGGTGACCATCCATCTCCCGCTGTCCGAGGTGCCGCGCCGCATCAGCACCGATCTCATCCTCGCCACCGGCCGCATTGTCGCCCGCGATCTCGTCCGGCGCTTTGGCATCGTGCGGCCGCGGCTTGCGATCGCCGGACTCAACCCGCACGCCGGCGAAGAAGGTGCGCTTGGCGAGGAAGATAGCGCGCTCGTGGCGCCGGCGGTGGCGCGCCTCAAGGCGGAAGGAATCGATGCGCGCGGCCCGCTGCCCGCGGACTCCATGTTTCACGAAGCCGCGCGGCAGACCTACGACGTGGCGCTCTGCATGTATCACGATCAGGCGTTGATCCCGATCAAGACCCTCGCCTTCCATCACGCCGTCAATGTTACGCTCGGCCTCCCCTTCGTACGCACCTCTCCCGACCATGGCACTGCCTTCGACATCGCCGGCACCGGACGGGGTGACCCCTCGAGCCTGATTGCGGCGCTCAAGCTCGCCGCGCGCCTGGCGCATGCGTGACGCTCTGCCGCCGCTGCGCGAAGTGATCCGCCGGTACGGGCTGCGCGCCAAGAAATCGCTCGGCCAGAATTTCCTCCTCGATCTCAATCTCATCGACCGCATCGCGCGCGCCGCCGGGCCGTTGCAAGGCATGACCGTGTTCGAAGTCGGCCCCGGCCCCGGCGGCTTGACGCGCGCACTGCTCGCCGCCGGCGCACACGTCATTGCCGTCGAGCGCGATGAGCGCGCCATTGCCGCGCTGGCCGAGCTCGGCGCGCATTTTGGCGGGCGGCTGACCGTAATCGCGGGCGATGCACTCACATTCGACCCGCAGCCGTACCTTCGCGGAACCGCGCGCGTGGTGTCCAACTTGCCCTACAACATCGCCACGCCGCTTCTGATCCGCTGGCTCAGCGTCGAATCCTGGCCGCCCTGGTACGACCGCTTGGTGCTGATGTTCCAGCGCGAAGTGGCCGAGCGGATTGTGGCCGCGCCCGGCGGCAAGGCATACGGTCGGCTGTCCGTGCTCGCGCAATGGCGCACCCGTGCAAAAATCCTGTTCGACGTAAAACCTTCGGCCTTCGTGCCGCCGCCCAAGGTCACCTCCTCGCTCGTGGAGTTGATCCCGCGCGCAGCCCCGCTCGCCTGCGACCTGCACGCCCTCGAACGCATCACCGAGGCGGCTTTTGGCCAGCGCCGCAAGATGCTGCGGCAGAGCCTCAAAACGCTCGGCATCGATCCGCTGCCCTTGCTCGCAGCCGCTGGCATCGACCCTGCGGCGCGCGCCGAGCAGATCCCGATCGAAGGCTTCGTCAAGCTCGCCAACGCAGCCTTCCCGCAGGCAAAATAGGCAATGCCCCCTCTCCCGCGAGCGGAACAGGGGAAGTAGGTTGTGGCAACAACCGGCGACTCCGCATGCCTCAACTCCGCCGCCTCTCGCTCACCGCCTACGAAGCGCCCCTGTGCGAGACCCTCGCCGATTGCCCCGATCCGCAAGGCAGCGATGTGCTCGTGCGCATCGCGCGCTGCGGCGTATGCCATTCCGACCTGCACATGCAGGACGGATATTTTGCCCTCGGCGACGGCAAGCGGCTCGACGTACGCGCAGGCCGCACCCTGCCCTTCACCCTCGGCCACGAGATCGCCGGCACGGTTGAGCAATGCGGCCCGGATGCCGCAGGAGTTGAGCTTGGCGCCAAGGTCGCCGTTTACCCTTGGATCGGGTGCGGAGTCTGCGCCGCCTGCCGCGCCGGAGAGGAAAACCTTTGTGCCGCGCCGCGCCATCTCGGCATCAATGCCGACGGCGGCTTTGCCACCCACGTCCTCGTCCCGCATCCGCGATATCTGATCGACTTTGCGCCGCTGTCACCGGCGTTCGCTGGAACGCTGATGTGCTCGGGCCTCACCGCCTACGCCGCGCTCAAACGCCTGGCCGCACAGGCAACACGCGGGCCGCTGTTGCTGGTCGGGCTCGGCGGCGTCGGCATGATGGGCCTGGGCTTGGCCCGCGCGCTGTTCGGGACTGCACCGCTTGTGGCCGATATCGATGCGACCAAACGCGAAGCGGCGCTCAGCGCCGGCGCTGCCGCAACCTTCGATCCCGCCGATCCCGGCGCCCGCAAGGCGATCCTGTCGCAGACCGGCGGCGTGCATGGCATCGTCGATTTCGTCGGCTCGGACCGTTCGCTGCAATTTGCCACCGGCGTGCTGGCGCGCGGCGGCAAGGTAGTGGTGAGCGGCCTGATCGGCGGCGGCTTCGCCATACCGGCGGCGATGTTTGCGCTGAAGGCCATCGCCATCGAAGGCATTCTCACCGGCACGCTCGCCGAGGCGCGCGAGGTGGTTGCGCTCGCCCGCGCGGGCAAAGTGCAATCGCCGCCGATCACCGAACGGCCGCTTGCCGCCGCCCAGACCGCTCTCGACGATCTGCGCGCCGGCCGCGTGGTTGGCCGCATCGTGCTGACGATGTAGAGTGGCGCCGCAATGTGATGCCGGGGTTAAAGTTTCGCCTGCAATTTGCGGACGAACGCCGCGAGACCGGGTTGGCGCTCGCGCCTGAGCCGCTCGGAAGCGAGAATTGCGCGCAGCTCCGCGAAGGCCTGATCCAGATCGCGGTTGATAATGACGTAATCGTATTCGCGCCAGTGACTCATCTCGCCCGCCGCCTTCGCCATGCGCGCGGCGATGACCTTGTTCGAATCCTGCGCGCGGCTGCGCAACCGCCGCCGCAGTTCGGGAATCGACGGCGGCAGGACGAACACGCTCACGAGATCGTCGGGCGCCTTGCTGCGCAGTTGTTTGGCGCCCTGCCAATCGACGTCGAACAAGACATCGCGGCCCTGCGCCAGTGCCTTGTCCACCGGCGCCCGCGGCGTACCGTAGTAATGGCCGAACACCTTGGCCCATTCCAGGAAGTCGCGATTGCGCCGCATGCGCTCGAATTCCGCCTGCGTGACGAAATGGTAGTGCCGGCCGTCGATTTCGCCCGGTCGCCGCGGCCGCGTGGTCACCGAGATCGACAGCGTCACATCCGGCTCGGCTTCGAGCAGCATGCGCGACAGCGTGGTTTTTCCCGCCCCGGAAGGGGACGACAGCACCAGCATCAGCCCACGCCGGGCGATTCCATTTCTGGGCGCGGACCGTCGCTTCATCGCTATTCCAGATTCTGCACCTGCTCGCGGAACTGCTCCACCACCGCCTTCAATTCCAGCCCGATGTTGGTCAGCTCCACGTCGCCGGCCTTGGCGGTGAGCGTATTCGATTCCCGGTTGAATTCCTGCGCCAGAAAATCGAGCTTGCGACCCACCGGACCGCCCCCTGCGAGCAGTTTTCGCGCCTGCGCCACATGCGCCGCAAGCCGATCCAGCTCCTCGCGGATGTCGGCCTTGGCGGCAAGCAGAATCGCTTCCTGATGCAGCCGGTCGGCATCGAAACGGTCCGCGGCGTTGAGCAGCGCAGCGACCTGTTCGGCGAGCCGCGCCTTGATCGCCTCCGGCTTGCGGCCCGGAGCCGCTTCCGCCCGTGCGGTGAGCGCCGCGATTTCATCGAGCCGCGCGACGAGCACCTTGCCGAGCGCCTCGCCCTCATGCCGCCGCATGGCCTGGAGCTGCTTGAGCGCATCGCTGAAGCCCGCGACCACGGCCGCCTCTGCCGCGCGGCGTTCCTCTTCGGTTTCTTCCGCCTCGGTGACTTCGATCACGCCCTTGAGCGAGAGGATACCGTCGAGCGTCGGCGGCGCGGCAGCGACCTTGCCGGAGAGATCCTTGAGCGTGGCGAGCACTGCCGCGAGCACCGGCTCGTTCACGCGCGCAACCGGCGGCGCCCCTTCGCGCGTGACCGTCAGGTTCGCGAACACCGCGCCGCGCGCAAGCGACTCCGCTGCGCGCGCCCGCACCGGCGCCTCGACCGCGTCCCACCCCGGCGGCAGCCGCAGCTTCAGGTCGAGCCCCTTGGCATTGACCGACTTCAGCTCCCACGCCCACGTATAGGCGCCGCAGACCCCGTGCGCCCGCGCAAAGCCGGTCATGCTGGAGAGAGCCATCGAATCCCAATCGCCAAGCAGCGAAAATCGGCGCGACCTTAGCGCATGTCCCGGAAAAGTGGGAACCGCTTTTCCGAAAAGGACATCCACCACGCCAAATGCGCCGCAGTCGTCTCAAGCTGAAAGTAAGGCTATCGGCTTCCGGGAGTGGTGCCTGGCCCGCGTCCCGGCAGAGGCGGCGCCCCGCTCGCCCGCGCCGCCGCGCCCTGCTCGATCGCCCGCAGCCGCGCCACCGCCTTTAAGTGCTGCTCGTAATTTTCCGAGAACACGTGACCGCCGGTCCCGTCGGCCACGAAGTAGAGTTCCCTGGTGCGTGCCGGATTGGCCGCCGCTTCCAGCGACGCGCGGCCGGGGTTGGCGATCGGCCCCGGCGGCAGGCCGTCGATCACGTAGGTATTGTAAGGGGTTGGCTGCTCAATCTCGCTTTTCATGATCGGCCGGCCGAGCGTGCCCTTGCCGCCCACGAGCCCGTAGATGATCGTTGGGTCGGACTGCAGCTTCATCCGCTGCTTGAGCCGGTTGACGAATACCGCGGCGACTCGCGTGCGCTCCTCCGGTTTGCCCGTCTCCTTTTCGATGATCGAGGCGAGGATCACGAGCTGCTCTGGCGTGCGCAGCGGCAGGTCGGGCATGCGCCGCTCCCAGATCTCCTGCACCAGCTTTCGGTGCTGCTGCTGCATGCGCTGGATCATCTGCTCCCGCGTCGTGCCGCGCGTAAATTTATAGGTCTCCGGCAAAAGCGTGCCTTCGCGCGGGATTTCGCGGATGTTGCCGGTCAGCACCGGATGCTCGGTGAGCCGCGCAACGATCTGCTCCGACGTCAACCCTTCCGGAATGGTCAATGTGTGCTGCACCACCTTGCCTTCCATCAGGATGCCGACCACTTCGCGCAAGCTCGCGCGCGGCGCGAACTGGTATTCGCCATACTTCAGATCCTCGCGCGCCTTGAGCGCCACGACTCCGGCGACGAACAGCCATGGCTGATCGATCACACCCTCCTTCTGCAACAGGTCCGCGATGTCGCGCACACCGGAATTGCGCGGGATGATTACGGTCTTTTCCTCCGCCAGCGGCCCGGGCGCCTCAAAACGTTGCTTGCCCACCATGAAAGCGGCGCCGCCCGCTAAGCCGAGCAGCAACAGGAGCGTGAACAGCGCGTTGCCGAAGATAAAGAGCGGGTTGCGGGGGCGCCTGGAGCGAATCGGCATGATCACCTGTTCCGGCTCGAGCGCAGCGCGCGGGCTGCGCGGCGCCACCCGTTTGTGGTCCGCGACCGCACCGTTGGCCGCGCGGCCGCCGCGCGGAGGGGACTCGCCTGCCGCATGCGCAGCGGGCCGACGTGCGGTCGGCGCGTGAACCGGATCCGACCAGTCCTTGCCGTTGCCGCCCGACGGAAGATTCGAAGCCACCACGTTCCCCCCGCAACCATGCCTCGCCGCATCCTTGGATCTCGCATCCTTGGATCTGGAGCGTCGGCACCTGCGAGCGCGCCAACCCATCCTCGCAGAATTCTTTTCTGCTGCCCATAGGGTAGGCCAAATATGGCAAAACCGGGATGGGCAGCGAGAATGGCCGTCAGGCCGTGTATCGCTGGAAGATCAGCGACGCATTCGTGCCGCCGAAACCGAACGAATTCGACAGCGCCGTATTGATCTCGCGCTGCTGCGCCTTGTGCGCGACGAGATCGATGGGTGTCTCGACGGAAGGATTGTCGAGATTGAGCGTCGGCGGTGCGACGCCGTTGTGGATGGCGAGGATCGAGAAGATCGCTTCCACCGCGCCGGCCGCGCCCAACAGGTGCCCGATCGAGGACTTGGTCGAGGACATCGCGATGCGTCCGGCCGCATTGCCGACGAGCCGCTCGACCGCTGCAAGCTCGATCTCGTCGCCGAGCGGCGTCGAGGTGCCGTGCGCATTGATATAGTCGATCTCCGCCGGTGATACGCCGGCACGGCGCACCGCCGCCTGCATGCAGCGCAGCGCCCCGTCGCCATCCGGTGCCGGCGCTGTGATGTGGTGGGCGTCGCCGGAGAGGCCGTAGCCGGTAAGTTCCGCATAGATTCTGGCGCCGCGCCGCTTGGCGTGTTCGGCCTCCTCCAAAACCACGACACCCGCGCCCTCGCCCATCACGAAGCCGTCGCGGTCGCGATCATAGGGGCGCGAAGCCTTCTCCGGCGTATCGTTGAACGAGGTCGACAGCGCCTTCAACGCCGAAAATCCCGCGATTGCGATTCGGTTCACCGGCGATTCCGTGCCGCCGGCGACCATGACATCCGCATCGCCGAGCGCGATCAGCCGCCCCGCATCGCCGATCGCGTGCGCGCCCGTGGAACAGGCGGTGACCACCGCATGGTTCGGTCCTTTGAGCCCGAACTCGATCGACACATAGCCCGAAGCAAGATTGATGATGCGTCCGGGTATGAAAAAGGGCGAGATGCGGCGCGGTCCCCTTTCCTTGAGCGTGACCGCGCACTCGGCGATGCCCTCAATGCCGCCGATGCCCGAGCCGATCAGCACGCCGGTGCTCGCCTGTTCCTCGCGGCTCGCCGGTTTCCATCCCGCGTCGTCGAGCGCCTGCCGCGCCGCCGCCATCGCGAACACGATAAAGTCGTCGACCTTGCGCTGCTCTTTCGGCTCCATCCACTGGTCCGGATTGAAGCTGCCGTCGCTGCCGTCGCCTCTGGGTATGGTGCATGCGATTTTGCAGGGCAGGTCGGACACGTCGAAGTGCTCGATGCGCCGGGCGCCGCTCGCGCCCGCGATCAGCCGCCGCCACGTCACCTCGACCCCGCAGCCGAGCGGCGTGACCATTCCCATCCCGGTGACGACGACGCGTCTCATGTTCGGCTCCTCGGGCGCATCGTGGCGACCGCATTCCACTCCCCGGCGGGAGTTCAACCGCTTCCCCTATGTGAGAAGTTTATCGCGCGGTCGCGACCGGCGTCAGGCCTTGGCGTTTTTTTCGAGAAACTTCACCGCGTCTCCGACGGTCAGAATGGTTTCCGCCGCGTCGTCGGGAATTTCGCAGCCGAACTCCTCCTCGAAGGCCATGACGAGCTCGACCGTATCGAGACTGTCGGCGCCGAGGTCGTCGATGAAGCTTGCGTTTTCCGTCACTTTGTCCGGCTCAACGCCCAGGTGCTCTACGACGATCTTTCTTACCCGCTCGACTATGTCAGCCATCGTATAGACCTCTTTGTGGATTGGGCTCTAGCGACCCCGAGCCAACGCGTGATCGGCCTCGTCAGGATCGGGACGCACACGGACCGCGAGCGGATCCACGCAGCGTCCTCGCAACATGCCGGCCCCCGAGCCAGGCCGGGGTTCGGTTAACATACTTCCCCCCGCTTGACTAGCATGTGGACCGCCGCATCTATCAACAGAACTGTGCACAGGGACGAGGCTAGACCATCGCCATGCCGCCGTTGACGTGCAGCGTCTGCCCGGTCACGTAGGCCGCCTCGTCCGAGGCCAGATACACCACCGCCGCCGCCACGTCGGCGCCCGCGCCGAGCCGGCCGGCGGGCACGCGCGACAGGATCGCCTCGCGTTGCTTCTCGTTGAGCCGGTCGGTCATCGGGCTGGCGATGAAACCCGGCGCGACGCAGTTTGCGGTGACGCCCCGTTTGGCGTACTCCGCGGCAACCGATTTCATCATGCCGATCATACCGGCCTTGCTCGCGGTGTAGTTGCTTTGCCCGGCGTTGCCGGTGACCCCCACGACCGACGTGATGCCGATGATGCGGCCGAAGCGGCGCCGCATCATGCCCTTGACCGCCGCGCGCGTTAACCGGAACGTAGCGGTGAGATTGACGTTGATCACCTGCTCCCAGTCCTCGTCGCGCAGCGCCACCAAGAGATTGTCCCTGTTGACCCCGGCGTTGGCCACGAGGATGTCGAGTTTCTGCATGACCTCCTCGGCCTTCGGCACCAGGGCCTCCACTGCGTCCCGGTCGGCGAGATCGCAGGGCAGCGCATGGACGCGATCCTTCAGTTCCGCGGCGAGCGCATCGAGGGCCTCGCGCCGCGTGCCGGAGACGGCAACGGTTGCGCCCTGCGCATGCAGCGCACGCGTGATCGCGCCGCCGATGCCCCCGCTGGCCCCCGTCACCAGCGCCGTCTTGCCGGATAGGTCGAACATCACATCCCCCCAGCTTGTTGTCTCAACATTCGATTGCGAGCGTAGCGACGCCCCACGTTCAACGCGAATTATTTCTTAGCGTTTTTGAACGCCTTCACATCCTCCGGGGTGCCGATGGCGATGCCGGTCGCCCCTTCGGCGATGCGCTTCACCAGACCCGTGAGCACCTTGCCCGCGCCCGCTTCGTAGAACATGGTAACCCCGGCACCCGCCATATACGCGACGCATTCGCGCCAGCGTACGGTGCCGGTGACCTGCGCCACCAGATTGCGCACGATCTCGGCCGGATCGCTCACCGGCTGCGCCGTCACGTTGGCGACCACCGGCACCACGGGCGCCTGCACCGAGATTTTCGCCAGCGCCTCTGCCATGGCGTCTGCCGCAGGTTGCATCAGCGCGCAATGGAACGGCGCAGACACCGGCAACAGCATTGCGCGCTTGGCACCCTTGGCCTTGGCGATCTCCACCGCGCGCTCGACCGCGGCCTTGTGGCCTGACACCACCACCTGCCCCGCGCCGTTGTCGTTTGCCGCCTGGCAGATTTCGCCCTGCGCCGCCTCCCGCGCAACCGCCGCGGCCTCCTCGAACGACAGTCCGAGCAGCGCCGCCATGGCGCCGCTGCCCACCGGCACCGCCTGCTGCATCGAGCGCCCGCGCAGCCGCAACAGCCGCGCGGCGTCGGCAAGCGAAAACGCACCGGCCGCGGCGAGCGCCGAATATTCGCCCAGCGAATGACCGGCCACGAATTTTGCGTCGCGCCGCAGATCGAGTCCGGCCTCCGCCTGAAGCACCCGCATCACCGCCATCGACACCGCCATCAGCGCCGGCTGCGCGTTTTCGGTGAGCGTGAGCTTGTCAGCCGGTCCCTCCCACATGACAGCGGAAAGATTTTCGCCGAGCGCCGCATCCACCTCCTCGAACACCGCGCGCGCGGGTGCAAACGTCTCGGCCAGCGCCTTGCCCATGCCCACCGCCTGACTGCCCTGCCCGGGAAAAATGAACGCCGCTGCCATCGTCGCCTCGCCTCGTTGCGAAAGACACCGCAGCGCGCCGGACTGTCAAGCGCACGCAGTCGCGAAACGCGCGAACCGGCAAAGGAAACAGGACAACCCCACTTGCATTTGCCCCGCCCCGTCCCCTATAACCCCTCCGCTCCGTTGATCCCGGCCGGGAGCTGAACGGACGGCCGCGTTTCTTGCCGGCGGGCTTAAGTCTGAAAACCGAGCCTAAGGCAAGACCAACGGTAGGGCCCTCTGGTCCGTCGTCCCGTGTTCCCGCCTTCTGAGCATCGAGCCTTTCCGAAGGCTCGAAGGGCTTGGCGCCGGATGACGGAGAAGGAAGGCATGACCCCGACGCCGCGCGGATCGAGGCGGTTCTCGGCAAAATCATGCTCTGCAACGTAGCCCGGATTGAGCGCAGCGAAATCCGGGGTCGCGAAATCCGATGCGATCGGCCGATCCCGGATGTCGCTTCGCTCCATCCGGGCTACTCAATAGCGCAAGCTAAGGAAAGGCACATGCCGCTTTACGAGCACGTATTTCTGGCGCGGCAGGATTTGAGCCCGCAGCAGGTCGAGGAATTGACAGCGCAGTACAAGGGCGTCGTCGAGCAGATGGGCGGAAAAGTCCCCAAGACCGAATACTGGGGCGTCAAATCGCTCGCCTATCGCATCCGCAAGAATCGAAAAGCCCATTTCACGATGTTCAACATCGACGCGCCGCCCGCGGCGATCCGCGAGGTGGAACGTCAGGAGAGCATCAACGAGGATGTGCTGCGCTATCTCACCGTACGCGTCGAAGAGCTGGAGGAAGGCCCCTCCGCCATGATGCGCAAGGCGGATCGCGACCGCGAGCGCGAGGAGCGCGACGGTCGCGATGCCGCACCGGCCGGAGGCGGCCGGCGCCGGCGCGAACGGGACGAGGAGCGGCGTCCGCGCGATGACGCCGAGAGCGGCGAAGAAGCCGTGACGGAGGAGTGACATGGCGACCGGATCTCCGCAGAGCAGCGCGCTGGCCGCGAGCGGCGGCCGCCGACCGTTTTTCCGCCGCCGCAAAACCTGCCCGTTCAGCGGGCCGAATGCGCCCAAGATCGATTACAAGGACGTGCGACTCCTGCAGCGCTACATTTCCGAGCGCGGCAAGATCGTGCCCAGTCGGATCACGGCGGTCTCCGCCAAGAAGCAGCGGGAGCTTGCGCGGGCGATCAAGCGCGCGCGTTTTCTCGGGCTGCTGCCCTATGTGATCCGGTGAATTTTGTCTCACCCTGAGGAGCGCGCGCAGCGCGCGTCTTGAAGGGTGAGGCGGCAACGAATGCCCGCATCCTTCGCGACGCCAGCCTTCACCCTTCGTGCTTCGGCGGGCTCCTGAGGATGAGGGCGGATCGAGGCCTCCGGAGGCATCCGGCGGCCGATGGTTGGGGCGGACATCGATCCGCCTCTAACCGCTCGCAGCAACGGAGCGGGACAGCTCGATGGCACAGATCCTCCTCGTAGGCGTCGGCGCCGGCATTGCGTCCGCTTTGTTGTTTGCCTCGATCATTTCCGGCGCGCTGCTCTCGCTGTTTCTCTTCTATCTCGCGCCGCTGCCCATCATGATTGCAGCGCTCGGATGGAGCCACTGGTCGGCCCTGATCGCGGCGCTGGTCGCGGCGGCCGGGCTCGCTTTGGGTTTCAGCAGCTATCTGTTCATGGCCTTTCTGCTCGGCATCGGCCTGCCGGCCTGGTGGCTGGGCTATCTGGCGCTGCTCGCGCGGCCGGTCGAGACGCCCGCGGGCCGGACGCTGGAGTGGTATCCCGTCGGCCGGCTGGTGATCTGGGCCGCAATCATCGGCTCGCTGATCGTGGTTGCCGTGCTGTTGACGCTCGGCCAGACCGAGGAGACCGTCCGCAGCGAGTTGCGCCGCGCCTTCGAGACGCTGTTGCGCCGCTCTGCCCCTCCCGAGGTGCGCAATCAACCGGATTACGGCCAGCGCCTCGATGCGCTGGTGGCCATTGCCCCGCCGGCCGCCGCCGTGTCCGTCACTTTCATCAATGCCCTGCTGTTGTGGCTCGCCGGCCGCATTGTGACCATGTCCGGGCGCCTGCGCCGGCCATGGCCTGACGTTGCCCAGATGTCGTTCCCCCGGGTCGCGCCGGTGCTGCTGGCGGCCGCGGCGACCGGCGTGCTGCTTGCGTCTCGCCTCGGCCTGCTCGGCATGATTTCCGGCATCGTCGTCGCAAGCCTCGCCACCGCCTATGCCATCCTCGGCTTCGCCGTGCTGCATTCCATCACACGCGGCTTCAGTGCGCGCGGTCTCGTGCTCGGGCTTGCCTATGTGACGGTGGTGCTGATTTGGCCGGCCCTGGTGCTCATCGCGCTGCTCGGTCTTGCCGATGCGGCTTTCGACATTCGCGGCCGTCTGACCGGCAAGGGCGGCCCGCCGACCCTAAAAAGCTGACTTCTTGGAAACGGACAACCCACACGATTACTCGGAGCAAGAACCATGGAAGTGATCCTCCTCGAACGCATCGCCAAGCTCGGCCAAATGGGCGACACCGTCCGCGTCAAAGACGGCTTTGCCCGCAATTATCTGCTGCCCAAAGGCAAGGCTTTGCGCGCCACCGAAGCCAACAAGGCCAAGTTCCAGGCCATGAAGGCGGAGCTTGAGGCCCGCAACCTGGAGCGCAAGGGCGAGGCGCAACAGGTGGCAAGCCGCCTCGATGGCCAGAGCTTCGCGGTGCTGCGGCAAGCCGCCGAGACCGGCCAGCTCTATGGTTCGGTCACTGCGCGGGATCTCGCTGGCATCCTTGGCAACGCCGGCTTCCTCGTCGAGCGCAGCCAGATCGCGCTGAACGCGCCGATCAAGACCATCGGACGGCACAAGGTCTCGATCCTGCTGCACCCAGAGGTCGAGGTCGCTGTAACGGTCAACGTGGCGCGCAACGCCGACGAAGCCGAACGGCTGGCCCGCGGCGAGGACATCACCGTGGCGCCCGAAGCTGCGCCTGCACCCGAGGGCGCGACGGGAGCAGCGGAAGCAGCCGCTGCGGCCTTCTTCGAGCCCGAGGCGAAGAAGTCGGGCCGCGAGCCCAGTCCCGAAGAGGCGGCGAAGGAGTCGGGGACCGCGCCGAAGAAAGCTTGAGTCGGCGGCCTTTGCGCCGACGCTGCGCGAACAGCGAGCGTCAGTCGAAGATCTGCAAACGCGACCCCGACTCGCGCGCCGGAGGAAGGAGATCCGATGTCGGCTCCGCAGACGACGGATCGCGCCGGGCGGGCCGATAGATGTCGCTCGCCGGTGGAGGACCGGCATTGTCCTCGGTGACCGGGAACAGCGGCTCCGTGCGATGCGAACGTTTCGGCACGGTGCCGGTATTCGCCGGCGCCGTGGCCTGCTCGGTCTTGGGCGGCCGCCGTGTGGTCTGCCGCGTGCGCGGTGGCGCGGCGGACTCGCTGTCGCTCGCCGGTTTCGCGCTCTCTTCGGACTTGGGCGGCTTTGCGGCCGCGTCCGGCTTTGTAGCGTCCGACTTTGGCGACGGCCGCGCACGCTGCGCCGGAGCGGCCTCATCGCTGGTCGGCTTTGCGGCCTCCTCGGTCCTCGCTGGCTGCCGCGTTGACCGCCGCGCCGGCGGCGGCGTGGTTTCAATACGCGCAGGCGGCCTGAAGGCTTCTTCGTCTTTGGGTTGCGGCCGTAACGTCTGTCGCGTGCGCGGCGCAGGCTTCGTCGGATCGGGAGCGGTCTTCGTCTCGCTTTCACGTCCGAACAGCGCCGAGAACGCCGAGAACAGCGAGCCTTCCGACGGTTGCGTGGCTTTCTCGCGCGCCGGTGGCTCGGCGCGTTCGCTGGGCCTCCTGGCGGTCTGCTCCGGCTTCGCCGCCGACCGCGACCGCTGAGGGGTTCGCGCCGGAGGCGGCGCTGCTTCCTGCTGCGTCGGCGGCTCCTGCACCTCCTGACGGCCAAACAGATTCGGCAACTGGAACGGCAACCATTCGCGCTGTTCGGGCGCGGCGCGATCCTGCGGCTCCTGCGGCGCCGGCCGCTCCACGCGTTCGATCCGCTCGGGCTTGCCGCGCACCGGCCGGGCCTCGCCGGTCACTCCCGTCAGATAGGCGGCCAAGGCTGCGGCGGTCTGCTTGCTGTCGGTATAGTGCGCACGCAGATAAGCGGCGAGATCGTTCGCTTGCTTGCCCTTGGCAAGTCCCTGCGGCCCGCTGTGGCAGCCAGAGCCGGTGCAGTCGGAGGCAAAGAGCTGCGCAGGATTCCTGCCGGCAATGTAGCTTTCGTTCCGCACGCCTTGCGCCTGCACGCCCGTGACCACGAGCGTCGCCGCGAGGCTGCAGATCGCAGGTGTGAGCCGCCGCATTACCTGTCCCTCCGAAGCGGATTTAGCACGAATCCGCCCGCACGTACGCTCAAATCTTTAACGCATAATTGCACGATTCTCCTGCCGTCCCTCACACGGCTGCTCGCGCGTCATTTTGGGTGGCGCGCTGATCGTGCGCATTGCTCCGCCGCATTGACTTTGCTGTAATATTGCCGCCCAAAGGCACTCAGAGACCGCGCCTTGAGCGCGGTGGGAGCGTGGGGCCGTTCACCGGCGGAGGCGCCGGCAGATCGGCGCAAAGGTGGAAAAAGATGTGGCAGGGGCGGCCGATGGACCGGTTGCTTCGAGCATTGCTGTCGCAGTTCGTTCGCCGGGGCAATCTCCAGCTCACCACGGCGAGCGGCGCGGTATTCACCTTCGGTGATGGTACCGGAACCCCGGTGGCAGTGCGCTTCACCAGCCGCGCGGCGCAACTTGCCGTGTTGCTGGACCCCGAGCTGAAGCTCGGCGAGTGCTACATGAACGGCACCTTCGTGGTCGAACGCGGCACCATCGCCGACGTGCTGGCCCTTGCACTGCATCAGAATCGCGACGGCAAGCCGCCCCATTGGGCACGCCCGCAATGGCTTCTGCGCTACCTCAATCGCCGTTTGCAGCAATTCAACCCGCGCAGCCGCGCCCGGCGCAATGTTGCGCATCATTACGACCTCGACGGCCGGCTTTATGCGCTGTTCCTCGACGCCGACCAGCAATATAGCTGCGCCTATTTCGAGCACCCCGGACAGTCGCTGGACGACGCGCAGCTTGCCAAAAAGCGCCACCTCGCAGCCAAGCTTGTGCTCAAGGGCGGCGAGCGCGTGCTCGACATCGGCAGCGGGTGGGGCGGGCTTGCGCTCTACCTTGCGGAATTCTGCGGCGCACGTTCCACCGGCATCACGCTCTCGCAGGAACAGTTGGCCCGCTCGCGCGCCCGCGCTGCGGAAAAGGGCCTTTCCGAGGCGGTCGAATTCCGGTTGCAGGACTATCGGGATATCAACGAGACGTTCGACCGGATCGTTTCCGTCGGCATGTTCGAGCACGTGGGCGTCGGCTATTACGATGCGTTTTTCGAGAAGTGCGCGAAGTTGCTGGCCGACGACGGCGTGATGGTGCTGCACTCGATCGGCCGTCCCGAAGGCCCGAACATCACCAACCCCTGGATCGCCAAATATATCTTTCCCGGCGGCTACATACCGGCGCTTTCTGAAGTCGTGCCTGCGATCGAGCGGTCCGGGCTCTTGATCGCGGACATCGAGATTCTGCGGTTGCATTATGCGGAAACGCTGAAGAACTGGCGCGAGCGCTTCCTCGCCCACCGCGAGGAGGCGGAACGCCTCTACGACGAGCGTTTCGTGCGCATGTGGGAGTTTTACCTCGCCGCCGCCGAAATGTCGTTCCGCGAACAGGCCATGATGGTGATGCAGATCCAGATCACCAAGCGTCAGGATGTGGTGCCGCTGACGCGCGATTACATCGCACGCGAAGAAGCACGGCTGCGCGCGCTCGAAAACAGCGAGCGTTTGTCGTGGCGACTCGCGGGCGAATGAATCTTTGCCGCGATTTCCCTGCGATCGCCACGGTCAAGTCTTTCGGCAAAATTTTTCAGAACAATTTCGCTCCCGGTGGGAAACGGGGAAAGCGAAAACGAATTTCGCACACCGCTGCGATGCGGTGCTAAACCAAGCCAGCGCAGTGCTGCGCCTCGCCTGAAGGGACGCATTCAAAAACGAACAAGAGCGCGTCGCGAGCCTGTCGCGTTGCTGGCATCGTAGCGTCGGTATGAAGGCCTCGAGTTCGCTCGATGTTGGCGTATTTGTTCCGCGTTCAAAAATTCGACACACACGGAACCTTTGATCGCGAATCATGGCCCCTGTTGATTCGATCGCGCGCCGGCTGAGCGACGCCGCGCCCTCCTTCCGCACCGCCCCGCACAACATCGAGGCGGAGCAGGCGCTGCTGGGCGCGATCCTGGTCAACAACGAGGCATTCTACCGGGTCTCCGATTTTCTTGAGCCGCAACACTTCTACGAGCCGATCCATCAGCAGATTTACGAGCTCGCCTCCCAGCTCATCCGCGCCGGCAAAATCGCAACTCCGGTGACGCTGAAGACGTTCCTGCCCGCCGATCTCGACATCGGCGG